>JBBQKR010000008.1:0-69698 GCA_038327125.1 Solirubrobacterales bacterium
CCCAAGGGTTGGGCTGTTCGCCCATTAAAGCGGCACGCGAGCTGGGTTCAGAACGTCGTGAGACAGTTCGGTCCCTATCTGCCGTGGGCGTTGGAGAATTGAGAGGATTTGCCCCTAGTACGAGAGGACCGGGGTGAACGTTCCTCTGGTGTAGCTGTTGTCCTGCCAAGGGCACCGCAGCTTAGCTACGAACGGATCGGATAACCGCTGAAGGCATCTAAGCGGGAAGCCGGCCTCGAGATGAATTCTCCCATCCCCATTGAGGGAGTAAGGACCCTGGTAGACCACCAGGTTGATAGGCCGGACCTGGACGCACGGCAACGTGTGAAGGAGACCGGTACTAATCGTCCGAGGGCTTGACGGTTCTTTTTTAGGTGCCCGTTTCTTGGTTGGCTGCAGTGCGGTTTTCAAGGTTCGCCGAGGTGGGCGGTCTCGTCAAGTTCCGGTGGTGCTGGCGAGGGGGAAACACCTCTTCCCATTCCGAACAGAGCAGTTAAGCCCCTCAGCGCCGATGGTACTTGGCCCTTCGGGCCTGGGAGAGTAGGTCGCCGCCGGTTTTTTTTCGATGAGCCGTCCCTCGGGGCGGCTCATCTGCGTTTCGGGCCCGCGGGCTACGCGCTGCGGTGCTGTCCGCCGACCGCGGGGCCGCGGCGGGCCGGAACCCGTGTGTTCTGCGGCCCAACGGTCCGGCAGATCTGCGGTGCAGCCGGTACTCGCCCGGGCCGGCGGCCCGGCATCCGGTCGAGCGTCGCGGGCCGGCGGTGGGGGTGTGGGAGCGGGTCGCAGCAGCCGGCGGGATCGCGAGGATCGGGCGCGAGCGTCACGAGGTCGGCGACGAAGCGAAGTGCTCTGCGGAGCGGCGCGCTCCTCGGTGTCCTGCCGGTGGGGAACATGTGTTCGTAAAGGTAGGTCGCCGGTCGGACGGCTCGGCGCCGAAGCAGGACGCGGCGCGCCCGGATCTGGCTTGAACGCAGGGGTTTCCGTGCAAGCGGTCTTGCAGGGCGCCCTCGCGTACGATCCGGCTCCCATGGTCCACCTGCGCATCATCGCGCCTCGGGCCGAGGCCGACGTGGCGATCGCCCTCCTGAAGCGCGCCGACACCGTTACGGCGCTGGTCGTCTACCGCGACGCGGCGCTCGATCCCGTCGGGGACGTGGTCTCGTGTGATGTCGCGGACGAGGAAGCCAGCTTCATCGTCGGTGACCTGCGCCAGATGGGCATCTCCGAGTGCGGCATCATCGATGTCGAGCACCTTGAGGCCTCGGTCTCGACCAGGGGCCTGGAAGCGACGCGGCTTGCGCGCGGCAACCCGGCCGACGCAGTCGTCTGGCACGCCGTGGGGGAGCGCATCGCGCAGCAGGGCTTCCTCAGCTGGGGCCTCGTGGCGCTGTTCACGCTCGCGGGGGCGATCGCGTCGGTCGCGGTCCTGATCGACTCCGCGCCGATCGTCGTCGGCGCGATGGCCGTCAGCCCCGACTTCGGGCCGATCGCCGCCTTCTCCGTCGGTGTCGTCCGCGCGCGGCGCGATATCGCGCTCGGTGGCTTCGCCGCGCTCACCGTGGGGTTCACCGCCGCGATCATCGCCGGCTTTGCGATCTCGGTCCTGCTGATCCTCACGGGCATCGCCCCGGACGACTTCAACCGTGCCGGCAACACACTGGCGCAGACGATCGCCGCGCCGGACGGCTACTCGGTCGTCGTGGCCCTCTGCGCGGGTGCGGCGGGGATGCTGTCGGTGACACTGGGCAAGTCCGGAGCGCTCGTCGGCGTGGCGATCTCGATCACGACGATCCCCGCGGCAGCGGACATCGGGCTCTCCGCCGCCTACGGCGACTGGGAGGCGGTCAAGGGCTCGGGCTTCCAGCTCTTCCTGAACATCATCAGCCTGCTGATCAGCGCGACGCTCGTCCTCGCGCTGATGCGCGCCGCGACGGTCAGGCGGGGGCGACAGCACCGGGCCGGCCTCGGGCTGGCAGAGGCACCGCGGGGCGCCGCACCGATCGACGATCCGCTCGCGGCGCACCTCACGCTCGAGGGTGAGGTCGCCGACGAGGACGCCGCCCCGCAGCCGGCTACACCGCCGAGCCCAGCGACGACCACACCTCGAGCTTCGTCTGCACCCGAGTGATCACCTCGCTGGTGAAGCCGCTCGTCGACGCGTGGCCCCCGAGGTCCGGTGTGCGGATTCCTGCCGCAGTCGTCTCCAGCACCGACTCGTAGATCGCGCGCGAGGCGCGCTCGACGTCGGGCCGGCCCGTCGACGCGTACTGCAGCACCGCCGCGCAGGCGAGGATCATCGCCATCGGGTTGGCGAGGTCCTTGCCCTCCAGCGCAGGCGCGGTGCCGTGCGGAGCCTCAGCCATCGCCACCTGGGTGGCCAGCTCGTCGTCGAAGGCGAGCAGGACCGACTCGGCGCCCGCAATCGAGCCGAACATCGGCATCACGAGGTCGCTGAGGCAGTCGCCGTCGCGGTTCAGGGCCGGGATCACCAGCGGCACGTCCGCGGCACCGGTCACGAGACCGGCGTAGGTCGCGTCGATCAGGACGGGCTGGTAGGCGATGTCCGGATGGCGCGCCGCCGCGGCGTCGAGCTCCTCCTTGAGCATGCCCTCGTACACGGGGGAGACGGTCCACTTCGGCCCGCCGTAGACGCGCGCGCCCATCCGCCGCGCCTGCCGGAAGGCGTACTCGGCGACCGCTCGGCACGTCCCGCGCGTGATGCGCTCCGTGCGGAACGCCACCTCGGCGTCGTCACCGGCGGGGCCCTCGCGCCACTGCTCGGCGCCGTAGGCGTCCCCGACGGCCATCCGCACGATCGAGATCGGGTGATGCACGCCGGCGACCGGGTTGATGCCGGGAATCCGCCGTCCGGTGCGGATGATCACGCGACCGTCGACGTCCTCGCGCAGGATCCGGTTCGGCGAGCCGACGTCGTCCGCGCTCTCCGGCGTCACGGTCGCGGCCTTGATGCCGTAGCCGGCCGCGCGCATCGCCGCGGCCGCGTCGGTGACCACGCCGTTGTTCGTCGCCCGGCGCTGCGCCAGCGACAGGTCGAAGCGGGGAAGGTCGAGCGCGACGCCGATCACCTCGGGCTCGATGACGCGCAGAGCCTGCTCGAGCAGTTCCTGGCCGGTCTGGTCGCCTTCGAGGACGACGATCGCGAGAGGCTCGGGCATGCCGCCACGATAACCCGCGGGGAGCCGGCAGCAGCCCCGGATACGCTGCCGGCGATGTCTCATGAGCAGTGCAGCTGGTGCGGCGAGGCGGTGCCGCCGGACGACGGGTTCCGGGCGTTCGAACCGGCCGGCGAGCGCCGCGCCGTCTTCTGCCGGCTGGAGCATGTCGTGCCGTGGGTGCTCCGAGGCGCGCACTGGTCGCCGGCGCCCGTGGATGCCGGCGAGCTGCGCGATGGGCTCGAGCCCGACTGCGCGCGTTGCGGGGCGCCGCTGGGCGAGACCCATGTGCTGCTCGTCCGCCACCGCGGCGAGCACCGGATCGCCGACGGGTTCTGCGGCGCCGATCACCTGGAGGAGTGGGCGAAGGCCGGCGGGCGCTGGGGCTGACGGCGCTCAGGCCGTTGCTGCCGGGCTCGCGAGCGTCCCGCGCCGCGCGAGGCCGATCAGAATGCCGATCGTGCCGACGGCGGCGGCAGCCAGGAATGCCTCGCGCCATCCGGACGACGCGATGATCACGCCCGCCGCAGCGTTGCCGGCCGCGACGCCCCCGACCAGCGCGGTGAGCGGCCACGTATATGCCTCGGTCAGTGCGCCCTGCGGCGCCACCTCGCCGATCAGCTGGCTGCCAGCGGCGATCAGCGGGGCGATCGCGATGCCCGCGAGCAGCGCGAGCGGCGCCATCACGATGAACGAGCTCGGCAGCGCGAGCGGGAGCGTGACGAGCGGGACGATCGCGAGCGTCCGCAGGTACGCGGTCCGCAGCTCGACGCGGTTTCCGTAGGCCCCGTAGACCAACCCGCCGGCGGCGCTGCCTGCCGACCAGATCGCGATCAGCGGCCCCGCCAGCGCGGGGTTGCCGACGGATTCGCCGAACGCCGGGAAGGCGACCTCGGCGGCGCCGACGCAGAAGCCGATCGGCAGCGTCGTCCCGACGAGGGTGCGTACGCCCACGCTGCGCAGGGCGCCGAGCCGCCCACCGGTGTCATGCCCGTGCCCGTCGGCGGGGGCGTAGCGGCGCACAGGCCCGGCGGCGGCGAACGCGGCCGTGCCGCCGATCACGAACACCACCGCCAGCAGCAGCGCGAGCTGCGGCGACGCATACGCCGCCGTCAGGCCGACGACCAGCGGGCCGACGGTGAAGGCGAGCTCGACGATCACCGCGTCGATTGCATAGGCCGTCGTGATCAGCTCGGGTTGTTCGCTCATCAGCGACGGCCAGAGCGCGCGCAGCACCGATCCCACGGGCGGGACCGCTGAGCCTGCGAGGAACGCGAACAGGAACACGAGGCCGTGTGGCGCGCCCGCGAGGCCGAGCGCGACGAGGCCGCAGAGGCAGGCGCCGTGCAGCAGCGCCAGCGGGACGAGGATCCGGTCGGCGCCGGTGCGATCGACGACGCGGCCCAGGAACGGCGAGATCAACGCCGCGCCGACGGCGTAGAACCCGGCCACCGCGCCGGCGATCGCGTACGACCCGGTCTCCGCGCGCATGAACAGCACGATCGCCAGCCCGTTGACGCCGACGGGCGCGCGCGAGAGCAGCGCCGTCGTCAGCAGACGGGCGACGTTCGGCGCGCGCAGGACCGCGGCGTACTGCCGCCGTGCCGACACTCGGGCTCAGGCGGGCTCGGCGGCGACCGAGTCGGCAGTGCCGTCAAGGCCGAGCTCGCTCGACCGCTCCTCGAGCGCACCGATGACGATCGTGATGTGCTCGTCGAAGTCCACGCCCAGCTCCTCGGCGCCGCGCGTGACATCCTCGCGGCTGACCGCGGCGGCGAAGCTCGGCTGCTTCAGCTTCTTCTTGACCGACTTGGGTGTCAGGCCGTGAATCCCCTGCGGACGCACGTACGCGCAGGCGAGCACGAAGCCGGAGAGCTCGTCGACGGCGTACAGCGTCTTCTCCATGTCCGATTCGCGCGGGGTGTCCATGAAATCGGCGTGCGAGGCGATGGCGCGAACGATCACCGGATCGACGCCGCGCTCACTCAGGACGCGCATCGCGGTGCGCGGGTGGCCGTCCGCGGCGTCCATGTCCGGGTGGCGCTCGTAGTCCATGTCGTGCAGCAGGCCGACGACACTCCAGAGCTCCTCGTCGGCGCCGTTGCGCCGGGCGTACGCGCGCATCGAGGCCTCGACCGCCTGGCAGTGCCGGCGGAGCGGCTCGGACTCGACCCACTCGCAGAGCAGGGACCAGGCTTCGGGGCGCGAAAGTCCCGTGAACATGGCTGTTACCCTAGCCGAGCGCCTGCCCCGGCCGGCCTCGGCGCCCCCTGTTATGGAGAAGTTCGTCATCGAGGGCGGCACGCCCCTGAGCGGCACGATCGTGCCCGCCGGGAACAAGAACGGCGCGCTCCCCATCCTCGCCGCATCCGTCCTCTCGAGCGAGGAGGTCGTCGTCCGCAACGTCCCGCGGATCCGCGACGTCGAGGCGATGCTCGGCGTGCTCGAAGGGCTCGGCGTGGCGATCACCTGGCTGGGGGAACACGAGTTGAGCCTGTGCGCCGCCGACGTCGATCCCGCAGCGGAGATCGACCGCGGCCGGGCTGAGGCGATCAGGGCATCGTTCCTGCTGGCCGGGCCGCTGCTCGGCCGCTTCGGGCGCGCCGTCATGCCGCCGCCCGGCGGCGACGTGATCGGCCGCCGGCGGCTGGACCCGCACCTCGACGCCTTCGCCGCACTGGGCGCCAGCTTCCGGCACGAGCGCGACATCGTCATCGATGCCCCCGTCGGAGGTCTGCGCGCCGCCGAGGTCTTCATGGACGAGCCGTCCGTGATGGCGACCGAGAACGCGCTGATGGCGGCCGCCCTGACGCCCGGCGAGACCGTGCTCGGCAACGCCGCCTGCGAGCCCCACGTCCAGGATCTGGCACGGATGCTCGTGAAGATGGGCGCCGACATCCGCGGCATCGGCTCGAACGTCCTCACGATCACCGGCTGCCGCGAGCTCGGCGGCTGCCACCACGACATCGGCCCGGACCACATCGAGATCGGCTCGTTCATGGCGCTGGCCGGCGTCACCGGCGGCGAGCTGCGCATCCGCGACACCGATCCGGACGACCTGCGGATGATCCGCCTGGTCTTCGGCAAGCTCGGCCTGCACAGCGAGATCGACGGCGCCGACGTGATCGTGCCGGGTGACCAGAAGCTGGTCGCCGCGCGCGACGTCGGCGAGTACAAGGCGAAGGTGCAGGACGGTCCCTGGCCCGCGTTCCCGGCCGACCTCACCTCGATCGCCGTCGCGCTCGCGACGCAGGTCGAGGGCTCGGTCCTGATCCACGAGTGGATGTTCGAGAACCGGATGATCTTCACCGACAAGCTCGTGCTGATGGGCGCGGACATCACGATGTGCGACCCGCACCGCGCGATCGTCAGCGGGCCCTCGCGGCTGCGCGGCGAGCGCGTCGAGTCGCCGGACATCCGCGCCGGCATGGCGATGCTGATCGCCGCGCTGTGCGCCGACGGGCGCAGCGAGATCGGCAACATCGGGCAGATCGACCGCGGGTACGAGCGGATCGATGAGCGCCTGCGGGACCTCGGCGGGCGCATCGAGCGGGTCGCGAGCGATCCCGAGCCCGTTCACGCGTGACTCTGCGCATCCCCAGCGGCACCCGCGACGTGCTCCCCGAGGAGATGCGCGTGCTGCGCCGGATCACGAGCGCTCTGTTGGCGACCTTCGACGAGTCCGGCTACGGCGAGATCTCGACGCCGGCGGTCGAGTTCGAGGAGACGCTGCGACTCGCCGAGCTGGGGCTGAAGCCGTCCTACCGGGTCGTCGACGACCACGGGGCGCTGCTGGCGCTGCGCGCCGACATGACCGTGCCGATCGCGCGCGTCGTCGCGACGCGCTACGCCGACGCCGAGCCGCCGCTGCGCTTCTGCTACGCCGCCCACGCCTACCGCGCGGTGCGACCGCACCGCGGGCAGATGCGGGAGTTTCTGCAGGCCGGCGTCGAGCTCGTCGGCGTCCCCGGCCCGGGCGGGACCGCCGAGGTGCTGACGGTGCTGTGCCGCGCGCTCGAAGCGACGGGGCTGCGCGAGTTCAGCGTCGGGGTGGGGGACGCGACGCTGTATCCGACGCTGCTCGCGGCCTACGGCGTTCCCGCGGCGGCCCGCGAAGCGCTGCTGCACGAGCTCGGAACGCGTGACCTCGTCGGCATCGACCGGGTCGTCGGCTCGCTCGGCCTGCCGCCGGATGCCGCCGCGACGCTCGCGCGCATCCCGCGCCTGCGCGGCGGCGCCGATGTCCTTGATGCCCCGCCTGGCCCGCTGCGTGACGCGCTCGACGGCCTGCGCGCGGTCATCGACCTGCTCGAGCCGGATATCGCCGCGCGGGTCATCGTCGACCTCGGCCGCTTCCCGCGCCTCGGGTACTACACCGGCCCGATGTTCGAGGTCTACGACCCCGAGCTCGGTGAGCCGCTCGGCGGCGGCGGGCGCTACGACGACCTGATCGGCCGCTTCGGGCGGCCGCTCCCGGCCGTCGGGTTCGCGCTCGGCGTCGATCGGCTGCACCTCGCGCTCGCCGGCGAGGCACGCGGGGAGACGAGCCGGTGAACCGCTACGGCCTGACGATCGCGGTGCCGCGCGGCGCGCTGCTGGGCGAGACGCTCGACGCACTGGACCGGATCGGGATCGACACCGCCGAGGTGCGCTCCAACGACCGCAAGCTCCTCTTCGAGGACGTCGGCGTCGTCACGATGCGCCCGTCCGACGTGCCCACGTACGTCGAGGCCGGCGCCGCGGACATCGGGATCACCGGCAAGGACGTCCTGATGGAGCAGCACGAGCGACAGGTGTTCGAGCTCCTGGACCTCGGGTTCGGGCCGTGCCGGATGATCGTCGCCTCGCCCGCCGGCCCCGACAAGGCCGCGGAGGCGCTGCGCCGGCTCGGCGTCATGCGCGTGGCGACCAAGTATCCGCGGATCGCCGCGGACTACTTCGAGCGCACGGGGCGCCAGGCGGAGATCGTGGAGGTCAAGGGCTCCGTCGAGCTCGCGCCGCTGACCGGTCTGGCCGAGGCGATCGTCGACCTCACCGCGACCGGCACGACGCTGCGTGAGAACGGCCTGGAGATCCGCGAGGAGATCGCGGCGTCGACGGCGCGGCTGATCTCCAACCGCGTGGCACACCGGGTGAAGGCCGAAGCGGTGGACGCGATCGTCGAGGCGCTGCGTGGCGGCTAACACCCGCCTGCGGCTCGACGACCCCCAGGCCGCCGGGCCGCTGGCGACCCGGATTCGCGCGTTCGTGCCCTCCGCAGGGTCCGTCAGCGCTGAGGTCGCGGTGATCGTCGAGGCGGTCCGTGAAGGCGGCGACGCCGCGCTCGCCGAGCTGGCGGCCCGGCTGGACGGCGTGACAGGCCCGCTGCGTGTGACGCAGGACGACATCGACGTCGCCCTGGCGGGGATCGACCCGCAGGTGCGCTCCGCCCTCGACCTGGCGATCGCCAACGTCGGAGCCGTGGCACATGCAGGCGTCAATGCCGACCGCGACGTCCCGCTTGCGCAGGGACAGCTGATCCGGCTGCGCGAGGTGCCGGTGCGCCGTGCGGCGATCTACGTCCCGGGCGGGCGTGCCGCCTACCCGAGCAGCGTCGTGATGGGCGCGGTCACCGCCCGCGCAGCCGGCGTCGACGAGGTCGTCGTCTGCGCGCCCGGAGGTCACCCGCTGATCCTTGCCGCCTGCGCGCTGTGCGGTGTCGCCGAGATCTACCGCTTCGGCGGTGCGCACGCGATCGCGGCGCTGGCGTTCGGCACCGAGTCGATCGCGCGCGCCGACGTCATCGCCGGACCCGGGAACCTCTGGGTCCAGGAGGCCAAGCGGCTCGTGTCCGGCGCCGTCGGGATCGACGGGTTCGCCGGTCCCAGCGACGTCTTCGTGGTCGCCTCCGAAGGTGCCGATGCCGCGCTGGCCGCCATTGACCTCCTCGCCCAGGCCGAGCATGGCGCAGGCTCACTCGCCGTCGCCGTCAGCGAGGACGCGGCACTGCTCGACGACATCGCCGCCCAGCTCGCAGGCACACCCGACAGCGGCGCGGCGATCGTCCTCGTCGGCGTCCCCGACGTGGCGACGGCGCTCGCGCTCGCAGAGGCGTTCGCGCCCGAGCACCTCGAGCTGATGGGCGCCGCGGCCGAGGCGCTGGCCCCGCAGATCCGCTCCGCCGGCTGC
The DNA here is from genome assembly GCA_038327125.1 of Solirubrobacterales bacterium. Lineage (GTDB taxonomy): Bacteria > Actinomycetota > Thermoleophilia > Solirubrobacterales > Solirubrobacteraceae > F1-60-MAGs163. The sequence continues at coordinate 9,342 of JBBQKR010000008.1, forward strand.
GTGTTCGTGGGAGCCGCCGGCGCGACGGCGTTCGGCGACTACGTCGCCGGCTCCAACCACACGCTGCCCACCGGCGGCGCGGCGCGGTTCGCCTCGGGGCTCAACGTCGGGCATTTTCGCCGGCGCCTCAGCGAGGTGCACATCGGCGACGCCGCGGGCCTGCTGGCACCCCCCGGCGCGGCGATCGCCCGAGCCGAGGGCTTCGACCTGCACGCAACATCGATGGAGGTTCGGGAGAATGGACGCTGATGAGCCGCCGCGCTGAGATCTCCCGCGAGACGAACGAGACCCGGATCCGCCTGAGCCTGGATCTCGACGGGTCCGGCGTGGGTGAGCGCAAGACGGGTGTGGGCTTCCTGGACCACATGCTCGACCTGCTCGCGCGCCACGGGCGCCTGGACCTTGGCGTCGACGTCAGCGGCGACCTGCACACCGGCGCCCACCACACCGTCGAGGACACGGGGCTGGCCTTCGGGCGCGCGCTCGACGAGGCGCTCGGCGACCGTTCCGGCATCACCCGCTACAGCCACGCGGTCATCCCGATGGACGAAGCGCGGGCGCTGTGCGCGATCGACATCTCCGGCCGTCCGCTGCTCGTGTTCCACGCCGACCTGCCACCAGGGGAGACCGGTGGGATGGACCACGAGCTCGTGGACGAGTTCTTCCGCGCGGTGGCGAGCACCGCGAAGCTGACGCTGCACCTCGAGGTGCAGTGCGGGACGAATGCCCACCACGTGATCGAGGCGCTGTTCAAGGCCTTCGCCCGCGCCCTGCGGCAGGCCGTCGCGATCGACCCCGACGAGGATGGAGTGCCCTCGACGAAGGGGACGCTCACCGGCTGATGGAGGGAGCCGGAGCGACCATCGGGATCGTCGACTACGGCGCGGGCAACCGCCGCTCGGTTGAGAAGGCGGTCGAGCGCGTCGGCGCCCGGGCCGTGCTCAGCGCCGATCACGACGCGCTGCGCGGGGCCGACGGCCTCGTGCTGCCGGGTGTGGGGGCGTTCCCCGCGGGAATGGCGCTGCTGCGCGAGGGCGGCTTCGACGAGCTGCTGTGCGAGCGCGCCGCCGCGGGCGTCCCGATCTTCGGGGCCTGCCTGGGGATGCAGCTGCTGTTCGACGGCTCCTCCGAGCATGATGGGGCGGAGGGCCTCGGGCTGATCGCGGGAACCGTGCGTCCGCTGCAGGCGCCGGGCCTGAAGCTGCCGCACATCGGCTGGAGCGACGTGCGCTGGACGGGCGCCTCGGCGCTGCTCGACGGACTGCCCGATCCGGCGACCTTCTACCACGTGCATTCCTACGTCCCGCACCCCGACGACGAGGCGGACATCCTCGGCGTCAGCGACTACGGCGGACCGTTCGCGAGCGTCGTCGCGCGCGGGAACGTCTTCGGCGCCCAGTTCCACCCGGAGAAGTCATCAACCCACGGGCTGCGGCTGCTGGCGAACTTCGCCGCGCTCGCGGCGCGCACTCCCGCATGATTCTCTACCCGGCCGTCGACATCCTCGAGGGGCATGCCGTCCGGCTCGTCCAGGGCGACTTCGACGACCGGACCGTCTATCGCGACTCGCCGCTCGAGGCGGCGCGTGCCTGGGTGGAGGCCGGAGCCAGGTTCCTGCACGTCGTCGACCTCGACGGCGCCAAGAGCGGCGCTCCGGCCAATCTCGAGCACGTCGCGGCGATGACGAGCGAGCTGGCGGTCCCGGTGCAGCTCGGCGGCGGGCTGCGTTCGCTGGCATCGGTGCGAGCGGCGCTCGACGTCGGCGTGGAGCGGGTCATCCTCGGGACGGCTGCGCTGCGCGACGTCGACCTGCTCGACGACTGCCTGGGCGCATTCCGCGAGCGCGTGATCGTGAGCATCGACGCCCGCGGCGGACGCGTGTCGGTGTCCGGCTGGCAGGAGAGCACGGGCCTGCCCGCCGAGGAGGTCATCGAGTCGCTGCAGCACCGCGGCGTGCGCTCGTTCGTCTACTCCAACGTCGATCGCGACGGGATGCTCCAGGGCGTGGACACCGACGAGGTCAAGCGGATCGCGAACGTCGTGCGCGGGCGGTTCATCTACTCCGGTGGCGTCGGGACGCTCGACGACCTGCGCGAGCTGGCGGCGCTGCGGCAGGTCAATCTCGGCGGTGTGATCGTCGGGAAGGCGCTCTACGAGGGCCGCTTCACGGTCGCGGAGGGCCAGAACGCCCTCAACGGCCGCTGAGGCCTCGAAGCATCTACCCTCGGGTCGTGCACATGAAGCGCGTCATCCCGTGCCTGGACGTCGACGCCGGACGGGTCGTGAAGGGCATGAACTTCGTCGACATCCGCGACGCCGGCGACCCGGTCGAGTTGGCTGAGCGCTACGACGCAGAGGGCGCCGACGAGCTCGTCTTCCTCGACATCACGGCGACCCACGAACGGCGCGACACCGTCGCCGCGCTCGCACGCCGCACCGCCGACGACGTCTTCATCCCGTTCACGATCGGCGGCGGGATCCGCTCGGTCGCCGATGCGCAGGCGGTGCTCGACGCCGGGGCGGACAAGGTCAGCGTCAACTCCGCGGCGTTGGCGCGGCCCGAGCTGATCGACGAGCTGAGCACGCGCTTCGGCGCCCAGTGCGTCGTGCTGGCAGTGGACGCGAAGGCGCGCGACGCCGCGGATCCCGCGGCCGGCTGGGAGGCCTACGTGGCCGGTGGGCGCACGCCGACCGGGCGCGACGCGATCGAGTGGTGCCGGGAGGCGGTCGGGCGCGGCGCAGGCGAGATCCTGCTGACGAGCATGGATCGCGACGGGACCAGCGACGGATACGACCTCCCGCTCACGAGCGCGGTCGCCGACGCTGTGGCGGTGCCCGTGATCGCCTCGGGCGGGGCCGGGACGCTCGACCACCTCGTCGAGGCCCTTCAGGCCGGGGCGGATGCGGTGCTCTGTGCCTCGATCTTCCACTACGGACAGCACACGATCGGCGAGGCGAAGGCGCACCTGGCGGCCGCCGGGATCGCCGTGCGCCCGCCGCCCGCGTAGCGGCCGGCTATTCCGGCGCGCCGGAGGACGTCTGTCCGCGCTCGCGCGCAAGTCGCGCGCGGTCACGCGCGGGTGGCAGGATCTCCGGGCGGTCACCGGGGAAGGTCTTCACAGGGCCCTTCCCGGGCTGCAGGTCGTAGGCGAACAGGCTCGTCTGGCCGTTGAGGAAGAGGTAGCGCCCGTCGCTGATCACCGGGTTGAACTTGCCCTTGGCGACGGTCCAGACCTGGCGACCCGTCGCGGCTCCCAGCGCCGTCGTGTGGCGGTTGAGCGTCGAGTAGAAGACGAGGTCGCCGATGATCTGGATGCCGCCCGAGATGCGGCCCTCGGCCTTGTGCTTCCAGCGGACCTCGCCGCTGCGGGCGTCGAGCGCGTAGAGCGTTCCGTCATAGGAGCCGACGTAGACCGTCGGGCCGATCCCCGGGATGCTGGCGACGGCGGCCGAGGAGTAGATGTAGTTGCCGGTCGCGCGGCGCCAGGCGAGCTCGCCGTTGCCGGTGGCGAACGAGTACATGCTGCCGTTCGTGCTGCCGAGATAGACCCGTCCGAAGGCGACCGACGGCGTGGCGTAGAACCGCCCGCCGCCGAGCCCGAACGCGCCGCCGCCGCCGCTGACCGACCAGACCTTGCGTCCGCTGCGGGCGTCGATCGCCTGCACGCGCCCGCTGTAGTCGCCGACATAGAGCTTGCCCGCGTCGTAGGCGAGCCCGCCCTTGACGGCGCCCTCTGCGCGGTAGGTCCAGCGCAGCTTGCCGTCGTCGGCATCGAAGGCGTAGACGGTGCCGTTCTCACTGCCGACGTAGACCGTCCCGTGGACGACGATCGGCGAGGTCTCGGTGCGGCTGGGCAGCGTCCGCGACCAGCGCACGCGCGGGTACTCGACGTTGAAGGCGACGATCCGGCCCTTCTTCGAGCCCTTGTCGCTCTCGAGGATCGTGCAGAAGAGGACCCCGCCGGAGTACGCGGGTGACGATGCGGCGAGGTGACCCAGCTTCTTCTTCCAGTAGACGATGCCGGTGCGGCGCTTGACCGCATACAGCGCCCCATTGTTCTTCAGCAGGTACAGCGAGCTGCCGCCGGCGACCGGGCCGAACTCGAGCAGCTCGTCGCCGCGCACGGCCCAGCGCACCGGGAACGGCGGGCGCGCGGGCTCACCGAGCGGGAAGTAGCGGGTGCGGGCGCGCGTGTAGCCGTACTCGGGCCATTCGAAGTTCTTCGCGCGCTCGGGAGCCGCGCTCGCGGTCGGCGGTGCCACGGGCGCCGTGAACGCCACGTCCGGGTTGGAGACGTTGCCGGGCCGGTCGTTCGCCAGCGCGTAGGCCAGGACGCCCACGGCCGCGAGGATCAGCACTGCGAGTGAGACGGTCGCCATGCGGGCGTTGCGCGATCGCGGGATCATGCGTGCCCCTATGGAAGCAACCCGAGTGGTCGAGCTGTTGCGGTCAACGCCCTGCGGGGCGCGACTGCTGGCGGCCGCGCCCGGCGGATCGGGGGTCTGGCTGGTCGGCGGCGCGGTGCGGGACATGATCCTCGGGAACGTCCCGCGCGAGCTCGATGTTGCTGTCGAGGACGACGTTGGCGCGCTGGCGATCGCGCTTGGCGGCGCGGTGACCGAGCACGAGCGGTTCGGCACGGCCACCGTCGAGGACGGCGCCTGCCGGTTCGACCTCGCACGCACGCGCACCGAGGTCTATCCAGCCCCCGGGGCACTCCCGCAGGTCACGTGGGCGCCACTGGAGGACGACCTCGCGCGGCGCGACGTCACCGTCAACGCGATCGCCGTCCGGCTCACGGACGGCGAGGTGTGCTCGTGGCCCGGTGCGCTCGAGGATCTGCGCGCCGGCGTGCTGCGCGTCCTGCACGAGCGCTCCTTCATCGACGACCCGACGCGCGTCTGGCGCGTGGCCCGCTACGCCGCGCGGCTGGGGTTCACGGTCGATCCGCAGACCGCCGACCTGGCCGCCGTCGCCGGGCCGGGAGAGGTCAGCGGGGAAAGGCTGGGCTACGAGGTCCGGCTCGCGCTGGCCGAACCGGACCCGTGTGCGGTCTTCGAGCAGCTGAAGGCGCTGAACCCGCGCGCGTTGCCCGACGGGTTCGTTCCGCGCCCGCGCCCGCTGACGGCGGCGCTGCACCTGCTCCCAGCCGACGGTCGCGGCGATCTCGTCGTCCTCGCCGCGTGCACGGCAGCGATGGACGTCGACCTGCTCACCCGCTGGCTGGGCCATCTGCAGTTCACCGGGCCCGACCGCGACGTCGTCGCCGCGGCATCGCGCTGGGTGACGGGTGCACCGCTGCGCGCTGCGCAGCGCCCGAGCGAGATCGCGCGCGCCGCCCGCGGGGCACCGGTCGAGGCGATCGCGCTGGCCGGCGGTGAGAACGCGCAGCGGTGGCTCGAGGAGCTGCGGCACGTGCGCCCCGCGATCACGGGCGACGACCTGCTCGCCGCCGGCGTTCCGCAGGGCCCCGAGATCGGGCGACGGCTCGCGCTCGCGCTCGACGCTCGACTCGACGAGCGCGCCGTCGGCCGCGACGCCGAGCTCGCCGTGGCGCTGGCCGATTAGGGTCTGGAGCGATGCGAGCCCTGAACGATCTGCGCTGGGACGGCGAGCCCGGCCACTACGAGGTCTGGTTTCTGACCCTTGCCGACCGCGGCACGGGCCTGGGCATCTGGATCCGGTTCGCGATGCACGCGCCGCTCGACGGGCCCGCCGACTGCTCGCTGTGGTTCGCCGCGATGCACCGCGACGGAACGCGCTTCGGTGCCCGTGAGGTGTTCGGGCCGGAGCTCCTGCGCGGCGAGAGCGACCCGTTCCGGCTGCTGATCGGGGACGCGGAGCTCTCGGACCGGGGTACTGCGGGCGCTTTCGGCGAGGTCGCCTGGGAACTGCGCTGGACCCCCGGCACACAGCCCGGGCTGCCCGTGCATCCGCTGGTCGAGCGCGCCAAGCTCGCACGGACGATGTACGTCATCCCGCAGCCGCGGATCGCGGTCGAGGGCAGCGTCACGTTCGCCGGCCGGACCGTCGAGCTGTCCGGGGCCCTTGGCGGGCAGGCGCACCTCTGGGGCTCGCGGCATGCCAACAGCTGGGGCTGGGCGCACGCGGCCGACCTGCAGACGCTGGCCGGCGGGCCGGCGGAGGGAGACTGGCTCGACAGCATCTCGATCACCGCGCCGCGGATGGGTCGCGACGTCGGCCCGACCACATCGGTGGTCGGCCGGCTGCTCGGCGAGCCGTTCAGTGCGACCAGCCCGTTGCAGGTGGTGCGCTCCAGGGCCAGCAGCAGGCTGACGAGCTACCGCGTGAGCGCGCGTCAGCGGACCCGGCGCATCGAGCTCGAGGTGGACGCCGTGCGAGAGGCGCTGATCGGCGTCGTGTACGACGATCCGGACGGAGACCGGCTGCGCTGCTGGAACAGCGAGGTCGCCGACCTGCGCTGCCACGTCTGGGATCGCACCGGCCGCGGCCTCGGAGGCTGGCATCTGCGTGAGACGCTCGTCGCGCCGGGGCGGGCGTGCTTCGAATACGCGCAGCGGGAGCCGATCGCCGACCTGCCGATCCACATCGGCGGATGACGCCGGCACTGCCGCCCGTGCCGGCGCCGTTCGGCTGGCGCGACGGGCAGATCGCCATCGACCTGCCGGGCGGGCACGGGCGCTTCACGACCCGAGCGGCCGCCGGGATCGGCGAAGCGGGTCAGCGCATTGCCCAGAGCGAGCAGGTGCACGGCGCGCACGTGCGCAGCATCCGCGCGGAGCAGGACCTCGATGGTCCGGCGGGAGCGTACGACGCGCAGCTCACGACCCTCGACGGCGTCGCCTGCGCCGTCCGCGTCGCCGACTGCCTGCCGATCGTGCTGATCGCGCCGGAGGCCGTCGGCGCCGTCCATGGAGGCTGGCGCGGGCTCGCCGCGGGTGTCCTGCAGGCGAGCGTCGACGCGCTCCACGCCTGTGGGGCGAGCGAGATCCGCGCCGCGATCGGTCCCGGCGCGCGGGTCTGCTGCTATGAGGCCGGGGACGAGGTGCACGCCGCGTTCGCGGACGTCGGCGCCGGCGCGCGGCAGGGCTCGCATGCCGACCTCGCGGCCGTCGCGACCACCAGGCTGTGGCAGGCCGGCGTGGGCGACATCCACGACACCGGTCTCTGCACGATCTGCGCACAGCCCGGACTGCTCTGGTCCTTCCGGCGCGAGGGCGCCGCGGCGGGCCACCAGGGGGGAGTCGCGTGGCGGAGCTGATCCACGGGCTCGATGCAGGGCGCGTTCGCGCGAACCTCGAGCAGGTGCGGGCCGAGATCGCCGGGGCATGTGAGCGCACGGGCCGCGACCCGCACGGGGTGTCCGTGCTCGCGGCCGTCAAGTACGTCCCGCTCGACGAGGTCGGGGTGCTTGCCGATGCGGGAATCACGCTCGCCGGGGAGAACCGCGCACAGGACCTCGTCGCAAAGCACGAGCTCTGGGGCGAGCGCCTGACGTTCGACTTCATCGGGCACCTGCAGAGCCGCAAGCTGCGCCAGGTCCTGCCGCACGTGCGCTGGATCCACTCGGTCGCGAGCGACTCGGTGCTCGCCCAGCTGGAACGGCACGGCACGCCGGAGACGGAGGTTCTGGTCGAGGTCAACGTCGCGGGGGAGGAGGCCAAGGGTGGCGTCGCCCCGGACCAGCTCGACGCATTTCTCGCGCGCTGCCCGTGTCGCGTCGTCGGCCTGATGACGATGCCGCCGTTCGCGCAGGACCCCGAGCAGAGCCGTCCCTGGTTCGCCGCGCTGCGCGAGCTGGCGGCCGCTCGGGGTCTCCCCGAATTGTCGATGGGGACCACGCAGGACTTCGTCGTCGCCGTCGAGGAGGGGGCCACGATCGTCCGGATCGGGACCCGCCTATATCGCTGATGCGGGGGCGTGCGCCGGGCGATTTGCAGGAGAACGCCCGCAAAGGGCTAAATTCCATTCGATATGGCCATTCGGGACTCCTGGCACCGCGCGCTCGTCTACTTCGGCCTCGCCGAGGACCACGACCCCTATGAGGGCGGCGACGAGCCCTACGAGCCCGAGGCGGAGCTCGAGGACCGCTATCGCGAGCGGCCGAACGTCCGGCGTCTCGCCGCGCGGCGCCGTCGCGACGAGTTCGACGACATCTTCCCCGACGACGCCGAGCAGAGCGCACGGCCGACGACCGCGCTGCGTCCGGTCGGCGCCCAGCGGTCCGGCAACGGCAGCCGCGGCTCGACGGCTCGCGTCCACCTGGTCATTCCCAAGAGCTTCAACGACGCCCAGCAGGTCGCCGACAAGTTCAAGGACGGCATTCCCGTCGTGCTGAACCTTCAGGGCACCGACATGGAGCTGAGCAAGCGGCTGATCGACTTCGGCAGCGGGCTCACGTACGCGCTCGACGGCGGGATGCAGCGGATCGCCGACAAGGTGTTCATGCTCACGCCGCGCGACGTCGAGATCTCCGCTGAGCAGAAGGCCCAGCTGATCGAGAAGGGCTTCTTTAATCAGTCCTGACTGCCTGGGCGACCGCGGATCCCGGGGCGTGCCTTGTAGCGTGGTGGTGGAATGAGGATCGGGCTCATCGGCAGCGGGAACATGGCGTCGGCGCTTGCACGGGGCCTCGGCGAGCCGGTCGTGTGCTCGGACGTGGATGCGTCGCGCGCAGAGGCGCTCGCCGCCGAGCTCGGTGGGCAGGCCGTGGCCGCCAACGCCGACGTGTTCGCGGCCAGCGACGTCGTGATCCTCTGCCACAAGCCGGCGCAGCTCGCAGCGGTCGCCGCCGATGTGCAGGCCGATGACACGATCGTCGTGTCGCTGCTCGGCGGGGTCAGGCTCGCCGCCGTCCGTGAGGCCTACCCAGGCGCCCGGGTGTACCGGATCATGCCGAACACAGCCGTCGAGATCCGCAGCGGCGTGGTCGGGCTGGCCGACGACGATGCGGGTGACCCGGAGGCGTTTGCGGCGCTGGAGGCGCTGTTCGGCCGCCTCGGCGACGCGATCGTCGTGCCGGAGGCCCAGCTGGGCGTCCTCACCGCCGTCTCCGGCGTCGGGCCCGCGTACGTGGCGCTCGTGGCAGAGGCGCAGATCGACGCCGCGGTTCGTGCCGGGATCCCGGCACCCGTCGCGGCGCGGCTCGTGGGCGCGTCGCTGGCCGGCGGAGTCGCGCTGCTGCGCGCGCGCGGCATGGACACACTCGGCGTGCGGCGCGCCGTCACGTCGCCCGGGGGCGTCACCGCTCGCGGTCTCGCCGCCCTGGAGGCCGGGGGCATCCGTGCAGCATTCGACGACGCGATGGACGCCGTCCTGGAGGGTGGAGCATGACCGACGCAGCGCTGATCCTCGCGAGCGCCCGCTCACAGGTTGCCGACTACGTCTCGACGCTGATCAGCGTCTACGTGATCCTGATCCTGCTCTACATCGTGTCGACGCTGTTCTTCTCGTTCGGCGGTCGCGCGCCGTACAACCGCGCGCTCAGCGCGGTGCTCGAGTTCCTGCGCAGCGTCTGCGAGCCCTACCTGCGGTTCTTCCGCCGGTTCATCCCGCCGCTCGGCCCGCTCGATCTGAGCCCGATGGTCGGGATCATCGTGCTGTACATCGTGGGCGGCGTGGTCGTCAGCCTGATCCGCGGCTAGGCATGACGCGCCGGCGCGTCCTGGCGCTCACCGCGGCCACGACGCTCGCGGTCCTGGCCGTCGATCAGCTCATCAAGGCGCTCGTGCGCGACGGCATCACGCCGGGCGAGCGCCACGACGTCATCGGTGCGGCGCTGCGCATCGTCCACGTCGAGAACGACGGCGTGGCGTTCGGGCGACTGTCCGGGAGCCCGCTCCTCGTCGCGCTCGTGGTCGGGGTCGCGCTCACGGCGCTGCTGACCTACTTCGCAACCCACCTGCAGGTCCCCAGGATCTGGCTCCCGACCGGGTTGTTGCTCGGCGGCGCGATCGGGAACGTCATCGACCGCGTCGCTCGCGGGGCCGTGACGGACTACGTCAAGCTGCCGCGCTGGCCGGCATTCAACCTCGCGGATGCTGCGATCACGCTCGGCGTCGTGGTGCTGCTGGTCGTCGTGGAGCGCGACGCCCGGCGCCGCGAGCGGGCGTCCACGGCCGCGGCCGCGACGGAGCATGGCGATGGATCTCCTGATCCCGCCTGAGAGCGCCGGCGAGCGGCTGGACGCGGTGCTCGCCGGCCCGCTCGGGTCGCGCAGCCGCGCGCAGCGCCTGATCGAGGCCGGCCAGGTGACGGTCGACGGCGACGTGGTCCCCAAGCGCCATCGTGTGGTGGGCGGCGAGCGCGTCCGCGTCGACGAGACCGACAACCGGGCCGGGCCGGCCCCCGACGACAACCCGGCGGCGTTTCGCATCGCCTACGAGGACGGCCACCTGCTCGTCGTCGACAAGCCCGCCGGCGTGGTTGTGCATCCCGCCCGCGGACACGCGACCGGGACGCTGGTGCAGGCGCTGGCCGGGCGCGCCGGCGGAGGCGACGACGACGAGCGTCCCGGGATCGTCCATCGCCTCGACCGGGACACCTCCGGGCTGCTGGTCGTCGCCCGTGACGAGGCGACGCACCGCGCGCTGAAGACGGCGCTCCAGCGGCGGGCGATCGCGCGGGAGTACCTCGCACTCGTCGAAGGGCGCCCGCCCGCGCGCAGCGGGACGATCGACGCCCCGCTCGGCCGCGACCGCAGGCACCGCACCGTCGTCTCGACCGAGACGGACGTCCCGCGCGACGCGGTCACGCACTTCGAGATCGAGCAGGGGCTCCCGCGGGCAACGCTCTTGCGGGTGCGCCTGGAGACCGGTCGCACACATCAGATCCGCGCGCACCTGAAGGCGATCGGGCACCCGGTGATCGGCGATCCCGTCTACGGGACGCCGGGAGGCTACGGCCTCGACCGCCAGTTCCTGCACGCCGAGCGGCTCGCGTTCACGCATCCGGCGACGGGGGCGCCGATCGACGTGCGCTCCCCGCTGCCCGAGGACCTCGAGCGGGCACTCGCGCTCGCCCGGGCCGCGGACTGACCTCTGCCGCTACCCTTCGAGGCTCAATCGTTTCCTTCTACCCCGTGGGTGCTCCGGCATCGCGGCCCTGCCCGACGCGTCCCGATGACGCCGAAGGTTCCGCCGATCGCCTCCTGCGGGCTGCATCATCAACCGAACAAGGGAGTAGCACCGTGGCCACGACCGCCAGTCAGGTCGGGATCCGCGAGTTGCTGGAGGCCGGCGTTCATTTCGGCCATCAGACGCGTCGCTGGAACCCGAAGATGCGCCGCTATATCTACGGCGAGCGCGACGGCATCTACATCATCGACCTGCTGCGCACCGAGGCGCTCCTGCGCCAGGCGCAGGACTTCACCTCGCAGATCGCCGCCCGCGGCGGCATCGTGCTGTTCGTCGGTACCAAGAAGCAGGCCCGTGACGCCGTCAAGGACGCGGCCGAGCGCGCCGGCATGCCGTACGTCAACCACCGCTGGCTCGGTGGGCTGCTGACGAACTTCCAGACGATCAACCAGCGGATCCGCCGGCTGCACGACCTCGAGCGCTATCAGACCGAAGGCCAGCTGGAACTGCTGCCGACGCGTGAGCGCCTGACCGCACTGGCCGACCTGACGAAGTTGCAGGCGAACCTCGGCGGCGTGAAGCACATGCAGCGCCCGCCGGATGCCGTCTTCGTCATCGACCTCAAGACCGAGGCGATCGCCGTCAAGGAGGCCCAGCGCCTGCACATCCCCGTGATCGGCCTCGTCGACACGAACTGCGATCCCGACGGCATCGACTTCGTGATCCCCGGCAACGACGACGCCATGCGCGCCTGCAAGGTGATCGCCGACGGCATCGCCGACACGGTCGCCGAGGCGCGCGTGGGCTTCCTCGCCGAGGAGGAGAAGGCCCGGGCCGAGGCCGAGGAGAAGACACGCCTCGAGGCCGAGGAGCGCCAGCGCAAGGAGACCGAGGACCGCGAGCGCAAGGAGACCGAGGCCGCCGCCGCCGCGCGTGCCGCGGCTGCCGCGGCTGCCGAGCCCGTCGCGGCTCCTGCGGCCCCGCCCGCCGCCCCTGCGGCCCCGCCCGCAGCCCCGCCGGCACCTGTCGCCGAGGCCGCTCCGGCCGAGCCCGAGCCCGCAGCAGCGGCCGAACCCGAGCCCGCAGCAGCGGCCGAGCCCGCCGCGGCCGAGGCTCCCGCCGAGACCCCGCCGACCGACGAGGCGCCTGCCGCTGAGACGCCGCAGGAGGAGACGCCCGCATGACGACCATCACCGCATCCGACGTCGCCGCTCTGCGCAAGCAGACCGGCGCCGGAATGATGGACTGCAAGAAGGCCCTGGAAGAGGCCGGCGGCGACATCGATCAGGCCGTCGAGCTGCTCCGCGTGAAGATGGGCAACAAGCTCGGGAAGCTCGCCGACCGCGAGGCCGGCGAGGGCACGATTCAGAGCTACATCCACGCCAACGGGAAGGTCGGGGTGCTCGTCGAGGTCGACTGCAACACCGACTTCGTCGCCAAGAACGAGGAGTTCATCGCGTTCGCCTGCGACATCGCGCTGCACATCGCCGCCAGCCCGCAGACGAAGGTCATCGCTCCGGAGGACGTGTCCGCCGAGGACCGCGATGCCGAGGTCCGCGTGTTCGAGCAGCAGGCCGCCGACAAGCCGGAGAACATCCGGCCGAAGATCGTCGAGGGCATGCTGAACAAGTGGCTCGGCGAGGTTGCGCTGCTGAGCCAGGTCCACGTGAACGCGGACAAGTACGAAGGCAAGACGATCGAGCAGCTGCGCGCCGATCTGTCCGCGAAGACCGGCGAGAACGTGGTCATCCGCCGATTTGCCCGCTTTGGCGTCGGGGAGTAGGTCTCGCGCTCAGGTGGTCTTCGAGCGGCCCGTGTTGCGGGCCGCTCGTGGTTGGGGCCGGTGACACCATCGGCCTGTGGGGGATGGCTGACCACTCCCTCCTCGACCGGCGCTGTCACCGGCCCCTGAGCGCGGCGCGCCAGGCGAGGGGACGCTCGCCCACGCGAGTGGGCTGTCGCCTGCGGTGGGTCGGAGCCCAGCGAACCGCAATCTCGAACGTCCCGCGCCACCCCCTATAGGGCGTAGTCCGGGACGTTCGCTGACTTCAACGTCGCTCTGGGTACATTCCTGAACGCTGGCCCAGGCGGGCGGGGCCTCGCTCGGGCTGCTGCTGCGCGTGGGGAGCGGGAGGCGAGGGCGAGGGGTGAGGCCCGGCTCTGGCCCGGTACGGTGACGGCACTCGACCGGGGGAGGGGCACCGATGCTCCGAGGGATACGCAGTCGTTTGACGTACGCCAACGTCGTCGCGAGCATGGCGTTGTTCGTCGCGCTTGGTGGCGTCAGCTACGCGGCGGTGAAGCTGCCGAAGAACAGTGTGGGTGTCACGCAGATCAAGAAGAACGCGGTCACCGGGTCGAAGGTGAAGGACAGCTCGCTCACCGGCGCTGACGTCAAGAACAGGTCACTGACCGCAGCGGACTTCAACGGCTCGGTCCAGGGAGCGATGGGACCCGCCGGTACGCCAGGCGCCAAGGGCGACACCGGGGCAACCGGGCCGTCCACCGGACCCGCAGGCGGAGCGCTTTCCGGCAGCTACCCCAATCCGACGCTCACCGCGCCAGAGCCCTTCCACGAGATTGGCAGCGCCGGAGAGCCCGCGTTCCAGAACTCATGGGTCAACGAGGTGCCGGCAACCGAGGCGACCGGCGCATTCTACAAGGACCCCTTCGGGCGCGTGTATCTCAAGGGCCTGCTGACCGGCGGTTCCAACTCGACGATCTTTACCCTCCCGGTCGGCTACCGGCCCGCGAAGGCCCTGGTCGACGTCATCTTCCGCGACGGCGGCGGGACCGGCACGCTGATCGTGTACGACGATGGCAAGGTCGACGTCGTCACCGGCACCGGCTCGCTCGGTCTCGATGGCGTCAGCTTCCGAGCCGGGCAATAGCACGCAGCAGGGCTGAGACATCGCACAGCACCACGCGGGACCGGTGGAGGCAACTGACCCACCCCAGCCCATCACCCGGCGATCTCACACCAGGCCGGGACGACAAGCAGAAGCCCCGCCTCTGGGGACATTCCTGAACGCCGGCCCAGGCGGGCGGGGCCTCGCTCGGACTTGGGATGCGGGCGCGGCGCTAGATGTCGCAGACGGCGATGGCAGGGGCGTCGCGGCGGGCCTTCTCGGTCGCGGTGCCGAGGCCGCCGAGTGGCGTGTAGGTCGCACGGTCGGGGTCCAGGTCGAGCGCGGCCGCGTCCTCCGGCTCGAGCCGTTCCATGAAGTCCTTGGAAGCGAGTGCGCGTCCACCGCTGGCGCATGCTTCGATGCGGGCGGTCTCGTTGACCTCGTCGCCGAGCGCGTTGACCTCCGAGCGTCCGGCGGTGGTGATCTGGCCGACGTAGAGCCTGGAGCCCCAGTGCAGGCCGAAACGCAGGACGACGTCCTCGGGCGTGAGGTCGCTGCGCTCGGCGACGTCGCTGAGCGTCCCGCGGAGCGCCCGGGCCGCGGTGATGCAGGCGCGGGCGGCGGCGGATTCCGACCCTGCGGCCTCGGCGAGGAAGAACGCGACGACCCCGTCCCCGACGTGCCGGCCGACCAGGCCACCGGCATCGATGATGCACTGGTCCGCGGCACGGACCAGGCGACGGCCGAGCGCAAAGTAGCTCGACGTCGAGAGGCGCCGCGCCAACGGCGAGGAGGCTTCGAGGTCGGCGAACAGGATCGCGGCAGGTCGCCTGGCGGGCTTCGCCACGCCCTGCATGCGCTCGAAGTGCCGCAGGTCGCCGGCCCCGGCGATGGCCCCGAGCACCGCCATGCTGGCGGCCGGCTTGTAGGTCAGCGCGGTTCCAACGAATCGCCCGGCATCGTCGTGCAGGCGCACAGCGGTCACTCGGGCCGACCCCTCGTTGCCGCTGTGCATGCCGCGCCACTCGAACGACAGCGCCGGGACACGCTCAGGTGACAACCGGTCGACGATGTCGCCCAGTTGCGGATGGACCTTCCCACGCAACTCGTCGCGACCGCCAGGGGTGTCGGCGAGGATCAGTCCGCCCACCGCCGCGAACGTGTCGCGAGCGAGCTCCAGCGTGTTCTGACCTGCGCGCCACCCGAGACGCATCTCCACCGCCGCGGGTCCGACGTAGTGCTCGCCGAGCGCGACATCGGCAAGTTCAAGCAGCCCGCCGTAGCTGAGACGAAGATCGTCGGTCACATAGGCCCACCGCCAGTCCTGGTCGACCACCTCGCCCCACTGGCCGGCATCACGCATGGCAACGGCCATCGCGCCGAGGACCGGGTCCGCGGGCAGCGGGCACGTCTGCTGGCCGACCATGCTCATCGCCCGACACTACCTCCGACGAAGACGGGGCTCCCGCTTCGGCCGAAAGCAGGGACGGCTCTGCCATGCATCGGCGACGGCTCAAGGTCGCGCGGGCCGCTGGGTTGATTCCCGCACGCTGGCGCAGGCGCGCGGGGCGCAGCCGCGTCCTGCGCTCGGAGGAGCGCCGGCCTCAGAACTGAGCGACCGTGGTGCCCTCGCTGATCGTGGGCACGGTGCCGCCGGTGCTGACGTTCTGGGAGACCCACTCGGCTGCGCGCCTGGAGGACTCGTCGGTCCCGGCCTTGTCCTGGCAGACGGTGGCGGTGACCCCGCTGTCGTCACCGGTTCGAGCTGCCGCGTAGCTGACAAAGCCCGGTACTCCGCTGATGAGGTCACGGATCTCATCGTGCCGTTCACCGAGGAGATCGAAGAGCTCGGATGCGCCGAGCCCTGAATAGCTGCGAACAACGAGGTACATGAGATCCGTCCTTGCTGTGGCTTCTGCCACCTCGGTTTGCCGAGTGGTCAACCTATCCGACGTGGGGTTGCAGGCGACCCAACGCGAAGCCGCCGGAGCTCGGCGGCTGAGGGTGTCAGCCGGGATTGGTGGCGGTGACCAGCCAGACGGCCGCACGGCCGACGATCGAGCCGTCGGGTTGCTGCCAGGGGGCGTAGTGGTCGGCCAGGGCCTCGGCGATCTCGGGTCGGAGACGTTCGCCGTGCTCGCCGTTGAGGCGGATCAGCTCGGCCGCCGGCCCGATTGCGAGCAGGGCGTCGACCGCCTCGTCCATGTCCTCCCCGATGCAGTAGTCGAAGTCGCGCGGGTGCAGGTCGACCTCCTCGAAGCCTGCTGCCTCGAGAATGCCGCGGCACGTCTCCGGGTTGCCGAGTGAGAACGGCCCCGGCCCGCAGGTGTCGGCCTCGTACTCGTCGGGGCGCGAGAGGAAGCGCTGCGCCACCTGTTCGGTCTCCTCCCAGATCGGGCTCTCGTGCTTGCGCCGCCAGCAGATCTTGGCAAGCGTGCCGCGAGGCTTGAGCGCTCCGCGAACTGCGCGCATGGCAGGGACCGGTGCAGCGAAGAACTGCGTACCCATGCGCGAGAACGCATAGTCGTACGCCGGGGCCCAGTCGGCCGTCTGTGCATCGGCGACCTCGAACTCGACGTTCGCGATGCCCACCTCCGCGGCTTCGCGCCGGGCGTCCTCGATGAACCGCGGGGAGGAGTCGGTACCGAGTGCGAGTCCGTCGGCTGCGACGAGCCGGGCGAGCTGCTGCGTCGTCTCGCCGAACCCGCAGCCGACGTCGATGCAGCGGCCGCCCGCGGGTGGTGGGGAGCGCTCGAAGAGGTCCCCGGTGATCTCGTCCAGCGCGCCGACGAAGACCTTGCGGTTCATCTTCCAGCGTTCGTACAGGACGGTGTCCCAGGCTCGGACGGCCTCCTCGTTGCCCGGCGACACCGTTCCGGCAGGCAGATGGTGCGCCATGTCGAAGAAGCTACAGCGGCGCCGCGGGCGATTCCAGCGGTCGCGCGAGGATGGTGTGCTGGATTCGGATCTGCGACGAATGGACTCCTGATGGAAGCTGCGATGCCCGTGAGTGACTACCCGGTCCAGCTGGCGGTGGAGTACCCCGACCGGCCGCTCAACAGGCTGACGACGTTCTTTCGCGTGTTCACGATCATTCCGATCGCGATCGTGCTGGCGATGGTGTCCGGAGCGACCCAGACCTACTCCGGTGGAGCTGGTTCGAGTACGACGACGGTCGTGATCGGGGCGGGCGGCCTGCTGTTCGCCGGACCGCTGCTGATGATCCTGTTCCGCGAGAAGTACCCGCGCTGGTGGTTTGACTGGAACCTCGAGCTGATGCGGTTCTCCGCGCGCGTCACGCTCTACGGCGCGCTGCTCGATGACCGCTACCCGTCCACCGACGAGCAGCAGTCGCTGCGCCTGGACATCGCCTACCCGGACGTGCCCGAGGACCTCAACCGGTGGCTTCCGCTGGTCAAGTGGCTGCTGGCGATCCCGCACTACGTCGTGCTCTTCTTCCTGGGCATCGCCGCGTTCGTGTGCGTCGTGATCGCCTGGTTCGCGATCCTGTTCACCGGCCGGTACCCGCGGGGGCTGTTCGATTTCGTCGTCGGCGTCGGGCGCTGGGCCGTCCGCGTCAGCGCCTACGCCTTCCTGCTGACGACGGACCGCTACCCGCCGTTCTCGCTGACCTGAGCCGTGTCGTTCTTGCGGATCTCCGACCACGCCGGCGTGGCCGTCGTCACGATCGACCGGCCGCCGGCCAACGCGATGGACGTGGGGCTGCTCGAGGAGATCGTGGCGGCCGTCGCGGGGCTCGCGGCAGCGCCGCCGCCGGCCGTCGTGCTGGCCGGACGCCCCGGATGCTTCTCCGCGGGCATGGACCTGAAGGCCGTCCCCGAGTACGGGCCCGCTGAGCAGCGCGCCGCGGTCGCGGGGATCAACGCGATGGCCCTGGGCGTCTACGGGCTCCCGTGTCCGGTCGTCGGTGCCATCACCGGACATGCGATCGCGGGCGGCTTCGTCCTCGCGCTCTGCACCGACGTCCGCGTGGCATCGTCGACCGGGCGATACGGCCTCACGGAGGTCAAGGTGGGTGTGCCCTACCCGCGGGCCGCGATCGGCATCGTGCAGGCCGAGCTGGCGCCGAACGCGGCGCGCGTCCTGGCGCTCGGTGGAGATCTTGTGGATGCCGAGGAATGCCGGCGCCTGGGAGCCTTCGACGACGTCGTCGCCCCCGTTGACGTGCCCGCTCGCGCGCTCGTCGCCGCCAAGGCGCTGGCGGCGATGCCCGCGAGCGTCTATGCCCGCACGAAGGCTGCGCTGCGCGGGGCGACGATCGCGCGCCTGGCGGCTGCGGCCGAGGCGGATCCGCTGCTGGACGGCTGGCTCGGCTGACCGCGGGCGCCTGAACTCGCCGCAGCGGCGCGCGAGATAGGGTCAGCGCCGTGCCCGAGCCCGTGTTTCGCCGTGTCCTGCTGAAGCTGTCCGGGGAGTCCCTGATGGGCGACCTGGAGTACGGGACCGATCCCGAGCGCCTGCACGCCGTCGCCGAGCAGATCCGCGCCGTCCATGACCGCGGCGTCGAGATCGCGATCGTCGTCGGCGCCGGCAACATCTATCGCGGGGTCACGGGCGCCGCCGCCGGAATGGACCGTGCGAGCGCCGACTACATGGGGATGATCGCGACGCTGCTGAACGCGCTGCCGCTGCAGGACGCGCTCGAGAAGCTCGGCCTCCACGTGCGCGTGCAGTCCGCGATCTCCGTCGCCGAGGTCGCCGAGCCGTACATCCGCCGTCGTGCCATGCGCCACCTGGAGAAGGCGCGGATCGTCATCTTCGCGGCCGGCACCGGCAACCCGTTCTTCACCACGGACACCGCCGCGGCCCTGCGCGCGACCGAGATCCACGCCGAGGCGATCCTGATGGCCAAGAACGGGGTCGACGGCGTCTACACCGCCGACCCGCGCGAGGATCCGGAGGCGCAGCTGATCCCGCAGATCACGCACATGGACGCCGTCCAGCGCGGGCTGCGGGTGATGGACGCGACCGCGCTCACCCTCTGCATGGAGAACGACATCCCGATCTACGTGTTCAACATGGATGACGAGCGAAACATCGACCGGATAGTGTGCGGCGAGCGGGTCGGAACACTGGTCACCACCTCATGAGCGAGATCATCGACGAGCTCCTCGCGGACGCGGGCGAGCGCATGCACAAGTCCGTGGAGGCGACGAACGTCGAGTTCGCGTCCGTGCGCACGGGGCGCGCCAGCCCGGCGCTGCTGGACCGCGTGCTGGTCGACTACTACGGCGTCGAGACGCCGCTCAGGCAGCTGGCGACGCTGTCGGCGCCGGAGGCGACCCTGCTGTCCGTGCAGCCGTACGACCAGTCGTCGATCAAGGCGATCGAGAAGGCGATCATGGAGTCCGACCTGGGCCTGACGCCGAACAACGACGGCAAGATGATCCGGCTGCAGATCCCGGCGCTCAACGAGGAGCGCCGCAAGGAGCTCGTGAAGGTCGTCCGGCACATCGCCGAGGAGGGCCGGATCGCCATCCGCAACGTGCGGCGCGACATCATGCACGACCTCCGCGAGCTCAAGGAGGCCGGCGACGTGGGCTCCGACGACGAGCACCGCGGCGAGGTGGAGCTGCAGAAGCTGACCGACGGCCGCACCGCCGAGCTGGACGGCCTCCTGAAGGGCAAGGAAGCGGAGATCATGGAGGTGTGATGGCCGACGGCGGCCGCGCGGCGCGGTACGTCGCCATCATCACCGACGGGAACGGGCGGTGGGCGGCTGAGCGCGGCCTCCCGGTGATCGAGGGCCATTCCGCAGGCGCCGACGTCGTCAAGGCCCGGCTGAAGGACGCCGCCGACCTCGGCGTCGAGGAGCTGACGGTCTACTCGTTCTCGACCGAGAACTGGTCGCGCCCGCCGGAGGAGGTCGCAGCGCTGATGGCGATGTTCGCCCAGCGCATTCGCGACGAGACGCCGGAGCTGCGTGACGAGGGCGTGCGCATGCGCTTCATCGGCCGCCGCGACCGGGTCTCCAGAGACCTCGTCGAGCAGATGGAGTGGGCCGAGGCCGAGACGCGCGATGGCGAGCTGATCACGCTCGTCGTGGCATTCGATTATGGCGGGCGCCAGGAGATCCTCGACGCGGCCGCGCGCTACGACGGCGGGGGGGAGGCGGCGTTCCGCAACCTCCTGTACGCGCCCGATCTGCACGATCCCGATCTCGTGATCCGCACCAGCGGCGAGCAGCGGCTGTCGAACTACCTGCTGTGGCAGTCGGCGTACGCGGAGCTCGCCTTCCGCGACGAGCTGTGGCCGGACTTCACGCGGGCAGCGCTCGAGGACACGCTGGCCGAGTACGCGGGGCGCGAGCGCCGCTTCGGAGGCCGCTGATGCCCGCCGCTCGGCGCGGGGCGCGGCGGTCGCCGGACAGCGTCAGGCGCGCACGCTCGGCGGGGCGCCGTCACGGGCGCTCGGACGTCGGCGGGCGCGTCCTCGCCGCGCTGCCGCTGATCGGGATCGCGATCGCTCTGGTCGCCCTCGGCGGGGCGGTCTACGCCGTCGGCCTGTTCGTGCTGGGCGTCATGTGCCTGCGCGAGCTGTTCTCGATGTTCGAGCGCGCGCGGCCGGCGATTCTCGGCGGATTCGTCGGCCTTGCGGGCCTGATCGCCGCGGCGGCGCTCGGCGACGCGGACACCGTGCTGCTGGCGCTCGTGTGCTGCGTCCCGGCCGTGTTCCTGCTCGGGCTGGTGCAGCCACGCGCGGCGGGGGTCGCCGGCGTGACTGTGGCGCTGTTCGGCCTGGTCTGGATCGGCCTGGGCTTCGCACACGCCGTCCTCTTGCGCGAGTCGGACCACGGCGGCGGGATCGTCGTGCTCGTGCTCGTCGCCACCTTCATCGGCGACACCGGGGCGTACTTCGGCGGCCGTGCGCTCGGGCGCCGGCCGCTGGCGCCGGCGATCTCACCGAACAAGACCGTGGAGGGCCTGATCGCGGGCATCATCGCCGCGATCGCCGCCGCCTGGTTCGCCGGGCTCTACCAGGACTGGCTCAGCGGCTCGGACGCGCTGATCCTCGGCGTCGCGGTCGCGCTCACCGCTCCGCTCGGGGACCTGTTCGAGAGCTTCGTCAAGCGTGAAGCGGGGACGAAGGACTCCGGGCGCGTGTTCGGCGCCCATGGGGGCGCACTGGACCGCCTCGACGCCGTGATGTTCTCGATCGTCGCCGGGTTCTACGTCTGGCAGGCGCTGAGCTAGTCCGGAGCGCCTACCGGAGCGTCACGACGGCGACGGATCCGACGAGCGCCCAGACGGCGCGCAGACTGTGGTTGGCGACCAGCAGCGGCATCCGCGGGCGCCGGCGGCTGTCGCGGCCCGGCTCGAGGTCTCCCGGAGCGAAGAGCAGGCTTGCGACGTCGCCGGGGCGCAGGAGCAGGCGGTCCTGCGCCCACGTCTGAAAGCCGGTCGCGTGCGGCTCGCCGTCAGGCTCGTGGCGCCAGATCAGCTCGTGCCGGCGAAAGCCTGAGCAGCAGTTCCCGCGCAGCCGCTGTGGGTCACGGATGACCGTGACGTCGGCGAGCGCGTCCCACGAACGCTCGCATCGTGCACAGGTCACGATCTGCGGTGACCGTGCATCAGGGGTGACGAGGAGTGCCTGGTCACCGCACCCCGGGCACGGAGTGACGCGGATGCTGTTGACCGCCGCCTCAACCACACCGGGCATGTCCGAATTGTACGCCCACGAGGATGCTGCGCGCGCGAGTGCGGCAGACTCCGGCGCCGTGCCCCGCCGCCTCGTCATCCTCGGTGCAACCGGCTCGATCGGCGTGCAGGCGCTGGACGTCGTCGCACGGACGCAGGACCTCGAGGTCGTGGGCCTGAGTGCCGCGCGCTCCTGGGAGCAGCTCGTCGCCCAGGCGCAGGCGACCGGAGTGCCGCGCATCGCGCTGTCGGACCCGCAGGCCGCGGCACTGGCCGCCGACGCATTCGACGGCGACGTCCTGGTCGGGCCCGAGGGCCTCGTCGAGCTGATCGCGGGCTCGGGCGCGGACATCGTCCTCAACGGGCTCGTCGGCTCGGCCGGCCTGGGCCCGACGGTCGCGACGCTCGGTGAGGGGATCGACCTGGCGCTCGCCAACAAGGAGTCGCTCGTCGTCGGCGGTGAGCTGGTGATGCAGCTCGCCGAGGCGACCGGCGCACGCGTGCTGCCGGTCGACTCAGAGCATTCCGCACTGCACCAGCTGATCGCGGGGGAGCGCCCGGGAACCGTCGAGCGGCTCGTGCTGACGGCATCCGGAGGACCGTTCCGCGGGCGCACGCGCGCGGAACTCGAGGACGTCACGGTCGCGGATGCGCTGCGCCACCCGACCTGGGAGATGGGCGGGAAGATCACGATCGACTCCGCGACGCTGATGAACAAGGGCCTCGAGGTGATCGAGGCCCACCACCTTTTCGGGACGCCGTACGAGCAGATCGACGTCGTCGTGCATCCGCAGTCGATCGTCCATTCGTACGTGCTGCTGTGCGACGGAGCCGCGCTCGCCCACCTCGGGTACCCCGACATGCGGGTGCCGATCGCCTACGCGCTGCACTGGCCTGAACGGGTCGACGTCCCGGTTCGCGCGCTGGACCTCGCGGAGATCGGCGCGCTGACGTTCGAGCCCGTCGACACCGACGCCTTCCCGTGTCTGCGCCTGGCCCGTGAGGCGGCGATCGCCGGCGGGACCGCCCCGTGCGTCCTGAACGCCGCCAACGAGATCGCCGTCCATGCGTTCCTCGAGGGCCGGCTGTCGTTCCTGGGCATCCCCGCCGTCGTCGAGGCCGCGCTCGAGCGGCTGCCGGCGCAGCCGGTGCGGGCATTCGACTCGCTGTACGAGGCCGACCGCGAGGCGCGTGACGTGGCGCGCGCGGCTGTCGCCGACCGGCTCTGACCGCGGCGACACCGGCCTACACTCGGGCGAGTGAGCTATCTCCTCGCGTTCGTCGGCTTCAGCCTGCTGATCATCCTCCACGAGTTCGGCCACTTCGCCGCAGCGAAGAAGGTCGGCATGCGCGCGGAGCGCTTCTCGCTGTTCTTCCCGCCGCACATCTGGAAGCGCAAGAAGGGGGAGACGGAGTACTGCGTCGGCGTGATTCCGCTCGGCGGCTACGTGCGGATCACGGGGATGAACCCGCACGAGGAGATCCCCGAGGAGGTCGCCGACCGCGCGTACTACCGCCAACCGGTCTGGAAGCGCGTCGTCGTGATCGCCGCGGGCCCGGCGATGAACGTCCTCGTCGCGTTCGTGATCCTGTTCGGGCTCTACGTCGTGCTCGGGGTGACGCGCGGCACGAACGACGTGGAGCGCATCGAGCCCGCAGGGGCGGCGAACGGCGTGCTGCTGCCGGGGGACACGCTCGTCTCGGTCGACGGGGTCCGTGGCGACGCCGCAGCGCTCGGGAAGCAGATCCAGTCGCACCGCTGCACCGGCACACAGGTCGCCGGCTGCACCGCCGCCACGCCCGTGCGCGTGGTCGTGCGCCGCGACGGCGCGACGAAGGCCCTGACGATCTACCCGCGCTATGACGCCGAGCTGAAACGCACGCGGCTCGGGTTCGGCTTCGGGACGACCAAGGAGGCCGTCGGCCCGGTCGACGCCGCCGGCAAGAGCGCCTCCTCGATGTGGAACGTGTCGACGGCGACCGTCGACGCGATCACGCGGATCTTCTACGACGCCGAAGCGCGCAAGGAGGTCTCGGGAGTCGTCGGCTCCTACGAGGTCACGCGGCAGTCGATCGAGTTCGACTGGGTCCGGGCGCTGACGGTGCTCGCGATCATCTCGCTGTCGCTGGCGCTCGTGAACCTGTTCCCGTTCCTGCCACTGGACGGCGGGCACATCTTCTGGGCGGTCGCCGAGAAACTGCGCGGCAAGCCGATCCCCTACAGCGTCATGGAGCGCGCCAGCGTGGTGGGCTTCGTCCTGATCGTCTTCCTGTTCGCGATCGGGCTCACGAACGACATCGGGCGGCTCACCGGCGAGGGGTTCCCCGTCAGGTGAGCGTCTGACGGTAGGTTTGCGCGATGGAGACTGAGACCAGGGCGCCAAAGCGGGCGAAGGACGCGGCGACGATCGCGGAGGCCTTCCGGATCACCGCCGAGCAGCATGAGGACCAGCTTGCGGTCCGCTCGCGCGACGGCTCCGTCGCGTGGACGTGGGGTGAGCTGCGCGACCGCGTGGACGCGCTCGCAGGCGGGCTGCGCGGGCTCGGCGTGAGCCGCGGCGAGACGGTCGCGCTGATGCTCGTCAACCGGCCCGAGTTCCACCTCGCCGACCTGGCGGTCGTGACGGCGGGCGGCACGCCGTTCTCGATCTACCAGACGTACACCGCCGATCAGATCGCCTACGTCATCTCCGACTCCGGCGCGAAGGTCATCATCACCGAGCAGGCCTACCTGCCGGTGGTGCAGGCGGCATGCGAGCAGCTCCCGCAGATCGAGCACGTGATCCTGATCGACCCGCCGGAGTCCGGCGCACCCGAGGGCACGATCGCGCTTTCCGACGTCGAGGGCGCCGATCCCGATTTCGATGCCGCCGCCGCCGTCGCCGCGCTGCGGCCCGACGACATCCTGACGCTGATCTACACGTCCGGGACGACGGGGCCGCCGAAGGGCGTCGAGCTCGCACACAGCAACCTGCTGACGGCCGTCGCCGGCATCGAAGAGGTCGTGAAGTTCCCGTCCGGCTCACGCGTGATCTCGTGGCTGCCGGCGGCGCACATCGCCGAGCGCGCGGCCCATCACTACCTGCCGATCGTGTTCGCCCTGCAGGTCACGACGGTCGACAACCCGCGCGAGGTCGTCGCCGTGCTGCCGGAGGTCCGGCCGCAGTGGTTCTTCGCCGTCCCGCGGATCTGGGAGAAGCTGAAGGCGGGGCTGGAGACGATGGTCCACTCCCAGCCGCAGGAGCAGCGCGAGCCGCTCGAGCGCGGGCTCGCCGACGCGGTTGCGAAGGTCCGCCTGGAGCAGTCGGGGGAAGCGGTTCCCGACGACCTGGCGGAGCGTGTCGCACAGGCCGACGCCACCTACTTCGCCGCCTGGCGCGGGATGCTCGGCCTCGACGAGGTCGTCGCGATCAACGTCGGCGCCGCGCCGACGCCCGTCGAGGTCCTCGAGTTCTTCCATGCGATCGGGCTGCCGCTCAGCGAGCTCTGGGGCATGTCGGAGACGTGCGGCGCGGGCACGGTCAACCGCCCGGAGAACATCCGCATCGGGACCGTCGGCCCGCCGGCGCCCGGTGTCGAGATCTCACTCGCCGACGACGGTGAGGTGCTCGTCCGCGGCGGCGTCGTGATGCGCGGCTATCGCAACAAGCCCGATCAGACCGCCGACACGATCGACTCCGAAGGCTGGCTGCACACCGGCGATATCGGTGTGTTCGACGAGGCCGGGCACCTGCGGATCGTCGATCGCAAGAAGGAGATCATCATCAACGCCGCCGGCAAGAACATGTCGCCGGCGAACATCGAGGCGCACGTGAAGTCGGCGCACCCGCTGATCGGCCAGGCCTGCTGCATCGGTGACGCGCGGCCCTACAACACGGCGCTGATCGTCCTCGACGCGGACTTCGCCCCGATGTGGGCCGCCCAGCAGGGGATCGAGGACACCTCGCTCGAGGCGCTCGCACAGAACGACCTCGTGACCGCAGAGGTCCAGAAGGGCGTGGACGCCGGCAACGAGCACCTCGCACGCGTCGAGCAGATCAAGAAGTTCACGATCGTACGCGGTGACTGGCTGCCCGGCGGCGACGAGCTGACCCCGACGATGAAGCTCAAGCGCAAGCCGATCGGCGCCAAGTACGCCGAGCAGATCGAGGCGCTCTACGGCTAGCCGACGTGCGCCCGCGTGACGTCTGCGGGTGAGGTGCAGCCGAGCAGCGCGAGGCCGGTGGCGAGCTCGGCGTTCAGCAGCTCCAGGACGTCGCGCGCGCCCGCCTCGCCGCCGACGGCAAGCCCCCAGAGCGCCGGGCGCCCGATCAGCACGCCCTGAGCGCCCAGCGCGAGCGCGACGAGCACGTCCGTCCCGCGGCGGATCCCACCGTCGACGAGGACCTCCAGGCGGCCGCCGACAGCGTCGACGACCTCGGGAAGCATGTCCGCGGTCGCGCTGACGCCGTCCAGCTGGCGCCCGCCGTGGTTGGACACGACGACGCCCGCCACGCCGTGCTCACACGCCAGCGCCGCGTCCTCGCCCGTCTGGATGCCCTTGAGCAGCACCGGAAGCGGGCAGTCATCGACGAACGCCGCGAGGTCGGTCCAGGTGAGCGAGGGGTCCACGACGGAGAAGAAGTCCTCGACGGTGACGCCCGCACTGCGGCCCAGCGCCGCCGTGACGGCAGGCATGTCGAGGTCGGCGGGGACGCTGAAGCCCGTGCGGTGGTCGCGCTCGCGCCGCCCGGGAACCGGCGCGTCGACGGTCACGACGACCGCGCTGAACTGCGCCTCGACGGCGGCGTCGACGAGCGCGCGCGAGACCGAGCGGTCACGCGTGACGTAGAGCTGCAGCCACCGTGGCGCGCACGGAGCTGCGGCGGCGACCTCGGCGGGGGTCGACGTGCTCAGCGTCGAGAGGATCATGATCGTCCCGGCGGCCGCGGCGGCGCGGGCCATGCCGGGCTCGCCGTCGGGGTGGGCCATGCGCTGCAGCGCCGTCGGCGCCACGAGCACGGGCGAGCCGACCGGCGTGCCGAGGACCGTCGTCGCGGTCGACACCGTGCTGACGTCGACGAGGACGCGCGGACGCAGCCGCCGGCGTGCCCAGGCGGCGACGTTGTCGTCCAGGGTTCGCTCGTCGCCCGCGCCCCCGGCGTAGTAGCCCAGCGGCCCGGCGGGCAGGCCCGCCGCGGCCAGGCGCTCGTAGTCCCGGACGCTCAGTGGTGCGGGGGAGTGCTCGGCCATCGCGCGCGGACCCTAGTGAACGCGCTCGTACACTGGGCGTATGGCATCGAAGGTGCAGATCAACGTCGGCGGCGTGCTGATCGGCGGCGGCGCCCCCGTCGCGGTCCAGACGATGACGAAGACGGAGACCGCGAACCTCGCGGCGACGATGGCGCAGATCCATCGCTGCGCGGAGGCCGGGGCCGACCTGGTGCGCGTGGCCGTTCCGCGCGACGAGGACGCCGAGGCGCTGAAGACGATCGTCGCGCAGTCGCCCGTCCCGATCATCGCGGACATCCACTTCAACCACACGCTGGCGCTGAAGGCGCTCGACAACGGGGCCGCCTGCGTGCGCCTGAACCCGGGCAACATCGGCGGGCCGGAGAAGGTCGCCGAGGTGCTCACGCGCGCCAAGCAGCTCGGGACGCCGATCCGCATCGGCGTCAACTCGGGCTCGCTGCCCAAGCACCTGCTGGACCTCGAGTACTCGAACCCGGTCGAGGCGCTGGTGACCGCCGCCACCGAGTGGGTCGCGCTGATGGAGCGCCTGGAGTTCACCAACTTCAAGCTGTCGATGAAGTCGACCAGCGTCCCGAACACGATCGCCTCCAATCGCCTGCTCAGCGAGCGGATCCCGTATCCGCTGCACCTGGGGATCACCGAGGCCGGGACGAAGTACACGGGCTCGCTGAAGTCCGCGGTCGGCCTGGGCGCGCTGCTCGCCGACGGCATCGGCGACACGATCCGGATCTCGCTCTCGACCTTCCACGCCGAGGAGGAGGTCAAGGTCGCCTGGGAGATCCTCAAGGCGCTGAAGCTGCGCGAGCGGGGCCCCGTGCTGATCGCCTGTCCGACGTGCGGGCGCCTGCAGTTCGACATGGACTCGGTCGTGGTCGAGATCGAGCAGCGCCTGGAGGCGTACGAGGACGCGATCGAGGTCTCCGTGCTCGGGTGCGCGGTCAACGGCATCGGCGAGGCCCGCCACGCCGACTTCGGCATCACGGGCGCCAAGGACGCGGGCATGATCTTCAGCAAGGGCGAGCCGCTGAAGAAGGTCCCGACCGACCGGCTCGTCGACGAGCTGTTCGCCGAGATCGACCGCTACTACGCGGCCGGCAAGACCGTCGTGCGCGACGCCGCCGCCGCCGCCGAGGCGGCGAAGTGGCTGTCCGAGAACGAGGATGCGACGGCGATGACGCCCGAGCGGCTCGCGGCGCTCGAGAACGAGGCCAGCGCGGCGTCCGGAGGCGGGGAGGACGTCCTCGCGGCTGCCGGCGTCACGCTGGACGAGGAGCAGTCGCCGGTCGCCGGCCGGCGCTTCACCCGCACCTGAGCGGGCGCGCGCCTCAGCCCAGCAGGTAGCGGGCCGACAGCGGAACCTCGGTCGCCGGCTCCGCGGTCACGAGCTCGCCGTCGAGCGTGACGGCGTGCGTCCTGCGGTCGACGCGCACCGCGCCGCGGCGCGTGTTGCGGACCATGTCCGCCGCGGTCAGGTCGCGGCAGCCGCTGACGAGCGCACGCTCGCGCGCCGTCGGGAGCTCGGCGTCCATCGCGGCGGCGCAGAGGAACGCCAGCGAGATGCGATCGGGCGCGCCTCCGATCCCGCCGAGCTGCGGGCCCAGCCGGACGGGCTCGGCGAGCATCGTCGTGGCGTTTCCGTCGCCCGCGGCGCCCCAGGCGCAGACGCCGGCCTTGACGACGAGCTCGGGCCGCACCCCGCACATCGCCGGCTGCCAGAGGACGCAGTCCGCCATCCGGCCCGGCTGCAGCGAGCCGACGTGGCCGGCGATCCCGTGTGTGATCGCGGGGTTGACGGTCGCCTTGGCCACGTGGCGCAGCACGCGCTCGTTGTCGTGGCCGCTGCCGTCACCGCCGAAGCGGCGCTTCATCAACGCCGCGTTCTGGAGCATCCGCCGCAGCACCTCGCCGGCGCGGCCCATCCCCTGCGAGTCCGAGGACGTCATCGGGATGACGCCGAGGTCGTGCAGCACCCCCTCGGCCGCCATCGTGGTCGCGCGCACGCGCTCGCGCAGGATCTCCCAGTCGCCGGCCCGCGCCGCGGGATCGAGCAGATGGACGGCGGCGACCATGTTCAGGTGTTCGCGTTCGGCGTTGACCCCGAACGGCACCGTCGGGTTGGTCGACGAGCAGAGCATGTTCGCGTCCCCGGCGAGCTCCAGCAGGTCCGGCGCATGGCCGCCGCCGCAGCCCTCGATGTGGAAGAGGTGCACCGGGCGCCCAGCGATCGCCGCGCGCGTGCCGTCGATGCCGATCGCCTCGTTCAGGCCGTCGGTGTGGATCGCGAGCTGCACGTCGAAGCGGTCGCACACCTCCAGCGCGCAGCGCAGCTGCTCAGGGCCCGCCGACACGTCTTCGTGGATCTTCAGGCCGCCACCGCCCGCGCGCAGACCCATCTCGACGAGGTCGGGGCGGGCAGCCGAGCCGCGGACCAGCAGCAGGAGGTTCAGCGGGAGCGCCTGGAAGGCGCCGTAGGTGGCCTGCAGCAGCGCCGCCGGGTTCGCGCCGAGGTTCCACACCGGTCCCGGGTCCTGGACCATCAGGGTCGTCACGCCGCCGGCGAGCGCGGCATCGCCGACCTGCGGCGAAAGGAAGTGGACGTGGCTGTCGATCGCGCCGGGGGTGACGATCATGCCCGTGGCGTCGATCACCGCCGTCCCCGCGTCCAGCACGACGCCGACGTCGTCCATCGTGTCCGGGTTCCCGGCGCGACCGATCGCGCTCACGCGCCCGCCGCTGATCCCGATGCTCGTGCGGCGCACACCGAGCACGGGGTCGACCACCAGCCCGCCGGTGATCGCGACCTCGACGCCTCCGCGCTCGGCGCGCACGCCGAGCCCGTCGCGCATCGTCCCGCCCCAGCCGGGGAGCAGCTCGTCGGGACCGCCGGCCTCGTCGACCTGGGCCTGGACGACGAGCCCGGTGTCGCCGAGCTCGGCGCGGCAGGCGTCAGGCACCGCGGTAGCCCCGCTCCCGAGCCAGCTCCAGCGCCTGCTCGCGTGCGCCCTGCGCGTCGAGCGGCCCGTCGCAGAGGCCGCCGTGCCCGCGCACGACGCGCGCCCCGCCGAATGCTCGCAGCCGCGCCCTGACGCTCTCGCCGGGCTGGAAGATGACCTTCTCGCCGGCCGGGATCGCCAGGCGCATGCCCCAGGCGGCCGCGCGGTCGAAGCGCAGATCGCGGTTGACCTCGAAGAAGTGGAAATGCGACGTGACCGCGACCATCACCGAGCCCTCGTTGACGACCTCGACGGTGTCCGGGTACTGCGCGTCCCATGAGGGCGCGATCGACCTCGGCTGCGGCGGCCCTGTCAGGACGAGCGGCTCGTGCAGGACGAGCAGGCGCATGCCGTCGTCGAAGAGCGCCTCGACCTCGATCCGCGGGACGAGGGCGCTGACCCCGTCGAGGACGTCGTCCTCGCTGAGCAGCGTGTATCCGAGCGCCTCGGCCTCGGCGTAGGAGCGCCCGTCGCGGGCGGCCTCGCAGACCTCGTCGGCGATCAGCGCGACCGCCTCGGCCTGGTTGAGCAGCAGGCCGCGGTCGCGGCGCCGGCGGGCGAGCTCACCTGCCAGGAACAGCTGAAGCCGGTCCTGCTCGCGGGGCAGCAGACGCATGCAGCGCAGTCTGCCAGTCCGCGGGCGGCCGCGGCTAACGCTTTCTGCTCGCCTTCGCCTTCGCCGGGGTGACGGTCATCGTCGAGGAGGTGACGGTCTTGCCGGCGGCGTCCGTGTAGCGGAAGCGCAGCGACGTCTTCCTGGCGATCGTCGTCGTGAAGCGGAAGTAGCCGAGCGCGTCGGTCGTCAGCTCGCGCAGCGTGCTGAATGAGCTGCCGGAGCCCTTCTGCACGATCACCGGGGACGCGCCGCCCGGACGTACCTGACCCCAGACGGTCGCCGTCTTCCTGCCCCTCGGCAGGTCGACCCAGAACGGGTTCGGGAAGCTCTTGCGTGCGGGCTTGGCGTTTCCGTCGAAGAAATACAGCCCCGACTGCCAGCCGGCGTACTTGTCCGCGGAGACCCGGGTGTTGATCGGGTCATCGCGCCACAGGTACTGGATCAGCATGCGCACGCGCGGCTGCGTGTAGGCCTTGTAGGCGCTCCACTGCATCCACGCCGACTGCTGGCTGAGCGAGACGCCGAGCAGGGCGTCGGGCGGGTTGGTCTGGTAGCCGAACTCGTCGTAGTAGATGTCGAACTTCTTCGCGGAGAGGCCGTTGACCAGGCCGCCGCCCTTCTGGACGCCGTCGATCGTCTTCACGAGCCGGGAGTAGTCGGCGAGGTCGGCGTCATCGACGTTCGTGTAGCCGCGGTCCGGCGCGAATGTCGTGCTGTGGGGGTGGTAGGCGATGCCGTCGAGGGTCGCCGCCTTGAAGCCCCTGCAGCCCTTGCTCGTCCGGTCCTTCTTGAACGTCGTCGACACGCAGCCCATCGCGCGCAGGAACGCGAGCGGACGCGTCTTGGCATTGACCGACGTGGGCGACTGCCCCTTCGGCGCCAGCGCGGGGCCGTAGACCTGCGCGCCCGGGGCACCGGCCTTGATCGCGGGAACCGCCAGCCGCGCGATCGCCCGGTACTGGTGCGGCGCCGACGGGGTGCACTTCTTCCCGCGGCAGCTGTTCTGCGGCTGCAGCCAGTCCGGCAGGTTCGGCTCGTTCCACACGATGAAGCGCTTGACGCGGCCGTTGTAGCGCTCGGCCACGGCCTTCGCGAACACCGCGAACTGCTGCGGGTCGGGCTTGTAGCGATTGCGCCGCATCGACGGCTCCAGGCTGCCCCAGAACGGGATGTAGCCGGTCACGTTGAGGATCGGCTCGATGCCCTGTGCCGTGAGCAGGTCGACGACCTGGTCGACGGGACCCCAGTTGTACTGCGGGTCGCTGGGATTCGACGGATCAAAGCCCGCGGGGCGCGTCGTGCGATCGCTCCCCGGCGCCACGTAGGACCAGACCACCAGGACGCGCGCCACGTCCATGCCCGTGGCCTTCCATTCCGGCACCACGGTCGGGGCCAGTTCAGGCGTGCGCTGGGTGACGCCGTCGTCGGCGATGCCGAACTGCATGCCGGGGGCGGCGAGCGCCGGAGCGCAGATCGCGAGCGTCAGGACGACGGTCAGAGCGGACAGCAGGGGGAATGAACGCATCGAAGAGAGAACCCGATCGGTTGCTCGAGAGTTGCGGTCGTGGGGGACGGTGCACACCCCGGGACGCACCGAAGGGCGACACGACGTCGCCCTTCGCAGAGCGTCCCAGGGTAGCGCCGGCGCCCGTTCAGCCGCGAGCGGCTGCGTAGCGCCCGGCCACGACGCCCCAGCTCACGACGTTCCACCACGCCTTGAGGTACTCGGGACGGCGGTTCTGGTACTTCAGGTAGTAGGCGTGCTCCCAGACGTCGTTGCCCAGCAGCGGCGCCTGGCCGTCGGTCAGCGGGCTGTCCTGGTTGGGCGTGCTGACGATCTTCAGCTCACCGCCGTCGAGGACCAGCCAGGCCCAGCCGGACCCGAAGCGCCCGACGCCGGCCGCCTCGAACTGCTCCTTGAACGCGTCGAACGAGCCGAACGCCGCGTCGATCGCCGCGCCGAGGTCGCCGTCGGGGGCGCCGCCGCCGTCGGGGCTCATCGACTCCCAGAACAGCGTGTGGTTGAGGTGGCCGCCGCCGTTGTTGCGGACCGGCCCGGCGATCTCGGAGGGGACCGAGCCGAGGTTCTGAATGATCTCCTCGATGCTCTTGGCGGCCCATTCGGTGCCGTCGACGGCGCCGTTGAGCTTGTCGACGTACGCCTGATGGTGCTTGTCGTGGTGCAGCGTCATCGTCTGCGCGTCGATGTGTGGCTCGAGCGCGTCGTTGGCGTACGGAAGCGGGGGAACTTCGAAAGCCATGGGGGCCTGTCTCCTTCGGTCGGGTCGATTCCAAACCTACCGCGCCGCGCGCGGCGTTCCGTGGGCCATAGGCTTGCCCGGCGATGCGGATGACGAACCTTCTCCTGCCGACCGAGCGCCAGGCGCCGTCCGACGCGGAGGCGCTCTCGCACATTCTCGGGGTGCGCGCCGGCCTCGTCCGTCAGCTCGGAACGGGCCTGTGGACCTGGTTGCCCGCCGGCTGGCGCTCGCACCAGCGGGCCGTCCAGATCGTCCGCGAGGAGCTCGACGCGATCGGCGGCCAGGAGCTGCTGATGCCCCTGATCCAGCCGCGCGAGCTGTGGCGCAAGACCGGCCGGGCGGACTTCGACGAGGTCTTCAAGCTCGAGGACCGCAAGGGGTCCGAACTGATTCTCGCGATGACGCACGAGGAGTCGGTCACGTTCCACATGTCGCAGCTGGTGCGCAGCTACCGGGACCTGCCGAAGATCCTCTACCACTTCCAGACCAAGGCGCGTGACGAGCCGCGCCCGCGCGCCGGAGTGCTGCGCACGCGCGAGTTCATCATGAAGGACTCCTACTCGTTCGACCGCGACGCGGCCGGCCTGGACGAGAGCTACGCCAAGCACGTCGTCGCCTACGACCGGATCTTCGACCGCACGGGCCTGGAGTGGTACCGCGTGGAGTCCGACGTGGGGATGATGGGCGGCAGCGGAGCGCACGAGTACATGGCGCCGTGCCCCGCCGGCGAGAACGACGTCGCGCTCGCGCCCGGTTATGCCGCGAACGTCGAGGTCGCCAGCGCCGACCCCCAGCCGGTGCCGATGCCCGCGGCGCTCGCCGCGCCGGCCGAGGTCACGACCCCGGGCATGGCGACGATCGAGGCCGTCGCCGGACATCTCGGCGTGCATCGGGGCGCGCTGCTGAAGGCGTTCCCGGTCGTCTCCGACAGCGGGAAGCTCGTCCTCGTCGTCGTGCGCGGCGACCATCGCGTCAACGAGACCAAGCTGCGCAATCACCTCGGCGAGGGCTTCCGCCCTGCCTCCACCGAGGAGATCGAGCAGCAGATCGGACCGCCCGGCTTCATCGGCCCGGTCGGCGCGCAGGTGCCGGTACTGCTGGATCTGGCGGTTGCGGACGGGGCGAGCGGGGGCTGGGTCGCAGGTGCCAACAGGCCCGACACCCACCTTCAGGGCGTCGAGCCCGGGCGCGACTTCGCGTTCGAGCGCTGCGACGTGCGCGCGGTCGAGGCCGGCGATCTCGTCGGCGGCGCGGCGATCCGCATCGAGCCCGCGATCGAGGTGGGCAACATCTTCAAGCTCGGCACGCGCTACAGCGAGCCGCTCGGCGCGACCTTCCTCGACGAATCCGGGAGCGAGCAGCTGATCGTGATGGGCTCCTACGGCATCGGGCCGGCCCGCATCGTCGCGGCGGCGATCGAGCAGACCGCCGACGAGCACGGGATCGCGTGGCCGCGCGCACTGGCGCCCTGGCAGGTGCATCTCGTCGTGCTCGGCAAGCCCGACACGCCTGAGCGCGAGGCTGCCGAGGGTCTGTATGCGGAGCTCGTCGAAGCGGGGATCGAGACTGTCTACGACGACCGCGCCGGCGGTGCGGGCGAGAAGTTCGCCGATGCCGAGCTGCTCGGCTGCCCGTTGCGCCTGACCGTCGGGCGCCGGACGCTCGAGGACGGCCTCGTCGAGGCGCAGGCGCGGCGCGGGAGCGAGTCGCTCGCTCCGATCCCGCTGCGCGAGGGGGCGGCGCCGGCTGTGGAGGCGCTGCTCCGAGAGCTGGCTTGAGCGCGCGATGCGCCGGCTGACCTTCCGCCGCTTCTCCGGGCTCGACCGCTCCGGCCCGCCGCCGCCCCAGACGCTTCCCGGCGCGCCGCTGCGGCCGTGGACGATCCCCAACGCGATCGGCTACGTGCGGCTCGCGCTGATCCCCGTGTTCCTCTGGCTTGCGTGGGACACCGATGGCGTCGGCGCCGGTCCGGCGGTCGTGTTCGCCGTGATCGCCTGGGGCGACTATGCGGACGGCATCGCGGCGCGCCTGACCGGCCAGTACAGCCGGATGGGGGCGATGCTCGATCCGGTGGTCGATCGGCTGCTGGTGATCTCCGGCGTCGTCGTCTGCTGGAACTTCGACCTCGTCGCGCGCTGGCTCCTGGCGCTGCTGGTCGCTCGTGAGGCGCTGATGCTGGTGCTCGCGCCGTTCGCGCTGCGGCGGGGGGCGGCGCTGCAGATCAACTGGTGGGGACGCTGGGGCGTGTGGCCCGCGATGGGTTCGTTGTGGCTGGCCGTGTGCGGCCTGCGCGGCCTGGCCACCGTGTTTCTCGCGATCGGCGTCGTGCTGCTCGTGATCGCGACGATCGAATACGCCCGCAGCGCCCGCAGTCAGATCGCCGAGCAGGCGGGCCCCGGGGGCGCAACGTGACCATCCGGCACCCTCAACCTTACGTTTAGGCGCAGCCCTCCGCCGCTGGTATGCTCGCGCCGCCGCGGGGGATCCCCGCAACCGACGAGGAGACAGCTCAGCACATGGATGACACCTTTCCCGATCTCGGCGCACTCACCGATGCCGAGCTGAAGGCCCTGATCCAGAGCCTCACGGACGAGGAGACCGAGATCTCCTACCGCCGGCGAATCCTGCACGGGAAGATCGACATCCTTCGTGCCGAGCTCGTCAACCGCCTGCGCAAGAAGCACGAGGGCGGCGGCGAGATCATCTCCGGCGACGACGTTCAGCGCCTCACGGACATCCTCGCCGGCAAGGCCGCCGGCGTTGAGGACGAGGGCTAGCACCGCTCGCGCGGGAGGGCGGACGGTGGCGCTCCACTGCCCCGAGTGCGGCTTCGTCAACACGGACGGAGCGAATTACTGCCAGAAGTGCGGTGCGTTTCTCGGCGACCTGCAGCAGGCGGCGGAGTCGTCGACCGCGACCTATCGGATCGACGAGGCGACCGGTGAGCTGGTCCCGGTCGAGCTCGACGACATGGTGGCCCGCGAGGGCGCGGCGCTGGTCGTGCGGGCCGGCGGCGGCCGCGTCGGTGAGAGCTTCCCGCTCGATCACGACCGCATGAGCATCGGGCGCCGCCCCGACTCGGAGGTCTTCCTCGACGACGTCACGGTCTCTCGTGATCACGCGATCCTCGTGCGCCGCGGGGAGGAGGTCTTCCTCGACGACCTCGGCTCGCTGAACGGCACGTACGTCAACCGCCGCCGCATCGACTCCCAGCGCCTGGAGGACGGCGACGAGGTCCAGATCGGGAAATACAAGCTGACCTTCCTCTCACGCTGACGATGGCGACCGAGCAGCAGACCCTCGCGATGGGCGATCCCGCGCCGGAAGCGCCGCGCGGCAAGCCGATGACGATCGGCGCCGTCTGCAAGGCGCTGGCCAACGAGTTCCCGGACATCTCGATCTCGAAGATCCGCTACCTCGAGGATCAGAAGCTGCTGGCCCCGCGGCGCACGCCCGGGGGATACCGGCTCTACAACCAGGGCGACGTCGCCCGCCTGCGCACGATCCTGCGGCTGCAGCGCGACGAGTTCCTGCCGCTGCGCGTCATCCGTCAGGAGCTCGCCTCAGGCCGCGCGGAGGGCGAGGTCACGCCCGGGGCGCCGGCACCCGACGACGGCGCCCAGCGACCGCGACGGCGACCCGGCCTGTCCGAGCCCGGATCCGGGTCGGTCTACTCGCTCGAGGACGTCGTCGACGAGACCCGCGCGGACCCCAAGCTGATCCAGGAGCTGCAGGACCACGGCGTCATCGCCGGCGAGCAGCGCGGCGGGACCATCTGGTACGACGACACGGAGCGCGAGATCGTCCGCGCCGTCGTCGAGCTCGCCCGCTACGGCGTCGGCGGGCGCAACCTGCGCGTCTTCCGCACGTCAGCCGACCGCGAGGCGGCGCTGCTCCAGCAGATCCTGGCGCCGTCGCTGCGCTCGCGCAATCCCGAGCGCCGCCGCGAGGCCGTCGACGCGCTCGAGAACCTCGCGACGGTCACGACGCACCTCAAGCACCTGCTGCTCCTGCGCGACCTGCGCAAGCTCGTCGCCTGAAGGGGTTGACGATGGCGACCGTCCGCCGATCGCGCTCGCTCGCCGCTCCGCCGGATGACGTCTGGCGCACGGTGGGGGACCTGCACCAGCTCGCGCGCTGGTGGCCGAAGGTGCTGCGCGTCGAAGGCGTCCATGACGGCCATTTCACCGAGGTCCTGCAGACCGACCGCGGTCGCGACGTGCGTGCCGACTGGGTCGTGCTGGAGACGCAGCCCGGGGAGCACTGGCGCGCTGCCCAGGAGCTCGCCGGGACCCCGTTCGAGAACGTCCTGGCCCAGGCCGAGAAGGCCGTCGAGCTCGAGCCGACGGACGCCGGCGGCACGATCGTCACCATCGAGCTGCGGCGCCGCCTGCGGGGGCTCTCACGCTTCGGCGGGATGTTCCTGCGCCGCGCGAGCAGACTGCAGATCGACGCCGCGCTGGACACCCTGGAGGGGACCTATGGCACCGGGACGTGAGATGCGCTTCTGGGGATGGGGCGAGGACGCCCACGCGGGCTCGCCGCCCGAGCACGGCCTCGACTGGCTGGCTGGAACCCTCGGCGGTCCGCTCGAGCCGCCCAGCGCGCCTGCGGCGATCGACGACGTCGTCCTGCCGAAGTCGCGGCTGACGCGCCGCGCCGCCGCCGCGCTGCGGGCGATCGCCGGTGAGCAGGGTGTCCGCGAGGACGCCGAGGCGCGGATCCTCCACGCGGCGGGAAAGGGGTACCCGGATCTGATCCGGCTGCGCGCCGGCGATGCCCGGCCCGCCCCGGACGGGGTCGTCTTCCCGGCTGATGGGGAACAGGTTCGCGCGGTGCTCGATACCTGCGCCGGGGAGGGCATCGCCGTCGTGCCGTTCGGCGGTGGCACGAGCGTCGTCGGCGGCGTCGAGCCCGAGCGCGGCGGGCACCGCTCGGTGATCGCGCTGGACCTCGGCCGGATGACCCGCCTGGTGGACCTCGACGCCCGCTCGCAGCTGGCGACGCTCGAGCCCGGGCTCCGCGGCCCCGAGGTCGAGCACGTGCTGCGCGCACGCGGGTTCACGCTCGGCCACTACCCGCAGAGCTTCGAGTACGCCACCGTCGGTGGCTGGGTCGCGACGCGGTCGGCCGGGCAGGCATCAGCGGGCTACGGGCGGATCGACGAGCTCGTCGAAGGCGTGCGGCTGGCGGCGCCCGCCGGTGACCTGGATCTGCCCGCGCACCCCGCCAGCGCCGCGGGGCCGGACCTGCGCGAGCTGGTCGTCGGCTCCGAGGGCGTGCTCGGGGTCCTCACGCAGGTGACGCTGCGCGTGCGCCCGCGTCCGCCGGCCGGGCGCTACGAGGCCTGGATGGTCCCGTCGTTCGCCGACGGACAGGACGCATTGCGCACGCTCGTGCAGGAGCGCTCTGCGCCGGACGTTGCGCGCCTCTCCGACGAGGCCGAGACCGCGATGTCACTGGCACTCGCGGGCCTCGACGGCACACGCTCGGCACTCTTGGGCCGCTACCTGGGTGCACGCGGGATCAGCGCCGCAGGCTCGCTGCTGATCGTCGGCTGGGAGGGCGCGCCTGCGCGTGTTGCGGAGCGCCGGCGCGCGACGACCCGGCTGCTGCGCCGTCATCGCGCCGTGCCGCTG
Organism: Solirubrobacterales bacterium; assembly: GCA_038327125.1. Classification (GTDB taxonomy): domain Bacteria; phylum Actinomycetota; class Thermoleophilia; order Solirubrobacterales; family Solirubrobacteraceae; genus F1-60-MAGs163. The sequence continues at coordinate 47,648 of JBBQKR010000008.1, forward strand.
GGCGGCGGTCCGGGCCGCGCCTGGGCCCGCGGCCGCTTCCATGCCCCGTACTTCCGCGACGACCTGATCGCCCGCGGCGTCATGGTCGAGACGCTCGAGACCGCCACGACCTGGGCCGGCCTGCCCGGCCTGCTCGCCGCCGTCCGCGGCGCGCTGGCCACGCACGCGCCGTTCGTCGCCTGCCACGTGTCACACATCTACCCGACGGGGGCATCGCTCTATTTCACGTTCCTCGCGCGCCGCGACGCGGACGACCCGATCGGCCAGTGGCGCCGGGCGAAGACCGACGCGTGCGACGCGATCGTCGGCGCCGGCGGGACGATCACTCATCACCACGCGATCGGGCGCGACCACGCGCGCTGGCTGGCGGCCGAGGACGGTGCGCTCGGCATCGAGGCGCTCCGTGCGGTCAAGGGCCGCCTGGATCCCGCCGGGATCATGAATCCCGGCAAGCTCCTGCCGTGAGGCTCAGCCGGCCTTGAAGGTGACGGCTCCGCTCAGGAGCGGGTCCGGCGTCTTCGGCGTCGCCTTCGTCGCGGTGCCGAGCACGACCGTGTCGTACGCGCGAGCGTCCTTCGTCAGCTTCGTGACGCCCGAAGCGGCCCCGGAGGCGTCGACCTCCTGGATGTAGCCGAGCAGCAGCGGCGTCGAGCTCTTGCCGGTCAGCCAGATCGGGTAGCCGGCGCCCTTGGGCAGCGCCTTGAGCTTCTGCGCGGTCACGCCGACGCCGTTCTCGCCGTTGCTCTTCAGGAAGTAGGCGACGGCCAGGGCCGACGAGCCCGCACCGGCTGCGGGCGTCAGGTTCGCCTGACCGAAGACCGACGAGGTCGGCGAGCCGCCGGCGGTCGCGGTGTTCGCAGCCGAGCTGGAGGGCGAGTCGTCCTTCGTCGCGCGGCCGACGAAGAAGCCGATGGCCAGCGCCGCGACGACACCGAGGACGCCGAGCAGCATCGCGCCGCCGCGGCGTGAGGACGGGGCGCCGCCGTCCGCGCGGGCCTGTGCCCGCGCCGAGGCGCCGCTGCGCTCGCCGGCGAGGCTCTCGTCGCCCTCGATGATCGCTGCGACGCCATTGGCCGACGCGCCGGGGACGTCGGGAAGGTCGCGCGAGGCCAGCGGCCGCAGCTCGCCGGAGACCACGCGCGCCCAGCCGCGCTCCGACGGGGAGCGCTCGAGCGCGGCGCGCGTCTGCGCGGCGTCGGCGTCGTCCTGCTGTCCGAGCAGATAGTCGGTGATCGCTGCGCGGCGGCCGGCATCCGGCTGCCCGCTCGCGGGGCCGATCGTCGTCAGCGCCTCGTGCGCACGGTCGCGGACCGCGGCCGGCGCCATCTTCAGAGACCGCGCGATCTCCTCGTAGGAGCGCTCCTGGGTCAGCAGCAGGCGCAGGACGGCCTGCTGGTCTGCGGGAAGGTCGTCGATGCGGGCCATGGACGCCGGAAGGGTAGAGCAGCGCACCGGTAACGTGCCGCAGCCAATGAACCTCCCGGACTTCGAACCGCCCGTCCCGTACGACCAGAGCTTCGACGCCCTCTACGGGCTGGAGATCCTCGAGGCGACCGACGACCTCGTGCGCGCGCAGGTCCCGGTCAGCAACGCGGTCAAGCAACCGATGGGCCTGGTCCACGGCGGGGTGCTCGCGTCGATCGCCGAATCGATCACGTCGATGGCGACGTTCCGAGCAGTGGCCGGCGAGGGCAAGATCGCGGTGGGCATGTCGAACCAGACGAACTTCCTGCGGCCGATCGCCGAGGGGACGATCCACGCGGCTGCGCGTCCCCGCCACAAGGGCCGCACGACGTGGGTGTGGGAGGTCGACATCACCGACGACGTCGGCAACCTCTGCGCGCTGGTGCGCATGACGATCGCCGTCCGCGACGCGCCGGCGGCCTGACTCAGCCGCGATAGCCGTTGGTGATCGGCATGCGCCGGTCACGCCCGAACGCACGGCTCGTGATCTTGATGCCGGGCGGCTGCTGACGGCGCTTGTACTCGGCCAGGTCGACCAGGCGGATGATCCGGTCGACGACGTCGGCCTCGAACCCGCGGGCGATCAGCTGGTCGCGCCCGAGGTCCTGCTCCACGTAGCCCTCGAGGATCGGGTCGAGCACGTCATATGGCGGCAGCGAGTCCTGGTCGGTCTGGTCCGGGCGCAGCTCTGCGGACGGCGGGCGCGTGATGATCGTCTGCGGGATCGGGGCATCAGGCCGGGTGTTGCGCCACTCGGCGAGCTTGTAGACGAGGGTCTTCGGCACGTCCTTGATGACCGCAAAGCCACCCGCGCTGTCGCCGTAGAGCGTGGAGTAGCCGACCGCCATCTCCGACTTGTTGCCCGTGGTCAGGACCATGTGCCCGAACTTGTTCGACAGCGCCATCAGGTCGTTCCCGCGGATTCGCGCCTGCAGATTCTCCTCGGTCAGATCCGGCTGGGTGCCGGCGAAGGCCTCGGCAAGCTGCGCCTCGTAGGCGGCGACGACGCCGGAGATCGGCAGTTCCAGCAGGCGCGTGCCGAGGTTCGCCGCGATCGCCTGGGCGTCGCCGAACGTTGCGTCGGACGTGTACTTCGAGGGCATGGTCACGCAGGTGACCGCGTCGGCTCCGAGTGCGTCCACGGCGACGCACGCGACGAGCGCGGAGTCGATTCCGCCCGAGAGGCCGAGGACCACGTGCTCGAAGTTGCTCTTGCGCACGTAGTCGCGGGTCCCCAGGACCAGCGCACCGTAGACCTCCTCGACCGCGCCGAGCGGCGCCTCGATCTGGCCTTCAGGCGGGTCGGCGCCGTAGCTCGGGCGCTCGGTCAGGAACGAGCCCAGCATGTCGGCCGCGTGCTCCGCCGCAAAGGCCGCCGCGCGCCGGCGCGTGTCGCGCAGGCGCGCCGCGCCGGCGGCCGCCACGTCGACCGTGCAGATCAGCAGCGACTCCTCGAACTGCGGCGCGCGAGCGACCACGGCGCCCGTGTGATCGACGACGAACGAGTGCCCGTCGAAGACGAGCTCGTCCTGGCCGCCGACCTGCGCGCAGAATGCGATCGCGCAGAGCTCGTCACGCGCGCGCTGGCCGACCATCCGCTCGCGTGCCAGGCCCTTCCCGGCCTGGTAGGGCGAGGCCGAGATGTTGACGATCAGACGCGCCCCGGCGAGTGCCTCGTCGCTGGCCGGCGGGCCGGGGACCCAGATGTCCTCGCAGACGGTCAGGCCGACGAGCACGCCGTCCACCTCGATCACCGCGCCGCCGTCGCCGCGCTGGAAGTAGCGGTGTTCGTCGAACACGCCGTAGTTGGGCAGCTCGCACTTGCGGTAGATCGCGCGCACGTCCCCGTCGGCGAGGACTGCCGCGGCGTTGTACACGTCCTGCGCGCGCTCGGGGAAGCCGACGACCGCGACGATGCCCTGCGCATCGGCGGCCAGGCGCTCGAGTGCGGCGCGCGCATCGGCGAGCACGTGCTCCTTGAGCAGCAGGTCCTCCGGCGGGTAGCCGGTCAGGACGAGCTCCGGGAACAGGACGATCTGCGCGCCCGCCTCGCGCGCTGCGAGCAGGCGTGCGCGCACGAGCTGCTCATTGCCCGCGACGTCGCCGACGAGCGGGTTGATCTGCGCCAGGGCGATCCGCATCTGCTGCTGAGTATGCCCGCGGCGGCCGTGTGGGCCTGCAGCGCGCCGTTCAGCCGTTCGCGGCCGCGGCGTCGGGCGTGTGGGCGCTGCGCACGCCGCCGTCGCGTTCGTGCATCCGCCACGGGTGGCGCTCGGTCTCGGCCGCACGGCCGAGGTCGAACAGCGCCCCCTCGAGGTCGGCGACGAGATCGCCGAGGTCCGGCACGGCGTCGTAGTCGGCCATCAGGCCGAACGAGAGCCGTCCGCAGTAGCTCATGATCGCGATCCCGAGGCCGGTCATCGGCGCGAGCGGCACGACCGGGTAGATCGCGAGCATGCGCCGGCCGAGCAGGTAGAGCGGGATCTGCGGGCCGGGGACGTTCGTGACGACGAGGTTGAAGAACCGCTGGCGCGCCTGCAGCCGCGCGGCCTGGCTGAAGACGGTCGGCGGCGCGAAGTCGGCCATTCCGGTGAGGACCTCGGCCCCGACGGCCTGCCCGGAGGCCTTCAGGTCGCCCATCTCGGTGTGGATGCGCTGGAAGCAGGCGGTGGGGTCGTCCTCGTCCATCGGCAGCAGCGCCCACATCGCGGCGACCTTGTTGCCGAGGTCGCCGCGCTCGTCGGTCGCGCGCACCGACACGGGAATGAGGACCTTGAGGACGAGGCCGTCGGTCTCGAAGCCACGGCGGCGCAGGAAGCGCCCGAGCGCGAGCGCGACGGCCGTGAGAACCGCGTCGTTGACCGTTCCGTCGAGCCCGTTCTTGATGCCCTTCAGGAGGTCCAGGGGCGTGTCGACCCAGCCGAAGCGCCGGTGCGGGCCGATCGGCACGTTGAGGGGCGTGTCGGGAGCACCCTTGAGCCCCGCCCAGGCCATCGTGCCCGCCGCGGCCAGCTGCGAGCTGAGGCGGCGCAGGACGGTCCGCGGAGCGCGGCCGAGTGCGCGCACGCCGCGAACGCCCTCGGCGGGCGAGGAGGCGCGCTCGAGCAGGGCCTGCGCGAGCAGCTGGGTCCCCGTCGGCTCCGGACGCGGAGTCCACGGTGCGGGCGGCTGGGCGACCGGGAGCGGGTCAGGGGTGGTCGAGAACAGCACGGAGGTGATGTCGACGCCCGACACGCCGTCGACGAGCGCGTGATGCGTCTTGGCGAGCATCGCGAAGCGCGGGACGCCGCCGGGACCGGCAGCAAGGCCTTCGACGAGGTGGATCTCCCAGAGCGGCTTGTGGCGGTCGAGGCCGACCGCGAAGATGCGCCCGCCGAGCGCTGCGAGCTGCTCGTCGGACCCGGGGGCCGGCAGCGCCGAATGGCGCACGTGGTAGCCGAGGTTGAAGTGCGGGTCGTCGACCCACAGCGGCCGGCCCTGATCGAGCGGCACCCACGCGAGCTTCTGGCGGTAGCGCGGCACCAGGTGCAGCCGCTCCTCGAGCGCGCGGAGCACGTCCTCGTACGAGGGCGGCTCGCCCTCGAACACCATGATCGACGCGACATGCATGTGGGCTGCGCCGGTCTCGATGTGCAGGAACGTCGAATCGAGGGCGGTCAGCCTGTCGGGATGGGCCACGGGGCGATTGTGCCCGGTCCGGTGCGCTTGAGCAAACCTTTAACACGAACCATTGCAAACCTGCAACAGCTTGTGTAGGGTCTGCGCAACCCCAGAACGGAGCCTGCACCATGGACCTCAGCGACCCAATCACCTTCTCGCGCGTCTACGACGAGCAGTCGCGCGGTGTCTACGCGGCGGCCTACCGCATCCTCGGGAACGCGACGCAGGCCCAGGACGTCGTGCAGGACGTGTTCCTCAAGGTCTGGCGCCGGCCGCGCAGCTTCGACTCGCGCCGCGGCGAGCTGGGGAGCTATCTGCGCCTGATGGCGCGCAGCCGGGCACTCGACCTCTGGCGGGAGGGCCAGGCCGCCGGCCGCGCGAGCGACCGTCTCAAGGTCGTCGTCTCCTCCCAGCAGAGCCGGGTTGAGGACCGGCCCGCCGTGATGGCCGAGCGCGCCGAGGTGGGGCGCACGATGCGAGCGGCACTGCGGGCGCTGCCGGAGAACCAGCGTGAGGCCGTGGTGCTCGCCCACTACGGCGGCCTGACCGCCGACGAGATCGCGACCCGCTCGGAGGTCCCGCTCGGTACCGCCAAGAGCCGCATCCGGCTCGGCCTGACGAAGCTGCGCGAGGAGTTCGGCGATGACCTGGCCGATTTCCGCGCACCCGCAGAAGCAGCCTGAATTCGGCGCTGTGCAGGGATTCCTCCTGTGTGACCTGCGTCACAGGCCTGCTGGGAGACCCCGCTAGCGTCAGTGGCCTGCCGAACCATGCCCGGTCCTAGATCGCGGGCGTGGACGGGGGACCCAATGCCGTGCCGCGCGTTCCGCGCGGGGCGGATGGGGCGAATCGGCGGCTGCTGCCGCTGTAGCGACTGAGACGGCCTGCGCGCGGATCGCGTGGACCGTCATTGCCGCGAGCCCGACAGCTAACCCCGCAGGCAGCGGACCCGAAGGAGGCCTCCTCGTGAGGACTGACCTGCGCGCCCGCGCCATGATGGCGACGTGCGCCCTGACCATTGCCATGACGCTGCTGCTGGCTGCGCTGAACGCGGCTCCCGCGACCGCCGCGGGCACCAGCGAGACGGCTGCGGCCAAGACCACCGCCGGTGAGCGCACAGCCGTGCGCCGCCTGCCCGCCCGCACCAGCGTGAGCGTGCTCGCGCGCAGGACACACGTGCGCGCCGGCCGTACGGTGCGTGTCAGCGGACGCGTGCGTCCGGCGATCGCCGGGCGCCTCGTCGTGCTCCAGCGCCGTGGACACCGACGCTGGGTGACCATCGACCGTGGCCGCACCGCCGCCGGCGGGCGCTACGACCTGCGCTACCGGACCCGCGCGACGATGAGCGCCGCGATCCGCGTTCGCGTCGCCGGCAGCCCGGGAGCGAGCCGCCGGACACGGCGCATCGGCCGCATCGAAGCCTTCCGTCCGGCGCTGGCCTCGTGGTACGGCTCCGGCCAGGGTCTGGCCTGCGGCGGGCGCCTGACCCCGGGCATGATGGGCGTCGCACACAAGTCGCTGCCCTGCGGCACCCGCATCACGATCCGCTACCGCGGCCGCCAGGTGCGCGTCCCGGTCGTCGACCGCGGGCCGTTCTCCGGCGCCCGTGAGTTCGACCTCGGCCCCGGTGTTCGGGCTGCGCTGCGTTTCGATGGTGTGGGGACGGTGCACGTGGCCTACTAGCGATGACCCGGGGCCGTCTTCCAAGGGGCGTAGCCTCGACCGGCCGTGCCCGGCCCGATCGCACACCTCGATCTCGACGCGTTCTACGCCAGCGTCGAGCTTCAGCGCCGGCCCGAGCTGCGCGGTCAACCGGTGATCGTCGCGGGCTCGGGCCCGCGATCGGTCGTCACGACGGCGTCCTACGAGGCGCGGAAGTTCGGCATCGGGTCGGCGATGCCGGCCGCGCAGGCGCGGCGGCTGTGCCCGCAGGCCGTCGTGATCCCGCCCGACTTCGCGGCGTACCGGGCGATGTCAGGCACGGTGATGGAGCTTGTGCGCGGGTGTGTCGACCGGGTCGAGCAGCTCGGGCTCGACGAGGCCTACCTCGACCTCGCGGGCCTGCTGTCACCGAAGGCGGCGATGCGGCTCCTCGTCACGCAGATCCGCGAGCAGACCGGGATGGGAGCCTCGATCGGGATCGGCCCGAACAGACTCGTCGCCAAGGTCGCGTCGGACGCGGAGAAGCCGAGCGGCTTCGTGGTGCTCACCCGCGAGGAGGCGTGCGCGCGGTTCGCGCAGTCCCCGCCGGTCCTCGTCCCGGGCATCGGGCCACGCACCGCTGAGCGATTGACGGCGCTGGGGATCACGACGCTTCAGGCGCTGGCGCAGGCTGACGAGGCCGTGCTCGCCGGCGCCTTCGGCGCGCGCCAGGGGCCGTGGCTGAAGCGCAGGGCACGGTTCGAGGGCTCGGCCGAGGTGGAGCCCGTGCGCGAGGCCGTCAGCGAGTCACGCGAGTCGACGTTCGACACCGACATCTCCGACCCACTGCGCATGGAGTCGATCCTGACCGAGCTGACCGGCCGCCTCTGCGAGGGCCTTCGACGGCATCAGCGCCGCGGGCGCACGATCCGCATCAAGGTGCGCCTGGCGGACTTCACGACCGTGACACGGGCGCGCACGATCTCGTCGGCGACGGACGATCCCGCGGTCGTCGGACCCGTCGCGCTGGAACTGCTGCGCGGGTACGCACCGCCGGCTCCCGTGCGGCTTCTGGGCGTCGGCGTGACCGGCTTCGGCGCAGACGATGTCGCGTCGGACGCCGATCAGATGGCCCTGCCGGTCTGACCATCTGACAGGATCCGGCGATGCCCTTCGCAGACGTCGCCGGCCACCAGATCGAGTACGTCCGCAGCGGGGCGGGAGAGCCGCTGCTCCTGATCACCGGGCTCAGCGGTTCGCACGCCTCGTGGGGCGAGCCGTTCCTGAGCCTGCTCGAGCCCGAGCTGGACCTGATCGCCTACGACCACCGCGGCATCGCCGGCTCGACGCCGGCGAGTGGGTCCTTCACCATCGCCGACCTCGCCGCGGATGCGGCAGGGCTGCTCGACGCGCTGGGGATCGAGAGCGCCCACGTGCTCGGCATCTCGATGGGCGGCATGATCGCCCAGGAGCTCGCGCTCGCGCATCCCGGGCGCATCCGCACGCTGACGCTCGGGTGCACGTATCCGGGCGGGCCGGGGTCCAAGCTCACCGACGGGGCCGTCGTCCAGCGGCTGATGGCCGGCTTCGGCGCCGGCGATGCCGAGGCGCTGCTGCGCATGAGCTTTGCGGCCAACGTCTCGCCGGCCTACGCCGCAACGCCCGGGACCTGGGACAGCTTCGTCGCCGCCGCGCTCGCGGTGCCGGCCCCGATCCCCGTGCTGTTCGAGCAGCTGCGTGCGACCGCCGCCCACGATGCGCAGTCGCGGCTCGCCTCGATCGCGGCCCCGACGCTCGTGATCCACGGCGAGCTGGACGAGATGCTCGACGTCGCCAACGGCGAGCTGATCGCACAGCTGATCCCGGGCGCACGGCTGGAGGTCTTCCCCGGTGTGGGGCACCTGTTCTGGCTGGAGGAGCCGACCCGTTCGGCGGAGCTGGTGCTGGAGCAGGCGAGGTCGGCCGCTGGAGCCGCAGCTCAGTAGAGCGCCGCCGCGAGCCGTCGCCGCGCTTCACGAGCCGCCGGGTGCTCGACGCCGAGGTCGTCGAGGATCGAGACGATCAGGCGGCGCAGGTCGTCGGTGTGCTCGCCAGCCTCGGGAATCACGTCGAGCAGCAGGTCGGCGGCGCGCTCGCGGTCATCGGCGTCGAGTGCCTCGAGGGCCGATGCGACGTCGATGTCGTCTGCGGCGCTGAGGCGGATGCGAGCGGCGAGCCCGTCCGCCTGGAAGCTCCCGGGCACGTTCTCGACGAGTTCCAGCGCCTGGGCCTCCTCGCCGTGGGCGAGCAGCAGGCGCGCGAGCGCGACGGCCGCGTCGGGGCGACCAGGCTGGAGCTCGAGCGCACTGCGCAGCGCATCCTCGTCCCCCTGCTCGACGAGCAGGTCGGCCTCGGTGGGGACGAGCAGGTCGAAGAACCGCTCGACGAGTGCCGGGCCCTGTGCGCCGACGAATTCCTCGACGACCTGGCCGTCCTTGAACGCCTTGACCGCGGGGATGCTCTGGATCGCGTAGGTCGCGGCGATGCCGGGGTTCGCGTCGGTGTCGACCTTCGCCAGGACGACCTTGCCCGCGCGTGCCGCCGCCGCCTGCTCGAGCACCGGTCCGAGCGCACGGCACGGCGCACACCATTCGGCCCAGAAGTCCACGACCACCGGGACCTCGTGTGATCGCGCGATGACCTCGCGCTCGAATCCCTCGTCCGTGACGTCGATGACGGTCATCGGGCAAGCGTAGATGGTTGACTGCGCGGCACGTGAATCTGCCGGAGCTGCATGTCGAGGACGCAGGGGAGGGGATCCCGGTCGTGCTGCTCCACGGTCTCACCGCGACCCACCGCTACGTCGTGATGGGCTCGCGCGCGCTCGAGCGCTCCGGCCACCGCGTGATCGCCTACGACGCCCGCGGACATGGCGCCTCGGCGCCGGCCCCTGACCCGTCGGCGTACCGCTACGAGGACCTCGCCGCCGATCTGCTGCGCGTCCTCGACGCGCGCGGGATCGACCGCGCGGTGCTCGCCGGCGCCTCGATGGGCGCCCATACGGCGCTCCGGGTGGCGCTGGAACATCCCCGGCGGGTCGCCGGACTGGTCGTCATAACGCCCGCATACGACGAGCAGACCTATCTCGACGAGCGCTCGCTCGCGCGCTGGGGTGCGCTCAGCGCGGGACTGCGGGAGGGGGGAGCGGAGGGCTTCATCGCCGCCTACGGCGAGCCCTCGGGGGACCCGCAATGGCGCGAGACGCTGCTGAAGGTGCTGGAGCAGCGCCTTTCCGCGCACGAACATCCTGAGGCCGTCGCCGACGCGCTGCTCGTCGTTCCGCGCTCGCAGCCCTTCGGGCGGATCGACGACCTGGGCGCAATCGCCGCGCCGGTGATCGTCGTCGCAGACCGCGACGACCCCGATCCCGGCCATCCGTTGGCGGTCGGGGAGGCCTACGCGGCGACGATTCCCGGCGCGCGCCTCGTCGTGGAGGAACCCGGAGCCAGCCCGATCGCCTGGCAGGGCGGCCGCCTGTCGGCGCTGATCGGCGAGCTCGCGGCGGAGGTCCGCGGCCGATAAGAGTTAGGGTGAAGCGGATGAGCTCCGCGGGATACAGCGGGACCCCGCTGCCCCGCAAGCTCGGGCTGAAGCCCGGCGTCCAGGCGGCATGGCTGGGTGCGCCCGCGAACTTCGCGGACCTGCTCGGCCCGCTTCCCGACGGCGTCCGCGTCAAGCGCCGCGCCGTGGCGCCGCTGGACCTCGTCGTCCTGTTCATCACCAGGCGAGCGGAACTCGCGCGGCGGCTGCCGGCGCTGAAGACGGCGATTGCACCCGCCGGCGGGATTTGGGCGGCGTGGCCCAAGCGCGCGTCCGGGGTCCCGACGGACATCACCGAGGACGTGGTGCGGGAGGTCGCGCTCCCACTCGGCCTCGTCGACGTGAAGGTCTGCGCAATTGATGACACATGGTCGGGCCTGCGCCTGGTGATTCGCAAGGAGCTGCGGTGAGCGACTGGATCTTCGAACCCGCGGGTGCGTCCTTTGCCCCGAGCACCCATGCGCGTGGCCCGTGGGATGCCGGCGCCCAGCACGGCGGCGCGCCGGCGGCGCTGCTGGCGCGGGAGATCGAGCGTGTCACGCCGGGTGAGGACATGCTCGTCGCGCGGATCACGTTCGAGTTCCTGGGACCCGTGCCGCTCGCCCCGCTGGAGCCCGACGCCTGGATCCAGCGCCCGGGCAGCCGCTACCAGATCGTCGAGGCCGAGCTCCGGCAGCAGGGGCGCACCGTCGTCCGGGCCCGCGCGGTGCGCCTGCGCCGGGCGGACATCGAGCTCCCGGACCACCTGCCGGCACGTGCGCTCCCGCCGTGCTGCGGGCCTGCCGAGTCGGTGGCATCGCCGTTTCCGGGACCCGAGGGAGGGGAGGGGTTCCACCGCACCGGCATGGAGATCCGCTTCGCCGACGGGACGACCTACGACACCGGCCCGGCCTTCGCCTGGTTTCGCTTCGCCCACCCGCTCGTCGCCGGTGAGACGCCGAGCCCGCTGCAGCGGGTCGTGGCCGCCGCGGATTTCAGTAACGGGGTCAGCCGCGTCCTCGACTTCGACCGCCACCTGTTCATCAACACGGATCTGACCGTGCACATGCACCGTGACGCCGAGGGGGAATGGGTGCTGATCGACGCGCAGACGATCGTCGACCGGGGCGGGGCGGGCCTTGCGTCCTCTCGGATCTACGACGAACGCGGCGTCGTCGGCATCGCGGCGCAGTCGCTGTTCATCGATACGCGCTGAGGGCGTCCTCGCGTGTCGTGCACGCCTGCGAGCGGCGGATGCGGCCGTCGGCGATCTCGTAGATCCACCATCGCTGCACCGTCGCAAGCCAGTGATCGGGCCGGCGTACGCGCAGCGCGCCGCTCATCAGCACAAGCCCGCCGCCGACGTCCTCGTACTCGAGTGGGTAGGCGTCGGCGATGAGGCCCGAGCCGGCCACCGCCTCCAGGTGCTGGCGCACCGCCTCGGTGCCGTGGACCGGCTCGCCCTCGGTGATGAACGGGGTCCACTCGACGTCCTCGTGCATCAGGGCCATCGCGGCGTCGACGTCGCGGGCGCGCATCGCGTCCCAGAGCCTGCGGACGAGCGCCGCGCGGTCCGACGACGGATCGTTCGCCGAGTCCACCGGGTGAGCCTACGCTCTGCACGCAGCGCACGCGGATAGGCTCGCCGCATGAGCAACGTGGTCGTCGTGGCGACCTTCAAGGTTCAGGAGGGCAAGGTGGACGAGGCGATCGCCGCGCTCACGCCCGTGATCGAGCAGACCCACGACGAGGCCGGCTGCCTGTCGTACGCGCTGCACCGGGACGTCAACGACGACCACACGGTCGTGCTCGTCGAGCGCTGGACGTCGCAGGTCGCGCTGGAGAGCCATTTCCAGCAGCCGTACATCGCCGCGCTGGGCGCCGTGGCCTCAGAGATGCTCGCTGCCCCGCCGACACTGCATTTCTGCTCGCCGCTGCCGATCGGCGACCCGACCAAGGGGACCCTGTGAGATCCCCGGATGCAATGCTCGATAATGTCGGTTATGTGAACCAGTAGATCTGAGCGGCTGGGCACAGCGCGGGATTCCAGCCGCTGCTCATACGATCGGGGCATGACTGACGAGCTCGCGACGTACAGCCTCGACGGACCGGTCGCGACGATCACGATCGACGACGGGAAGGTCAACGCCTACTCGATCCCGATGCTGCGGGCGATCCACGCGGCGCTGGATCAGGCCGAGAGCGACGGTGCGGTGGTCCTGATCACCGGCCGCGAGGGCAGGTTCTCCGCGGGCTTCGACCTCAAGGTGTTCGCCGCGGGCGGCGAGGAGGTCGGCGAGATGCTCGTGCTCGGCGCGACGCTCTCCGAGCGCGTCCTGGGCTTCCCGACGCCCGTCGTCGTCGCCTGCACCGGCCACGCGATCGCCGCCGGGACCTTCCTGCCGCTCGCCGCCGACGCGCGGATCGGCGCCGACGGGCCGTTTGTCATCGGCCTCAACGAGGTCAAGATCGGCCTCACCCTCCCCTGGTTCGCCGTCGAGCTGGCCCGGTATCGCCTCGATCCCGCCCACTTCGACCGCGCGGTCGTCAGCGCGACGATGTTCAACCCCTCAGAGGCGGTCGGAGCCGGGTTCCTCGACCGCGTCGTGGCGCCCGAGGATCTGCACGCCACGGCCCTGGCGACGGCCACCGAGCTCGCCGGGCTGAACATGGAGGCACACGCTGCCACGAAGCTGCGCGCACGCGGCGCGGCCCTGACGGCGATCCGCAGCGCGATCGAGACGGAGCTCCTCGGCGAACAGCTCACCGCGTAGGCGCATCTACCGCGATGCCCCGGACCGCACGAACCTCCAGCGCGTCGAGTCCAGGCCCGCCGGCAACGGGGTGCTCGTGCAGACCGATCGTCCAGTCGCCACCTGAACCCGCGTCGCGGCCGGCGGGCAGGCGTATCCTTCCACGCAGATGCGTCAAGAGCTGCGACCCCTGTTCGACCGCGTGGTGATCAAGGAGCTCGACCCCGACCGGGTCCGGCGCTCGGGGCTCGTCGTGCCGCCCGGCGACCACGAGCCGCCGCCGCAGCACGGGATCGTGCTCGCGATCGGCCCCGGCGTGGACTGGTGGCAGGCGCAGGGCCTGAACATGCCGGTCCGGCCCGGTGACCATGTCGTCTTCCCCGCCTCGGCCGGTGTGTGGGTCGAGGTCGAGGAGGAGCGGCTGCTCGTCTGCCGCGTCGGCGAGCTGCTCGGCGTGCTGCAGCCGTTCGAGGCGCCGAAGTCGTTCGAGGATCACGAGCTGACGTCCGAGGACACCTGAGTCATGCCCTGGCTGGTCAAGTGGGTCTTCAACACGCTGGCGCTGTTCGTCGCCGCGTGGCTGCTGTCCGGCATCGACTACGGCGACTCGTGGTGGACGCTCTTCTTCGCCGGAGCCGTCTTCACGCTCGTCAACGCCTTCATCAAGCCGATCCTCACGATCCTGTCGATCCCGTTCATCGTGATCACGCTCGGGCTCTTCTACTTCCTGCTGAACATCCTGATGCTCTACATCACGGATTGGCTGGTCCCCCAGTTCGAGATCTCGACGTTCTGGTGGGCGGCCCTCGGCGCGATCATCATGAGTCTCGTCAACGGGATCCTGAACATGTTCTTCGGCGATCCGCTGAAGCGTCGCGGCGATGGCGCACTGATCGTCGAACCGCGCTGAGCGAGCACGCACCGCACACCGCGATGTCGGACGCGGGCGAGATCGAGCGTTTCCGCGACCGCTGCAGCGTGTTCATGGGCGAACTCCTCGATGAGCTCGCGAAGACCCCGGACGTGCCGCGGGCGTTCCCCGACGTCGAGGACGCGATCGGCTGGCCGCGGCGGCGCCTGGCCTCGGTGCTCGGCGGCGTCTCGCACATGCGCCATAGCGAGTTCGGGGGCCGCCGCCCGTATCACGTCCTCGGCGACCGGGTCTCGGGGTCCGGGCGCTGGGAGATCTGGATGGACGCGGGACAGGCGGCGGCGGTCACGACCACGGCGGATTGAACAACCGCACCGCGGCGTACATCGCCCGGGCGCGCGTGCGACAGCGCAGCGCCGGCAGCCCGCTGAAGCGCTCGGCGCACACCCGCCGCAGTTCGGCGAGCAGGCGCCGGTCGACCCAGGCCCGGGCTGCGCGCGTCGGTCGCAGCCGCAGCCCATGTCCGAGGTTGCGATACCCGAAGTCATGCTGCTGGCAGGGTCCGTCGAATGTCACCGCCCATGCCGGCGGCGTGAGGGTGCAGCCGTCGGCCGACCAATCGAACGGTGGCGGCGCCAAAGCCTTCTCGACGAGGAACTCGTGGTGGTCGACGGTGAGCAGATGGACCGCCTGTGCCTCCACAGGCAACGGCGCGGCGAGCGCCGGCCCAGCCGCCGTCAGCAGCGCGCCGGCGATGAGCAGTGGCAGCAGGATTCGGGGCATGCGGCCGACGCTATGCCGGAGCTCACGCCCTTCGCCCTGGCGTGGGTGCGCCGTCACAATCGCGTCTCAGGCGCGCCGCGGACAGGGCGTAGTGTCTGAGCGATGAGCGCATGGTCGACCGCGGACATCCCCGATCAGTCAGGCCGCATCGCCGTCGTCACGGGAGCGACCAGCGGCATCGGGCTGATCACGGCCCGCGAGCTCGCACGGGCCGGCGCGACCGTCGTGCTCGCGTGCCGCAACATCGACAAGGCCGAACAGGTCGCAACGCAGATCCGGCTTGCGTCCGCAGGCGCCCGCGTCGAGACGGTCCCGCTCGACCTCACGAGCCTCGCCTCGGTCGAGCGCTGCTCCGACGGGCTCCACGAGCGCTTCGGCCACATCGACCTGCTCGTCAACAACGCAGGCGTGATGGCGCCACCGCTGCGGCGTACCGAGGACGGGTTCGAGCTGCAGTTCGGCACCAACCACCTCGGGCACTTCGCGCTCACCGGCCAGGTGCTCGACCTGCTGCTGGCAGCGCCCGCTCCGCGCGTCACGGTCGTCGCAAGCAGCGCCCACCGCATCGGCAGGATGCGCTGGGACGACCTCAACTGGGAGCGCGGCTACCGCAGGTGGCCCGCCTACGGCCAGTCGAAGCTGTCGAACCTGCTGTTCGCGTTCGAGCTGCAGCGCCGCGCACAGCTGGCCGGCAGCGGCCTGCTCGTCACCGCGGCGCATCCCGGGTACGCCGCCACGCACCTGCAGACGGCCGGACCCGAGCTGGCCGGCGCCACCCTGATGGGCCGCCTGATGGGCGCCGGCAACCGGGTCATCGCCCAGAGCGACGAGTCAGGCGCGCTGCCGACGCTCTACGCGGCGACGATGGACCTGCCGCCAGGCTCATACGCCGGCCCGGATGGGCCCTTCGAGATGCGCGGCGCTCCCACGCTAGTCGGCACCGCCAACGCTACACGGGACGCGCAGGCGCAGACGCGCCTGTGGGAGGCCAGCGAGCAGCTGACCGGCATCCACTTCGCCTTCGCGGACGTCGCTCAGCCGGCGGCCTGAGCACGCTCGCGCGCGAGGTCCGCGAACCAGTCGAGCGCGCTGGGGTCCGCGAGCGAGTCGCGGCTCGCGACCAGCTCGGCGGGCTCCCCCATCAGGATCCGCTTGACGGGCACCTCGAGCACCTTCCCCGACAGCGTTCGCGGCACGGCGGCGACCGCGAAGACCTCGCTCGGCACGTGGCGCGGAGAGCACTCCTCGCGCACCCGGCGGGCGAGTGCGCGAGTGAGGTCCGCGTCGAGCGTGACACCGTCGGCGAGCACGACGAACAGTGGCATCCAGCTCTCCTGGCCCTCACGCGGCACGTCGACCACGAGCGCGTCGGCGATGCGCGGCTCGGCGAGCACCGCGCGGTAGATCTCGGAGGTGCCCATGCGCACGCCGCCGCGGTTGATCGTGGAATCCGAGCGCCCGTAGATGATCGCGGTGCCGCGCTCGGTCACGCGGATCCAGTCCCCGTGGCGCCAGACCCCCGGGTACATCGCGAAGTACGCATCGCGCAAGCGTGATCCGTCGGGGTCGTTCCAGAAGCTGACGGGCATCGAGGGCATCGGCTCGGTGATGACGAGCTCGCCCACCTCCCCCACGACGCTCGCGCCCTGCTCGTCGAACGCCTCGACCTTCGCGCCGAGCGCGCGGCCCTGCAGCTCGCCCTCGTACACCGGCAGGACGGGCACGCCGCCGACGAACGCGGTGCAGACGTCGGTGCCGCCGCTGGTCGAGAACAGCCACGTCTCCTCCCCGAGCTCGTCGTACACCCAGCGAAAGCCCTCCGGGGACAGCGGCGAGCCCGTCGAGCCGACGCTGCGCAGCGCGGACAGGTCGCGCCCGGCGCGTGGCCGCACCTCGGCCTTCATGCAGGACGCCAGGAAGCTCGCGCTCGTGCCGAAGCAGGTGACGCCCGTCTGCGCCGCGAGGTCCCACAGGCGGTCAAGGCTCGGATGGCCCGGGTTGCCGTCGTAGAGGACGATCGCGGCATCCGTCAGCAGCACCCCGGCGAGGAAGTTCCACATCATCCAGCCGGTCGTCGTGAACCACAGCACGCGGTCGCCCGGCTGCGCATCGAGGTGCAGCCACATCTTCTTCAGGTGCTCGAGCAGGATCCCGCCGTGGCCGTGGACGATCGCCTTCGGCAGGCCCGTCGTCCCCGACGAGTAGAGGACCCAGAGCGGGTGCGAGAACGGGACGCGACGGAACGTCAGGGGCGCGCCGTCGCCGCGCGTCAGCAGCGACTCCCAGCCGAGTGCCGAGCGCAGCGCCGCCAGATCCGGCGAGGCGCTGAGATACGGGAGCACGACGGTGTGCTCGAGGGTCGGCATCGCAGCCTCGAGCTCCGCGACGACCCCGAGCTTGTCGAAGTCCTTGCCGCCATAGCGGTAGCCGTCGACCGCCAGCAGCACCTTCGGCTCGATCTGGGCGAAGCGGTCCACGACGCTGCGCGCGCCGAAGTCCGGCGAGCAGCTCGACCAGATCGCGCCGAGGCTCGCTGTCGCCAGGAGCGCCGCCATCGCCTCGTGGCAGTTCGGCATGTACGCGACGACACGGTCGCCCTCCCCCACACCCAGGCTCCGCAGGCCGGCGGCGATCTTCGCCGTCAGCTCGCGCAGCTCTCCCCAGGTGATCTCGCGCGTCGGGCGCAGCTCACCGGCCTCGACGATCGCGATGCGGTCCTCAGGGGCGTTGCGGAAGACGTGCTCGGCGTAGCTCAGCCGGGTGTCCGGAAACCAGTCGGTGCCGGGCATCTCGCGGCTGGCGAGCACGGTCGCCGGGTCGCCGTCGGCGATGACCCCGAAGTGCTCCCAGATCGAGCTCCAGAACCCCTCGACGTCGGTGACCGACCAGCGCCACAGCGCCTCGTAGTCGCCGATCGGGAAGTCCTGGCCGCGCTGGCCGGCCAGCCACCGCAGGTAGCGCGCGTGGTTCGTTCCCGCGAGGAAGCGGTCGGAGGGCTGCCAGAGGAGCGGTGGCGCGGCGTCGGACATCCGCACAACCTATGCGGGGACGCCGTGTCGACGTCGATCACTTCTTGGTCGCGTGGCGCTGCCGTGAGCCCTTGCCACGCCATCCGCCGGCGAGACCGACCGCGAGGCCGAGGCCCACGCAGACGAGGATCACGATGATCAGCGGCGTGCTGAACGTGCCGAAGATCCAGTTGACCTTGACCTCGCCCGTGTTCAGCACGGCGAACGCGGTGAGCAGGCCGCCGGCGGTGACCGCCAGCAGCAGGCGCGCAACCTCCGTGCCCGAGCGCCGCTTTGCGTCCTTGACCTCCGGCGTGCCTCTCGCATCCGTCATCGGCGCAGCGTATCCGCCAACCCGTCGTGACGCGTGGCAGGATGCGCCCATGTCGCACGCGGTGGAGCAGACGAGCCTGGAGGGTCACGAGGCGCTCGCGCTGACCTGCTCAGAGCGGCAGCTCGCCCTCACGATCATTCCCGGCGCGGGCATGATCGGCGCCTCGTTGGCGCACGACGGCCGTGAGCTGCTGCACCGCGGCGAAGGGCTCGCCGCCTGGACAGCGCGCGGCGCCCCGTTCGGCATCCCGCTGCTGCATCCCTGGGCCAATCGGCTGGAGCGCCTGACCTACGAGGCATCCGGCCGGCACGTGCTGCTGGATCCCGATCGCACGACGGTGACGCTCGACGAGGGCGGCCTGCCGATCCACGGCCTGCTGCACGCCTCGCCGCGTTGGACGGTCGAGCGCACGCGCGCAGACGATGGCGGAGCCAGCGTCAGCGCCACATACGACGCCGCTGACGATGACGCGCTGCTCACCGGCTTCCCATTCCCGCACCGGCTCGACCTCACGATCTCGCTGCGCACCGACCTGCTGACCTGGACCCTGACGCTGACCGCGACCGGCGACGTCGGCGTTCCCGCGTGTTTCGGCTGGCATCCCTACCTGCGCGTGCCAGGCGTTCCACGCGCGCAGTGGCGCGTGCACCTGCCGGTCGTCCGCCAGGCATTGCTCGATGCGCGCGGTATCCCGACGGGTCAGACGCGGCCGGCGGCGTTCACCGACGGCGCGCTCGGCGAGCGGTCCTTCGACGATCTGTTCCCGCTGCTGGACCTTCCGCCCGAGTTCGTCCTGACCGGCGGCGACGGTGCGCTGCGCCTGCGTCTGGAGGAGGGCTTCCGCTGCGCGCAGGTGTACTCGCCGCCCGCGGCGGACTTCATCTGCTTCGAGCCGATGACCGCGCCGACGGACGCGCTGCGCCGCGGAGCGGGCGCGTTTCACGTCGTCGAGCCGGGTGACACGCTGACGACGCGCTGGTCGCTGCTCGTTGAGGGACGGCCTGGGGTCTAGTAGCCCGTGGGGTGACGCACGGAGTAGCCGGCGCTGGAGCGCAGGTCGCCGTCCCAGCGCGACCCGTCGTCCATCCCGGAGGTGTCGAACCGCAGCAGGCCGCGGCGGGTGCGAATGACGATGTAGGCGTGCCCCGGATTCGCGTAGACCGTGATCCAGCGGCCGCGACCGGCCGAGCCATATGTCATGAACCGACCGGAGTCCAGCGGGGCACGCAGCAGGCCACCGCCGTGAAGCATGTAGGAGAGCGAGCCCGAGCAGTCGTAGCCGCTGGACTCGAACGAGCCGTGGCCGCCGCCGTACCTGTAGGGCTTGTGCGCGATGCGGTTGCCGGCGGCGATCGCCCGTGTGACGGCCAGCGGCAGGCCGCCCCGCGACCTGCTGCCGGGGCTGGAGCGCAGGCTGCGGCGCTTGAGGACCGGACGCCGGCCCCTGAGGCCCAGGGCCGCCCAGGTGGCGTCGCCGACGACCCCGTCAGCCGTGAGGCCGCGGGCGCGCTGGAAACGGCGCACCGCGCGCTGGGTTCCCGGTCCGAAGACCCCGTCCGCGCCGATGCCCAGCCTGCGCTGCAGGATCGACACCGAGCGCTTGGGCCGTGCGCTGCCGCGCTTCGCAGCGGTGTGGCCGGAGCGGCGCAGCATGCGCCAGGTGGCGGCACCGACGATCGCGTCGCCGGGAAGGTCGTGGCGGCGCTGGAAGCGGCGCACGAGACGGGTGGTGCCGGGCCCGTAGATGCCGTCGGCCGTCACGCCGAGCGCGCGCTGCAGGCGCTTCACCGAGCGTCCCTCGTCCCCCGGGTGCAGCGTCGGGAGCGCCGAGGCGGCCGGCGCGGCCACAAGCAGGGTCAGGCAGGCGGCCAGCAGCGTGGCGGCTCGCGGCATGCCGCGGCGAAGGACAGGGGGCGGGTTCATGATGAAAGCGCCTACGAGGTGAGCTGACGGGCTCGCATCCGCCCTCTTCGGGCGGGCGCTACACCGCAGACTTGCGGCGATTCGCCCCCGCGGCCCGCAGGCCGCACTGGTTCCCCCGTTCCCCGTCGTCGTGCGACGGGAACTCGGCGAAGTGCGACGCTAGCAGCGGTTCTCCAGCGGCACTGCACGATCCCGTGCAGCAAGCAGGACTGCAGGATCGCGCCCCGACGGGCGCGTGCTGATCAGCGGATCCAGACAGGCGTGCCGAGCTGCATGAGACGCCAGAGCCGCGCGATGTCCGCGTTGCGAATGCGCACGCACCCGTGCGAGGGGCGCCCCGGGATCAGCTCTGGTTGATTCGTCCCGTGGATGCCGATGACGCCCCCGCCGGGCCAGTCGGACAGGGTCGGTGCGTACGCCGAGGTGCCGATCGCGTGGGTTCCGTAGACCGGCGTGCTCTTGAAGCGGAACTTCTCGCGCACCCAGAAGTGCCCGGCCGGCGTCTTCGTCCCCGGGGCTCCGACGCCGACGCGCGCCGACCAGACCTTGCGCCCGCGCCGGAGCAGCGTGGCGCGCAGCGTGCTGCGGTTGACGATCAGCTGGAAACGATTGACGTTGAACGGCCCGAGCGCGTCGCGCGGGACCCAACCGACGGCACCGTTGGGGCGCTTGGGAACCCGGATCTGGACCCACTCGCGCCCGTCGTCGTCGGTGTACTGGCGCAGCAGCAGGTAGACCTCGGGGAAGTCGTCCTCGGTGAGGAAGCGCAGGCGCGCGACCCGCTTGGACCTGGCGGTGTGGCCGCTGTAGATGTCCGCCAGGCGCGCCGGGTGTGCCCAGCGCGTGACGAGCCGCTCATCGGACAGCTTGACCATGCGCTGGGACGGCGGCGACTGGTCTGCCGCGTACGCCGGAGCGGCTGCGGCGAGCAGCAGTCCCCCACATGCCAGGGCGACCAGAAACCGATGGGCGAGCCGGCGGTGCATCGTCACAGACTGGAACACGAGCGGTGGCCCAGGGTAGCGGCGGCCGGACGTCCGGCGACCCGCCTAGAAGTGCTTGTTCACTGCGCGCCAGGCCCCTGCGCAGCGTCCGCGGACCGCCGCATGGCCCTTTGCCCGTGCGCGCTTGCTGCGGCGCACGCAGCGGGCCGGACGCTTCTGCGCGCGCGGCTTCTGCGTCGAGGCGTTGCGTGAGTCCACGCGGCCCGAGCGCCCGCTCGATCCGCGCGTCCCGCCGGGCCGCGCCTGCGCCGCATCGGAGTCGCCGACCGTCAGGTCGGTCGCCGTGTCGCTCACGGGCTCATCGTCCAGGCGCCGGCGGCCGAAGTCGGTCGTGTACGTCGCTCCGGGGTTCGCGGTCGACGGCGTCCCGAGCGCGATTCCCAGGCCGATCTCCTCGTAGTCGCCCTTGAGGATGTTGGCGCGGTGCGGCGGGCTGTTCATCCACGCCTTGACGATCTCACGGGGCGTCGCGAGGAACGACTCGCCCCAGGCGATGTTCTCGCCGACCATCCAGGAGCCGGGTGCGCCGAGGAAACCGGCGACGGTCAGGCGGTCGGTCAGCTCGGCGCCGTCGGGGCTGACGTGGCCGAAGAAGTGCTTGGTGACCATCAGCGCCGAGTAGTCGGCCGAGGCCTTCGTGAGCTGCGACTGCTCGACCACCGGCGCGAGGCCCTTGCCGGTCCGCTCGGTGTTGATCAGGCACAGCGTCGTCTGCGCGATCTGCGAGAGGTTGTCGGCGGCCGGCCGCACGTCGCCGCCCTGGCAGTCGTCGGCGATGGCCGAGGGGGGCACGGCCAGCGCGGCGAGCGCGACGAGGACGACGAGCGTGGGCAGGCGACGCATGCCCTCCCCATCGGCCCGCGCACGCGCGAGTGGAGCGCGGACCGGCCGGATTGGACGTTTGAGCGAGGAAAGCTGCCCCGAACCTGGACGCCTGTCCGATCAGCGGCGGAGTGCGTGCGGTGAGCGGTGGGACACCCGGCAGGATTAACGACGACGGGCGCGCCCCGGGGGGGGGGCCCGGGGCGGGACACCTACCCCCCGGGCGCGCC
>JBBQKR010000009.1:0-66837 GCA_038327125.1 Solirubrobacterales bacterium
GTGTGGAAGGCCTGCCGAGCGTCGCCGGCGTCCAGGCGCCGACCGCAAGCTCCGGCGCGATCAGCGAGGACGGGCGCACCGCCTTCGCGACAATCCAGTTCGACAAGACCGCCGACGTCCTCGACCGCGACGAGGTCGAGAAGGTCGTCAGCGTCGCGCAGAGCGGTGCGACGGATGACCTGCAGGTGAACCTCGGCGGCCTGGCGATCCAGCAGGCCCAGCAGCCCGAGCAGTCGGCGACCGAGGGCATCGGCGTGCTCGTCGCGATCGTCGTGCTGATCTTCGTGCTCGGCTCCGTGGGAGCGATGACGCTGCCGCTGATCGTCGCGTTCTCGGCGATCCTCGTCGCGACGCTGCTCGTCACAGCGGCCACCTCGATCGTCTCGATCGCCGACTTCGCGCCGCAGCTCGCGGTGATGATCGCGCTCGGCGTCGGGATCGACTACGCGTTGCTGATCCTCAACCGCTTCCGCGGCGAACGCGCGCACGGCGCCGGCGTGCGCGAGGCGACGCTGACGTCGATGGACACCGCGGGGCGCTCGGTGCTGTTCGCCGGCACGACCGTCGTGATCGCGCTGCTCGGCATGCTCGTGCTCGGCATCCGCTTCCTCAACGGTCCCGCGATCGCCTCGGCGCTCGCCGTCCTGCTGACGATGATCGGCTCGCTGACGCTGCTGCCCGCGCTGATGCGCTCGTGGGGCCACCGGATCAAGCCGGCAAAGCTCCCGGCCGGCGACGAGGCCGAGCCGCGCGGCTGGGCGCGCCTGAGCCGGACGATCGAGCGCCGGCCCGCGGTGTTCGCCGTCGCGACGCTGCTCGTGATGCTGCTGATCGCCTCGCCCGCGCTCGGCATGAACCTCGGCTTCGGCGACGCCGGCAACGACTCGCCGACGAAGACCACCCGCATCGCCTACGACCACCTCTCCGAGGGGTTCGGGCCCGGCTTCAACGGCCCGTTCCTCGTCGTAGCGGAGGTGCCGCGCGGCGGCGACTCGAAGCCGGCGCTCACCCGCCTGGCCGACGCGCTGCGCGCCGAGGACGGCGTCGCGGAGGTCAGCCCGCCGCGCCTGAGCCCGGCGGGCGACACGGCGACGATCCAGCTGTTCCCCGACACCAAGCCGCAGGACCAGGCGACGCAGGACCTGCTCGCGCGCCTGCGCGACGACATCGTCCCGCCCGTCGCCAAGGCGAACGACCTGGCGGTCAGCATCGGCGGCTCGACCGCGACCCAGGTCGACCTCAGCTCGGCGCTGTCGGCCAAGCTGCCGGCGTTCGTGCTGATCGTCGTCGGCCTCTCGCTGCTGCTGCTCGCGATCGTCTTCCGCTCGATCGTGATCCCGCTGAAGGCCGGGTTCCTCAACATCCTCAGCATCCTCGGGGCGATGGGCGTCATCACCTGGGTCTTCCAGGACGGGCACCTGGGTTCGCTGATCGGCGTCGCCACCACCGGGCCGATCGAATCGTTCTTCCCCGTCTTCCTGTTCGCGATCGTGTTCGGGCTCTCGATGGACTACGAGGTCTTCCTCGTCACGCGCATGCACGAGGAGTGGGAGCACACGAAGGACGCGAGCCTCGCGGTGCGGCGCGGGCTCGCGCTCACCGGGCGCGTCATCACCGCGGCGGCGATCATCATGATCAGCGTCTTCGCGTCGTTCATGCTCGGCGACGACCGCGTGATCAAGCTGTTCGGCCTCGGGCTCGCGTCGGCGATCTTCCTCGACGCGTTCGTCATCCGCCTGTTCCTCGTCCCGTCGCTGATGTTCCTGTTCGGGAAGTGGAGCTGGTGGCTGCCCGCGTCGATCGACCGCCGGCTGCCGCGGCTGTCGATCGAGGGGCCGGACGCCGTGCCGGAGACGACGCGGTAGGACTGTTACGCGTACGGCGCGTAGCGGTGGTGCAGCATCAGCTGGTTACCGTCGGGGTCGGCGAAGATCGCCATGTGGCAGACGCCGGTGTCGAACGTCTCGCCGAAGAAGCTCACGCCCTTGGCCTCCAGCTCGGCGCGGGTCGCGGCGACGTCGTCGACCTTGAGCGGGAGCGGGTTGCCCTGCTGGGCGACGAACGGCATCCCCATCTTCTCGGGCTCCCAGATCGCGAAGCACGTGTCGCCCGCCCACGATTCCCATTCGGCGTGCTCGTCCGGGCGCATGCCGAGCACGTCGCGGTAGAACGTGCGCGCACGCTCGATGTCCTGTGAAGGAATCCCGAGGAAGTCCAGTCCCTTGATCTCAGTCATGCGGTGAGCATTGCAGGGCGGCGACGATGGCCAGCGTGACGTCGACCTTGTCGCCGACGAGCGCGTTGCTGCCGCCGAGCCCCTGGCTGAACTTCAGGCCGAAGTCGCTGCGCTTCACGACGCACGTCACGTCGAGGACGAGGAACTGCTCGTGTCCGGCGTCCCGCACGACCGCGTCGAGCTGCAGCTCACGCGTGATGCCGTGCATCGTGAGGTCACCGGTGATCCGCAGGACCCGCTCGCCGGCCGGCTCGACACGGGTCGAGGCGAACGTGATCCGGGGCTGGCTCTGGGCATCGAAGAACTGCTCGGAGCGCAGAAAGGCGTCCCGCGCCTCCTCGCCGGCGTCGAGGGAGTCAACGGCGACGCTTCCCGCCACCGTGGACGCCGCGAGATCCTCGCTGACGCCGAGCGTCCCCTCGAACTCAGCGAACGTCCCGTGGACGGTCGCGAACCCGAGGTGCTTGACCGCGAACGCGACGCTGGACTGCTCGGCGTCGACCACCCAGGTGGCGGCCGCGAGGCTGGAGAGGGGCACGGGCCGCAGGCTACTGCGGTACTTCGATCACCAGCGTGCTGCCATGCAGCCGTGGTTCCACGCGCACAGCACCGCCGTGGGCCTCGACGATCTCTCTCGTGATCGCAAGGCCCAGGCCGCTGCCGCCGGTCGCGCGGTTGCGGGAGGCGTCAGCGCGGTAGAAGCGCTCGAAGATGCGCTCGCGATCCGCGGGCGCTATCCCGGGTCCATCGTCCTCGACGACCATGCGCGCCGTCGCACCGCTGACCGACGTGGTGAGGGTCACCGTCCCACCCTCGGGGCTGAACGCGATCGCGTTCTCGACCACGTTGCGGATCGCCCGCGCGATCCGGGGCTCGTCGACCGGCGCGAGTGCCGGCGTGCCCCGCTGCTCGACCCGCACCCCGCGAGCGCGTGCTTGCGCTGTCAGCGTCCCGATCACGTCCGCCGCGATCACCGCGAGGTCCGCCTCGCGATCCCTGACGGGTGCCACGCCGTCGTCCAACGCCGCGAGCGTCAGCAGGTCGTCGACGGTGCGGCTCAGGCCATCCACCTCCTCGCGCGCGCTCAGCAGCACCTCCCGGGCAGCCGGCGGAAGGTCGTCCGCGCGCAGGCTCACGTCGATCTCCGAGCGCATCGCCGCGAGCGGGGTGCGCAGCTCGTGCGAGGCGTCGGCGACGAGCCGGCGCTGATCGGCGACGCCGCCCTCGATCCGGTCGAGCATCGCGTTCAGCGTCCGCGCGAGGTGGGAGAGCTCGTCGCGTGTGAGCGGCTCGGGAACGCGCTCGCCGAGCCGGTCGACGCCGATCGCCGCGGCGGTGCTCGTCATCTCCTCCACCGGCCGCAGCGCCCGCCCGGCCAGCCACCAGCCCCCGAGGGCCGTCGCCAGCAACGCTGCCGGCCCGGCCAGGAGGAGCAACAGCACGAGGCGTCGCACGGATCGCTCGACCGGCTCGAGGGACTGGCCGGCCACGACGATCTGGACGGTCCCGTCCCGCCGGACCGGGACGGCGGTGATCCGGAACGGCCGCTCCTGGGGCCCGAGATCACGGGTGAGCAGGAGCTGCTCCCCAGCCGCGGCCGCAGCCTGCTGGGTGCGGTCGAGCATGGGTGCCGCGGCGATCTCGTCGCCGAAGGAGACCAGGGTGCGCCCGCCGGGCCCGAGCACCTGCGCCGCGGCGCGCTCGCCGGTCAGCACGGTGCGCGCCGCATCGGCGAACTCGGGGAGGCCCTCGGCGCGATAGTCGCGCGCGATCTGCGCAGTGTCGGGCCTCAGGCTGCGGTCGATCGAGCCGATGAGGTCCGCGCGAAGGCGCACCGCCAGGAACGTCCCGATGGCGACGAGGACCAGCGCCAGCAGCACGACGTACCAGGCCGTCATGCGTACACGGATGGGGACGTTCACACGGGCTCCGGGTCGAGCTTGAAGCCGACCCCGCGCACGGTGTGGATCAACGGACGCCCGAACGGCTGCTCGAGCTTGCGGCGCAGAGCGCCGACGTACTGGTCGACGATGTTGGTCGAGCCCTCGTAGTTCTCGTCCCAGACGTGGTCGAGCAGCGCCGCACGCGTCACCACCTCGCCGGCGTGGCGTGCGAGGAACTCCAGCACCGCGAACTCGCGCGCCGTCAGCTCCACCCGCTCGCCGCCGCGACTGGCCTCGTGCGCGGCCGGGTCGACGACGAGATCGCCGACCGCCAGGCGCACCGGCCGTTCACCGGGCGCGCGCCGGATCAGCGACCGCAGGCGCGCGAGCAGCTCGCCGAAGTCGAACGGCTTGCCGAGGTAGTCGTCGGCGCCGACGTCCAGGCCCCTGATGCGGTCGGGGACCCCGCCCCGGGCGGTCAGCATCAGCACCGGCGCCCAGCACCCCCGCTCGCGCAGCGTCCGGCACACCTCCAGTCCGTCACGGCCGGGAAGCATCAGGTCGAGCACGATCGCGTCGTACTCCCATACCGCGGCGTGGCGCAGCGCCGCATCGCCGTCGCGGGCGACGTCGACCGCGTAGCCGTCGTTGCGCAGCCCGCGCCCGAGCGCCGCAGCGAGCTTCGCGTCGTCTTCCACCACGAGCAGTCTCATCGCGGGCTCCGGGAGGGTGGTGCGGGCGGGGGACCGTCCGCACCACCGTCGTCGCGCAGGCTACTACCCGCGGCCGGCGCGGAAGCTCACAAGCTCCTCGCGAGCCGCCCCGCCCGAGACACCCAGCGCGAGCACGAGCCCGACACCGCGCGCGTAGAACTTGTACTCGGCCAGTCGCGGCTCGAGCGGCGTGACGTCCCGCGTGAGCAGTGCGCCCACGAAGTGTCCCCGAGGGACCTGGACCTGTTCGTCGGTGCTCAGCACGCGCGCCGCGTCCTCAGCCTCGCCCCTGAGGTACTCCTGTCGGTAGGCCAGCCCACTCCGGGCGGCGGCGGGCATCGCAACGCCGGCCTGAGCGCCGCGCACCCCGGTCTCCCACGAACCGGCGGTGGACGCGACCCTGCCGCGGCGGTACTCCTTCGTGTCCTCACCCAGGTACCAGACGTTTCCGGCCGTGTCCTGCGCGTACCAGTCGAAGGTGTCCTCGACCAGTGCACCGTTCCGCGTCACCACGTCATGGACGACGCGCGCGCGGATCCCGGCGACCGTCCGGACGCGCGAGGTCACGGTGACCTCCACGCGCAGCGCCGGGCCGCTGCCGCTGCGCTCGCGGTAGACCCACCGGCTTCCCGGGCGCAGCGGCATGAACGGGTTGTCGATGTCGGTCGTGAACCCTGCGGGATCGAGCTTCACCGGCTCAGAGCCCTGCGGCAACCCGGCAGCCTGCGCCTGCGTCGCTCCGAACGCGAGCGCCAACAGCACCAGGGGACCGGCGGCGAGTCCGCGGCGCATCAGTCGTCGCTCCCGGGCGAGTCGTCGTCACGCGAGGACGCGACCACGTCACCCGTCGCGGCGTCCACCTTGACGTCCCGGTCGCCGACGTCGACGTTGAACACCAGGCGACCGTCGTAGCGCTCGAGATCGACCTCGTTGAGCGCGCCCGCGGCAGCGCCCTGCGCGGCGTTCACGGCCTGCTGCTCGGTGATCCCGGCCTGCGGCAGCAGGGACTTCCCGTCGTCCAGGCGGCTGCTGCCGCCCGGAGCGCCGCCGCCGGCGAGCGCCACGCCACCGACGGCGCCGAGTGCTCCGACGACCACGATCGATCCAATGATTCTTCTGCGCATGACGTGCCTCCTTGAGTTGGGTATCGCACGCCACGCACGCTACGTGCGGGTCTCTGAAATGACGCTGAACGCGAACCTGTTGCTGACCGCCTGTTGCCCTCGCGATGAGATCGTGTATCCCGTGGCGGAACGCACGGCTAGGGTCTCCCGGTGAGGATCGTGCTCGCGACTCACAGCTTCGCCCAGATCGGCGGCAGCGAGACGTACCTGCTGACCGCCGCCGAGCACCTGCAGCGCCTCGGTCACGCCGTCACGATCCACGCGGTGGAGACCGGGCCCGTCGCGGAGCTCGCCGGCGCGCGCGGGATCCCTGTGGCCGCCTCGGAGGATGAGCTCCCCGCAGCATGCGACGTCGTCCTGGCGCAGGACGCGGGCATGGCCTACGCGCTGGCCGAGCGCTTTCCGGGCGTCCCCCAGGCGCTCGTCGCCCACAGCGAGCTGCACGACGTGCAGCTTCCGCCGATGGTCCCCGGCCTGACCCGCGTCGTGATCGTGCTGAGCGAGCGCGTCGCGCAGCGCGTCGCCGCCCTCGACCCCGCGTACCCGGTCGTGCGGCTGCGCCAGCCGATCGACACCGAGCGCCTGACGGGGCTCGGGGCCCCGCGGGACCGGCCCCGCCGCGCCGTGCTGCTCGGGAACTACCACCAGGATCAGCGACGGCGGCTGCTCGAGGAGGCATGGGAGCCGCAGGGCGTGGAGATCAGCGTCGTCGGGCTGCGTGGCGCGTCCTCGCTCGAGCCGTCCGCCGAGCTTGCCGCGGCGGACATCGTCGTCGGCAAGGGGCGTGCCATCCTCGACGGCATGTCGTGCGCCCGGCCCGCCTACGTCTACGACGACTTCGGGTGCGACGGCTGGGTCACCTCGGCGACCTACCCCGCGATGGAGGCCGACGGCTTCGCCGGCCAGGCGCTCGGGATCCTCACCGGCCGCGAGCGGCTCGCGCGTGACCTGCGCGAGTACACGCCGGACATGGGCCTCGCCAACCGTGAGCTGGTCCTGCTCCACCACAAGGCGCGCAACCACGCGCACGAGCTCGTCGGCGTGCTGCGCTCGCTCGCTCCGGACGCCCGGCCCGCGTCGACCGCGGACGCCGAGCTCGCGCGCAACGTGCGGCTGCGCTTTGCGGCCGACCGCGAGCTCACGCAGCTGCGCTCGCTGTACGGGGATGTCGTCGATCGCGTCAACGCCGCGGATGCGCTGCTCGGGCAGCGGCGCGTGCGTACGGGCCTCGCGCTCGGGCGGGCCGCCGATCGGCTGCGCCGGATCGTGCAGCGATGATCGACCCGTCAGCACGGATCAGCGACGGCGCGCAGATCGGCGCGTTCGTGGTGATCCACGCCGGCGTCGTCGTCGAGGCCGGCTGCGTCGTGCAGGACGGCGCCGTCCTCGGGAAGGGCCCGATCCTGGGACCGAGCTCGGTCGCCGTCCGCGACCCGGCCATCAGTCCGACGATCCTCGAGGCCGGCTGCGTGATCGGCTGCGGTGCCGTCCTCGTCCGCGGATGCATCGTGCGCAGCGGAGCGGTCGCCGGCGATCACGTGCTGCTGCGCGAGCGCGTGGAGCTCGGCCGCGGCAGCGTCGTCGGTCACGGCGGGGCCGTCGGCGCCGGCGTCGTGATCGGCGAGCGGGTGCGGATCCAGAACAACGTCGTCCTCGCTCCGGGGACCGTCGTCGAGGACGACGTGCTGTGCGGGCCCAACGTGACGACGACCGACGACCCGTTCGACGAGCGGCCCGATGCCGTGCGGCGCGGCGCGCGCCTGGGACGTGGCTGCCGGATCGGCGCGGGCACGATCCTGCTCCCCGGCGCCGACGTCGGCGCGGGCGCGGTCATCGGCGCCGGCTCGCTCGTCACGGGCCCGGTCCCGCCGCGCAGCCTCAGCTACGGCTCACCGGCGCGCGTCGTGCGCCACATCTGACCTCGGCTGCCGGACGAATCCTTGTATTCTTGATTGGGATTACCGTGTTTGTCCCAAGCCTCAAGGAGACCCCACCATGGCACTGACGATCGGCGACACCGCCCCGGACTTCGAAGCCGACACGACCGAGGGCCGGATCGGCTTCCATGACTGGCTCGGCGACTCGTGGGCCGTTCTGTTCTCCCACCCGCGCGACTTCACGCCCGTCTGCACCACGGAGCTCGGCTACATGGCCAGCATCGAGCCGGAGTTCGCCAGGCGCGGCGTGAAGATCATCGGCCTGTCGGTCGACCCCGTCGGCAACCACGAGCAGTGGGCGCAGGACATCGCCGAGACCCAGGGCACCGCGCCGAACTACCCGCTGATCGGCGACTCGGATTTCAATGTCTCCAAGCTCTACGGGATGCTCGGCGCCGACGTCGAGGGCGACCCGGCCACGCGCACCCCGGCCGACAACCAGACCGTGCGCAACGTGTTCGTGATCGGGCCGGACAAGAAGGTCAAGCTCGTCCTCGTCTACCCGATGACCACCGGACGCAACTTCGACGAGGTCCTGCGCGTCATCGACTCGCTGCAGCTGACCGCCAACCACAAGGTCGCCACGCCCGCCCAGTGGCAGCAGGGCGACAACGTGATCATCGCCGGCTCGGTGTCCGACGACGAGGCACGCGAGACGTACCCGAACGGCTGGGAGTCGCCGCGCCCGTACATCCGGATCGTGCCGCAGCCGCAGTAGCGCGGCCGATGGCGATCAACGGGGGCCGCCCTCAGCGCAGCTTGAACGTCCGGGTCGTCGTCGACGACCCCTGCTTGATCCGGAGCGTGAGCGTCAGGCCCTTGAGCCGCTTGCGGTACTTGCGTGCCTTTCTGCTCAGGCGCAGCTTCACGGTCACGGTTCCGGCGCGGGCGGCTGACGCCGAGCCCGTGCCGACGACGATCGCCTTGCCCTTGAGGCCCAGGCGCCTGGCCGGAACGGTCGCCGTCACGCTGACGCGGCCCGCGCGCGCCACGCGAATCTTCAGCGGCACGCCGTTCGTGCCTGCCAGGGCCGTGGTGGTGATCGTCGCCGGGATCCTCACGGAGAGTCCCGCGGGCGCGCCTGCGCCCGGCGCGGGCGCCGGCGTGGATCCCGGCGCCGGTGTGGATCCCGGCGCCGCGTTCGGCGCCACGGCCGCCGGTCGCAGCTGTGCGACGTCGGCTCCGCCGATCGACGGCTCCCTGCCGGTGGCGGAGATCAGCACCGGCGGCGAGGTGAGCGCGCACGGCTCGGTCGCGCCGCTCGGAGCGCCCGCGACCTTGACGCCCTCGGCGTCCTTCCAGGCGATACGGGTTCCGTCCTGGGAGACCGACGCCCCCGACGCCTCGCCGACCGTCGGCAGGAAGCAGTCCGTCGCCGGCCCGGCGGTGATCGGGAAGTCCATCCCGCTGAGCGACAGCGCGGCGATCTTGTCGTCGCCGGGGTCGAAGCTCATCTCGACCAGGGCGAGCCTGCCGGTCGCCGCGACGTCGGTGCGGTGCAGGTCGGGACCTCCGGGGACCTGGGAGACGTCGATGCCGAGCGGACCCCACGTGGTCGAGAACGGGTTGGCGGTGTCGGCGATCTGCGCGACGGGGGTGCTGCCGGAAGCGCTGACCACGCGGCGCCCGAACGTGGTGGGGTACTTGTAGCCGGACTGCCCGATCGGCTGGAGGTTGGTCTTCGTGTCGCTGAGGATCGCGTAGTGGCCGCTCGAGAAGAACGCGTTGGGGACGATCCCCGTGTAGCCGGAGTAGCCGTAGACCGCGAACACCCCGTCCGCGGTCAGGTCGAGGCTCAGCGGCGCGACATAGGAGCTCCAGCCCGCCACGCTCGGCAGCGGCCCCTGGCTGATGACCTGCCCGTTGCCGTCCCACAGCTTGATCCGGGAAAGCTGCGAGATCTTCCCGGCCTCGTTCTGTACGGCGATGATCCGCCCGTTGTCGGCCGCCGCGACAGCACGGTAGTCGCCCTCACCCGTGCTCAGGCGCTCCTTGCGCGAGCCGTCCAGCGTCGAGACCCAGACTTCGTCACCGTCGATGTAGGCGACGGACGCCGCGCGCGTCTGGGCCGGCGTCGCGATCAGGCCCGGCGCGAGCAGGAGCGCCGCGACGAACACGCCGGCCGCTCGGGACAGGCGACGCCGTGGAACGTGGACCGCCAGCATCGCTGAAACGCTACAGCCTCGCCACGCGACGGCAGCCGTTGTGGCAGGCGCGACCCGATTCCTGACAGGCTTGCGCGCGTGCTCTGCGATGTCGTCCTCCGCGGCGCGGCGATCACCGCGGTCGGTGAGCAGGCCGCGCACGTCCAGGCGCTCGGCTTCGCCGGCGTCGGCGTGACCGAGACCAACGGCAACCCGTTCCTCGCTGCGGCGCAGGCCGCGCAGGCCACGTCGAGCATCCGCGTGTCGACCGCGATCGCGCTCGCGTTCCCACGCACGCCGATGGACGTCGCGTACACGGCCTGGGATCTGCAGGCGCTGTCCGGCGGGCGCTTCGCGCTCGGGCTCGGCACGCAGGTGCGCGCCCACGTCGAGCGCCGCTACGGCGCGGTCTGGTCGCGGCCGGCCGCGCGGATGCGCGAGTACGTGCTCGCGCTGCACGCGATCTGGGACGCCTGGGAGAGCGGCGGCGAGCTGCGCTTTGAGGGCGAGCTCTACCAGCACACGCTGATGCCGCCGAACTTCCGCCCCCCACCCGCGGACCACCCGCGTCCGCCGGTGCTGCTGGCCGCGGTGCGCGAGCGCATGACCGAGGTCGTCGGCGAGGTCGCCGACGGTCTTCTGGGCCACACGTTCTGCACGGCGGACGTGCTGCGCGAAGTGACGCTGCCGGCGCTCGAGCGCGGGCTGGAACGCGGCGGGCGAGCACGCCGCGACGTCGAGGTGACCGCGTCGGTGTTCGTCGCCATGTCGGACGCGGACTGGGAGGCAGGCCGGCGCCGCGTCGCGTTCTACGGATCGACGCCGGGCTACCGCCACGTGCTCGACCACCACGGTCTCGGCGGGCTGTTCGAGGCGCTGCACGAGCGCTCGCGGGCGGGCGACTGGGCGGCACTGCCCGCGCTCGTCGACGACGACGTACTGGCGCTGTTCGTCGTGCGCGCAGACGCGCCGGTCGCGCTGGCCGGCGCGGTGCGCGAGCGTATCGGCGACGTGGCCGACCGCGTCTGTCTGGTCGCCGAGGGCGCCGACCCCGCCGCGCTGGCACCGGTCGCGGCGCTGCTGGCTGGGTAGCGCCGCTACGCCGTACGGTCGTCCAGGGGCGGTGAACGGTGTTCAAGCGTCCGGCCGCCACGGTCGACAACTCGCGCATGGGAAGACTCGCCCGCTCCTTCGCCTGCTCCGTCGTCCTGCTCGCCGCAGCACTGCCCGGTGTCGCGTCGGCGGATGACGACGAGCCGCCCCGCGTCAGGGCACCCTCCACGGCGACCTCCGGCGTTGCCGCGACGCAGGCCAAGCTGGCGGCGATCGTCGATCCGCGCGGCAGCGCGACGACCGTCCACTTCGAGGTCGGCCGCACGACGAGCTATGGCTTCAACTCGCAGGAGAAGTCGATTCCGTACCTGGACTCGGTCAAGGTCTGGATCAGCATCTACGGCCTGGCGCCGAGTACGCACTACCACTTCCGCGCCGTGGCGACGAACGCCAACGGTGTGACCACCGGGCCCGACCTGACCTTCACCACGCCGGCGGGAACCGGCAGCGAGTCGCTCACGGACGTCGAGCCCAGCTCGCCACTGGACCCGATGGCCCCCGG
The DNA here is from genome assembly GCA_038327125.1 of Solirubrobacterales bacterium. GTDB lineage: Bacteria > Actinomycetota > Thermoleophilia > Solirubrobacterales > Solirubrobacteraceae > F1-60-MAGs163. The sequence goes on from JBBQKR010000009.1 coordinate 11,653, forward strand.
CGGCGGCGCGGCAACGGACCCGCTCAGGCCTGCGACGCCCCTCCCCAGCTCCGCGGACACCACCCCGATCGCGCCGACCGGCACCGGCGACAGGGGGTCCGCAACGGGAGCTGTGCCCGTCCTGGTGCCGGAGCGCGCGAAGACGGTCGTCGTCGAGGAGCTCTCCGGACAGATCAACTGGCGCGCGCCCGGCGGTCGGAGCTTCAACGGCATGAGCGGCGTCGGCGCGATCCCGGTCGGTGCAGTCATCGATGCGCGCAGGGGCCGGATCGGCCTGTCGACCGACGCCGGTGACGGCATCGACAGCGGTCAGTTCTGGGGCGCCGTCTTCGAGGTGCGCCAGTCGCCCGCCGGTCCGGGCGTGACCGAGCTCGCACTGCGCGGTGGCCGGCCCGGGAACTGCGAGCGCCGCGGCGGCCAGATCGCCAGTTCGGCAGCGCGCAAGGACAAGAACAAGAGCAGGGGCTCGCTCTGGGGCAAGGACCACAAGGGCCACTTCCGCACCCGCGGCCGCAACAGCGTCGCCGCTGTGCGCGGCACCCTCTGGTACACGGCGGAGCGCTGCGCCGGGACGCTCACGCGCGTCGTCGAGGGCGCCGTCGAGGTGCGCGACATCCACCGCGGCACGAAGGTCCTCGTCAAGGCCGGGCAGCATCTGATGGTGCGTGACCGGGCGGCGCGGCGCAGGTGACGGGGCGGGCGATCCGGCGCCGTCGCGCGCTCGCGGTCGCCCTGGCCGGGACGTTCGCGGCCGTCGCCGCGCTCGCCATCGGCGCGACCGCAGTGACCGAGCGCGTCGACGGCGACGTGCTCGACCGCGCGTTCACCCAGCGCGGGCGAAGCACTCCGCGTGACGTCGTCGTGATCGGCATCGACAGCCGCTCGCTGGACACGCTGCCGTGGCGCTGGCCGTACCCGCGCACCGCCCACGCTCGCCTCGTCGACCGCCTGCACGCAGCCGGCGTCCGCGAGATCGTCTTCGACGTCGAGTTCGTGCGCCCGACGCCGGGCAAGCCGTGGGAGGACCTGGCGCTGTTCGACGCACTCGGCCGCGCCGGCGGCGGCGTCCTCGCCACGACCGAGACCGACGCCCGCGGCGGCACCGACGTGCTCGGCGGCGATGAGAACCTCAGGCGCATCGACGCGCAGGCCGCGGCAGCGGCCGTCGACGTCGATCGCGGCGGGGTCGCACGGCGGCTCCCGTTCGAGGACGCGGGACTGCCGCCGATGGCGCTGGCCGTCGCCCGGCGCCTGGGCCGCCAGGTCCCGCGTGAGGCGTTCACCGGGCAGGGCGCATGGATCGACTTCGCCGGACCCCCGGGGACCGTCCCGACCTATTCCTACGCCGACGTCTACCGGGGCCGGGTCGACGCCGCCGCACTGAGGGGCCGGGTCGCTGTCATCGGCGCGACGTCACGGGTGCTGCACGACCTGCACAGCGTGCCCACGAGCGACGGCACGCTGATGTCCGGAGCAGAGCTGCAGGCGAACGCCGTCCACACCGCGCTCGCAGGGTTCCCGCTGCGCTCGGCCGCCGGCTGGGCGACCGTGCTTGCGGCGCTGCTGCTCGCCGCGAGCGGCGCCCTGCTGGTCCTGCTGCTGCGCCCGGTGCGCGCCGCCGCCGGGGCGCTCGTCGTCGGCGCCGCATACGTGATCGCGGCGAACGTGCTGTTCACCCAGGGCTGGATCCTCCCCGTCGTCACGCCGTTGATCGCGCTCGGGCTGAGCGTGTGGTGGTCGGTCACCGCAAGCCTCGTGATCGAGCGCTCCGAGCGGCGGCGCGTCACACGGGAGAACGCCGACCTCGAGCTCGCCGTGCAGGAGCGCACCGCCGAGCTGCACCGTGCGCACCTGGAGATCGTGCGGCGCCTGGCCTATGCGGTCGAGTCGCGTGACGGCGAGACGGGCGCCCACGTCGACCGCATGAGCGCCCTCTGTGAGCGCCTCGCGCTGGCGATCGGACTGGACGCCGGCGACGCTGAGCTGCTGCGTCACGCGAGTGTCCTGCACGACATCGGCAAGCTCGCCGTGCCGGACGCGATCCTGCTCAAGCGCGGCGACCTCGAGGACGCGGAGCGCGAGCTGATGCGCACGCACGCGCTCGCCGGCGCGGCGATCCTCCGCGATTCCGACTCACGCCTGCTGCAGATCGGAGAGCTGATCGCCCGCACCCACCACGAGCGCTGGGATGGCGGCGGCTATCCGGCCGGGCTGCGCGGCGAGGAGATCCCGCTCGAGGGCCGGATCGCCGCGATCTGCGACGTCTTCGACGCGCTCGTCTCCGAGCGGCCCTACAAGCGCAGCTGGTCGATCGACGAGGCGATCACCGAGATCGCCTCCGAGCGCGGCCTGCACTTCGACCCCGAGCTCGTCGACGCGTTCGTCGCGCTGCGCGACGAGCTGCGAACGCTGTACGCGCTCAGCGAGCCCCGGTGCCCGCCAGGCACCCTCGCAGCGGCACCGCGGGTCAGCGCGAGCGTGCCAGGCGCTGGAACATGAAGCCGCAGACGACCGCGACGATCAGCGCGATCATCGGCAGGCCCCATCCGAGCACGCCGACGACGGCCAGGACTGCGCCGACGACGAAGATCGCCCCCGCGATCCCGCCGGCCACGACCAGTTGGTAACCACGGTTCTCGCGCTGGCTGCGTGAGAGCCGGGAGCCGCCGCGCGGAGTCAGTTCATCGCCCATGGCGCACACCGTAGCGCCGGCCGCGCAGCTCTAGGAGAAGTCCGTGATGACCGCGCGCTGCTCACACGAGCGTCGCGCGGCCTCGAGAGTCTCCAGCACGAGCAGGCTGTCCAGGGGGTCGACCGGTGGTGGCCCCACGCCGCCCGCCCAGTCACGCACGCGCGCGTAGAAGTCCTCGTAGCGCCCGCGCCGCAGCGCGATCGGCTCGCCACCCAACCGCCCCGGTCCGGTGACGCCGTAGCCGGGTGCGCCCGGATGCATCCCCGCCGCCAGCTGGGACTCCTGCGGATCGAGGCCGTCGCAGGCGAACCCCTCGCGCAGGCCCGTGACGCGAAAGCGTGGGCCGTGCAGCGGCGCGACCTTGCTCATCCACAGGTGCGAGCGCACGGCGCCGGCGTGCTCCAGCGCGATGAAGACGTCGTCCTCGACCTGGGCGCCGGGCCGCCGCCGGGCGACCTCGCCGTAGACGGCGTGCGGCGGCCCGAAGAGCTGCACGGCCTGGTCGACGAGGTGCGCGCCCAGGTCGAGCAGCACGCCGCCGCCCTCGCCGGGATCCGCGAGCTCGCGCCAGCGGCTCGGATCGACTTCCGGGCTGAAGCGCTCGAAGCGGGATTCAAAGCGCACGACATCGCCGAGCACGCCCGCGCCGAGCACCCGCTCGACGGTCAGGAAGTCGCCGTCCCAGCGACGGTTCTGGAACACCGTCAGCCGCCCACCCGCCGCGAGCAGCCGCCGGCACTCGGCGGCATCGGGCGCCGGTGGCTTGTCGACCACGACCGCAAGGCCGCGCTCGATGCCGGCCAGCGCGATCTCGACATGGGAGCCGTTCGGCGTGGCGACCACGAGGACGTCGATGTCCGCGAGCAACTCGTCGAGCCGGGTGACGACATGTACCCCGGGATGGCTCGCCTGCGCCTGCCGGCCACGCTCCGGCGAGCGCGTCATCACCGCGGAGAGCTCCAGCCCCGCGACGGACGCGACCAGCGGCGCGTGGAAGACGCGGCCCGCCAGCCCGAAGCCGGCGATGCCGACCCTCAGCCCCACGAGCCTTCGATCATCGGCCGGTAGCTCATCGTCAGCATCCGCCAGCTGCGCGGCCGCGTGATGCAGTAGACGACGGTCCCGGCCACGTCCTCGGGCGTCATCATCCCGTCGGTCGAGCCTTCGGCCCGGCCCGTCCCCATCGCGAAGTCCGTCGCAATCCCGCCGGGGCAGACGTTCGTCGCGCGCACGCCGTGCTCGCGCAGTTCGTGATCGAGGGCGCGCGTAAAGCCGAGCTGCCCGAACTTCGATGCGTTGTAGACCGCCTCACCCGGATACGCGCGCAGTCCGGCGACCGACGCCACCGAGACGAAGTCGCCTGCTCCGGCGGCGATCAGGTGGCGCAGGGTCGCCGCAGCCGTGTAGAGCGTGCCCTTGAGGTTGACGTCGATCATCGCCTCGAGGTGATCGGGGTCCAGGTCGAGGAACGGCCCGTACATCCCCACGCCGGCGTTGGCGACAACGCAGTCCAGGCCGCCGAACTCGGCGACCGCCTGCCCCACCGCGGCGAACACCTGCCCACGGTCGGCGACGTCGCACGCGATGCCGAGCGCGCCGGCGAGCCCGAGGTCGTCACCGCTGCGTGAGGCCAGCGCAACCCGCGCGCCAGCGCCCTGCAGCGCATGCGCGACGGCCGCGCCGACACCCCGGCTGGCGCCCGTCACGAACGCCCTGCGCCCTTCGAGCTCGCGATCGGTCTGCATCTGTCCTACTCCTTAATGCGTAGTTACTACGGCCCCGATGCTCAGTAATTACCTGACGCGCTGTGGCGCGCCGCCGAGATAGTGTGACAGTGCACCACTTCCCCCCAGGTGCCCACGCGAGGAGGACGGCCATGCGGAAGTACACCCTGATCGCAGCGTCGCTGCTGGCGGCGCTGCTGCTCGCAGCATGTGGCAGCGACGACAACAGCTCCGACGGCGGGAGCAGCGGTGGAGGCGGCAACATCGCGTTCCTGCTGCCCGAGAACCAGACCGCACGCTACGAGACATCGGACAAGCCCCTGTTCGAGGCCAACGTCAAGGAGCTGTGCCCGGACTACAACGTCCTCTACTCGAACGCGACCCAGGACGCCGCCAAGCAGCAGCAGCAGGCTGAGGCCGCGCTCGCGCAGGGCGCCAAGGTCCTCGTGCTCGATCCCGTCGACGGCGCAGCCGCCGCCGCGATCGTCAAGCAGGCAAACTCCAAGAAGGTCCCAGTCATCAGCTACGACCGCCTGCTGCTCAACTCCAAGCCCGACTACTACGTCGAGTTCGACAGCCCGTCCGTGGGCAAGATCCAGGGCCAGGCGCTGGTCGACAAGCTCAAGGCCGATGGCAAGAGCGGCTCGATCGTGATGATCAACGGAGCCCCGACCGACAACAACGCCAAGCTCTTCAAGAAGGGCGCCCACAGCGTCATCGACTCGAGCGGCTTCAAGGTCGCCAAGGAGTACGACACGCCGGATTGGACGCCCTCCAAGGCGCAGTCCGAGATGGAGCAGGCGATCAGCGCGCTGGGCAAGGACGGATTCGTCGGCGTCTACGCCGCCAATGACGGAACGGGCGGCGGCGCGATCGCAGCGCTCAAGGGCGCGGGCATCGACCCCTCGACGGTCCCGGTCACCGGGCAGGACGCCGAGCTTGCGGCCATCCAGCGCATCATCGCCGGCGACCAGTACATGACGGTCTACAAGCCGATCAAGCCGCTCGCCAAGGAGGCCGCGTCGGCCGCGTGCGCGTTCGCCAAGGGTGAGAAGCCCGCCAACGCGAACACGACGGAGAACAACGGCCAGGTCGACGTCCCCACGTTCAAGATCCCCGTGAAGGCGGTCACCGCGGAGAACGTCAAGGACACGGTCGTCGCGGACAACTACTGGAAGGCCAGTGAGATCTGCACGACCAAGTACGCAGAGGCCTGCAAGAAGTACGGGATCCAGTAGGCCCGAGCGTGACGACGGAATCGGAGACGACGGCCCCGCAACGCCCGCTCCTCGTAGCCCGGGGAGTGACCAAGCGATTCGGGGCCGTGGAGGCCCTCACCGGCGTGGACTTCGAGGTCCACGCCGGTGAGGTCATCGCGCTCGTCGGCGACAACGGCGCCGGCAAGTCCACGCTGATCAAGGCGCTCGCCGGCACCCAGCCGGGCGACGAGGGAAAGCTCACGTTCGGCGGCGAGCCGGTGACGATCAAGTCGCCGCTCGATGCCAAGCGCCTGGGCATCGCCACCGTGTACCAGGACCTCGCGCTGTGCGACAACCTGGACGTCGTCGCCAATCTCTACCTCGGCGAGGAGATCTACGAGACGGGCCCGCAGCGTGCGCTGAAGGTCATCGACGAGATCGGGATGGAGAAGCGCGCGGTCGAGCTGCTCGACTCGTTGTCGGTGACGACGCTGCGCAGCGTGCGCACCGAGGTCGGATCGCTCTCGGGCGGGCAGCGGCAGTCGGTCGCCATCGCCCGCTCGCTGCTCGGCGACCCGAAGGTCGTCCTGCTCGACGAGCCGACGGCAGCGCTGGGCGTCGCGCAGACGCGCCAGGTCCTCGACCTCGTGCTGCGCCTGCGCGACCGCGGGCTGGGAGTGATCATCATCAGCCACAACATCGCCAACGTCTTCGAGGTGGCCGACCGCATCGTCGTGCTGCGGCTGGGAAAGCGCGTCGCGACGCTCGTCGCCGCCGACACGACGCACGACGAGGTCGTCGGCTGGATCACGGGGTCGCACGGATGAGCGCCGCGGGAACACCTGAGCCGGAACCCGCCGTCGCCGCGGACCCCGCGGCCTCGGGCCAGATGGCACGGCGCATCGCGCAGCTCGGCTCGCTGCGCGTCGCGCTCGTCCTCGCGGTGATCTGGATCGTCTTCCAGTCCCAGAACGACAACTTCCTCAGCTCGTTCAACCTGACCAACCTGGTGCTGCAGATCGCACCGGTCGGCATCATCTCGATCGGCGTCGTGCTGGTCCTGCTGCTCGGTGAGATCGACCTGTCGGTCGGCGCGGTCAGCGGCCTGGCGGCCGCCGTGATGGCTGTGCTGAACGTCAAGCACGGCTGGGAGCCGGTCCCCGCGATCGCGGCAGGGGTCGCCGCCGGCGCCGCGATCGGTGCGGTCAACGGCTTCTTCGTCACCCGCTTCGGCATCCCCTCGTTCGTCGTGACCCTCGCGGGACTCCTGGCGTGGCAGGGCGCGCTGCTGCAGGTGCTCGGCGACACGGGCACGGTCAACCTGAACGACGCAACGATCACCGGGCTGGCCGGCACCTTCTACGGCGACGTGGTCGGCTGGATCCTCGTGGTCGTCGTCGTCGGGGGGTATGGCCTTTCGGGCTGGCTCGAGCGGGTGCGGCGCGGCCGCGCGGGCCTGTCGCAGCCCGCGCTGCCCGGCTTCCTGATCAGGCTGGCTGCAGTGGCCGTGGGCACGATCGCCGCGGTTCTGGTGCTCCTCTCCGACCGTGGCATCCCGCTGTCGGGTCTGATCCTCGTCGTGATGTGCGCGATCGGCGCCTTCATCACCACCCGTACCGCCTTCGGCCGCCACCTGTTCGGTGTCGGCGGCAACGCCGAGGCGGCACGACGCTCGGGCATCAGCGTCACGCGCATCAAGATGATCGTGTTCATCAGCTGCTCGGCGCTGGCGGCATTCGGCGGCATCATGGCGGCCTCGCGCCTGCTCGCCGTCAACCAGTCCTCTGGCGGCAGCGACCTGTTGCTGCTGGCGATCGCCGGGCCGGTGATCGCCGGGACCAGCCTGTTCGGCGGCCGCGGCTCGATCTGGGACGCGCTGCTCGGCGCGCTCGTGATCGGCTCGATCGCCAACGGCATGGACCTGCTCGCCCTCGACTCGTCGGTCAAGTTCATGATCACCGGCGGCGTCCTGCTGGCCGCGGTCGTGATCGATGCCACGATCAAGAACCAGCGCGAGCGCGCCGGCGACTCACGCGCGCCCTAGTCGCGCGCCTGGGCGGCTTTGCGCAGTTCCTCGTAACTGGTGAGCTTCACCCGCGGGCGGCCACGCTCGGCGCCGAGCGCCGTCTCGTGCTCGTCGATCCGCTGCCAGCCGTCCCAGGCGATCGGCTCGACGCCGCGCGCCGCGAGCAGGTCGGCGATGTCGTCGTCGCGGTCCGGCGTGTTCAGCAGGCCGGCGGCGGCGTCCTCGAGCATGCTCCCGGCGGCCTCGTAGCCGTCCTTCTTGTTCGTGCCGATGACGCCGCTCGGTCCGCGCCGGATCCACCCGGTGACGTACTCGCCGGTCACGTGATGCTCGCCGTCGAGCACGCGCCCGGCGACGTTCGGCACGACGCCGCGCGCGTCGTCGAACGGCACCTCGGGGATCGCCACGCCCTTGTAGCCGATCGAGCGCAGGACGAGCCCGCAGTCGAGCGTCTCGCGCTCCCCTGTCGGGCGCGCGGCGAGCGAGCCGTCCTCGCGCTGCTCCAGGCGATTGCGCTCGATCACGATCCGCTGCACGCGGCCGTCGCCGAGCAGCTCGACGGGCGACGTGAGGAACTTCAGCACGATCCGCTTCGGGCGGCCGGCCGGCGGCCGCGCCGCGTACTCGCGCAGCATCTGCACGTTCTCGCGCGTCGTCTTGCCGGCGTCCTCGGACTCCAGGTGCGCGGCCGAGGCCGCGTCGAGCTCGAGGTCGGCGGGATCGACGACGATGTCGGCCCGCTCCAGCTCGCCGAGCTCGCGCAGCTCGGGATTGGTGAACGCCGCCTGCACCGGCCCGCGCCGGCCGAGCACGACGATCTCCTTGACGGCGTCGGAGGCGAGCAGGTCGATCGCGTGATCGGCCGTGTCGGTGGCGCGCAGCTCGTCGTCGCTCAGCGCGAGCATCCGTGCGCAGTCGATCGCGACGTTGCCGTTGCCGACGACGACGACCCGCTCGCAGCTCAGGTCGAACTCACGATCGGGATGGTCGGGATGGCCGTTGTACCAGCCGACGAACGTCGTCGCCGCCTCCGAGCCGGGCAGGTCCTCCCCAGGGATGCCGAGCCGGCGGTCGGTGGCAGCGCCGATCGCATAGAGCACCGCGTGGTAGTGCTCGAGCAGATCGCTGCGGTGCAGGTCGCGGCCGAGCTCGACGCCGCCGAAGAAGCGAAAGCCCGGCTTGGCGGCGATCTTCTCGTACACGCGCGTGACGGACTTGATCTTCGGATGGTCCGGCGCGACACCGGCGCGCACGAGGCCGAACGGCGTCGGCAGACGGTCGAACAGGTCGACCTGCACCCCGGCATCCGCGGCCAGCAGGTGACCGGCGGCGTAGAAGCCGGCGGGACCGGCGCCGATGATCGCCACGCGCAGCGGCGCCGAGGTGGGCGAGGCGTCAGCCGCAGGAAGCTCTGAAGGTGACATTGCCCCCACAGATATAGCCATCCGTGCCCGTCCGGCCGTCGCATCGGGTCTGCACCTGATGGCCGACGTGCAGAAACGCGGTGAGATTCGTCCGGCGGCAGGTCCCGCGCGCCCAGCGGACGGTGCGCCTCGGCGATGCGTCCAGAGCCCGCTCTGAGGCCCAATTCCGCGGTCAAGGTGCCGATCTCCACCACCCGGAGGCCTCACCATCCACCCCATCACCACCACCATCTGCCGGCGTCGCCGGGCCGCCCGCGCAGCGACGCTGATCGCCTGCGCGGTGCTTGGGACGCTCGCCACAGCGCCCGCGGCGCGCGCAGCAGACCTGCTCCTGCTCGACGGCGAACAGCAGACCGTCTCCGGGAACCTGAACTACGGCTTCGTCTACGTCGACGGTGAGCTGCGACTCAGCGGCGACACCACGATCACCGCGGCCTCCATCTACTTCGGCCCGAGCGCGGGGCTGCGCAGCTGCTTCGTCGAGGGCTCCGGCAACGGTGGCTGCACCACCGGCCGCTCGCTGACCCTGCGCTCCGCGGGGCCGCTCACGCTCACCTCCGGCATCGACCTGACGGCCGGCACGGGCGCCGTGCGCAACGCCGGCGCGCTCACCGTCCAAGGTGCACAGGTCGCGATCGGCGGTGACCTGAACACCGGCGGCAGTGGCGGAGGCACCTCCGGCCCCGTCTCGATCTCCTCGGCCGGACAGGTCACCGTCGGGGCGATCTTCGCTCCCGGCGCCGGCATCAACATCGCGGCCGGCGGAGCGATCGACGTCGGCGGCGACATCCAGACGCAGGGCACCACCGCGATCGCCCAGCAGGAGCCGACGAGCGTGCAGTCCGCGGGCTCTGTGAGCGTAGCCTCGAGCGGTGGCGACGCTCGCATCGCCGGGAACGTCAACGCATACGGCCGCGACGCCCCCGGTGTCGCCGGCCTTGGGCTCATCGGCGGCAAGGGCGCGAACATCACGATCAGCGGATCGGACGTGCGCACCGGCAACCTGGACTCGACCGGCGGCAACAGCGCCGATCAGGCCGGCGGCGAGTCGGGTCAGATCAGCGTCAATGCCCGTGGCGCCCTGCACGTGCTCGGGCGCGCCGACGCCGGCGGTTCGAACAGCACGCTCGGACAGGCCACCGGCGGCGGGCGCATCGGCGCGAGCGCCGGCGGGTCGCTGGTCGTCGCGGGCGGCGCCTGGACCGGCGGCGGGCAGGGCTCGTTCGGCGGCATGCCGGCCGGCGAGATCGCGCTTCAGGGTCAGACGGTCACCACCGGAACCCTGTTCGCAGCAGGCGCCGGCGCGCCGAACTCCGGAACACCCGGTGACGGCGGCGGTGGCGGCTCGATCTCCGTGAAGGCGGCCGGCAACGCGTCGGTCGGCTCGCTGCAGGGCTACGGCGGCAACGCGCCGAGCGGCCGCTCGGCCGGAGGCGGCGGCTCGATCTCCGTCAGCAGCACCGGCGGCTCGATCGCCGCCGGGCGGATCACCACCCAGGCCGGCTCGTCGAGCTCCGGCCAGGGAGCATGGGGCGGCCCCGTCGCGCTGTCCGCCCAGACCGACCTGACCGTCGCCGACTCCCTCGTCACGAGTGGCTCAAGCGCCTCCGGCGCGGTCGGCCCCGCGCGCGTCGGCGGCAACGCCGGCAACATCCTGCTGCGCGCCGCCGCGGGCACGCTCACGATCGGTGACTCGGTGCGCGCCGAAGGCGGCTCCGGTGCCGCGCATCCGACCGACGGCATTCCCGGCGGCGCCGGCGGCAACGGTGGCCGCATCGACATCGTCACCACGAACAGCGGGCCGATCGTCGCGCTCTCGACCCACGGGGGCGGCGGCGGTGACAACGGTGACGACCGCGGCCCGGGCGGCGCCGGCGGCGCCGTGCTGGCATGGACCGACGCGCCCCTGTTCGACGACCAGCGCGTCGTCGACACCGACGGGGGCGACGGCAACCCCACCGGGCCGGCGGGTGCCAAGACCGCCGAGCAGTCACCGGCCGCGCTGAAGATCGACCCGGCGACCGGCCTGCTGAGCTTCACCTCGCGCAGCCCTGACGCCGAGCGCTATCGCGTCCTGCGCAGCGCCGACGGCGCCCCGCCCGAGGTCGTGCTCGAGACGACCGGCACGACCGGCCTGAAGGCGCCGGCGCCCGCCTGCGCTCCCGTCAACTTCACCGTCGTCGCCGTCAACGACGGCGTCGGCTGGACGTCCGTCGGCTCGACGCCCGTGGCCTACATGCGGCCCGCATCGTCCACCCAGGCGTGTGCTGACGCGCCCGCGCTGACTGCCGCCCACAAGCTGCGCTTCTCCAAGCGCAAGCTGCGGCGGGCGAAGTGGCGCGCCGACCTCGCGCTGCGCTCCAGCGGCATCGGCACGCTGCAGGCCTCGCTGATGCACGCCCCGCGCAAGGGACGCAAGACATCGAAGAAGGCCCTTGCGAAGGTCAGCGCCAAGCTGACCCGCCCCGGGAGCCAGAACGTGCGGATCTCGCTGCCGAAGGCGGCGCGCAGGACCGGACGCTACGTGCTGAAGCTCGTCGCGACCGCGCCCGACGGCAAGGGCCGCCGGACGACCACGCTCAAGCTGGAGGTCAGACGATGAGAACGGTTCGCTGCGCGGGGATCGCGCTGCTGTCGCTGCTGGCAGTCGTGCCCGCCGCCGCGGCCGCACCATGTGTGCGCATCGGGGTCTACCAGGACGACCCGGGCCGCGGAATGCCCGCGCTGAAGAAGCAGGTCGGCAAGGGCGTCACCGCGATCTCCACGTACATGACGGCGGGCCGTCCGCTGTCGCCGAGCCTGATCCGCGCGGCGAACAAGAACAGGTCGGTTCTGGTCGTCACCTGGCAGCCGGACGCCGGCCGCAACGGCTCCGAGCAGGCGAAGTACCGCCTCAGGGCGATCGCCAAGGGCAAGTACGACCGCTCGCTGAAGGCGCTCGTGAAGCAGCTGCGCGGTGTCAGGAAGGGCGCGGTCCTGCGGCCGATGCCCGAGATGAACACGCCCTGGTACCCGTGGTCGGGAACGGCGAACAAGAACGCCCCCGCCGACTACAACAAGGCCTGGAAGCGCGTTCGCCAGGCCGTGCGCGCAGCCAAGGGCGGCAAGCGCATCAAGCTGCTCTGGTCGCCCTACGCGCGCAGCATCCCGGACAGCGGCGCCAACGCGATCCGCGCCTACTTCCCCGGCGCCGACCAGGTCGACCTGGTGGGTGCCAGCGGCTACAACTTCGGCGCGCGCCCGCCGCTCCTGTGGAGTGAGCCCGGCACGCTGTTCGGCTCGGCCTACTCGACGATCCAGGCGCTCGCCGCCAAGCCGTTCTGGCTCGCCGAGACCGGCTCGGGCGCGACGGGCGGCGACAAGGCCAGCTGGATCCGCACCCTGGCCACCCTGCAGTCCACCTCGATGCCGAAGCTGGCGGGTGTCCTCTGGTACGACGCCAAGGACCCGTTCGGGGATTTCCGTCTGCGCACCAGCCCGGTCACCAAGGCGTTTTCCACGCTGCTGAAGGGAGCGTGTCGATGAGTCCCCTGGTCTCCAAGAAGAAGCGCCGCCGCGCGGCGGTGGCTGCCGGCAAGCCGCGCCGCCACCGCCTGAAGCTGCCCGGCGCACCCGGCATCGACGACGGCGTCGATCTGTCCTCGATGAGCCCGGCGATGGTCGACCGCCTGTTCTGGCGCGCGGGGTTCGGCCCGACCGCGCAGGACCGCGCCACATGGACGGGCAAGCCCGTCAGCGAGGCCGTCGCATGGCTGCTGTCCTCCGCCGCGGGCGCCGCGGGGTCGCCCGGCACGCGTGAGGGCAAGCCGCTCGATCCGACCGGCGACGACACCGACCTCGTCCTCAGCTGGGTCGACCGGATGGTGCGCGGAACGAACCCGCTCGTCGAGCGCATGGGCTTCTTCTGGCACCGCCACTTCGCCAACTCGCGTGACTCGGTCTCCCCGCCGCAGCTGCTGCTGAAGCAGAACGACCTGTTCCGCCGCTACTCGGACATGGGCGCCAACCCCGGCGCATCGTTCAAGGACCTCGCCTACGACGTCACCGTCGATCCGTCGATGCTGCGCTACCTCACCGGCGAGTACAACGTGAAGGGCGCGCCGAACGAGAACTATGCGCGTGAGCTGATGGAGCTGTTCGGCCTCGGCGTGCTCGACGCGAGCGGCAAGCCGACCTACAGCGAGAACGACGTGCGCCAGCTCGCCAAGGCGTTGTCCGGCTGGCAGATCAACGACGCGAACCCGGACGACGCAAAGAGCTACTTCGACCAGAGCCGCTGGTACAACGGCCCGAAGATCGTCTTCGGCAAGTTCGGCAACTACAAGCAGAACGAGGCCGTCGACCTGGTGCTCGGCCATCCCGCGCACCCACGCTTCATCGTCGAGAAGCTGTGGAGCGAGTTCGTCGCCGCGCCCCCGGACGCCGCGACGCTGCAGTCGCTGATCGACACCTACAACAGCAGCGGGATGAAGCTCAAGCCCGTGCTCGAGAAGATCCTCGGCGACAAGGCGCTGTTCGCCTCGCTCGCAGAGCCGACGATGGTCAAGCCGCCGATCGTGTTCGTCGTCGGCGCGATGCGCACGCTCGGCGTCTCGATCAACGACGCAGCGGCCGCCGACCACCTCAATGCGATGGGCCAGGTGCCCTACTTCCCGCCGACGGTCGCGGGCTGGGAGGGCGGCCTGTCCTGGCTGAACACGAACACGGCGCTGGCGCGGTTCGCCTTCGTGGGCGACGTGCTCGCCGACGTCAAGATCGACGACGTCCCCGGTGAGACGGCCGCCGCGGCCTACGACCGTGCGTACACGGCGGTCGGCCAGCCGTGGCTCGCACCGGGAACCCAGACTGCGATCCGCGACTACGCAACACGCGCGGGATCGAGCAACCAGAAGCTCCGCAAGGAGCGTCAGCTCATGCTCCGCGCACTGATGCTGGCCGGCCCCGACGGACAGGTGATGTGATGAGCGACGAGAATCAGGACAACGGCACGGCTCCCGCCGACGGCGGCGACGTCAACGCCCTGCGCTGCGCGGACTGCGCGCGCTCGGACAGCCTCGTCACCGACCTGGCGCCGACCTCGTCGCTGCCGATCCCCGTCGAGGCGATGGACGGCTTCCGTGACGGGATCCCCCACGCCAGGACGAACGCCCGCGGCGGCCTGGACCGGCGCGCCTTTCTGCGCAACGGGCTGGTCGGCGTCGCCTCCGTCTACTCCGCCACACAGCTGGACTGGAGCTCGATCTGGGAGGCCGCCGTAGCCGAGGCCGCGGAGCCGATGCAGAAGAGCGTCGTCTGCATCTTCCTCAACGGCGGCAACGACGGCCTGAACACGATCGTCCCGGTCGAGGCGAGCGAGTACACCGCCTACCAGGCGGCGCGCGCGAACATCGCCCGCGTGATCGGCCCGTCGGCCGGCACGCAGGTCGGGACGACCGTCCTCCCGGGCACGGGCAACACGCTCGCGTTCGGCAACCCCGGCGTGTCCGGGACCGGCAACAACGGCGACACGAAGGGCTTCGACACCCTCTACGGCGACGGGACCGGCGGCGTCGGCTCGGACCTCGCGGTCTTCCCCGCAGCCGACTACACGCCCGCCAACCGCTCGCACTTCGACAGCCGCGACTACTGGTTCGCCGGGGCGCTGCAGAAGATGCAGACCGGCTGGCTCGGCCGCTGGCTGGATGCCTACGGCTCACAGGTCAACCCGCTGCAGGCGATCTCACTGGACTCCTCGCTGTCCAAGCAGATCCGCTCGGCGCGCGCTCCCGTGTGCGCGATCCAGAACCTCGGCGGCGCGCGCTTCGCGGTGCCGAACGTCGGCGCCGACGCGAACGCCGAGATCGGCAAGCTCGCCGGGATCGCCGCCGGCGCGGGCAACGAGGGCCTTGCCCGTGCCCGCTCGATCTACGGCCTCACAGTCGACGTCTCCAACCGCCTCGGCGGGCTGCGCACCGTGCAGCCCGGCGCCGGTTATCCGCCGAACACCGACCTGTCGCGCAAGCTGCAGCTCGCCGCCACGCTGCTCGGCGCGGGTCTCGGGACGCGCGTCGTCACGGTCGACTGGGGCTCGTTCGACACCCACGGTGGCCAGATCGCCTCGCACGACCCGCAGCTCTCGGTGCTCTCACGCGCCCTGGGCGCCTTCAAGGACGACCTCGCCGCGCGCGGGATCGAGGACAAGGTCGTGACGATGGTCTTCTCCGAGTTCGGCCGCCGGATCATGTCCAACGACTCCGCCGGAACCGACCACGGCGCCGGCGGGATGATGCTCGTCAGCGGCTCGGGCGTGCGCGGAGGCCTCGCGGGCGAGCACCCGGGCGTGAAGGTCGACGACGACGGTGACCTCGTCGTGAAGACCGACTTCCGCAGCGTCTACCAGTCGATCATCAGCGAGTGGCTCGGCGGCGACCCCGCGGCGATCCTGCCCGGTGGCCCGTTCCCGGCGCTGCACCGCTACGACGGTGGCACCGCGCTGATGAAGTGATGCGCCGGCTCGTCGCGATCCTGCTGCTCGGCACGCTCGCGCTCGGGTTCACGATCTCGTCCGCCGGTGCCGAGCGACGGCACCGGCTGCGGCTGCCCGAGCCGGTGCTGCCGCGCGCGCTCACCGTCGACGAGACGGAGTGGTCGCTGCGCGCGTCGAAGACGCTCGTCGCCGCGGGTCCGGTCCGGATCCGCGTCTACAACCGCGGCGAGGACGACCACAACATGGTGATCCACGAGCGCAACGGCACACCGCACATCGTCTCGCTCAGGCCCAAGGAGGCGGGCACGATCACCGCGCGCCTGGAGAAGGGCACCTACTCGCTCGTCTGCTCACTGTTCGCCGGCACCCGGGACTCGCACGAGGCCGCGGGGATGAAGACCACGATCACCGTGAGGTAGGTGCTCGCTAGGGTCCGTACCGATGCAAGCCGCCGACAACGCGGTCCTCGTCGAGGACCTCGTGCGTACCTATCCCGGCGGCCTGCGCGCCGTCGATGGCGTGAACCTGAAGGTCGAGACCGGTGAGATCTACGGCTTCCTCGGCCCGAACGGCGCGGGCAAGTCGACGACGGTCCGCATCCTCACGACACTGCTGCGCCCGACCTCCGGCCGCGCCGTCGTCGCCGGCTTCGATGTGGTCACGCAGGCGGCGCAGGTGCGCCGGACGATCGGCGTGGCGCTCCAGGAGGCCGCGCTCGACCCGCTGATGACGGGCCGCGAGCTGCTGCGCCTGCAGGGTGCGCTCCACGGCCTGCGCCGCTCGCAGGCACGTGAGCGCGGCGAGGAGCTGCTGCGGCGCGTCGAGCTCGTCGACGCCGCGGACCGCCGGCTCGGCACGTACTCCGGCGGCATGCGCCGGCGCCTGGACCTTGCGATGGCGCTCGTGCACCGTCCGCGCGTGCTGTTCCTCGACGAGCCCACGACCGGCCTGGACCCTGCGAGCCGGGCAGCGCTGTGGCGCGAGGTCCGGCTGCTCAACGACGACGGGACGACGGTCTTCCTGACGACCCAGTACCTCGAGGAGGCCGAGCAGCTCGCCGACCGCGTCGGGATCATCGACCGCGGCCAGATCGTCGCCGAGGGCACGCCGGACGAGCTGAAGGCGCGCGTCGGTGAGCCGTCGCTGCACGTCGAGCTGATCGACCCGGCGCGCAACGCGGACGCGATCGCCGCGATGTCGGCGCACGGCCACTGCAGCGAACGCCGGGAGGGCGGCCTCGTCGTCCGCACGCCGGAGGGCGCCCGCGCGATCGCGCCGGTCATCCGCACGCTCGACGAGGCGGGGATCGAGGTCGACGCGATCGAGGTCGAGGAGCCCACACTCGACGACGTCTTCCTCGCCGTCACCGGGCACACCGCCGCCGAGGCGGAAGCCCAGGCAGAGGCCGCGCCCGCGCCGTGAGCACCGCGACGTCCGTCGACCGCAACCCCGCCACGCAGGCCCGGGTGATCGGAGCGCTCGCCGGGCGGGCGCTGCGCGTGCAGTTCCGCCGCGCGCAGTTCCTGCTCCCCTCGTTCATCCTCCCGCTCGTGCTGCTCGCCGTGATCGCGAGCGGCACCTCGTCGGCGCGCAGCCTTCCCGGGTTCCCGTCGACCGGCGCCTACGTGGGCTTCGTCGTCGGCGGCACGCTGATGCAGGGCGCGCTGCTGGCCGGCATCACGGCGGGCATCGCGCTCGCCGTGGACATCGAGGGCGGGTTCTTCGACCGGCTGCTCAGCGCGCCGATCCAGCGGGTCAGCATCGTCCTCGGCCGCGTGGCGGCAGCCGGAGCGCTCGGCGTCGTCCAGGCGACCGTCTTCCTCACCGTCGCGTTCATCTTCGGCGCGCGCTACGAGGGGGGCGTGCCCGGGATCGCGTTCGCGATCCTGCTGACCGCGCTGACGGCCGGCGGCATGGCCGGTCTCGCCGCCTCGATCGCGCTGCGAACAGGCTCGCTGTCGCTGCTGCAGAACCTCTTCCCGATCGTCTTCGTCCTGCTGTTCACGGCGCCCGCGTTCTTCCCGCGCGACCTGATCGACGGGACGATGCAGACGATCGCCGAGTACAACCCGCTGACCTACATCGTCGAGGCGATCCGCGCCGCGCTGCACGACGACGCGGCACTCGGCGACCCATTGCACGGGCTGCTCGCGGCGCTCGGCCTGCTGGCCGGAGCGACCGCGCTCGCGGTCTGGGCGATGCGCGCACGACTGCGGAACACATGAGCACCCCGGCCTACGCCTTTGCACTCAGCCGCGCCATGTGGCACCGCTCGCTGCTGGAGATCGCGCGCGTGCGCGGCGCGCTGCTGCCGACGACGGTCGCGCCGATGATCTTCCTGCTCGGCACGACGGGCCAATTCGGGAAGCTCGCCGATCTCTCCGGCTTCCCGACGACCTCCTACCTCGCATGGATCCTCCCGCTCTCCTGCCTGCAGGGCGCGGGCTTTGCGGGCGGCGCGGCGGGGGCGAACCTGGCGCGCGACATCGAGCAGGGCTGGTTCGACCGGATGCTGACCTCACCGGCCCCGCGGCCGCTGCTGCTCGCCGGCCCCGTGCTCGCCGCGATGACGCGTGCGGCGGTGCCGACGACGGTGATCCTGACGACCGGCCTGGTACTCGGCAGCGGGCTGAGCGGCGGGATTCTCGGCCTGCTCGCGCTGTATGTCGCGGCGATCTGGTTCTGCATGATCGCCGCGCTCTGGGGCTCCGCGATGGCGCTGCGCGCGCGCACGCAGCAGGTCGGTCCGCTGATCCAGAACGGGGTGTTCCTCGCAGTCTTCCTGTCGACGGCGTACACGCCGCTCGGCCTGCTCGGCGGCTGGCTGGGAGCGCTCGCGCCCTACAACCCGGTCACCTACGTGCTCGAGATGGCCCGTCAGGCGACCGTGGTCGGCATCCCGCCGAGCTGGGGGCACACCTGGCCCGGTCTGCTCGCGCTGACGGGGATGACGGTCTTCTTCGGCTGGTTCGCGCTGCGCGAGCTGCGCCGCACCGGGCACTGATCAGCGCTTGCGCGCCGCCGGCGTCCTGACCGTGCGCTGGACCAGCGCGGCGGCATTCGGCGAGTTGCGCGTGTTGAAGCGCAGCACGTAGGTGGTGCCCGGCGCCGGCCTCGCGAGCGGGAGCTGCCTGGTGCGGACGGTCAGTGAGCCGCATGGGCCGTTCAGCGTGCCGAGCCGCTGCGACCTCACGGTGACGGTCTTCCCCGCGGCGTTCCTGCGCGCGACGTGCAGGTAGGCACTGCCGGAGCCGAACCCGGTCAGCTTCCAGGTGACGGTGGCCGTCAGCTTCGCCCTCCTCGGGCTCATCTTCACCGCGGTCGCCGTCACGCGGTAGGTGACCTGCGCGGTCAGCACCGGCGACGTCGCCGTGTCGGTCGCGATCAGCGTCTCGGTCGCCTCACCGGTGCTGGGCGAGGCCAGCGGTGTGAACGGGGCGGACCCTGCGCCCGAGCCGTCGGGCAGCAGGTTCACCATCGACTCGCCGTCGACCAGCGTGTCGACGGTCGCTGCGGCGCGGAACCCGCCGACGGTCACGGTTCCCGGCTCGCCGGCCTTGTAGCAGGCCTTGTCCGTCGTGACGGTCGCCGCGGTCGCACCCGCAGGCAGCGTCAGCGCAGCCCCTGCGGCGATCATCACACCCCACTTCAGCGGACTCCCCATCCCGCGGCCGAGAATATCCGACGGCGCGTAGGATCGCGCCTGTTGCAGTTCACGTCACCACCGGTCCGCCGCGCAGGGGTCGCGGACATCCCGGCGCTCGCGCCGGCGCTCGCGCGCGCGTTCCACGCTGACCCCGTGGTCTCGTGGGCCTGCCCGAGCGAGCGCCGCCGGCCCGCGCACTCCGAGCGCTTCTTCGCGGCGCGCCTGCGCCAGCTGCTGCCGCACGAGGATGTCTGGACGACCGAGGCATGCGAGGGCGCGGCGCTGTGGGCGCCACCCGGCGCGTGGCACACGACGTTCCGTGAGACGCTGGACTTCCTGCCCGCGACGTTCGCCGGCCGCTCCGTGCACCGGCTGCCGATCGTGCTGCCGGGTCTTGCGCGCATCGACGCGCGTCATCCGTCCGAGCCGCACATGTACCTCAGCGTCCTCGGCACCGACCCATCTGCGCAGGGCCGCGGCATCGGCTCGGCGCTGCTGGCACCCGTGCTGCGCCAGTGCGACGCGGACGGCGTCGGGGCGTACCTGGAGAGCTCCAAGGAGCGCAACGTCGCCTACTACGCGCGGCACGGGTTCCGCGTGCGCGAGGAGCTGCGGCTGCCGCGCGGCCCGGTGATCTGGCTGATGTGGCGCGAGCCGCGCTCGTGAGCGGCGCGGCCGATCCGCAGGTTCTGCGCGCCGCGGCGATCCTGCGCGACGGCGGCCTCGTCGCGTTTCCGACGGAGACGGTCTACGGGCTCGGTGCGGACGCGCGCAACGCCGCCGCGATCGCCCGCCTCTACAGCGTCAAAGGCCGTCCCGCTGATCACCCGGTGATCGTGCATGTCGCGTCCGCGGACGCGCTCGGCGCATGGGCCGCCGACGTTCCGCCCGCGGCCCGCGCGCTGGCCGAGCACTTCTGGCCCGGGCCGCTCACGCTCGTGCTGCGCCGCGCTCCCGGGGTTCCGGATGCGATCACCGGCGGGCACCCCACGATCGGCCTGCGCGTGCCCGCGCAGCCGCTTGCGCTCGCGCTGCTGCGCGCATTCGGTGACGGGATCGCGGCGCCGAGCGCCAACCGCTTCGGGGCCGTCTCGCCGACGACCGCGGCCCACGTCCGCGCCAGCCTCGGCGACGACGTGGACCTGATCCTCGACGGCGGCCCGTGCAGCGTGGGCGTGGAGTCGACGATCGTGGACCTCAGCGAGCCCGGCGAGCCGCGGCTGCTGCGCGCCGGCGGCGTGCCGGTCGAGGACCTGACCGCCCTGCTCGGCGCCGCGCCCCGGGCCGACGGCGGCCCCGCACGCGCGCCCGGGATGCTCGCCGCGCACTACGCGCCACGGGCGTGCGTCGAACTGTGCGCCGACGGCGCCGCACTCGCCGCGCGTGCGCGCGCGCTCACCGCTGCCGGGGAGTCCGGGATCGGCGCGATCGTTCCCGCCGCCGACACCACGGCGCTGCCCGCGGACGTCGCGGTCCTTGCCCGCCCGGCCGGCGCGGCCGCGTATGCGCACGAGCTCTACGCGCTGCTGCGCGCCGCCGACGACCGCGGGATCTCGACCCTGCTCGTCGTTGCGCCCGACCCGGGCGGCGTGGGCCTCGCCGTGCGCGATCGCCTGGCGCGCGCGACGGCCGCCGGCGAGCGGGGCGAGCGCGACTGACCTCGCTACCCCGCGACCCGCGCCTCGCCGCCGGCCGCCCGACCGTCAGCAGCTGACGGACCTGCGCCCCCCGGAGCCGACGGATCCGGCGCGACGGCCGAGCGCACACCCCACAGCCGCATGGTCGTGCTGCGCCCGCGGATCGCCAGATCCTCGAAGAACTCGATGTCGCCCGGGGACTCGGCGAGCGCGTCGACGGTCGGCTGCGCCATCAGCACGCCGTAGGGGGTGCCCTTGGTCATGCCCTCAATTCGCGAGGCGGTGTTCACCACGTCGCCGATCGTCGTGTACTCCAGGCGGCGCTCGGACCCGACGTTGCCGGAGATCACCTCGCCGGTGTTCAGGCCGACGCCCATCCGGAACGGCTGCTGCCCGCGCAGCAGCTCGCTCGCGTTGAAGCGCTCGAGCCGCTCGAGCATGTTGCGCGCGGTGCGCAGCGCGCGGTCGGCGTGGTCGTGCTGGTCGAGCGGCGCGCCGAACACCGCCATGATCCCGTCGCCCATGTAGGCGACCAGCGTGCCGCCCTCGTCGAGGATCGCGTCGGTCATCTCGCCCAGATAGCCGTTGAGGACGTCGATGACGTCGGCCGGCGGGCGTGACTCCGCGTAGGTCGTGAAGCCGCGCAGGTCGCTGAAGAGGACGGTCGAGACGCGCTGCTCGCCGCCGAGCCGGAGCTCCTCGTCGGCGTTGGCGACGACCTGGTCGACGACCTGCTCCGGGACGAAGCGCGCGAACAGGTCCCGGATCCGCCGGCGGTCGGACGCCTCGACGAGCAGCAGCGCCGCGAGCGTGAAGACCGCCGACAGCACCAGCGCGGTCAGCGGCAGCGCCACGGGCAGCACGTGACCGCGGTTGAACGCGACCTGGGTGACGACCAGGTAGAGGCCACCGAGCGCGAGCGATACGACGAACCCGACGAGCGGCGGGACCCGCACGCGCGTGAACGGCAGGCGCCGCGCCCCGAGCGCCGGCGGAACGAACGCGAACAGGGCCATCAGCACGATCGCCAGCCAGCCGGGGGTCCGGCGCAGCGGAAAGTCGTCGATGATCGTCTGGATCGCGGCCGCCTGCAGCTCCGGCCCGGGCATCAGCCCGCTGCCCGAGGTGGACGTCGCCGACAGGTCCTGGAGGCTCGGCGCGACCGCGCCGACGACGACGACCCTGTCGTCGAACGTCCCCTTCGGGAAGCGCCCGGCCGCAACGTCGGAGAACGAATACGTCGGGATCGTTCCCGGCGGCCCCGGGAAGTCGATCAGCGGGCCGTCGCCCCTGAACTGCTCGCGCGAGGGCTGGCGGCCCTCGACGGCGCGCGCCGTCGAGACTGCGAACGACCGCAGCCCGTCGTGCGAGTAGGAGACGCGGCGTACGACGCCTCCGGGGTCGCCCGGCATGATCGCGTTGCCCACGCCGGCGCCGACCGAGCGGCGTGTCTCGTCGTCGCCGAGCACGCCGGTGCTGCCGCCGGCGTCCACCTCGGTCGTGGCAAGCACGATCGGGTGACCGGCCCGCACAGCCTCGAAGATCGCCTGGAGCATGCGCTCGTCGTCGGAGGCCTCGCCGGTCGGCGAGGGCTCGGTGAACTGCACGTCGTAGGCGATCACGCGCGCGCCGTCGCGCACCAGCTCGTCGATCACCTGCGCGTGGCGGCGACGGGCGAACGGCCACTGCTCGCCGATGCCGCCCTTCTCCGGCGCGCGGAACGTCTTCGCGTCGACCCCGACGACGACGACGTCATCCGGCGCTCCCTGCGGCCCGCGAACCGAGAAGCGGGTGTCGGTCGACTGGTTCTCCAGCCGCTTGACGGCACCCGCCGCGGTCAGCCCGATCGCACCGGCGATCGCGGCGAGCGTCGCGGTCAGCAGCAGCGCCGAACGGCGGCGGCGGCGCGCCGCAGCACTCAGCCGCGACGCACCCATGTCTCACCCGCCGAGCCGCAGCTCACAGCCGCGGCGGCTTGGCGCTGGTCTGCCGCGGCGTGCACGTCTTGTACTCGCGCACCCCGCTCAACGTCTCGCCGCTGGCCAGGCGCAGCTTGATCCGCACGCGGACGCCCTGCTTCGGGCGGCCGCGCAGGTCGACGCGGACGCGCGGACGCGGACCGGACTTGACCCGCACCCGCTTGCCGTTCACGAGCACCTCGGTGGAGACGATCGACTGACCGACCGGCACCAGCAGGCGGATGTCGAAGTCGCGCCGGCTCGAGCACGGGATGCGGGCCAGGTACTTCTGGCCCGCCTTGACGGGGACGACCGCGCTGCGGCCGAAGTCCTTGACGTCGACGCGTCCCTCGCGGGTGCGGAAGAGCGTCCCGTCGCAGCGGTCCTCGGTGTACCAGTAGGTGCCCCGCACCGTCGCCGCGCCGTTGTTGCCGGTGGTGCGGAAGCGGCCCTTGGCCTTGCCCCAGACGAAGCGCGACGAGGACTTGCGCTTCTGCTGGCTCTTCTTCGTGGCCGAGGACTGCGCGCCCGGGTCGCTGCAGTCGGGCTGCTCACCGGTCAGGATGACGTCGACGAGTGAGCCGTTGGCCGCCTGGTAGAAGCGGAACTGGCCGCCCCAGAACTCACCGGACTGCGTCGGCCCGTAGGTCGCGACATCCTCCGGTGCGGTGGCGAAGGTGATCCGCACGACGCCCTCGGTGACGTCGACCGTCGTGCCGACCGGCAGCTTCGAGCGGCGGCGCAGCTCGCTGAAGGCCTTGTCGCCGGGCTTCTGCACGAACACCTTGCCGGACACCGGCTCACCGACACCGGCCGAGCCGAGCGTGGGCTCGGGCGAGGCCTCGCTGATGCCCGCCACCTGGCTCTGCGGCTCCGGACCGGGCGCCTCGGGCGTCTGCGGCGGGGCGGGCGGGATCGCCGGCGGGGGCGGCACCACGCAGGGCGGGGCCGCAAGGCCGGCGTCGCCGAAGACATGCACACGCAGCGGCGAGCGGTCGGTCACGTACACGGCGCCGCGGCAGTCGGTCGCAACCGCGGCGGGGCCCTGAAGCCGCTCGCCCGGCTGCGTCTCGGGCGCGAAGCCGGTGCCGAGCTGGCCGAGCGGCGCACCGTCGAGCGTCGAGCGGCGCACGACATGGGCATGCTCGTCGGTCGCGAGCACTGATCCGTCCGGGGCGACGGCGACGCCGAGGACTCCGGGCGCCGGCCAGGTGCTGATGTCCCCGCCGGGAGCGATCCGCGCGACGAACTCCTCCTCGTTGTCGGCGACGAGCACCGAGCCGTCGGCGGCCACGGCGACCCCGCGCGGGTCGTCGAGGTCCAGGTCGTGGCCATGGCGCGCGACGATCCGCAGGAACGCGCCGTCGGCGGTGAAGGCCTGTACCCGGCGGTTGCCGTTGTCGGCGACGTAGACCGTCCCGTCGGCCGCGACGGCGATGCCGGTCGCGTAGCGCAACTCGCCCGGGCGCGTGCCCCAGCCACCCCAGCGGGCCTTGAAGGCACCGTCCGGCGCAAACCGCTGCACGGACGTCGCGTCGGTGACGTAGACGTCGCCGTCCGGGCCGATCGCGACGCGGGAGAGCTTCGTGAAGGCCGACGGCCCGTTCCCGGGACCGCCCCAGGCGCGGAGCCTGGCCCCGTCGCGGGTGAAGACGGTGATGCGCGCACTCGCCGGATCGGCGATGTACACGTCGCCGGAGGCATCGACGGCGATGCCGCGGACATCGTGCGAGAGCACGTCCTGATCGCCCCAGTTGGCGAGCACGCCGGCACTCGCGATGGCGGGTGCGGCGGTGATCACTGCGAGACCGGCGACGAATCCCGTCAGCCAGGTCCGGATGCTCTTCCTCAACACGTCGTGCCTCGTTTCTCCGCAACCACCCGGTCCCCCACGAACCGGTTCGACAGCGATCATCCCGACCGCAGCGTGGTGCGCACGGAGAGCATCATCACACATCGGGTGCGACAGATGTCACAGATGCGCCTTGCCGCTGCGCGGTTCCAGGACGTAAGGTGGGGTCCCACCCCGACGGAGGTTCAGGTCACGTGAATATGAGGCGTCTGGCAGAGTTGCCGCTCTTCGAAGGTCTTGATGACGACGCGCTGAAGGCGATCGGCGGCGCCGTCACCGAGGAGAGCGTCGAGGCCGGGCGCGTGATCGTGCGCGAGGGCGACTTCTCGCAGGACCTCACGATCATCGACGAGGGCACGGCGCGCGTGGAGCGCGACGGCGAGCAGCTCGCGACGCTCGGGCCGGGGGACACCTTCGGCGAGCAGGGCCTGATGGCGAAGACCCAGCGCAACGCCACCGTCGTCGCCGCCGACGACATGCGGTTGATCCATCTGACGAAGTTCGACCTCAACCGGATCAAGGGCTCCCACCCGGAGCTGGTCGAGCGGATCGACCGGATCGCCGCCGCGCGCACCGACGGCTGACCGCTCCGCAGCTGATCAGGCGGGAACCGGCGTGGCCGACGGGGCGCGCTGCGCCTCGCGCCAGCCGGCGGGGAGCGCGCAGCCGCAGGAGCGGCACGCCACGAGGTCCCGCGCGCCGACGCGGCCGACCGTCACCCCCAGCAGGCGCACGCTGCGGTGCTCATGGACCGCCGACCAGTCGCCGGTGAGGCGGCAACGCGGGCACGTCCGGGACGCCACGCGCCCGGCGGCGGTGTGGTGCGTCTCCAGGCCGACGAGGGTCGGGGTCATGCCGTCAGCTTCGGCATAAAACGCCCGCAACCCGTGAAGATCCGGTGAGCGCCGCGTGAGGATCCGGGGAAGCGCGGGCCGGCTCAGCTGTCGGGGCGCTCGTGCGTGGTGGTGCCGAACACGCGGTCCCACCAGGGCGCGCTGACGCCGTAGCCGCGCGTGTGGTCCTGGAAGTGGTGGCGCATGTGCAGCTCGCGCAGCCGCCGTCCGAGCGGGCCCTTCGGGCGGCGATGGTGCACGTAGTAGTGCGTCATGTCGTAGCCGAGGTAGCCACCGAGGAATCCGGCGGCCAGTGCCCAGGCGACATCTGTCGGAAGCAGCAGCTGGAAGATCCCGACGAACAGCAGCGCCAGCGGGATCGACGCCGACGGCGGCATGACCAGCCGCAGCGGATCGTTCGGGTGGTCGTGGTGAACCCCGTGGATGATCCAGTGCAGCCGCAGCCCGACGCCGTCATCCGGCTCGAAGTGGAAGACGATGCGGTGCAGCCAGTACTCGGTCAGGGTCCAGACGACGTACCCGGCGGCCATCGCAGCGAGCACCTGCCACCAGACGGGTCCCTGCAGCGCGAGGACGACCGACGCGACGATCGCGGGCACGTAGATCAGCGGCACGACCCAGACAGGCACGCGCGTGACGGCGTCCACGAAGCGCGACTCGAACATCGGCGGCGATGCACGCAGGTACTCCTGCCGCGGCATACCGGCCGGATCCGGGCGTGGCGGGTCCCTCAAAGCGTCAAGCATGGCTCATCCCCTCCCTATGGGATACCACACGCGGACGCCGTGGTGGAAGCGCCTATCTCAAGGCCGTTCAGCGGATGAGGACGGTCGTCCCGACCGGGACGAGCGGGTACAGCCGCTTGACATCGGCGACGTGCATGCGGATGCAGCCGTGCGAGGCGGCCGAGCCGATCGAGTAGTCCTCGCCCGTCCCGTGGATGCCCACGCCGTCGGTGATGCCCATCCAGCGCGCCTTCAGCGGGTTGGCGGCCGAGCCGCCGGCGACGGTGCTGCCGCCGAGCTCCCCGGCCCACGGGCTGTTCGGCACCGACCAGACCGGGTCGATCTGCTTGTTCGCGATGCTGAAGCGCCCGACGGGCGTCGGGTAGGCGGGCTGCCCGACCGCGACGCCGAACGTGCGGCGCAGCTTCAGGTTCTTGAACAGGCGCAGCTTGAACTCACGCTTGCTGACGGTGATGACCGTGCGGTACCGGGCGCGCAGGTCGTCGGCGTTGATGTCCGGCGACACCTTCGCCGCCCGCAGGCGAATCAGCCGCGAGCTCGCGGGCGCGTCGAGCGCAGCGTCGACCTTCGCCGCGAGCGCGGCGGGGTCGACGGCAAGACCCAGGCGCGCGCGGCGAACGCGCAGGCGCTTGACGCCGATCGTGAGGGTCGCGTCGTGCGGCGCGCGGGCGACGGCGGCGGCGACGCGCGCGGCGAACGCGCGGACGGGGATCCGCGCATGGCTGATCGCGAGCGGCGTGTCGGCGCCGAAGGCCGTCCCGCCGGCCTCGGGAGTCGCCGACGGCTTGGCGACGGCAAGGGCGCGCTTGGCGGTCGTGAGCGCGTTGAGGGTGAGCTTGACCTCGGCGGGATCGAGCGCGAAGCGCTTCCCGGCCACGCGCACGACGACGGGCTGCGCCAGGCGCGGCTTGAGCGCAGCGTCGAGCTTCGCCGCGGCCTCCGCGACCGTCAGGTTCGAGAGGTCGACACCACCGGCGCCGACACTCGGTGCGATGCGCGGCGGGTCCTGCGCAGCGGCCTGCCCGGCGGGCAGGACCAGGAGCGTCAGCAGGCCGGCGGCGGCGAGCCGGCGGGTGCAGCGGGAGCGGGACATCGACGGTCGAGGATAGGCGGGTGGGTTGGAAACGAGCGCAACTCGTCGTTCATGAGCGATCAGGCCACGCCTGCGGAGCGGCCTGTCCTGCCAGGGGGCCGTTCCTCACGCAACGACGCGAAGTGCGGGGACCTCCACCGGCGCTCGCGCCGCCGTCTCGGCGAAGAAGTCATCGATCCAGGCCCAGGTGGTCGTGGCGGCGCTCCTGCCCGTGAGCACGCCGAGGTGCCCGCCGGGCGCGGTCTCGATCCGCACCTGGGGCGCGTTCGGCAGCAGCTCGCCGAGGTGATGGACGGCTGCGCCCGGTGCGAGCACGTCGTTCTTCCCGGCGACGGCGATCACGGGGACGCGCACCTGCGCGAGGTCGATCTCGCCCTCACCGTCACCGAAGTCGAGCGAGCCGTCGGCCAGGTCGTTGATGCGGAAGAAGCGGTGGTACAGCTGCCCCATCGTGCGCCCCGGATAGGCGTGCATGCGCCCCATGAAGTTGTCGACCGCCTCGATCTGCGCGAGGAAGTCGCGGTCGTCGAGGTGCGTGGCGATCGCCAGCGGCTTCGTCAGGTACTTGTCGATCGACGTCAGCTGGAAGGCCCACTTCACGAGCGGTGCGGGGGCGCCGCCGAACGTCCGGTAGACCGCGCTGCCGAGAAACCCGTTGGTGATGTTGCTCGCCATCCGGATCGGCGCGGCGAGCTTCACCTGCGCGAAGTCGAACGGGCTGGCGACTGCGGCCACCGAGGCGACGGGAAGCGTCTCGTCGCCGGCGACGGCGAGCAGCGACATGATCCCGCCCAGGCACCAGCCGACGAGCTGGACGGGGCGTCCGCCGGCGTCCTCGCTGACCGTGCGGATCGCGTTGGGGATCACGTCGCGCACCCAGTGCTCGAGGCCCAGGTCACGGTCCGAGAAGGCGATCGCCCCGTACTCGACGAGGTAGGTCGGGTGCCCCATCGCGATGAAGTGCTCGGCCATCGAGCAGCCGCGCCGCAGGTCGAAGCTGATCGTCGGAGCCGCGAGCGGCGGGACGAACAGGACGGGCAGATCGTGCTGGGGCTCGTCGTGCGTGGGCAGGTAGCGGTAGACGACCCGCTTCGGCGCCTCGTCGATGATCCGCGCAGGTGTTCTGCGCAGGTCGGCGACGCCGCCACGGAACACCATGTCGTAGGCGTTCGCCGCCGCGCTGCCGAGCTGTTCCGGGGTCGGGATCAGGTCCATCCGCAGGTTCAGTCTAGGAAGCGAACTCGAGCAGGAGATCGGTGAACGGGCCCGGCTCCTCCAGCTGGGGGCAGTGGCCGCAGCCCGGAAGCTCGACGTAGCGGGCGCCCGGCACCTGCTCGAGCACGTGCCGCGCCCCCTGGTGGCTGACCATGCGGTCGCGGTCGCCCCAGACGAGCAGGACCGGGATGCGGATCTCGTCGAACCGGAAGGCGTCGAGCGTCAGCTCCGGCAGCAGCCGCCGGCCGAGACCGAGCGAGCGGTGGACGGCCTTGGTGTCCGAGAGGTGCCGGGTGAACGCGCGGACGATGTCGTCGTCGGCCTCACGCGGGCGCGCGAACGCCAGCTGGCGGTAGGCCTCGCCGGTGATGCGGCGCACCACGGGTCCCGGCACCGGGACCCGCGAGCCGAGCATGCCCCGCACCAGCAGGTCACGCTCGATGATCGAGAACCAGCGCGGCATGTCGAGACCGGCGGGCGCGACCGGCACGACCCCCGCGATCGGCAGGTCGGCGCGCGCGGCCAGGCGCAGCGCCACGGCGCCGCCGAGCGAGTTGCCGGCGATCACGGCCGTGCCGCCCTCCTGCGCGGCGAGCTCCACCGCAGCGGCCGCGAAGTCGTCGTACTGCTCGAGCACGGGGCCCTCGCCGAGCGGGTCCGCCTCGCCGAATCCCGGCAGGTCGACCGCGATCGCTCTGCGGCCCGCGCGTCCCAGGCGCTCGAGCGTCAGCCGCCAGGTGTCGGCGGAGTCCGCGTAGCCGTGGATCAGCAGCGTCGGCGGACCGTCGCCCTCGAGCTCCAGGGCGCGCGTCTGGAACCCTGCAAGCTCGATGCGGTGTTCGAAGAGCGGCTGCCGCACAGTTCAGGCTGTCACGAGCAACGAGGCGCCGATGGCACCGCCGTCATCCCCCAGCTCCGTGGCCAGCAGCGCGGGAGGGTCGCCCGCGCGGAACAGGTTGTCGTGCAGGTACTGGCCGAGCTGAGCGCCGTGGCTGGCGAAGAAGCGCTCACCCATGCCACCGCCGACGATGACGGCCGGCAGGTCGAGCAGGTTCACCGCAGACGCGATGCCGGCCCCCAGACCCTGCAGCGCGCGCTCGAGAGCGTGCAGCGCGAGCGCGTCCTCCTCCTGTACCGCGCGCCACCAGACGCCGCTGGTGAGCCGGTCGCGGCCGCGCTTCTCCATGATCTTGAAGAGGTCGGTGTGCTGCCCGTCGGCCTGCTTCTCGCGCACCCATGCCTCCATCATCTTGCGCCCCGCGTAGGCCTCGACGCACCCCCGGTTGCCGCACCCGCACAGCGCGCCGCCGCGCCGGATGACCTGGTGGCCGAACTCGCCGGCGTACCCACGGCCGTGCCACATCTCGCCCCCGAGCACGAGCCCGCCGCCCACGCCGGTGCCCCACCACACGCCGAGCACCGAGTCGTGTCCGCGGCCGGCGCCGAGCGCGTACTCGCCCGCGATCGCGACGTTGACGTCGTTGCCCAGGCGCACGGGGACGCCGGCCAGCCGCGCCGAAAGCCCGGGCGCGAGCGGGAACGGGTCGATCCAGTCGGGCAGGTTGCGGGCGTTGGCGACGGTGCCGCCCGCCGTGTCGACCGAGCCGGGTGTTCCCACGCCGACCCCGGTGAGCTCCCCGGCCTGCGCCCCGGCCTCCTCGAGCGCGGTCTCGAGCGCCGCGACGATCGCATCGACGACGGCCTGCGGCCCGCCTTCGCGCGGCGTCTGGAGCCGGCCGCGACCGAGCACTGCATGACCGGCATCGAGGACCAGCGCCTGGATCTTCGTCCCGCCGACGTCGATCCCGCCGCGCAGGCTGCGAGGCGATCCGGCATCGGTCGCACGTGGCTGGGGCATCGCTCAGGCCCTCCCGTAGACGGGGACGTGCGCGCCGCTCGTCGCGATGCTGTCGGGCCCGCAGAGGCCCGCGATCGTGCCGGCGATCTGTTCAGCGGTGACCCATGTCGCAGGGTCCGCGTCCGGCATCGACGCGCGATTTGCCGGTGTGTCGATCAGGGACGGCAGGATCGCGTTGGCCCGGATCCCGTCCTTGACGTATTCGACGTGCAGCGCGTCGACCAGCGCGAGCACGGCCGCCTTCGCGACCGCATTCGCCCCGCCGCCGGAGAACGGCTGCAGCGCCGTGCGCGAGGACACGCACACGATCGCCCCGTCGCCGGCGGCGAGCATCGCCGGCAGCGCGGCGCCGGTGACGAGCCACGCGGGCTCGAGGTTCAGGCGCAGCTGCGCCTGGAGGTCGGTGACCGGCGTCTCGTGCACGCGGCCGCCCGCGAGGAACCCGCCGACGAGGTTGACGACGGCGCGCGTGGACTCGCCTGCAGCGCTCGCGACCTGCGCGACGGCCTGCGGGTCGAACAGGTCGGCCTGCACGAGCTCGAGGCCGTCGCGGCGCTGGACGCGCTCCAGCTCGCGCTCGTTGACCCACGGCACGACCGCGCGCCAGCCGTCGTCGAGGAATCGCCTGGTGACAGCGGCGCCCAGGCCCCCAGTCCCTCCGGTGATGATCGCCGTGCGCATGTCAGACCTCCGTTCGCCGAGCGACCCGAGCATATGCGCATCGCCTCTGAAACGTCCGGACTCCATGCCACCGTTGATCCCGTGCTCGTCCGCGACCTCACCGATGGTCAGCAGCTCGATCAGGTGCTGCTCGTCCGCGCTGCCGAGGTGCGCACGAAGAAGGACGGCGGCAGCTTCCTGAAGCTCACGATCGGGGACCGCACCGGGGCGTTCACCGTCAACGTCTGGGACGACGTGGAGGCCCATCAGGCGCTCTGCGTCCAGGGCCGTGCCGTGCATGTCCACGGCGTCTACGAGGTCCACCCCAAGTGGGGCCCGCAGGCACGGGCCAGGTTCAGCGCGGCCGTGCCGGGGACCTTCGACGACGCCGACCTGCTCGACGGCCCGCCACGCGGCCCCGAGGCGATGGAGGCCGACCTGCGCCAGCTGCTGGCGACCGTCCAGGACCCGCACCTGCAGCGGCTGCTCGATCGCGTGCTCGGAGCGGACACCGCCACCTGGGTGGCCTACCGCGACGCGCCCGCCGCCAAGCACTACCACCAGGCCTACGCACACGGGCTGCTCGAGCATTCGCTCGGCGTGGCGCAGTCGGTCAGCGCGATCAGCGCGACGTTCCCCGGCATCGACCGCGACGTCGCCGTGACCGGCGCGCTGCTGCACGACATCGGCAAGCTCGAGGCGTACGCCCAGGACGGCGGCGCGATCGATCTCACCGACGCCGGCAAGCTGCTCGGTGAGATCCCGCTCGGGTACTACCGGATCCGGCGCGAGATCGAGGATCTCCCCGGCTTCCCGCCCGAGACCGCGCAGGCGGTCCTGCACATCATCCTCAGCCACCACGGCTCGCTCGAGCACGGGAGCCCGATCGTCCCCGCGACACGTGAGGCGACGCTCGTCCACATGATCGACAACCTCGGCGGGCGCCTGGGCAGCTTCGACCGGCTCGAGAAGGAACTCGCGCCCGGCGCCGTCTGGTCGAGCTTCGACCGGGCCATCAACGGCGGGGCGTTCTTCGGCGCCGCCGGCGAGCCGGACGCCGCGCGCGTCGCGGCTTAGCCCCATTCCTGAGCTGATTTCCCGCAAACAGCGCGCGGAAGGCTGACGCGGCGCACCAGCCTCCGTTCCCCACGGCTACCGTTGAAGGCCGATGGCGAAGGACACCGAGAAGCTCATCCGGCAGCTCTCGCTGATCTCGTACCTCATGGCCGAGCGACGGCCCGTGACGGCACTTGAGATCCGGCGCGACGTCGAGGGATACAGCGGGATGAACGAGGACGCGTTCGCGCGTCGGTTCTACGCGGACCGCGCCGAGCTCGACGCGCTCGGCATCAACCTCACGGTCGACAAGCCCGCCGACGGCGCCGCCGAGCAGGAGAACTACTCGCTGCGGCCGGAGAACTTCCACCTCCCGGCGATCGCGTTCACCGACGAGGAGTTGGCCTCGCTGCAGTTCGCGCTCAGCCTGCTGGACGGGGAGTTCGCCTACGCCGAGCCGCTGCGCCTGGCGCTGCAGCAGATCTCCTGGGGCCGCCCCAGCCCACTCCAGTCGCCCGACCAGGGCTCGCTGGCGCTGGGGATCACCGCGTCGGCGGGTGGCCACGAGCTCTCGCAGCGCCTGGCGAAGGTCGAGACCGCGATCTTCCGCCAGAAGACGATCACCTTCGACTACTTCACGATGGAGCGCGACACGACCGGCGCGCGCAAGGTCGACCCGTATCACCTGCTGTTCCGCGGCGGGCAGTTCTACCTCCTGGGCAGGTCGCACGAGCGTGAGGCGATCCGCGTCTTCCGCCTGTCGCGGATGCGCGGCAAGGTCGCCTACGCGACGAAGGCCGAGCACGACTTCAAGCGGCCCACCGACTTCGATCCGCGCGCCTACGCCAAGCGCTCGGACTGGCAGTTCGGCGACGAGCTGGGCATCGCCGAGATCGCCGTCGACGAGCGCCTCGCCTGGCAGGTCGAACGCCATTTCGGGCGCTTCGGCGAGATTCGTCCCGGCGATGACGGGGACCTCGTCTTCGCCACCCCGTACGCGTCCGCCCGCCAGCTCGTGTCGTTCGTGCTCGGCCTCGGCGAGCACGCTCACGTCTCCGGCCCCGACGAGCTCGTCGCCGAGGCCGAGGAGCGGATCGCGCTGATCGAGCAGCGTCATGACGGCGAGCTGCAGCTCGCAAAGCCGGTCGCCGGCAGGCCCGCTGCGGCTGCACCCGAGCGCGAGGACGACGAGCCGCGCCGCCGCGACACGGCGATCCGCCCAGAGCGCTTTGCGCGCCTGGTGACGCTCGCGTCGCTTCTCATCCAGGCCGGCCGGGCGGGGCATCGCATTCCCGTCGCCGAGCTGTGCGAGGCGATCCAGGTGACCGAGGCCGAGCTGCGCGAGGACATCCAGGTCCTCAATGTCGTCAACTTCGGCGGCGGCTCCTACGTCCTGTACGCCGAGGTCCACGACGACGGCACGGTCGAGGTCGACCCCGAGCCCTACGCCGACAACTTCGACCGGCCGGCACGGCTGCTGCCCGTCGAGGCGAAGGCGCTCGTCGCCGCGATCGACCTGATCGGCGACCACCTGCCGCAGGGCGCGCTGAAGGGCGCGCGCGAGAAGATCGTCGCCGCGCTCGGCGCGGACCCGCTCGAGCAGGGCCTGCAGGTCGCCGACGCCGGCGCCGACGACTCCGGGATCGCCCGCGTCGTCTCGAAGGCGATCTCCGGCCGCAAGCTGCTGAAGCTCGACTACTACAAGGCCAACGAGGACGAGTTCAGCGAACGGATCGTTGAGCCCTACGCGCTCGTCAACGGCCGCGAGGGCTGGTACGTCGCGACGTTCGATCCCGAGAAGGACGACGTGCGCCACTTCCGCCTTGATCGCGTCCGCCACGCCGAGGTGCAGCGCAAGGGCTTCACGCCGCGCCCGGAGGTCGACCCGGCCGCCGACGTCGAGGGCTGGCCGAAGACGGGCGAGGTCCCGGCGTCGCGCACCGCGCGCGTGTGGATCAGCCCCGAGCGCGCGCGCTGGGCGCGCGAGGACCGCGCTGTCGCACAGCAGCTCGCCGACGGGTCGCTGATCGTCGAGCTGAGCTTCGCGGGCACCGACTGGCTCGTGCGCGAGATCCTCAAGGAGGCCGGCGACGCCGCCGTCCTCGAGCCGCAGGACGCCCGCGACGGCGTGCTCGCCGCCGTCCGCCGGCTGCGCAAGCCCGCCCGCGCCTGAGTCCGTGGCCTCCAAGCGTGACCTGATCAAGCTCACCGACGACGAGGTGCTCGCGTTCCTGGACGAGCAGCGCACCGTCATCGTCGCCAGCAACGGCAAGGACGGCTGGCCGCACCTGATGCCGCTCTGGTACGTCGTGCGGCCGAGCGGGCCGGACGGGGGGCCGGAGCTCTGGGGCTGGACGTTCGCCAAGTCCCAGAAGGCCCGCAACCTCGAGCGCGACCCGCGCGCGACGCTGCAGGTCGAGGCGGGCACCGAGTACCAGGAGCTGCGCGGCGTCATGCTCGAGACCGACGTCGTCATCCATCGCGACGTCGACGACGTCCTCGCGGTCGGCACGGAGGTCTTTCAGCGCTACACGCCGGGGATCGACGGCGAGCTCGCCGACGAGGTCGTCGCGATGGTGCGGGCGCAGGCCGAGAAGCGCGTGGCCTTCCAGTTCGTCGAGCGCCGCCGCGCGAGCTGGGACCACCGCAAGCTCGGCGGCGTCTACTGACCGCGATGCGGTACGTCGCCCTGCTGCGGGCGATCAACGTCGGCGGCAACCGCAAGGTCGCGATGGCCGAGCTGCGCGCGCTGCTCGCGGATGCCGGCGCGACCGGCGTGCAGACCTACATCCAGAGCGGCAACGCCGTCTTCGAGCATGCGGCGGCCCGTGACGACGAGCTCCGCGACGACCTCGAGCGCCGGCTCGCCGAGACCTTCGGATTCGGCGTCCCCGTCATCCTCCGGCGCGCCGCTGCCTGGCAGGCGATCGTCGACGCCAACCCGTTCCCGCATGCCGATCCCACGCGGCTGCTGGTCTCGTTCCTGCGCGACAGCCCGGCCGCGGATGCCCTCGCCGGGGTCGATCGCGCGCGGTTCATGCCCGAGGAGTTCGTCCTGTCCGGTCGCGAGGTCTACCTGCAGCTGCCGGATGGCTTCGGGCGCGCGAAGCTCCCGCAGGCGCTCATACGGGCGCTGCAGACACCTGAAACCGCCCGCAACTGGCGGACCGTGCTGAAGCTCGCAGAGCTTGCTCAGGACTGATTGCGGCTACCGTTCCTCGCGATGAAGGGTCTGATCCTCTCGGGCGGCAAGGGCACCCGCCTGCAGCCGATCACGTTCACGAGCGCCAAGCAGCTCGTGCCGGTCGCCAACCGCCCCGTCCTCTTCTACGGCATCCAGGCGATGGCTGACGCCGGGATCGAGGAGATCGGGATCATCATCGCCCCGGAGACCGGCGACGAGATCCGCGAGACCGTCGGCGACGGCTCCCTGTTCGGCGTGCGGATCACCTACATCGTCCAGGACGAGCCCGCAGGCCTGGCGCACGCGGTGCTCACGGCCGAGCCGTTCCTGGGCAGCGACTCCTTCGTCATGTACCTCGGCGACAACCTGCTGCAGGGCGGGATCAGCGACCTCGTCGCCGCGTTCCGCGAGAGCGCGCCCGAGGCCCTGATCCTGCTGACGCCCGTCCCCGACCCGGAGCACTACGGCGTCGCCGAGCTGCACGACGGCCGCGTCACGCGGCTGCAGGAGAAGCCCGCCAAGCCGGCGACCGACCTCGCGCTCGTCGGCGTCTACATGTTCACGGCGGGCATCCACGACGCCGCACGCGCGATCAAGCCGTCGGCGCGCGGTGAGCTCGAGATCACCGACGCGATCCAGTACCTCGTCGACCAGGGCCTGCGGGTCGAGCCGCACATCGTGCAGGGCTGGTGGAAGGACACGGGCCGCCTGGACGACATGCTCGAGGCCAACCGGCTCGTCCTCGACACGATCGAGCGCCGCATCGACGGCACGCTAACCGACTCGGCGGTCGACGGCCGCGTCGTCATCGAGGAGGGGGCGATCCTCGAGCGCACGACCGTGCGCGGCCCCGCGATCATCGGTGCCGGCGCGCGGCTCGTCGACGCCTACATCGGCCCCTACACCGCGATCGGCGAGCGCTGCGTGGTCGAGCGCGCCGAGGTCGAGCACGCGATCATGCTCGAGGGCTCGAGCGTCCGCGACCTCGACGCGCGGATGGAATCCTCGCTGCTGGGCCGCGATGTCACCATCGCCCGCTCGCTCGGCCAGCCGCGGGCCTACCGCTTCCTCGTCGGCGACCGCTCCGACATCGGCATCGTCTGATCGTGAAGCTGCTCGTCGTCGGCGCCTACGGAATGCTCGGCCGCGAGGTCGTGGCCGCGGCGGGCGCCGCCGGTCACACCGTGATCGAGCGCGACGTCGACTCGATCGACATCGTCGACGCCGAGTTCACGACCGACGTCGTCACGGGCGACGCCCCGGACGTCGTGGTCAACTGCGCGGCGTTCACCGACGTGGACGGCGCCGAGGACCAGGAGGACGTCGCGCTGGAGGTCAACGGCGACGGCGCCGGCAACCTCGCGGCGGCGGCGGCGGCCGCCGGCGCGCGGATCATCCACCTCTCGACCGACTACGTCTTCCCCGGCGACGCGGCCGAGCCCTACGTCGAGTCCGACGTGACCGGGCCGCGCACCGCGTATGGCCGGACGAAGCTCGCCGGCGAGATCGCCGTGGCTCGCGCCAATCCGAACCATGCGATCGCGCGCACCTCCTGGCTGTTCGGCGCGCACGGCAAGAACTTCGTCGACACGATCCTGCGGCTCGCCACCGATCGCGACACCCTGCAGGTCGTCGACGACCAGGAGGGCTGCCCGACCTGGGCGGGCCACCTCGCGCCTGCGCTGATCACGCTCGCCGAGGGCGACGCGACCGGGATCTTCCATGCGGGGGGCGGCGGGCGCTGCACGTGGTTCGACCTCGCAACCGCCGCCGTCACGGCGACCGGCCTGCCCTGCCGCGTCGAGCCGACGACCAGCGAGGCCTTCCCGTCCCCCACCCCGCGACCCGCGTTCAGCGTGCTCGCCACCGAGCGCGGCGCGGACGCCGTGCACCTCCCGCCGTGGGAGGAGGGGCTCGCCGGGTTCCTCGCCGGGCGCCCGGTGCCCGGCACCGACATCACCACCACAGGAGATCCGCGATGAAGCTGCTCGTCTGCGGCGGGGCCGGGTTCATCGGCTCCACGTTCGTCCGTCAACGCGTCGAGGCC
The DNA here is from genome assembly GCA_038327125.1 of Solirubrobacterales bacterium. Lineage (GTDB taxonomy): Bacteria > Actinomycetota > Thermoleophilia > Solirubrobacterales > Solirubrobacteraceae > F1-60-MAGs163. The sequence continues at coordinate 48,990 of JBBQKR010000009.1, forward strand.
GGCGACGAGGTCGTCGTGCTCGACAAGCTCACGTACGCGGGCCGGCGCGAGAACCTGCAGGACGTCGAGCACGCCTTCGTCCACGGCGCGATCGAGGACCCCGAGGCGGTCGCCGGCGCCATGGCAGGCGTCGAGGCGGTCGTGAACTTCGCGGCCGAGACGCACGTCGACCGCTCGATCTCCGAGCCGGATGCCTTCGTCAGGACCCACGCGATCGGCACGTTCGTGCTGCTCGAAGCGGCCCGCGAGCGTGAGCTGCGCTACCTGCAGGTCTCCACCGACGAGGTCTACGGCTCGATCGAGGAGGGCTCGTTCACGGAGGCGAGCCCGTTGCTTCCCTCGTCGCCCTACAGCGCGACGAAGACGGGCGCCGACCTGCTCGTGCAGTCCTACGCGCACACGTACGACATGCCCACCGTGATCTGCCGCGGGTCGAACAACTACGGGCCGCGCCAGTACCCGGAGAAGCTGATCCCGCTGATGGTGCTGAACGCGCTGCACGGCGACCCCCTCCCCGTCTACGGCGACGGGATGCAGGTGCGCAACTGGATTCATGCGCGCGACTTCAGCTCCGCGATCGCCCACGTCCTGCAGCACGGCGTCCCGGGCGAGGTCTACAACGCCGGCGGGCCGGACGAGTGCGCCAACATCGACGTCGTGAAGCGGGTCATCGCCCTGAGCGGCGGCGACGAGTCACTGATCGAGTACGTCGCCGACCGGCCCGGACACGACCGCCGCTACTCGCTGTCGTCCGACAAGGTGCGCGCGCTCGGATGGGAGCCGCAGGTCCGCTTCGACGAGGGCCTCGACGAGACCGTCGCCTGGTACCGCGACAACGCCTGGTGGTGGGAGCCGATCCGCTCCGGCGCCTACCGCGAGTACTACGCGCGCCAGTACGGGCGCGAGCTGAAGACGTAGGCGCGCTCAGCCCTGAGCGGGCGGCAGCGCCGAGATCCGCCAGCGGCCGGCGGCCTTCTCGAACTCGATCGTGCGGCGGGTCTTCTTGTCGTCGCTGGTCTTCTCGTCGACCTGCGCGACGGCGGTCCCGTCCTTGACGGTGACCGACTTGACGATCAGGTCGACCTCGTCGGTCTCGCGGATCTCGTCCTTGACGATCTTCGAGCAGTCCGTGGAGCTGATCTTGTCGCGCAGCTCCGCGGTGATCAGATCGGCGCAGATCGTCGTGCCCTTGCGGTCCTTCGCAGCCGTCTGCAGGTCCTCGACGGTCTTCGCGACCGCCTTCTGGTCACCGTTGAAGTCCTTCGTGCTGTCGGTGTTCGTCGTCCCGCCCTGGGCGCAGCCGGCGAGCGCGGCACAGAGGGCGAGGACGAGGACGAGCGCGGAGCGGGGCATCGGCGCAGGAGCGTAGCGAGGTGGCGCGTAGGATCGCCGGCGTGACGGCGCTGGACGAGCTGGAACGCGACGTGGTGGCGTGCCGGCGCTGCCCGCGGCTCGTCGCCTGGCGCGAGCAGGTGGCGCGTGAGCGGCGCGCCGCGTTCGCGGATGAGGAGTACTGGGGCCGTCCGATCCCCGGGTTCGGCGACCCGCAGGCCTCGCTGATGATCCTGGGGCTGGCGCCGGCGGCGCACGGTGCGAACCGCACGGGCCGGGTCTTCACCGGCGACCGCTCCGGGGACTTCCTGTTCGCGGCGCTGCACCGCGCGGGCCTTTCCAGCAGCCCGCGCAGCGACCACGCCGGCGACGGGCTGCGGCTCAACGGCGTCTGGATCGCGGCAGCGGTGCGCTGCGCGCCGCCCGCCAACCGCCCGACCCCGGCTGAGCGCGATGCGTGCCTGCCGTGGACCGCCCGCGAGCTGGAGCTGCTTCCGCGCATCGGCGCGGTGCTGTGCCTGGGCGCGTTCGCGTGGGCGGCGGCGCTGCGCCTGCGCCGGACCGCCGGGCTCACCTCGCCCTCGCCGCAGCCGCGCTTCGGGCACGCGGCCAGCTGGGCGCCGGGCGATCGCGGCGGCCCGGTGCTCGTCGGCAGCTACCACCCCAGTCAGCAGAACACCTTCACGGGCCGGCTCACGCCCGCGATGCTCGACGAGGCGATCGCGGCGGCGATCGTCCAAGCGCGCGCGGAGTAGGCTCGGACGGCCGCCGATGCCGCTCTCCCCGTTCACTCCGCAGGTCCGTGACTGGTTCACGCGCGCGTTCGCGCAGCCGACCGCGGCGCAGGCCCAGGCGTGGCCGGCGATCGCCTCGGGCGAGCATGCGCTGATCAGTGCGCCGACCGGCTCGGGCAAGACGCTCGCAGCGTTCCTGTGGGGCATCGACCGGCTCGTCGCCGAGCCGACGCCGACGGGTGAGGAACGCACGCGGATCGTCTACATCTCGCCGCTGAAGGCGCTCGCCTATGACGTCGACCGCAATCTCGTCGCGCCGATCCGGGGACTCGGGCCCCACGCGCCCGAAATCACGATCGGTGTGCGCACCGGCGACACGCCGCAGAAGGAGCGCGCGGCGATGCGCCGGCATCCGCCGGACATCCTGATCACGACGCCCGAGTCGCTGTACCTGATGCTCACGAGCGGCGCCCGCGAGATCCTCACGGGCGTCGAGGCGGTGATCGTCGACGAGATCCACGCCGTCGCGGGCACCAAGCGCGGCTCGCACCTGGCGCTGACGCTGGAGCGCCTCAGCGCGCTGCAGGAGGACGGGCGCGACCCGCAGCGGATCGGCCTCTCGGCGACGCAGAACCCGCTCGAGGAGGTGGGCCGCTTCCTCGTCGGCCCGCAGCGCAGCTGCCGGGTGATCGACGCCGGCGTCCCGAAGGAGCTCGACCTGCACATCCACGTCCCCGTCGAGTCGATGCTGGAGCCCGACCAGGGCCGCGCCGGCCACGGCGGCGCTGATCTCACGCCCATCCTCGACGGGGCTGCGACGCGGCGCTCGATCTGGCCGGCGATCTACCCCGAGATCCTGCGGCTCGTCGAGGAGCACACGTCGACGATCGTGTTCGTCAACAGCCGCCGCGGAGCGGAGCGGCTGGCGCTGCGGCTGAACGAGCTCGCGAACGCCGACACCCCAGATGATGAGCCCGCACGCGAGATCGCGCGCGCCCATCACGGCTCGCTCGCGCGCGAGGAGCGGACCGTCATCGAGGAGCTGCTGAAGGCCGGTGACCTTCCATGCCTGGTCGCGACGTCGTCGCTGGAGCTCGGCATCGACATGGGCGCCGTGGATCTCGTGATCCAGGTCGAGTCGCCGAAGTCGGTCAGCCGCGGGCTGCAGCGGGTCGGCCGCGCGGGCCATGGCGTCGGCGAGCGCAGCGAAGGGCGGATCTTCCCGAAGTTCCGCGCCGATCTGCTCGAGTGCGCGGTCGTCACGCGGCTGATGCGCGAGGGCCGGATCGAGCCGACCGTCGTCCCTCGCAACGCACTCGACGTGCTCGCGCAGCAGATCGTCGCGATCGCCGCCGCCGCCGGAGAGGAGGCGGCGGTCGCCGTCGACGACCTCTTCGCGCTCGTGACGCGCACGCACTCCTACGCCGAGCTGCCGCGCGAGCTGCTCGAGAACGTCCTCGACATGCTCGACGGGCGCTACCCGTCGGCCGAGTTCGGAGAGCTGCGGGCGCGCATCGTCTGGGACCGCGTCGCCGGGACGATCCGCGCGCGCAAGGGCGCGGGCCGGCTCGCGATCACGAACGCCGGAACGATCCCCGACCGCGGGCTCTACGCGGTCGTGCTGCCCGACGGCCGGCGCGTCGGCGAGCTCGACGAGGAGATGGTCTACGAGGCGCGGGCCGGCCAGACGTTCCTGCTCGGCGCGTCGACCTGGCGGATCGAGGAGATCGGCCGTGACCGCGTCATCGTGACCCCGGCGCCGGGCGCCCCGGGCGCCGTCCCGTTCTGGAAGGGCGACAGCGTCGGCCGGTCGAAGGAGCTGGGAATCGAGATCGGCGCGTTCGCGCGCACCGCCCTGGACCGCTCACCCCAGGAGCTCCAGGAGCAGTACCACCTCGACCCGCTCGCGACGCGCAACCTGCTCGAGTTCCTGCGCGAGCAGCAGGACGCCACGCGCGTCATCCCGAGCGACCGAACGATCGTCGTCGAGCGCTTCCGTGACGAGATCGGCGACTGGCGCCTGTGCGTCCTCTCCCCCTACGGCGGGCGCGTTCACGCGGCATGGGCGCTCGCGCTGTCCGCGCGGCTGCGCGACGAGCTCGGGCTGGAATCCGACGCGATCTGGTCGGACGAGGGGATCATCGTCCACCTGCCCGACGCGGACGAGCCGCCGGGCGCGGACGCGGTGCTGCTGGACCCCGGCACGATCGAGGACCAGGTCGTCGCCGAGCTCGCCTCCAGCGCGCTGTTCGGGGCGCGCTTCCGTGAGAACGCGGCGCGTGCGCTGCTGATCCCGCGTGCCTATCCCGGCCGCCGCACACCGCTGTGGCAGCAGCGGCTGAAGGCGCAGTCGCTGCTCGAGGTCGCCAAGCGCTACGCCGACTTCCCGATCATCCTCGAGACCTACCGCGAATGCCTGCGCGACGTGCTCGACGTTCCCGGGCTGCAGGAGCTGCTGACCCGGCTGCACACCCGCGAGCTGTCGCTCGTCGAGGTCGAGACGCCCACGGCGTCGCCGTTTGCGAGCGCGCTGCTGTTCGACTACGTCGCGACCTACATGTACGAGGGCGACACCCCGAACGCGGAGCGCCGCGCCGCCGCACTGTCACTCGACCGCGACCTGCTGCGCGAGCTGCTGGGCCAGGAGGAGCTGCGCGACCTGCTCGACCCCGCGGCACTCGACGCGCTCGAGGCCGACCTGCAGCACCTGTCCGAACGCACGAGGGCCGCATCCAGCGACGCGCTCGGCGATGTCCTGCGGCGGGTCGGCGACCTCACGGAGCGGGAGGCGCAGGAGCGTGTCCACGCGGGCCTCGACGCCGCCGCCTTCCTGGAGACGCTGCGCCGCGAGCGGCGCGCGGCGCGCGTGCGGATCGCCGGCGAGGAGCGCTGGATCGCCGCTGACGACGCGGGTCTCTACCGCGACGCGGTCGGCGCGGTGCCGCCCGGCGGGCTGCCCGACGCGTTCCTGACGGCCCCCGAGCACCCCGTCGAGGAACTGCTGCGCCGCTACGCGCGCACCCACGGGCCGTTCACGACTGACGAGGTCCGGCTGCGCTACGGCGTCGACGTGTCGAGCGCGCTGGACGCGCTGGAGGCGCGCGGTGACCTGGTGCGCGGCGAGCTGCGCCCCAATCCGCAGGCCCCCGGCCGCGAGTGGTGCGACCCGGACGTGCTGCGGCGCATCCGCCGCGCATCGCTCGCCGTCCTGCGCCAGGAGATCGAGGCGGTCGATCGCTCCGCGCTGGCGGCATTCCTGCCGGGCTGGCAGGGCGTCGATCGCCATCCGCCGGCCGGAGCGGGAACCGATCGCCTGCGCGAGGCGCTCGTCCCGCTGCAGGGGCTCGCGCTGCCCGCCGACGTGTGGGAGCGCGACGTGCTCCCGCGCCGCGTCGGCGCGTACTCACCGGCCTGGATGGATCAGCTGACGGCGAGCGGCGAGGTCGTCTGGGTCGGGGCGGGCGCGCTCGGGCGCAACAGCGGCCGCGTGGCGCTCTACTTCCGCGACGACGCGGCGGCGATCGGACGGCCGGGGACGCGCGGGCCCGCCGCCGAGCCGCCGTCCGATCCGGTGCATGCAGCGATCCGTGAGCGGCTGCACGCGGCGCCGTGCTTCTTCACCGACCTGCTCGCCGAGCTCGGGGGCTTCTCGCCGGAGGAGCTGCAGGAAGGGCTGTGGGATCTCGTCTGGGCGGGCGAGGCGACGAACGACGCGTTCGCCCCGCTGCGCGCGCCACGGCTCACGCTTGCGCGTGCTCAGCGCGCGCAGGCGACGGCGAGAAGGCCCGGCCGGCGCTTCGGCGCGCGCCGCGGCGCAGGCGCTCAGGCGCAGGTGCAGGGCCGGTGGTCGCTCGCGGGACCGTTGTTCGAGACCGCTGTCGACCCGCGCGAGCATCGCCGCACCGTCGCCGAGCTGCTGCTCGAACGCTACGGGATCGTCACGCGCGAACAGGTCCTCGCCGAGAGCGTCAACGGCGGCTTCTCGGCCCTGTACGACGCGCTCAGCGATCTCGAGACGCTCGGCGTGTGCCGGCGCGGCTACTTCGTCGAGGGTCTCGGCGGCGCGCAGTTCGCACTGCCCGGAGCCGTCGAGCGGCTGCGCGCGCGCGACGGCGCCGGCGAGGAGCCCGCGCTCGTCCTGGCAGCAACCGACCCGGCCCAGCCGTACGGCGCGGTGCTGCGCTGGCCTGAGCGTGAGGGCGCGGCGACACGAGGCCCGCAGCGCGTCGCGGGCGCCTACGTCGTCCTCGTCGGCGCGGAGCCGGTGCTCTACATCGAGCGCGGTGGGCGCGGGCTGCTCGTGTTGGCGGAGGCCGCCGACACGCGCGTGACGGTGGCATTCGACGCGCTCGCGGCCTTCGTGACCGCCGGCGGGACGCGGCTGAAGCTCGGAGTCGAGCGCGTCGACGGCGAGCCGGTCGTCGGATCGGACTGGGAGCCCGTGCTCGTCGAAGCGGGCTTCCGGCAGGGGCCGCGGAAACTGACGCTGAGCGCCTAGGGGACTTTCTTCCCCGGATTGAACATCCCGCTGGGGTCGAGCGCATCCTTGACGGCCTCGTGCGCGGCCACCGCGGCCGACGACCACTGCCTGCCGAGCCAGCCGTTCTTCAGGATCCCCACGCCGTGCTCGCCGCTGATCGTCCCGCCCATGTCGATCGCCATCGCGAGCAGCTCGTCGGCCGCGTGCCGAGCGCGATGCACGGCGAGATCGTCGCGCGGGTCCAGCAGGAACGTCGCGTGCAGGTTGCCGTCCCCTGCGTGGCCCCACGAGCATGCCTCCAGCCGATGGCGCTGACCGATCGCCGCAACCTCGCCGACCGCATCCGCGAGGTGCTCCACGGGCACCGCGATGTCGTCGGAGAGCTTGCCTCCGCGCACCGCCGTGACAGCGGTCCCGACGCCGTCGCGCCAGCGCCACAGCGCCGCGGGATCCGGTGGCAGGACGGGCGCCCCGATCGCGTCAGGCTCCAGCGCCGCGGCCAGCGCCTCGCAGTCCCCGGCCCCAGTGTCGCTCTCCGCGATCACGAGGAACCCTGCGCCGGCGGGCGCCCCTCCCGGAAAGCCTGCACCGACGATCTCCAGCGCGCCACCGTCGAGATACTCGATCGCCGCGGCGACCGGGCCGGCCGCCATCACGCGGGCGACCGCCTCGCCGCCGGCCTGTGCATCACGGTAGAACGCGCACGCAGGCCATGACCCGGCCGGCGCCGGGATCAGCTTCAGCCAGGCGGAAGTGACGATTCCCAGCGTGCCTTCCGAGCCGACCAGCAGCCCGCGCAGGTCGTAGCCGGCGACGTCCTTGCGCGCCGCCCCGCCGACGCGCACGAGCTCCCCGGGCGCCAGCACCGCCTCCAGGCCCGTGACCCACGCACCGGTGACGCCGTACTTGAAGCAGTGCGGCCCGCCGGCGTTCGTCGCGATGTTCCCACCGATCTGCGACTGCTCCGCAGCGCCGGGATCCGGGGGGAAGCAGAGGCCGTTCTCACGCGCGAGCCGGCGAACGGTCGCGGTCGTGACCCCGGCCTCGACCTCCATCCGCCACTGCAGCGGGTCGAGCGAGCGCACGCGCGTCAGCCGCTCGAGCGCCACGACGACCCCTCCGCCCAGCGGCACGGCGCCGCCGGCCCAGCCGGTGCCGCCGCCGCGCGGAACGACGGCGACGCCGTGCTCGTGGCACCACGCGACCACATGCGCGACCTGCTCGGCAGTGTCTGGCAGGACGACCGCGTCGGCCTCGCCCTCGATCGCGCTGAACGCGGTCTGGTCACTCAGGTACCGCCGATCGTCACCGGCCAGGACGTACTCGTCACCGACGATGCGAGCGAGGTCCGCGTGCATGTGCGCACCGTACCCTCGGAGAGCCGATGCCTGAAGGCGACACCATCCATTACGCGGCGAACCGGATCCGCCCGATCCTCGAAGGCCACGTGCCGGACGTGATCCGCACCCCTGCGCCGCGGCTTTCGGGCGCCCGCCTGCCCGAGCGTCTCGCGGGCCGCGCCATTGCGAGCGTCGATGCCTACGGCAAGCACCTGTTCCTGCGCTTCGAGGGCGAGCTGACGCTGCATTCGCATCTGCGGATGACCGGCGCGTGGGGGGCCTACGAGCGCGGACGCCGCTGGCGCCGGCACCCGCGGCGCGCCTGGCTCGTGATCAGCCGCGGCGAGCACGACATCGTCGAGTTCGACGGACCGGTGCTGGAGCTGATGACCGAGTCGCGGACGCGCCTGGACGAGCGCATCGCCGGCCTGGGACCCGACATCCTCGGCCGGGAGCTCGACGAGCAGCGGATTCTGCTGCGCCTGCGCTCCGGCGATCCCGGCGGATCGATCGGCGACGCGCTGCTCGACCAGCGGACGGTCGCCGGGATCGGCAACCTGTGGAAGTGCGAGGCCTGCTGGGAGGCCCGGATCGATCCGTGGCGAAGCACCCGCGACGTGACCGACGCGGAGGTCCTTCAGCTGCTGCGCGCCGTCCGTCCCCGCATGCAGCAGAGCGCCCGCCATGGCATGAGGGCGCGTCAGAGCCGCGTCTACGGGCGCGCCGGACAGCCGTGCGCGCGCTGCCGCACGACGATCAGGGTGCGCGGTCAGGGCGACGGCAACCGCCCGACCTCCTGGTGCCCCGAGTGCCAGACGTGAGCGGGCCGGCCACGGGCAGCCCGCGACGCGCCAAGCGGGTCGGCCACAAGGGCGCCCACCACCTGGCGCACGGCAACACGCTCGCGAGCTTCAGCGCGGCGCGTGAGCACGGCGTCGACATGATCGAGTTCGACGTGCTGTCCGGGCACCTCGACGGCACGGGTGACCTGCTGCTCGCGCACGACTATGAGGACCTCTCGCGGCGCAGCCCTTCGACACTCGAGGAGGGCCTCGCCCATCTCGCCGGCCCCGACTACGACGGCATCGAGTTCGATGTCGATCTCAAGCTCCCCGGCTACGAGGAGCGCGTGGTCACGGCGCTGCGCGCCCATGGCCTCGCGGAGCGTTCGCTGATCTCGACGATGGAGCCCTCGTCGCTGACGCTGATCCGCGAGCTGGCTCCCGACATCCGCCTCGGGCGATCGTTCCCGCGCGTGCGCTCGGATCCGATGGACCATCCGCTCAAGCGCTGGCCCGCCTACGGCCTGATCGCGTTCTGGCGCGCCGCCCTTCCCGGCCGCATCGCCGCTCAGCTGCGCCGCGGCGAGGTCGACGCCCTCATGTGCCACTGGGCGTTCGTCACCGGGCGGCTCCCGGAGGCGGTCCACGGCGCCGGCGGCGAGCTGTACGTCTGGACGGTCGACGACGCCGAACGGATCGCAGCGCTCGAGCGCCTCGGCGTCGACGGCATCATCACCAACGACCCGCGGCTGTTCCACGGGTCGCCGGGAGCCCGTTCGGCGACCCAATAGTCTGCGTGCGGATGGCCACGACCGACGGCGATCTACGCGATCTGCTCCGCCGCGTGCCGGCGTTCGAGACCCTGGGAGAGAATGAGCTCCAGCGCGTCGCCGAGGTCGCCGTCCCGCGCAGCTTCGCGTGCGGCGAGGTGATCTTCCGCGAGGGCGACGACAGCGAGACGTGTTACATCGTGCGCGCCGGCCAGGCCCGCGCCGTGCGCGAGCACCCGGACGGCCGCACGATCACGCTCGCCCGCTTCGGCTCGGGCGACATCTTCGGCGAACTGGCGATGTTCGACGACGAGAAGCGCTCGGCGACCGTTGAGCTGGTCGAGGACACCGAAGTGGTCGGCATCCTCGGGACCGACATGCGCCGGCTGATGCGCGAACACCCGGACATCGCGCCGAAGCTCGTGATCTCCCTCGGCAGGCGCCTGCGCGAGGCCAACGAGCGACTGGCCCGCCAGTCGTTCCAGACCGTGCAGAGCCGGGTCGCCGTCGTGCTCACGGAACTGGTCGAGCAGAGCCGTGAGGACGACGCCCGCGAGCAGGACGTCCTGCTGCGCATCACCCAGGCGGACATCGCGCAGCTCGCGGGCTCCTCGCGCGAGTCCGCCAGCCGCTTCCTGGCGACGCTGGAGCGCGCCGGCGTGCTCACGCAGGGGCGCGGGCGGATCGTCGTTCACGATCCCGGCGCGCTCGCCGGCTACGTGTACTGATCGTGCCGGCCGCGCGCCGCCGGCGCTCACCCGAGCGCGAGTTCTCCGCTGGTGGCGTCGTCGTGCGCAGTGTGCCCGGCGGGCACGAGTGCATCGTGATCGTGCCCTCGCGCCGCGCGGCGAACGGAGCGAAGGTCCTCGCGTTGCCGAAGGGCCACCCGGACGGGGACGAGAGCCCCGAGCAGGCGGCGCTGCGCGAGGTCCGCGAGGAGACCGGCGTGCAGGCACGCGTCGTGGAGCGCCTGGGCGACGTGCGCTACTGGTACCAGCGTGATGGGCGGCGCATCGTCAAGGTCGTCGCCTTCTTCCTGCTCCAGCACGACCGGGGCGACCCTGAGCGGCACGTCGACCACGAGATCGACGAGGCCCGCTGGATGGGACTGGAGCAGGCTGCTCGCGAACTGACCCACACGGGCGAGCGCGGGATCGTGGCGACGGCGCTGTCGCGGCTGGCCCAGGGCCGCTAGGGTTGGCCGCCGCTGTGCAGGTCCTCAACTTCTACTCGACGATCTTCGCCGACCAGCTTCGCCGCGGACGCAAGACCGCCACGATCCGGCTCGGCGACAAGTCGCACAAGTACCGCAAGAACCAGGCGGTTCTTGTGACGATCGGCTACCAGTACTCACCGCGCGAGAAGATCTTCGATGCCGTGATCGACGCCGTCGAGGTCAAGCGCGTGCGCGACCTCAGCCCGCGCGACATCGAGCACGACAACCCCGAGTTCCGCCGCCACGACGAGCTGATCCACTTCCTCGAGCAGATCTACGGCCGGGCGGTGACGATGGACGACATCGTCACGGTCGTGCGCTTCTCCCAGATCGTCGAGAACCCGCAGAGCTACACCGATGCCCGCCTGGGCATCGGTGGCGCGCAGAACTAGGTTCCGCGCGCCACCTACCCGGAGGCGTCAGCCGCAGCGAGCGATCGCCGTGACCTTCAGTGCGCCCTTGCGAGCCGGAGCACGCATACTGAAGCTGCCGTCGAGGCGCACCTTGACGCGCCTGCTGGCGAGCAGCTTCCAGCGGCCGCGCGAGCGCACGCTGACCCGCACGCGCGCGTTCTTGCCGTCGACCGCCAGTTCGGGCACCGTGCCGCGCACGCTGATGCGGCGTCCGCGATGCCTGACGGAGACGCCATTGAGCCTGACGGCGAGGCGGCCGCGGGCGGAGGGCATCAGGGCGCAGGCGCCCTCGAGCGTGTCGGCCTGGACCTGCTCCGAGCCCTTGCCGTTCGCCAGCAGCTCGAACGAGTAGGTCCCGCTCCAGCGCCTGTAGATGATCCAGCGGTACTCCGCGGGCGTCGCGTCCACGTTCCCGGCCAGGTCGGTCGCGCGCACGCGGAACACGTGCCTGCCGCGATGGAGGGAGCTGTAGGTCTTCGGCCCGGTGCAGCGGCTGTATGCCTGACCGTCCAGGCTGCAGTCGAGCGGACCCGACTCGGTCCCGTAGAAGCCGAACACGGCTGTGCGTGACGCCGTGATCAACGATGGGGTCCCCGTGATCGCGGTGTCCGGCGCCGTCGTGTCGACGGGCGGCGGCGGGGTCGTGTCCGGCACGGCGACGACGATCCACGTCCGCGACGCAGGCGACAGGTCGACGTTTCCGGTCGCATCCGTCGCACGGACCGCGAGCGTGTGGGCGCCGACCGCGAGACCGGCGTAGCCCTCAGGCGAGGCGCACGCGGCCCAGCTCCCGGCATCCAGGCGGCACTCGAACGCCGAGTCGGCCTCAGTCGAGGTGAACGAGACCGATGCGGTGGTGTCGGACGTCGACCCGCTGGGCCCGGCCGTGATCGTGGTGTCCGGCGCAGTCGTATCCGGTGCCGGCGGCACGATCGTCCACGATCGCGTCGCGGGCGTTGCATCGACGTTGCCCGAGCCGTCCGTGGCGCGCACGTCGAACGTGTGGGCGCCGACGGCCAGGCCGCTGTAGCCGGTCGGCGAGGTGCACGGAGCCCACGCCGAGCCGTCGACGCGGCAGGCGAACGCCGAGCCGGCCTCCGACGAGGAGAACGCCAGCGTCGCCGCCGTCGCCGTCGTCGTGCCGGGCGGGCCCGACGTGATCGAGGTGTTCGGCGGCGTGGTGTCGGCCGGAGCGGTGATCGTCCAGCCGCGCGATGCGGGTGTCAGGTCGGTGTTGCCGGCGATGTCGGTGGCACGCACGCTGAACGTATGCGAGCCGGCGCTCAGGGCGCTGTAGGCCCTCGGCGAGGTGCAGGCCGACCACGTGCCGCTGTCGAGGCGGCACTCGAATGTCCCCGCCTCCGTCGCCGAGAAGACGAACGAGGCGGATGTCGAGGTCGTCGACCCCGACGGGCCCGACGTGATCGTCGTGTCGGGCGGCGTGGTGTCCGGCGTGGCGCTGATGGTCCAGCCGCGCGATGCGGGCGTGGGATCGACGTTGCCCGCCGTGTCGGTCGCGCGCACGTCGAACGTGTGCGCTCCGAGCGCCAGGGCGCTGTAGCCCTTCGGGGAGGCGCAGGAGGCCCACGCCCCGCCGTCCATGCGGCACTCGAACGTCCCGGCCTCGGTCGCTGAGAAGGCGAACGAGGCGGACGTCGAGGTCGTCGAACCGGTCGGGCCCGAGGTGATCGCCGTGTCGGGCGGCGTGATGTCCGGGCCGGCGATGACGGTCCAGGTCACGGTCGCCGGCGTCGCATCGACGTTGCCGGCGCCGTCGGTGGCGCGCACGTCGAACGTGTGGTCACCGAGCGCCAGGCTGCTGTAGGCCTTCGGCGAGGTGCAGGCCGCCCAGGCCCCGCCGTCGATGCGGCAGGTGAACGTCGATCCGGCCTCCGACGAGCTGAAGGCGACCGATGCCGACGTCGAGCTGGTCGAGCCCGAGGGGCTCGCGGTGATCGTCGTGTCCGGCGCCGTGGTGTCCGGCGCGGTGACGTTCCAACTGGCCGTCGCCGGCGTGGGATCGACGTTGCCGGCCACGTCGGTGGCGCGCACGTCGAACGTGTGCGCGCCCAGCGCGAGCCCGCTGTAGGCCTTTGGCGAGGTGCACGAGGACCACGCGCCGCCGTCGATCCGGCAGTTGAACGTCGAGGACTCGCTCGCCGTGAACGACACGGACGCCGAGGTCGACGTCGACGACGACGGGCTCGCGGTGATCGTGGTGTTGGGCGGGGTCGTGTCCGGGCCGGCGATGGCGCCGTACTCGAACGCACCGAGGTCCGGCTTGACGCCCACGTACCGTGCGCGTCCGTCCTGGTCGGTGGCCGGGTAGTTGGCGATGTTGCCCTGGTCGAGGGCGGGGCTGCCGAGCGTCAGGCGGAAGTTGTTGCCCGCGTCGCCCTGCGTGGTCGGTCCGACGAACCCGGCGTTCAGCGCCGACGCCGTCGAGGCGATCTCACCGCTGCCGCCGCACGTGCCGCCGGCGTAGATGTTGTTGGCGAAGGTGGAGTTCGTGGTGCGGCAGCTCGCCCCGGCGAGGAAGATGTTGCCGGTCACGCGCAGACCACTGGGCTGCACGACGTTCTCGCTCTGGGTCCCGAACGACAGCGGCCCCGCGAACGTGTTGTTGCGGAAGTCCCAGTCATAGATGTCCGGGGCCGGCTCGCCGCCGTTGCGGAAGTGGAACGCGTACCCGCTGCCGACCTTGCCGGTGGTCGACCAGGGCTTCTCGAAGACGTTGTTCTCGATCCAGCCGTGCTGGGGATCGGTTGAGGTTCCTGACCAGCGCGTGATGAAGACGTCCATCACCGAGCAGCGGTAGAAGTGGCTGTTGGTGATCCGCAGGTAGTCGATGCCGCTCGCGTAGAGGCACTCGGTGTGCGCGCCGGAGCCCGCGTCGAGGCCGGCGTCATGGAACTTGGAGCGGTCGATCGTGACGTTGCTGCCGGTGCCGAGGCTCAGCGAGTTGTTCCTGTTGTTGAAGACCTCGGAGTTGCGCAGCGTGAAGCCGTTGACGCCCTCGAAATGCATGATCTGGTTGACGGTGTTCTGCCCGTCGACGGTCCACCCGTCGACCGTGACGTTGCTTGTGCCGTCGGTGCGGAACTGGCGCGCTGTCACCGGCCCGTTGAAGGTGAGGTTGTTGGCGCCGCTCGCGTTGCCGTCACCGACGTAGCCGTTGGTGAAGTCGGCGACCGTGACCGACTCGCCGGTCGCGGGCGTGAACGAGACCGTGGGGCTGCCGGTCTTGGTTCCAGGAATGGTCACGTTGCCGTAGGACCCGCCCATGACGAGGACCGAGTCACCGTCGGCGGCGGCGGAGTACGCGCCTGCCCAGGAGCAGTCCTTCGCGGCGTCGTAGGCGACCGGGCCGGCGGACCGCGCGCACCCGGAGTAGGAGCCCGACGCGCTGACCCAGATGTTTCCGGTGGTCGCGGCCAGCGAGGCTGCGGGGAGCAGGAGGAGGGCGATCGCCGTCGCCATGGCGGCGAGGAGCGCCGGGCGGAGACGGAGAGGGCGAGCGCGACGGGGGGAGTTCGCGAGCAGTCGGATCAGATGCTCCATTTCATTGCTGCGGCCGGATGGGAACCGCGGCATGGCGTGCACGTACCGCGTCATCGGCGTCTGACCAGAGCCCTTTACGGCCCATGGGTGCTTGGAGCAACGCCGACCGACCGGATCGCGGGGGGAACGCGTCGGTTCGGGATCCGAACGGTCGCCGTGGGACGGTGGGCGGCTGACGCCGCTTTCCGTCCAGATGCTGGACGAGAAAAGGATTGCACCCGGCGGACGAGCCTGACTCGTCGCCCTTCACAGTATCAACACGACATAACAACGCCCCGGTGAAGACAGGGCCGGGCGGTGTTCGTCACCAAGCTGGCGGCGCGCCGCTCGTTGCACCCGCTCCGTCAGCCTGCGCCGTTCCAGCCCGGCGGCGGGATCGACACTCCGGCCGGACGGGGGACCGAAGGCTGCGGGACCACGGACGCGTGCTCGGCGTACTCGGGATCCGGCACGGGCTCCGGCGTGGGGGTGCTGAAGCCGGCCCAATCGGGTACCGGCGATGCGTCCGCGAGGCCGGCGTCGGCAGCTGCGGGAGGCTCGACAGGGGTGGCGAACGGGTCGGGCGCCGCGCAGGGATCCGGTGCCGCGAACGGGTCGTGGGCAGAGGGAGCCGCGAGGGCGGGCTCGCCGAACGGGTCGTACGGAGGCGGAGCGGGAGCCTCGGTGACTGGGTCGGCAAACGGATCCGGCGCGGCGGACATCTCGACTGCCGGCACGGCGAACGACTCGACGGGTGCCGCGAAGGGATCGTGGGCCGTGGCGGCCGTGGCGGCCGCGGGGGGCGCGAATGCGGCGAACGGCTGCGCCTCGATCACCGGCGAGGAGACGGGCTCGAATGCCTCGGCCTGCGGCGGGCGCGCGGTCAGCGCGCCGCCGACGATCATCGCCAGGCCGCCGGCGGTGGCGACCCAGAGGCCGAGCTTGACCTGGACCATCGCGGAGAACTCGCCGGCGCCGGAGCCCGGCTTGCTGACGACGTGGTAGACGGCGATCCCGGCCACGACGAGACCGGCGGCGCTGATCAGCCGGCCCGCGATGCCACGGTCGATGCGCACGCCCGCGGCGCCGCCGCTGACGGCGAGCACGAGCAGCAGGGCCGCGCACGCGGCCACGGCAAGCGCGACGTCACCGCCGCTCATGACCTGCCAGCCCTTGCCGGTGATCTCGGTGGGCAGCAGTGCCGCGAGGCCCTTGAACATGCCGGCGAACGCGTCTCCGGCCGCACCGGCCCCGGCGCCGCCGGCACCCGTGACCTTCGCGGAGCCCGCGCCCGAGCCCACGCTGCCGAGGGCATCGCGGAAGGCGTCGGGGAACTTGATCGTGTACCAGGGGAGCCACAGCGATCCCAGCGCGACGAACGCGCCGACACCGGCCAGAAGCACGCCGCGAGGCGCTGAGGAGCGAGTGGACATGCCCCAGTGGTCGGCGTCGCGCCAGGATTTCCAGCGGCGATGCGCCGGACTCTGGACGGATGATCGATGTTCCGGCACTCCTGCGGTACGAGTGCCAGCCGCTTTGCACCGAATCTCAGGCAGGCGCTATATTCCCCGTGCTCGTTGGCACTCCCCGGAGTCGAGTGCCAACCGACGTGCGGCAGACTTCGAAGCACACCACACGACCCCCCTTTCCGGAGGTTCCATCACATGAAGCTCAAGCCCCTCGGCGATCGCCTGATCGTGCGGGCGATCGAAGAGGAGGAGACGACGGCCAGCGGCCTGCTCCTCCCCGACACCGCGAAGGAGAAGCCCCAGAAGGGCACCGTCGTGGCGGCCGGTGACGGCCGCTGGGACGAGGACGGCGAGAAGCGCATCCCGCTCGACGTCTCGAAGGGCGATGTCGTCCTCTACAGCAAGTACGGCGGCACCGAGATCAAGGTCGACGGCGAGGACCTGCTGGTCCTGCGCGAGTCCGACGTGCTCGCAGTCGTCGAGTCCTAAGCCCGACCAGGAGACCTGACACCACATGGCTCACAAGGAATTGAAGTACGACGCGGCGGCACGCAAGGCCCTCGAGGCCGGCGTCGACGCCGTCGCCAACGCCGTCAAGGTGACGCTCGGCCCGAAGGGTCGCTACGTCGTCATCGACAAGAAGTTCGGCGCCCCCACGATCACGAACGACGGCGTCACCATCGCCCGTGAGATCGAGGTCGAGGACGCGTTCGAGAACCAGGGCGCGCAGCTCGTCAAGGAGGTCGCCACGGCGACCAACGACGTCGCCGGAGACGGCACGACGACCGCAACGGTGCTCGCCCAGGCGATCGTCCGCCAGGGTCTGAAGAACGTCGCCGCCGGCGCACAGCCGCTGCAGCTCAAGCGCGGCATCGAGATCGCCGTCAACGCGATCGTCGAGGGCATCGAGAAGCAGTCCAAGGAGGTCACCGGCAAGGACCAGATCGCGCGCGTCGCGACGATCTCGGCCGGCGACGAGGAGATCGGCGACGTCATCGCCGACGCGATCGAGAAGGTCGGCAAGGACGGCGTCGTGAACGTCGAGGAGGGCCAGACGTTCGGCATGGACCTCGAGTTCACCGAGGGTATGCAGTTCGACAAGGGCTACATCTCGCCGTACATGGTCACCGACCAGGACCGCATGGAGGCCGTGCTCGAGGATCCGTACATCCTCATCGCCAACCAGAAGATCGGCTCCGTCCGTGACGTGCTGCCGGTCCTCGAGGCCGTCATCCAGTCCGGCAAGACGATCCTCATCATCGCCGAGGACGTCGAGGGCGAGGCCCTCGCGACGCTCGTCGTGAACAAGCTGCGCGGCACCTTCACCGGTGTTGCGGTCAAGGCGCCGGGCTTCGGCGACCGCCGCAAGCGCATGCTCGAGGACATCGCCATCCTGTCCGGCGGCGAGGTCATCACCGAAGAGATGGGCCTGAAGCTCGAGAACACGCAGATCTCGCAGCTCGGGCGGGCGCGGCGTGTCGTGGTTTCCAAGGACACAACGACGATCATCGATGGCGCCGGCGAGTCCGAGCAGATCAAGGGCCGCATCAAGCAGATCAAGAGCGAGATCGAGACGACCGACTCCGACTACGACCGCGAGAAGCTCCAGGAGCGCCTCGCCAAGCTGTCGCGCGGCGTCGCCGTCGTCAAGGTCGGCGCAGCCACCGAGACGGAGATGAAGGAGAAGAAGCACCGCGTCGAGGACGCGCTGCAGGCGACCCGCGCAGCCCTCGAGGAGGGCATCGTGCCCGGCGGTGGCGTCGCGCTGCTGC
>JBBQKR010000010.1:0-66818 GCA_038327125.1 Solirubrobacterales bacterium
GTGCATGCAGACCGTCGCGCGCGGCGAGTTCCAGCCCTCGGCGAGGAGCTGGGCGTTGACCAGCACGTCGATCTCGCCGTGCTCGTAGCGGGCGAGGATCTCGGCGAGCTCGCGCTTGCGCGTCTCGCCGGAGACCGCCATCGCCTTGATGCCCTCCGCCCGGAACGCCTCGGCGACGTTGTAGGCGTGGCGCACGCCGGCTGCGTAGACG
Organism: Solirubrobacterales bacterium; assembly: GCA_038327125.1. Classification (GTDB taxonomy): domain Bacteria; phylum Actinomycetota; class Thermoleophilia; order Solirubrobacterales; family Solirubrobacteraceae; genus F1-60-MAGs163. Next base: position 212 of record JBBQKR010000010.1, read on the forward strand.
ACGCCGGGCACACCGTTGAAGCGCGTCTTGTAGAGGTCGGCGATCGCCAGGTTGAACGGCGCCTGGTCGAGCAGCTCGGCCAGCATCTCCTGGTCGAACTCGACGTCGACCTCGCCCTTGCGCAGCGGCACCTTTGCGATCGTGCGCACTCCCGGTCCGGGCGGGATGCGGATGCAGCGCAGCGGCGCGATCACGCCGCGGCGCGCCGCCTGTGCGAGATCGAAGCGCGAGGTCTGCGTCGGGAAGAGATCGGTGACGTGTCGCGCTATCAGCGCGCCGGTCGCCGTCATGCCGATGAAGATCGGGCCGGTCCACTCACGGATCGCCGCGCTCGTCTTCTCGCCCAGCGCGGTGTGCGCCTCGTCGCAGATGACGATCGTGTAGGCGCTCGAGATCTGGCCCGCATTGCGCACGAACCACTGGTAGGTCTCGACCGTGACGGGGCCGTCGGCCGGCGCCTTGTCGTCGCCCAGGAGCGCCTCGTGAACGCGGCTCGCGTAGCCGCGCGTGCGCAGCTCCTCGTTGAACTGGTCGACGAGGTTGCGGCGGTGCGTGAGGATCAGCACGCCGCCGGTGCGCGAGGCTTCGACGAAGCCCATCGCCGCGACGGTCTTGCCGGCGCCGGTCGCGTGCTCGAACCAGAAGCGCTTGTGGGCGTTGGGATCGTCGAGGACCGCGGCGTCGATGTCCTCGTCGGTCTCGTCGTCGGTCTCGTCCTCGTCGGGAGGATCGGTCTCGGCGGCGGCCTCGTCGGCGTCGTCGTCCTCGTCCTCGGCGTGCTCCTCGTCGAGCGCGGCGAGCGCGGCTGCGACCTCTTCGTCGTCCACCGGCGGGATCTCGTCGGGCTCGTCGTCATCGACGGCGAGGACGGGAGCCGCGACCTGGGCCGGCTCGTCGTCCCCCTCCTCCTGGGCGCGCAGGCGATCGGCGAGCAGTGCCGTCAGCGTGCCGGAGAGGGCGTCGACCTGATGCGGGTTCAGCGTCGTGCCGTCGGCGAGCACGGGAACGTCCTCGCTGAGGACGCGTTCCAGGCCCAGCAGCAGCGACCAGGCCCGCCGCCAGCGCGTCGAGGGGACATCCAGGCCGGCATCGAGCTCGGCCAGTGAGGCGTCGAGTGCGATGCGGCGCGGCGAGCCGGCAGCGAGCGCCTCTGCCGCGGTCTCTCCCTCGTGCAGGAACGGCTCACGGGCGAAGTCCTCCGCACGGGCGATGTCGCTCGCGGAAGGAACGGAAGCGGCCGCGACGGCCGTCGTGTGGTCAGCCATGGTGGCCAGAAGCTCTCAGCGGTGGAGCGGGAGCGCGGTATCCGGCAGCGCTCCGACTCAAGCGCCCGGACATGCCGGGCGGGTCGCCGGGAGATCCTCCCCGGGGGCGCAGCCCAGCGACGTGTGACGAAGGATACCGCACCGCTGTGCGATCCTCACGGGCAATGCGGACGTTCGTCCTCTTCGCGGTCGTGATTGCCTTCGGGGCCGCGATCGGCATCGGGCTCAAGCAGGCTGGAAGCACCGACGGCGGCTCCGCGCCCACCGCGCTGAAGCCGACGGCAGCCGAGACGGCGGACGCCCTGCGGGGCGCACCGCCGCCGCTCGCCGCGCTCCACGCGCAGGCGGGCGAACTGCTCCCGGGTGCGCGCACGGCGCTGCGCCGGCGGCTGGACGGCCTGCGCGGCCACCCGGTCGTCGTCAACATCTGGGCCTCGTGGTGCGGTCCGTGCCGCGACGAGATGCCGGTGCTGCAGCGCGTCGCGCTGAGTCGTGGCAGCGAGGTCGCCTTCGTCGGCGTCGATCTCAAGGACAACCGCGCGGCGGCGCGGCGCTTCCTGCGCGAGGTCCCACTGAGCTACCCGAGCTACGAGGACCCCGACGGGCAGATCTACAACGCGTACGGGCTCGCCGGTACGCCGTCGACGATCTTCTACGACGCGGCGGGCCGCAAGACGTTCACCCATCAGGGGCCGTACCCGTCGCTCGCGGCGCTGGAGGACGACATCGACCGCTACGCGCTCGGGAAGCCGACCGCCGCCGCATCGTGAGCGTGACGGTCCGCCGCGCGGGCGGTCCGGCCGAGATCGCCGACGCGATCGCGCTGCGAACCGCGGTGTTCGTTCACGAGCAGAACGTGCCGCCGGAGGATGACCTCGATGGCCACGACGGCGAGGCGCTGCACCTCGTCGCCGTCGACGAGGACGGCCTCGTCGTCGGCACCTGCCGATTGCTGGCGGACGGCTCGACGCTGAAGCTCGCGCGCATGGCGGTCGCCACATCGGCGCGCCGGCGCGGCATCGGTCTCCGACTGCTCGGCCTGGCGGACGCCGAGGCTGCTGCGGCCGGCGCCGAGCGCATCGCGCTCGCCGCGCAGGTCAGCGCGGTGACGCTGTACGAGCAGGCCGGCTACAGCGCCTACGGCGACGTGTTCCTCGATGCCGGCATCGAGCACATGCGGATGGAGAAGCTGCGTGCCTGAGGTGCGGGTGGACCCGCTCACCGGACACCGGGCGATCATCGCCGACGAGCGCTCCAGCCGGCCGGGCTCAGGCCTGGAGCCGCCGCCGCCCGATCCGCCGATCGTCCCTGAGCGCGACCCGTTCCTGGAGGGCCACGAGGACCGCACCCCGCCAGAGCTGGACGCGCTGCGCCCCGACGGCTCGCCGCCCGGCACACCGGGCTGGCAGGTGCGTGTCGTCCCGAACCTCTATCCCGCCGTCGCCGCCGAGGCTGAGCCGCCGCCGCGCGAGGCACGGGTCGACCTGTTCGCGACGAGCGCCGGACGCGGGCACCACGAGGTGATCGTCAATACGCCGCGCCCGGTCTCCTCGCTCGCAGACCTCGACCTCGACGAGCTCGAGCGGGCGATGGGCATGTGGCGCCGGCGCGTCGCACACCACGCCGGGCAAGGCGCCGCCTGCGTGCACCTGTTCGTCAACGACGGCCGCGCCGCCGGCGCGTCGCAGCCGCACACGCATGCGCAGCTCGTCGCGCTGGACTTCGTGCCGTCGCTGCTCGCACGCGAGCGTGAGCGGTTCGGGGCGTACGCGACGACGACGATGGGCGGCAACCTGCTCGCCGACCTCGTCCAGGAGGAGGTGCGCCTGGACCAGCGGGTCGTGGCGATCGACGACGAGGCCGTCGTGCTCGCCCCGTTCGCGTCCGGGACGCCCTACCGGCTGCTGATCGCCCCGCGCCGGCCGGCGATGCGCTTCGAGGACGCCGGGCCGCTGGCGGCCGCGGCGCTGCGGGACACGCTTGCCCGCCTCGCGCGCCGCTTCGGCCACCCGCCGGCGCTGAACCTGTGGATCCGCACCGCACCGCGCGGTGCCGAGCACTACTGCTGGCGGATCGACATCCGCCCGCGCCTGACGACCGCCGCAGGCCTCGAGCTCGGCACCGGGATCGACCTCAATCCGGTCGCCCCCGAGCGCGCCGCGCGTGAGCTGCGCGACGCGTGATCGCCGTCGTCCTGGTCATCCTCGCGTCGGTCGGCATCGGCGCGGGGGCCGAGCGGCGCTGGGGCGAGCCCGCCCGCCGGGCCGGGCGCCGCTCGCTGGACATCCTGATCTACGGCCTGATGCCGGTCGTGACGTTCTTCACGGTCAGCCACGTGGAGATCACCGCCGGCGTGGGCGCGGGGCTCGCATTCGGCTTTGCCGAGCGCAGCGTCGCGACGGTGCTCGCGTATCTGATCGCGACGCGCGTCCTGCGCCTCACGCGGCCGGGCGTCGGCGCGATGATGGTCTGCGCGGGGATTGCGAACACCGGCTATCTCGGCGTGCCGCTGGCGCGCACCCTGTTCGACGACCCGCAGGCCGTGGGACAGGCGATCACCTATGACGTCGTCGTCAGCGCGACGTTCCTGCTGATCGTCGCGTTTGCGATCGGCGCCGGCTTCGGCACGAAGGCGGGCGAGACCCCGCGCGAGCGGCTGCGCGCGTTCGCGACGCGCAATCCGCCGCTCGTCGCGTTCGTGCTCGCGCTGGTCGCGCCGCGTGCCTGGAGCCCGGATTGGGCACGCGACGTCGCCGAGGTCGCGGTGCTCGCGTTCGCGCCGCTGGGCTTCTTTGCGCTCGGCGTCCACCTGATGCAGGAGCAGGAGGACGGCGTTCGCGTCTTCCCGCCGCCGCTGACCACGGCCGTCGCGACGACGCTCGGGCTGCGGCTGCTCGTGGCACCGGCCGTCATGGCGCTGCTGTCGCTCACCGTCGTGAAGGTGCCGTCCGCGTTCCTCCTCCAGTCGGGCATGGCGTGCGGCATCAACAGCCTCGCGGTGGCCCACATCTATGGGCTGGACCTGCGACTCACGGCCTCCACGATCGCCTGGAGCACCGCGATCGTGCTGACGGCCGCGACCGTGGTCGCCGCGCTCGGCGGGCTGTAGTCTGCCGCGCCGTGCGGGCACTCGTACAACGCGTGTCGCGTGCCGCCGTCCGCGTCGACGGCGCGCTCGTCGGCGAGATCGGCCCGGGCCTGCTCGTCCTGCTCGGCGTGACCCATGGCGACGACGAGCAGACGTGCGACCGGCTGGCCGACAAGGTCCGCGCGCTGCGGATCTTCGAGGCTTCCGACGGGCGGATGAACGATGCGGCCGGCGAGCGGGAAGTCCTCGTCGTCAGCCAGTTCACGCTCTACGGCGACACGCGCAAGGGAAACCGCCCGAGCTTCGTCGCTGCGGCCCCGTCCGAGCTCGCCGAACCGCTGTACGAGCGCTTCCGCGCACGACTGGGTGCGCCGGGAGGCGTCTTCGGTGCGCACATGGAGGTCGAGCTCGTGAACGACGGCCCGGTGACGCTGATGCTGGAGCTGGCCCCCTAGTCTGACCGTCATGCCGCCCGAGATTCGCGTCGTCCCCCGCTTCGCCGCCGAGCCCTCACAGGAGCTGCTGCCCTACGGCCGCTGGGCCGAGCGGCTGCAGGAGGAGCTGCTGGCCGCGTGCCTGAGGATCGATCCCGGCGAGGGCGACCTCGGTGAGATCGGCGAGGTCACGTGGTACCCGGACCGCACCTGGCACGGGCGCACGTACGTCCCGGCGACGGCGCATACGACGACGGGCCTGGAGGTCTTCGGCCACGTCAGCTACGCGCGGGCCGACGGCGACCGCGAGCCGTCCACCTTCCACGCCGTCGCGGACGCCACGAGCGAGACCGCCGGCGCCAACCCCGACTGGACGATCGACCTCTGCGACGAGGTCGTCGGCACCTGGCGTGGCGAAGAGGGCAACGTCGCCGCGATGACGCTGGTCTGGGGCCGGCCGCTCGTGGACGGCGCAGCGGTCGTCACGGCGGAGCTCGCGGCGCTGTGCGTCGACCAGTCGCCCGTGCTCGACGGGCGCTTCACGCTGCTCGCCCCCGACGACTACCGCGCCGACACGCTCGAGGTCGCCCTGTTCGACCGCGGCGGGCGCGAGCTCGCGCGCGAGTCGCTCTACGCCGAAGGCGGCGAGGACGACGACGCACAGCCGGCCCAGACAGCCGAGGCCTGAGCCGACCGTGGACGTCGAGGCCGCGATCCGCTCGCGCCGCACGCACAAGGCGTACGCGCCGGAGCCGATCGACCGCGCGGTGCTCGAGGAGCTGCTCGATCTCGCGCGGTGGGCGCCGAACCACCACCTGACGAGCCCATGGCGATTCCGCGTGCTCGGCCCCGCGGCGCTCGCCGCGCTCAAGGCCGCCGCCGGCGCCCAGGCGGGCGCCAAGCTCGACCGCGCGCCCACGCTCGTCGCCGTCACGGTCACCACGTCCGACGATCCGCTCGAGGCGGACGAGGACCGCGACGCCGCGGCGATCGCCGCGTACATCGTGCTGCTGGCGGCGCACGCCCGCGGCCTCGCCGGCTACTGGCGCACGCCGGGCGTGCTGCGGACCCCCGAGGGGCGGGCCGCGCTCGCCATCGCCGCCGGCGAGCGCGTGATCGGCCTGTTGCACCTCGGAACGGCGCGTCAGGAGCCGCGCGTGCCCGAGCGCGCGCCGGCTGCGGACTGCGTCACGTGGCTGGACTGACGGGGTAGGCTCGGCTGCTCACGGAGGAGATCGTGCGCAACCGACTCACAAGCCTGGCCCTCGCGCTGGCTGCGGTGCTGATTCTGGCGCCTGCGGCAGGTGCCACGACGTTCACGGTCGACAACACGGGGTCGAGTGCCGACGCCAACCTGAACGACGGCATCTGCGCGACCGGGACCGGCGCCTGCTCGCTGCGTGCGGCGATCGAACAGTCGAACTTCTCCAGCGCGGGAGCACCGCACACGATCGATCTCAGCTTCGTCACCGAGATCTCGGTACCGGCCGAGCTGCCGCCCATCACCCGGAACGGGACGTTCGTCGACGGATGCGGGGTGGGGCGCGACGAGCTGCCGCCACCCGCCACGGAGCCTGGCGCGCCCAAGCCCCCGGCGACCGACCCCTGCGTCGGCCTGAAGCGCACCGACGTGAATCCGATCAGCGGGCTGATCGTCCGGGGCGCCGACGATGTCGTGATCCAAGGTCTCGCGATGACGAATTTCGGGCGGGCGGTTCGCCTCTGGGGCTCCGACCGGGCGGAGGTCCGCGGCAACTGGTTCGGCCAGCGGATCGACGGAACCACCCAGGAGGGCAACGACGTCGCCGTAGCCGTCACCGACCGCACGCAGGACGGCCAGGTGGTCGATGCCGCGACCGCCAACATCATCGGCGGCGCGTCCGACGCTGACGACAGCGGCTCCCCCACCTGCACGGCCTCGCTCTGCAATCTGATCCTGAACTCGAAGGTGACCGGCGTCGACCTGACGGGCACCGCCGCCGCCATTGGGCCGGGCGATGCGCCGTCGGCGGCGACCGGCGTCGACGAGGGGACCCAGATTCGCGGCAACTGGATCGGCGTCAGAACCGCCGCCGGCCAGCCCGCTGCGAACGCGACGGCGATCAGCATCGGAGATTCCAGAAACGCCGTGATCGGCGGAGATCCCGTCGGCCACGGCAACGTGATCGCCGGCAACGATCATGGCGTCGACCAGGGCTCCGGCACGAAGGTCGTCTGGCTCCTCGGCGGCGTCTACGGGATGAGTCCCGACCGCGAGCACACGGTCGCGAACGGCTTCTGGAACGCGAGGCTCCGTGGCGGCCCCACGCAGGCCGATGGTGTCGTCGTCGACCACGCCGTCTTCGGGCCGGCGGACATCGGACTCGACCTCGAGGGGCCGATGGCTCAGGTCACCGGCAGCGCGTTCTACTCACCCGACGACGCCCGCTTCCAGACCGCGGGGATCCGCGCTGCCCCCGGTGCCGACCGGGTGTTCATCGGCAGCGCGGCGGGCGCGGCCCCCGGCTGCGCACCGCTCGCGGATGGCTGCAACAGCATCGCCTACACCGCCGATGGCACGCCGGGCATCTGGATCGACGGAGCCGACGACGCGCGAATTCAGCGCAATGCCGTCGGCGGAACGCTGTTCACGCCTCCGCTGGCCGGGCCGCCGATCCGGATCGACGGCGGTGCAGCCGGCGCGACCGTCGGCGACGTCAACGACAACGTGGACGAACGCAACGTCCTGACGCGTGCCTCCGGCATCCCGGCCATCGAGGTCGGCGAGGGCGCCACGGGCGTCGTCATCGGCGACAACGAGGGCATCGCCATAGGCGGGTCGGGGCTCTTCACCGATCTGCTGCCCGGCCCCGGGTTTGGCAACTCCGGTCCGGTCAACGGCGGGATCCAGCCACCGCTGATCACACTGGCGACCGTGCAGGGCGTCGGCGGCACCGCGACCCCCGGTGCGACGGTCCGCGTGCTGCAACTCCAGCGCGTGCCGCCTCAGGGCGACCCGAATCCGGTCCCCTACCCGCCCGGGTACACGTTCCCCACAACGCCGTCCGTGACGACCGCCGACGCCAACGGCATCTGGGGCATCGCGTTCCCCGCGGACCTGAAGGTCGGGCAGAAGCTGCTCGCCGCTCAGACGACCGCCGCCGGCTCGTCGGAGTACGCCTCGCCGGAGACCGCGGCGGCCAGCAACCCGTCGCCGCTCGTGACGTTCACGAGCGGCCCGCCGACGGTCGTCCAGTCGAACGTGCGCTCGGCGACGTTCACGTTCACGTCGAACAAGGCCGGGTCGAGCTTCCAGTGCAGCCTCGACGCCGGCTCGTTCGTCGCCTGCACCTCGCCCTACGCGGTCAATGGCCTCGACACCGGCGGGCATCAGCTGCAGGTCAAGGCCACCGACCCGATCGGCAAGCAGGGCCCGCCGGCATCCAGGAACTGGTCGATCCTGTTCGCTGACCCGGTCCCCGCGCCCGCGCCGCGGCCGGCCGCCTCCTCGGCGAAGGCTGTGCGCTTCTCCTCCGTCGTCTCGCTCCCGTCGGCGAGGAAGTGCGTCAGCAGGCGCTCGCTGAAGATCACCGTCAGGACGCCGAAGGGCTCGAAGGTCAAGAGCATCGTCGTGCGGATCGGCAAGCGGCGCGTCGCGACGATCAAGAACACGAAGAAGCGCATCCCCTCGAAGAAGGGCATCCCGATCAGCCTCCGGGGCCTTCGGAGCGGAAAGTTCGTTGTGAAGGTCGAGGTCACGCTCACCGACAAGGCCATGATCAAGGGCTCGCGGACCTACAGGACCTGCGTCAAGAAGAAGGCCGCGAAGCGCCGTTAGCCCTCGGCGACGTCGGCGATCAGCCCGCCCGTGAGCGCGACGAGCCGATCGAACGCGATCGGGTAGACGGCGTTCGGCGTCCCGGCCGCCGACCAGACGGTCTCGTACGCCGTCAGGTCGCGATCGACGAGCACGGGGATCTGGCGTACGTGGCCGACCGCTGGAACGCCCCCGATTGCGAAGCCCGTCTGCTCGCGCACGAAGGCCGCGTCCGCCTTCTCCAGCCGGCCGCCGGCGAGTGCACCGGCCTTCGCCGTGTCGACGCGGTTGGGACCGCTCGTGATCACGAGCAGCGCCTGCGCAGCCTCCCCAGGGCGTTCCAGCCGGAACACGATCGACTTGGCGATCTGCGCGACATCGCAGCCGACGGCGTCAGCTGCGTCCTGCGACGTGCGCGTGCCCTGGGGGAACTCACGGATGTCCGGCTCGACGCCCGCGGCGCGCAGCGCAGCGACCACGCGCTCCGTTGCGCCCCGGCTCGTGCTCATCCGGTTGCGGTCGGCACCGTCTTCGCCACGTCCTCGCTGCTGAGCGGATAGTGGCAGGCGGCGAGGTTGCCGCCCTCCTTGGTCTCGAGCGGCGGCTCCTCACGAGCACAGAGCGACTGCGCGCGCGGGCAGCGCGTGTGGAACCGGCAGCCGGCCGGTGGCGCGGTCGGCGAGGGCACGTCGCCGGTCAGCACCTGGCGCGACTTCAGCTTTGCGAGCTGCGGGTCCGCGACGGGGACCGCGCTGAGCAGCGCGCCCGTGTAGGGGTGGCGGGGATGGCCGAACAGCTCGTCGGACGACGCCATCTCGACGATCTTGCCGAGGTACATCACGGCAACCCGGTCGCACATGTGGCGCACGACGCTGAGGTCGTGCGCGATGAAGATGATCGTCAGGCCCAGGTCGCGCTGAAGGTCGCGCAGCAGGTTGATGATCTGCGCCTGGATCGACACGTCCAGCGCGGAGACGGGCTCGTCCGCGACGACGAGCTTGGGCTTCAGCGCGATCGCGCGGGCGACGCCGATCCGCTGGCGCTGGCCGCCGGAGAACTGGTGCGGGAGGCGGTTGTAGTGCTCGGGGTTGAGCCCGACCTGCTCCATCAGCTCCTGGACCATCACGCGGCGCTTGCTCTCGTCCTTCTCGATCCCGTGGATCACGAACGGCTCCGCGATCACCGAGCCCACCGTCTGCCGCGGATCCAGCGACGAGTACGGGTCCTGGAAGATCATCTGCATCTCGCGGCGAATCGGCAGCAGTTCACGCGGTGAGAGCTTCGTGATCTCCTGCCCCGCATACCGCACGCTGCCACCGGTGGGGTCGACGAGCCGCATGATCGCGCGCGCCGTCGTGGACTTGCCGCAGCCGGACTCGCCGACGATGCCGATCGTCTCGCCGTCGTGAACGTCGAAGCTGACGCCGTCGACCGCGCGCACGGCGCCGACCTGCTTCTGGAAGATGATCCCCTTGCGGATCGGGAAGTGCACCTCGAGGTCGCGGACCTCGACGAGCGGCGTGGCGGGTGTGTCGCTCATGTGCCGATGCTCCCCTCGGGGCCGGCCGCGGGCGCAGCGGTGGCCACGGCCTCGCGCGCCTGGTCCGGCGTGTCGCCCGCCTGCAGCCGCTGCCAGATCGCAGCGCGCTTGGCCTGGGGCAGCAGGCAGGCCGCGAGGTGCCCCTCGGAGCCTGCGACGGGAGCCAGCGGCGGAACGACGCGCTTGTGCTCCTCCAGGACGTACGGGCAGCGCGGATGGAACGCGCATCCGGTCGGGCGCTGGATCAGCGACGGCGGACGGCCGGGAATCGGGACCAGCGGCTCGTCCTTGCTCTGCGTCAGGCGCGGGATCGACTTCAGCAGCCCCCAGGTGTAGGGGTGCTGCGGCGCGGCGAAGATCGACTCCATCGGTCCGCGCTCGACGATCTTCCCGGCATACATCACCGCGATGTCGTCGGCGACCTCGGCGACGACACCGAGGTCATGGGTGATCAGGACGATCGCGGTGTCCAGCTCGCGCTGGAGACGGTCGAGCAGCTCCAGGATCTGGGCCTGGACGGTCACGTCGAGCGCCGTGGTCGGCTCATCCGCGATCAGCAGCTTCGGATCGTTGATCAGGCCCATCGCGATCATCACCCGCTGGCGCATGCCCCCGGAGAACTCGTGCGGATAGCTGTCCACACGGCGTCGTGGCTCTGGGATCCCGACGAGGCCGAGCATCTCGACGGCGCGGTCCATCGCCTGCGCCTTGCTCACCTCGCGGTGCGCGCGGATCGCCTCGACCAGCTGATCGCCGACCCGGTAGAACGGGTGCAGCGAGCTCAACGGATCCTGGAAGATCATCGCGATCTCACTGCCGCGCAGGTGCCGCAGATCCTCGTCGCCGCACTGCAGCAGGTCGCGTCCTTCGAACAGCACCTCGCCGCTGACGCGTGCGTTGCCGGAGAAGCGCGTCAGGCCCATGACCGTCAGCGATGAGACGCTCTTGCCGGATCCGGACTCGCCGACGATGCCCAGCGCCTTGCCGCGGTCGACGGTGTACGAGACGCCGTCGACCGCCTGGACGACGCCGTCCTCGGTGTCGAACGAGACGGTGAGATCGCGAACCTCGAGCAGCGCCATCAGCTGTACCGCACCCGTGGGTCGAGGAAGGCGTAGGCGATGTCGACGATCAGGTTCAGGAAGATGATGAAGAAGGCGGCGATCAGCACCGTGCCCTGGACGGTCGGCAGGTCGCTCTTCTGGATCGCGTCGTACGAGAGCCTGCCGATCCCGGGGATGTTGAAGACGGTCTCGGTGAGGATCGCGCCGCCGAGCAGGATGCCGAGGTCGAGCCCGAGGATCGTGACCAGCGGCGTCGACGCCGAGCGCACGCCGTGGCGCATGATCACCCGGCGCTCACGCAGGCCCTTGGCGCGCGCTGTGCGGATGTAGTCCTCGCCCAGCACCTCCGTGAGGTTGCCGCGCAGGAAGCGGGCGTAGATCGCGGCGAACGAGGCGGCCAGGACGAACCACGGCATGATCAGCGACGGGATCACCTGGTCGGGGCACTGCAGGATGTTGCAGTCCAGCGGGTAGGTGCCCGAGCCCTTGAACAGCGGGAAGACGCCGAGGTCGTCGGAGAAGAGGTAGAGCGACACGAGGCCCAGCCAGTAGACGGGCGCCGAGATCGCGACGAGCGCGAGGCCCATCGAGGCGCGGTCCATCCAGGTGCCGCGCTTGACGGCGGAGATGATCCCGATCGGGATGCCGATCAGCAGCCAGATGGCCATCGCGCCGACACCGAGCGTGATCGTCGCCGGCAGCCGGTCGAAGATCTGGTCCTTGACGGAGACCTGATTGAAGTAGCTGTAGCCGAAGTCGAAGTGCAGGACGACGTCCTTGAGGTACGTCCAGTACTGCACGTACCAGGGCTCGTCGAGGCCGAGTTGGGCCCGGATCGACGCGACGAGCTCAGTGCTCGCGCCGCGACCGGCGCGCAGCAGCGCGGGGTCGGTCGAGGGCAGCAGATAGAAGATGACGAACGTGATGAAGCTGACGCTGAGCAGCAGCACGAACATCCAGAGGATGCGTCGGATGATGTAGGCGCCCATCAGTCAGCTCAGGTGCTCAGGTTCCTGGGCACCCCACCCGCCCCGCTGCTGCGCGGGGCGGGTGGAACTGCCCGGACATCTGTCTCAGTCTCCCGTCGCCTACTTCAGCGAGAGGAACGCCATGAACGGCGAGTTGGAGTAATCGTCAGCCACGAGGTTGACGTTCTTGGACGCGATGATCGGCTGGTTGTCCCAGACGACCGGAACCGCGACACCCAGCTTGGTGATCGCGAGGTTCGCATCGGCCCAGGCCTGGTCACGTGCCTCACCGGGCTTGGTCCCGCTGGCCGTGTCGATCAGCGTGTTGACCTCCGGGTTGTCGAGCAACGGCCAGTTGGTGTTGTTCTGCGGGATGATCGCCGGGCCGTAGAACGTGGGCTTGATCAGGGACGCCCCATCGAGGAAGTCCTTGAAGAACCCGACGTTCGGGCAGATGTCGTAGTTCGACTCACCGGAGTTGCAGTACTTGGTGTACAGCGTGTTCTGCGGGAGGAACCGGACGTTGACCTTGAAGCCGAGCTTCTCGAGCTGGGCCTGCATGACCTCGGCCATCTTCTTGCCCGGGTCCGCGTTGGTCGCGGGCATGAAGATCGGATCGCCCTTGTACTTGCCGTTGGCGAATCCGGCCTTCTTCAGGTACTCCGCCGCAAGCGCCGGATCACCCTGATCGGCCTGCAGGAAGTCGAACTCCGCAGGCGCCTTGAGCCCACCGGACTGCTTGCCACCCGGGAAGTCCGGCGGCAGGTAGCTCCACGCGATCGGCCCGATGATCGCTCCGCCGCGCGCGAGGCGCAGGGCGTTGCGGTCGGTCCCGGCGATGACGGCCTTGCGGACGTTCTCGTCGTCGAACGGCGCGCGCTTGGTGTTCATCGCGATGTAGCGCGTACCGCCGGCCGGCGAGAAGACCAGCTGGCTCTTGAACTGCGTCGAGGCCACCTTGAGCACCTGGGCGGGCGGGGCTCCGTCACCCTGGACGAGCGACTGGCCCTTCAGGATCCGGTTGCTCGCCACCGCGGCGTCCGTGTTGCCCTCGGCGACCGTCCACGAGTCCAGGTAGGCCGGACGGAAGTCCGTGTTCGCGTCCCAGTTCGGGTTGCGAATCGCCTGGATCTGCTTGCCGGGCTCCCAGCCGGTGAGCTTGCCCGCGCTGTTGTTCTTCACCTGGTAGGGACCGGTGAAGACGACGTTCTTGTCGTACGTCGACGGGTTCGTCTTGTCGAACTTCGACGCGTACTCGCGCGGCACCGGCATCGTGATCGGCATCACGAGCGCCGCGTACAGCGCGCCGGCGGTCGGCGTCTTCAGCGCGAAGGCGATCGTCTGGTCATCCGGGCAGGTGATGCCTGAGATGTCCTGGATGCCCTTGGTCGGCTTCGACGGCGCGCCCACGATGTCACCGAAGTACTGGGTGGCATACGCGTTCGGCACGTTCTCGCTGAACGCACGCTCGAAGGCGTACTTGATGTCGTCGCACTTCACCGCGCGGTCGACCGGCGGCGAGAACTTGACGCCGTCCTGGAGCTTGATCGTCATGGACTTGCCGTCCTCGGCGATCTCCGGCTCTCCGTCGGCGATGTCCGGGATCTGCTTGGAGCTGTCCTCCGGCGAGAAGTAGTAGAGCGCCCGGTTGACCGAGTACCCGACCTGGTAGCCGAACGTGTAGTACTGCTGGCCCGGGTCCATGTAGTCGACGTCGCCGGCAGAGAGGGACGTCACGGCCCCGCCCTTCTGGCCCGTCGGAACGCTCTTCGTGGTCGCGCTGCCGCTCGTGCTCGAGCTGTTGTCGTCGCTCCCGCAGGCGGCGACCGCCAACGACGCGAGCACGACCAGCACGGCGACGAAGGCGAAACGCAGCCTCTTCGTACTCATTCCTGGTCCTTTCAGTGGGTTGTGCACCTTGTCTCCTCCTCGTCCCCGGGCGCGTTGCATCAGCGTCCCGTGCTCTTCGGGTTGAGCGCATCCTGCATTCCGTCGCCGACCAGGTTGAAGGCCAGGACGGTGAGCACGAGCGCAAGGCCCGGAAAGGTCATGTACCACCACGCGGTCTGGAAGATCCCGGTGGCGTCGCTGATCATCGCGCCCCAACTGGAGGTCGGCGGCTGGACGCCGACGCCGAGGAACGAGAGCGCCGCCTCGAACAGGATCGTGGTGGGAATCAGCAGCGTCGTGTAGACGATGATCGGCGCGATCAGGTTCGGCAGGATGTGCCGGAACATGATCCGCCGGTCGGATGCGCCGAGTGCGCGCGCCGCCTCGACGAACTCCTTCTCGCGCAGTGAGAGCGTCTGCCCGCGGATGATCCGCGCGATGTAGGGCCAGCTCGCGATCACGATCACGAAGATCACGACGGGCAGGCCGGGTGAGATCCGCAGGACGGTCGTGTCGCCGAGCGCGCCGTAGAGGACCACGAACAGCAGCAGGCCGATCCCGGGCCAGATCAGCCGCGAGAGGATCTCCGGCATGGTGATGCGGTGTCCGCTCCGCCGCGCCCTGAGCACCGCGCCGAGCAGCGTGAAGACGCCGACCAGCGCCACCGCCGCGATCATCGCCGAGATCGGAGCGCCGTTGATCGCGCAGCCCTTCTCCACCGAGCAGGCAGCGCCGAGGCCGAGGGCCAGCAGCAGCACCGGGAAGGCGAGCATGATGTCCATGAAGCGCGAGAGCGCCGTGTCGGTCCAGCCGCGGCGGTAGCCGGCGGTGACGCCGAGCGCAACGCCGATCAGCACCGTGAGGAACGTGCTGATGAACGCGACGGCCAGCGAGATCCGCGCCCCATAGAGCGTGCGGCTGAAGACGTCGCGGCCGACGCCGTCGGTGCCGAAGAACGTGTTGTTGGCGAAGTCCGGGCCCGAGGCGCTGCCGAACGAGTCGAGGAACTCCGTCGACTGTTCGTTCGGCGGGCGCGCGCCGAGCAGGTCGATGATCGGCTTGGCGAAGATCGCCACGAACACGAGCGCGACGATGAACAGCGCCGAGGCCATCGTGACCCTGTCGCCCTTGATGCGCCGCCAGAAGAGCTGCAGGGGTGAGCGCGCCGCGATGTCCGCGGGCATCTCGACGCCGGGGGCGGCTCCGCCCTCGGTCTCCTGGATCAGCTCAGGTGCTCCGGTGCTCACGGCGTCCAGAACCTGCTGCGTTGGGGGGTCTTCGTGATGTTCCTGCTCCCAGAGGTGCGTGACCGTTCGGGGGACCGGCCTACGCCGGGCGAGCGTACTACCGATGATGCGGCCACGTCTCAGCAGCCGACGGCGTATTTCGACGGACATCCGGTGTTGCCCTGCTCGACCACCGGCGACCGCTCCGCAGCCGCCGTTCGGCGCAGCCGCAGTGCCCCGACCTGGATTCGAACCAGGGGCCTTCCCCTTAGGAGGGGGACGCTCTGTCCAGCTGAGCTATCGGGGCAGGCGGAAAAGCGTAGGGCGTCTCACCTGTCCGGATGGACATCATCGATTGTGGTGAGCGCCACGTACGGCGCCGCGGCCGCGGCCTGGATCCGCTCGCCGCCGCCCGCGAGGCGGTCGAGCACCGACACGACGCCGACGATCGTGCGCCCCTCGTCCAGCAGCGCCTCGATCGCACGCAGCGTCGAACCGCCCGTCGTCACCACGTCCTCGACCACCAGGCAGCGGTCGTCAGCGTCCAGCAGCGGGCCTTCGACACGGCGGGAAAGCCCATGCTGCTTGGATTCCTTGCGGACGAAGAAGGCCTTGACGTCGGCCCCTCCCGCCAGCGCCGCGCAGGCGACGGGGTCCGCGCCCATCGTCATCCCGCCGACCGCGGTCGCGCCGCGGAGCGCGGCCTGCTCGGCCACGAGCGTGCCGAGCGCGAGGAAGCCGGCGGGGCGCAGAATCGCCCGTTTGGCGTCCACGGAGTACTGCGCGACGGCGCCGCTGGTCAGCGTCACCTCGCCCAGGACAAGGGCGTGGGTGCGCAGTTCGTCGATCAGGGACTCACGTGCGGTCATCGATGTGCCGATCCTATCCCCGTGCTCGAGCGGCCTCTCCGCTATGTGGCGGTCCTCGCCAGCGCGATCATCCTGGTGAGCTTCAGCCTGTTCGCGATCGACGAGACGCGCTCGGCGTCCGTGCAGAGCCGCGCCGCGATCGCCGCGCAGGAGGTCGCAGGGCGCGACCCCGAGGCCGCCGCTGCCGTCGAGCGGCTGCGCGAGCGGCGTCATTCGCGCGTTCGCGAAGGGATCGACGACGCCAACGACCTCCTCACCCGGCCGTTCTCCCCGCTCGTGCGCGACTCCGGGAGCATCTGGATGCGCCGCACCGTTCCGTCGGTCCTGGCGCTGCTCCTGTTCGGCGCCGGATTCGCGTTCCTCGCCCGTTTCTCCAAGGGCTCCGCGCGCCCGCGGCGCGGCAGCGCCTCGGACACGCCGCACATCGCCGGCCGGCTGTAGTCAGCGGTACGTGTCGACGATCGTCCCGTAGCGCACCCAGTCGAACACCGACTGGGCGTCCGGGACCGGGATCCGCAGGCAGCCGTGGCTGGCGTTGTACACGGGGACGTCCCGGTATCCGTGGATCGCATAGCCGCGGATGAAGTAGCTCGAATGGACCATGCCCTTGGCGTTGGTCCCGTGGTCCTTCATGTAGACGTGGAACGTGCCGAGGATCGTCGGCGTGGCGGGGGCTCCGGTGCTCGTCGGGTAGATCCGCTCGACGCGGCGCCCGTTGATCAGGGCGAGCACCTGCCGCGAGATGTCGGCCTCGATGTGGCGGCCGTGGCTGGGGAACCGCACGCGGAAGCGTCCCTGGCCGCGCGCGAGCCGTCGGAAGACCTCGGAGTCGGCGACGTTCGTGCGCGCCATGCCCGTGACCTTGCGAAACGCGACGACCGCGCGCGCGGTCCGGTCGTCATAGACGCCCCGGCGCCCGACGACGTAGCCCATTGCGGCGAGCCGCCGCTGTAGGGTTTGCACGGCCAGCCCCCGCGCGCCCGGTGTCGCCCGCAGGGGAAGCACCGCGACCTTCACGCGCGGAGCGACGGCCGTCGCCAGTTCCGGCGTCGCGCGGTGGGTGGCCCGCACGGTGATCGTGCCCTGCGTCTTTGCGCGGAAGCCCAGCGCGAAGCGGCCGACGGTCCCGCTCGGATTGATCGCCAGCCGGCGGACCGCGATCTTCTTCCCGCGCCGGTAGAACCGCACGCTCACCTGCTGGCCGGCCGTGTACGGCTTGAGCGTGCCGCGCACCACCCAGCGCGTGCCCGCGAGAACCCCGCCGCTCCCGACGTGCTCGAGCTTCAGCGCGAGCTTGCCCTTCGCGGGCTCGGGCGCGGGCGCCGGCGCCGGCGCAGCGGGAGGGGGCACCGTGGGCGCCGGGTCCTGTGCGGCGGCGGCCCCGGGGGTCGCGAGCATCGTAGCGACGACGAGCGCCGCGGCCTTCCGTGTCATGCGCGGAATCCTAGGGTGATGCCCGGCGCGCAGCGAAACCCGGCTGGACGGACGGACGGGGCTCCGGGCCGCTGATCCGGCGCACGATCAGGAGGATGCCGGCGAGCACGGCGAGCGCCGTCGCGGTGACGGGCACGATCTGCCAGCTCCAGCCCTGGGACGCCCCGAACGCGATCGAGTTGTTCAGCGCGTGGGCCGCGATGCACGGATACAGCGACCCGCTCCAGACGTACAGCAGGCACAGGCCCAGGCCGAGCAGGCCGAGCGGGAGCAGGAATGCAGGATCCGATGACCCGGCGTGGATCCCGCCGAAGACCAGGCCGGTGACGATCGCCGCCGGCCACATGCCGCGCCACGAGCGCAGCGCCGTGAAGAAGTACCCGCGGAAGAAGAACTCCTCCGCGAGCGGGGCGAGGATGCAGACGAGGATCGCGACGGCGATCAGGGCCACGGTGCTGTCGTCGGCGCCGAGCTCCTTCGGCAGCGTCTCGTCCGCGTCGTCCGCCCCGATCAGCGCGACCCATGTGGCAGTGACGACGATGAAGCTGACGAGCAGCACCGCGATGCCGGCGATCGCCGGCCAGAACCGGGTCGTGCGCAGGCCGAAGTCCCACGGGCGCGGCGGGGCGGTGGTGCGCGCCATCAGGATCGCGGCGCCGATCAGGCTGAGGTCCTGCACGACGGTCCCGAGAATCGTCACCGACGGCGGCGGATCCTCGAGCGAGGCGCCGAAGATGGCCGCGGCGATCCCGAGGATCAGTGCACCGGCGATCGCGGCGGAGAACCCGCCGACGAGCGCGACCCAGGCGGTCCAGGCCTTCCACTGCGTGGTCACCGGCGTCGGCTCGACGCCTGCCGGCAGCTCGGGCCGCTCGAGCGGCGGCCAGGGATGGCCGGCGGGCGGGCCGGGCAGCCCGGGCGTGGCGGTGGACATCGGCCGGGACGTTAGCGGGCGTCCGGCAGGAGTCCGGCCAGTGACTGGACGACCCGGACGCCGGCCATGGGAGTTGACGAGCCCTCGCGGTCGACGAGCACCGGCGTGATGCCCGCGGCGCGTGCTCCGCCGACGTCCGCGACGAGGTCGTCACCGGCGTGCAGCGCCTCACGCGGCGACACGTCACCGGCAAGGGCCAGCGCACGGGCGAAGATCTCGGGATCGGGCTTGGCGATGCGCTCCTCGGCCGACGTCAGCACGCCGTCAAGGAGCACGTCGAGGCCGGTCTCACGCAGCACGCGGTGCAGCGAGACATCCCAGTTGCTGACCACGATCAGCCGCGCCCCGCCGGCCCGCAGCGCGCGCAGGACGCCCGGCACCTCGTCGAACGCGCGAAAGCGCAGCCCGGCGAGCAGCGCCGCGCGCAGAAGCTCCGGCGCCGCGTCGCGCGCGGGCGCCGGCAGCGCGTCACGGAATACCGTGGCGCAGCGGTCATGGAGGTCCTCGAGCGAGGGCTCGTCGAGGGCATCGTCGTGGTGGGCGCGGTAGTAGGCGATCTCGGCGCGCAATGCGATGCCGACGTCCTGCGGCGGCACGTCCAGCCCGCGCTGCGCGAGGGCGGCAGTCAGGCTCACGGCGGGCTCGTCGAGCTCGACGAGGGTTCCGAGCGCGTCGAGCAGCACCGCGCGCGGCGGCGGCGGGGTGCGACCGGCCTCGGAGCTAGCTTCTCCGGCCATGGCGGTCATCCTCGTCGATGCGGCGGTCACGTGGACCGCGGGCGCTGCGGCGGCGGCGGCGGTGACGGTCATCGCGACGCTCGTCGCGGCCTGGTGCGTGGACATCGTCTTCCGCCACGCGGAGAAGCGGCTGGCGATGCGCTCGGGCGTCGCGTCACTCGATGCGGCCGGGGCCACCCGCCTGCGCGTCGTGCGGCGGCTCGTGTTCGCCGTGATCATCGCCACCGGACTGTTTCTCGCGCTGCTGCAGTTCGACTCGTTCGACCGCCTCGCCAGCGCCGCGCTGGCCTCCGGCGCGCTGATCAGCGCGGTCGTCGGCTTCGCGGCGCGCGACTCCCTGGGCAACGCGATATCCGGCATCTCACTGGCGGTCACCCAGCCGATCCGCGTCGGCGACGTCGTGGTCGTCGGGGACACGCGCGGGTCGGTCGAGGACGTCACGCTCACGACGACCTGGGTCCGGACCCCCGACGGTGGGCGCCTGATCGTGCCCAACCAGGTCATCACCGCGAACATCGTGCGCAACGACACGATCGGGCGTGAGCCGATCACGGCGACCGCCTCGCTCTGGATCGATCCCGCGGCCGACGAGTCCGCGGCGCTCGCGCTGCTGGCGGCGCTCCCGGGCGCATCCGGCGCCACGATCGAGGAGACGGCCGTCGGGGGCATCCGCATCTGCGTCGCGGGCACGCCGGTCAGCCCCGCCGAGCGCGCAGGTGCTGAGAGCACGCTGCGTGCCCAGGCGCTCGCGGCGCTGCGCGGCGCAGGCATCGAGCGGGCCGGCGCCCAGCCCGCCTGAGACCGGCTCGCTGCGGCAGGAGCGCCGGTACAATGCGGTGTCGCTGGACGGTGGTGCCCGCGTGTCCTGGAAGGACCGGCGCCGCCCGCCTTGAAGCCCTCCGACGAGATGTCCCGCCGCGCACGACAGCTCCGCCGCCGCCGCGGAAAGGCCGGTCCCGCAGGGGCCGTCTTCGTCGTGCTCGGAGTGCTCGCGGCGACCGTGATCCTGGCGGCCTGCGCGGGCGTCGGCTACATCATCAGCGTCGCCGGCTCGGCCCCGGACATCGCGGAGCTCAAGCCGGTCGACCAGGGCGCGACCTCCGTCGTCTACGCCGCCGACGGCAAGACGCGTCTGGGCTTCGTCCAGGGCGACACGCTGCGCACCCCGGTGGGCGCGAGCGCGATGCCGCAGTCGGTGCGCAACGCCACCGTGGCGATCGAGGACCGTCGCTTCTACAAGCACGGCGGTGTGGACTTCGAAGGCATCGTCCGCGCCGCGATCAAGAACGCCTCCAGCGGCGAGACGGTGCAGGGCGGGTCCACGCTCACGATGCAGCTCGTCCGCAACCTCTACAGCGGCAGCCGCGTGCGCAGCGGCATCGCCGGGTACAAGCGCAAGATCCGCGAGGCGAAGCTCGCGTCCGAGCTGGAGGACCGTCACCCCGGGCAGCGCGGAAAGCGCTGGGTCCTCACCCAGTACCTCAACAACGTCCCGTACGGCACGGTCGGCGGCCAGACGGCCGTCGGCATCCAGGCGGCCTCACGCGTGTTCTTCGACAAGCCCGCCAGCCGGCTGACGCTGCCGGAGGCCGCGCTGCTCGCCGGCCTGCCGCAGGCGCCGTCGGACTACAACCCGTTCCTGGACCCGGCCGCCGCGCGCAAGCGCCGCGGCGAGGTGCTCGGACAGATGCAGCGCCAGCGGTACATCACGTCGGCGCAGGCCGCGGCGGCACGGCGAGCCCCGCTCGGCGTGAAGTCGAACGCCTACTACGCCAAGCGCCGCGAGAGCTACTTCTTCGACTATGTGCGCAGCGAGCTGATCAAGCGCTACGGCACAGCGCGCGTGCGCAGGGGCGGCCTGAAGGTCTACACGACGATCGACCTCAAGCTCCAGCAGGTCGCGCGCAAGGCGATCTTGACCCGCCTGCCGAACCCCGGCGACCCCTCGGCGGCGATGGTCAGCATGGATCCGAAGACCGGGTACATCAAGGCGATGGCCTCGTCGGGCGACTACGCCGCCTCGAAGTTCAACCTCGCCGCGCAGGGCCGCCGCCAGCCCGGATCCACGTTCAAGGTGATGGTCCTGATGACCGCGCTGCGGCAGGGCGTGGACATCCGCAAGACGACCTACGACTCCAAGCCGCTGGACTTCGTCGACAGGAAGACCGGCACCAAGATCGAGGTCAACACCGACGACCACCGCTACGGCGGCAGCACCCCGATCTTCGACGGGCTCGTGCGCTCGGACAACACGGTCTTCCAGCAGCTGGACCTGGACCTCGGGCCCGAGCAGGTGCGCCAGACGGCGTACGACATGGGCATCACGAGCCAGCTCGACGCCTACCCGGCCGAGGGCCTCGGCGGGCTGCGGATCGGCGTCTCCCCGCTGGAGATGACGCGCGCGTACGCGACGATCAACAACGGCGGCTGGCGCGTCAGAGCGGTCGCCATCACGAAGGTCAAGTTCCCCGACGGCCGCGTCGACACCTCGCTCGGACGCAGGAAGCGCGTAAAGGTCTTCACCGACGGCCAGACGCACGAGGCGACGCTCGCGATGGAGGCGAACGTCCAGCGCGGCACCGGCACGAAGGCCCAGCTCGGCTGTGCGGCGGCCGGCAAGACGGGGACCACGAACAGCTTCACCGACGCGTGGTTCGATGGCTTCACGACCTCGCTGAACACGGCCGTCTGGGTCGGCTATCCCAACGCCACGACGTCCATGACCAACGTCCCCGGCTACGGCCAGATGTTCGGCGGCCTGGCTCCAGCGCTGATCTGGCGCGACTTCATGGCGACCGCGATGGAAAGCCGCAAGTGCGAGGACTTCCCGGACCCCAAGGAGCCCTTCGTCTCGGCCCCGTTCTTCGGCGAGTACGCCAGCACCGGCGCGCCGGGCGGGGGCGACGACCCGCTCGCCAAGGGCGACGAGCAGGCCGCGCAGAACGAGAAGGACAAGAAGAAGGACAAGAAGCAGAAGGACGACAAGAACTTCCCGCCCAACCAGTACGAGTCCCCGCCGCAGCCGGCCCCCAAGGTCGACGGCGGCAACGATCAGCAGCAGTCCGCTCCGGTCGCGCCGACCGGCGGCGTGGGCGTCGGCTGACCCCTTCCGGGGGCGCTCCGGCTGCTACCGTCACGCCTGTATGGCGAAGGAAGAAAAGGTCGAGTTCGAGGGCGAAGTCGTCGAAGCCCTCCCGAACGCGATGTTCCGCGTGCAGCTCGACAACGGTCACAACGTGCTGGGGCACGTGGCGGGCAAGATGCGCCGCTACCGCATCAGGATCCTTCCGGGTGACCGGGTGCGGGTCGAGCTCTCCCCGTACGACCTGGACCGCGCCCGCATCGTCTACCGTCACCGGTAGCCGCCCCGCGGCCCGCCGCGCGATGCCCACCGGCGAGCTCCAGCTGATCGCCGCATTCGAGCGGCTGATGCAGCCGCGCTCCAGCCGCGTGGTGCGCTGGGTCGGCGATGACGCCGCCGTCGTGCGCTCGCGGCCGTTTGCCGTGACGAGCGTCGACGCGATGGTGGAAGGGGTCCATCTGCGGATCGACCCACCGCGGGCGACGGTCGCTGACGCCGGGCACCGGGCGCTGGCCGCAGCGCTCTCGGATCTCGCGGCGATGGGCGTCGAGCCGGGTGAGGCCTACGTCGCACTCGGCGTGCCTCCCCACGTCGGGGCCGCCGACGTGCTCGCGCTCGCCGAGGCGATGGAAGCGCTCGCCGTGCAGACGGGAACGACGATCGCCGGCGGCGACCTCGTCCGCGCGCCGGCGCTGTTGATCTCGGTCACCGTCGTCGGCTGGGCCGACCGCGAGGACGAGATCATCGGCCGTGACGGCGCCCGGCCCGGTGACGGCGTGTACGTGACCGGCGCACTCGGAGCCTCGGCGGCCGGACTCGCGATCCTCGACGGACGCGCGCAGGGCGACCGGCGGCTCGTCACGGCACACCTGCGGCCACAGCCGCGTCTGGAGGCCGGCCGCGCGCTCGCCCGTGCCGGTGCGCACGCGCTGATCGACCTCTCCGACGGCCTCGCCACCGACGTCCGCCACATCGCTCAGCGCAGCGGCGTAGCGCTCGCGATCGACCTCGACAGCGTGCCGGTCGCGGACGGCGTCGCCCGGGTCGCCGAGCAGCTCGGCGCCGACCCGAGCGTGTTCGCGGCGACCGGCGGCGAGGACTTCGAGCTGTGCGCCTGCATCGACGACGACACGGCTGCGGGCCTTCCGGGCCTGACGCGGATCGGCGCGGTCGGCCCGGGAACGGCGGAGCTGACGTTCAGTCGCCGGGGCGTCGCGGTACCGGGACTGTCCGGCTACGAGCATCCGCTCGGCTGACGGGCTCCGCGTCCGCAGGCGGTGAGCCGATCGGCCCGGTTGCGATGCCCGCGCGGCACAGCAGCGCGTCCGCGACGTCGTAGGGATCGACCACGTACTTGCCGCTGGTCACGTTGATGCGGAGTCGGTCGAGATCGATCATGCGCCTGGTTCCGGTGGATCGTGGCGGGCGTCCATGCCCGTCCCTTCCGACATCGGCCCGGATCGGCGACGGGCTTGAGGGTCGTCGGCGGACGTCCGACCCGGGCGTCATCCCCGCAGTGCGGAGTCCGTGCCGCCCAGTGAGCCGGGACCGGCGTAGCTGCTGGGCCCGCGAACGGTGATCGCAGGCAGCGACCCCGGCGGCGTTCGTGGGCGCAGCGACGAGCGCAGCACGGCGGTCGCCGCGCCCGCGATCAGCGCACAGCAGGCGACCGCCAGCGGCCCGGCCTGACCGCCCGCGAGCCAGAGCAGCACGACCCAGACCGACTCGACGAGACGCACGTCGACCTGGCGGGCGACCGAGAGCACCACGAGCACCACGGGCGTCAGGCTCAGCACGACCAGCGGCGCGAGCAGCACGGGGGCGATGCGCGCCTCGCGCGTCGCCGTCAGCAGCCAGACGTTCAGCGGCAGCACGAGCAGCAGCGCCGCGTAGGGGTTCACGAGCCATGCGACGAAGGCGACGACCGCGGTGACGAGCAGCGGGGCGAGTGCCGCCGCGGGCGCTGACTCGTGGTCGGCGCCGGCCGGGCCGCGGCTGATCAGCGGGCGCAGCAGCAGCCACGCCAGCAGCACGACGGCCAGCGTGCAGCCGATCGCCAGCCAGCCGCTGCCCTCGAGCGGCGCCGCGGACGGCAGCGCCGGGGGCGCCGTGTCGGGCACGGCGCCGGTGAGCCCCAGTCCGCGGGCGAAAACGGCGCCGAGCGCGAACGGGACCGCGGCGACGACCACCCAGCCGATTCGGGGCAGCAGCGGCTCGCGCCGGCGCCGGGCACGCGCCGCGGCGTCGGCCAGGGTCAGCAGCGCCGGGATGAGCAGTGCGAGCACGAGCAGCCGAACCGCCCAGTACGGGAGCAGCTTGCGTGCCACCGACAGATCGCGCGAGGGAGCCTGCTCCACCCGCAGGCCACTCTCCAGCGCGGTGATCGCGCGCAGCGCCGTGCGCCCGAACGCCCCCAGCTGGTCGGCGGACACCGGCGCCCGCGGCGCCGGCGCCGGCTCGCCGCTCGCCGACAGGCGCACGGCCGGCAGCCCCGCGGCATTGGCGACACCCTGGCCCGACGGCGACCAGGGCCATGCGAAGCGGGCCAGCTCCGCGCGGGCGAACGGAACCCCCGCGTCGACCTGCGCCTCCTGCCGCAGCGCGACCGCGACGGTGCGCTGCAGGCGCATCGGCGCCATTCCCCCGTCATCCGACCACGGCACGACGAGCAGCCGGCCCGAGATCGGGCCTGCAAGATCGCCGAGCTCGATGACGGCGTCGACCGGCCGGACGAGCGCGCGGATCAGCTCACGCATCCCGCCCTGCCCGCCGGTCTCCCCGCTGACCGAGGCGAAGGTGACGCTGCGCGAGGGCCGCGTCGCCGCGACGACCCGCGCGAGCTCGATCAGCCCGGCGGTCCCGGACAGTTGCGCGGCGCCGCCGGTTCCTGATGCGTCACGCGCGGCGACGACGACGACCTGCGCCCGCGGCGCGCTCCCGGGCTGCTGGGCCATCACGGTCACGAGCTCGCGCTCACCGTCGACCGTCTGGGCGTTCGTGACCCGCCGCTCGACGCGCACCCGCGCGGGCAGCGCCGCGCGCAGTTCGACCGCCACGCGGCCCGCAAGCTGCGCATCGGCGGCGCTGCCCGCCGGGCGGACGGGATAGCTGCGGGCGAGGTCGTCGAGCAGGCGCGCCGCACGCACCTGGTCGAACGCATCGGGGGTCAGCGTCGTGCGCAACGGCGCCGGGCGGTTCTCGAGCGAGAACGCCACGACGATCAGCGCGAGGAGGACCGGCAGCAGGGCTGCCCGGTAGATGCGCGGATCGAGCATCGGCGACCGCAGCGTAGTACCCCTAACCTTCGCGGCAGATGGCCGACCGGCCGCCACGCATCCTGCTCGTCGACGACGAGGAGTCGATCCGCACGCTCCTCTCCTACCCGCTGCGCAAGGACGGGTACGAGGTGATCACCGCGGTGGACGGCAAGGAGGCGCTCGATCGCTTCCGCGAGACCACCTTCGACCTCGTCGTCCTCGACGTGATGATGCCGCTGCTCGACGGCCTCGAGGTCTGCCGCGTGCTGCGCGCCCGCAGCACCGTCCCGATCATCATGCTCACCGCCAAGACCGAGGAGGTCGACAAGATCGTCGGTCTCGAGCTCGGCGCCGACGACTACATCACCAAGCCGTTCTCGGTGCGGGAGTTCCGCAGCCGCGTCAAGGCCGCGCTGCGGCGCGCGTCGATGGTGCGCGACGAGAGCCCCGACGGCCAGGCGCCGCTCGAGATCCGTGAGCTGCGCATCGAGCCGGCCCGTCGTGCGGTGCGGGTGCGTGGCAACGAGGTCGCGCTGACCTTCGTCGAGTTCGAGCTCCTCGCCGCGCTCGCCGGCTCACCCGGCCGCGTGTGGACGCGCGAGCAGCTGCTGACCCGCGTGTGGGGCGACAGCGCCTACCGCGACCCGCGGACCGTCGACGTCCATATCCGGCACCTGCGCGAGAAGCTCGAGGGGGAGCCGAGCAAGCCCGAGTACCTGTTCACCGTCCGCGGGGTCGGCTACCGCTTCCGCGACGCGGACGACGCCTGACCGGGCGAGCACCCCCACCATGCGCTCACTCGCCAACCGCCTCGCGCTGATCTTCTTCCTGATCACCCTCGGGGCGATGACGATCGTCTACGTCGGCGTCGTGCCGAACCTCGAGTCGAGCCTGGTCAGCGACCGCAGTGACCGGCTGGGCCGCGCGGCTGCGCGCAGTACGCCGGCGATCGCAGCGGCGATCGACTCGAACGCGCCCGTCGCGGAGGTCGACCGCCTCGTGCGGCAGGCCGCCGACCAGGCCAACGCGCGCGTCACGTTGCTCGGCGTGAACCGTGGCAGCTTCGGCACCCAGCCGTTCGTCAAGTCCGACTCCAACGCAAATGCCGACATCCACGACCTCGAGTTCCCCGCGGTCGAGGCCGCGATCCAGAGCGGACGGCCCGAGCGCGCGACCGAGTCCGGCAGGGACGGGCGGGTCGTCGAGCTCGCCCTGCCGCTGTTCTTCCGTGACCCCGGCAGCGGGCGGCGGATGCTCGGATCGGTCGCCGTCTATTCGACGCCGCTCGAGGACGTCGAGGCGAACGTCGACCTCGTGCGCACGCGGATCCTGATCGCGGGCCTGCTCGCACTCGCCGCCGCGGTGCTCGCAGGCTTCCTCGTCGCGCAGTCGCTCGGCCGTCGCGTCGGACGCCTCGAACAGGTCGCGCGCCGCGTCAGCACCGGCGACTTCTCCGCGCGGTTCCCCGTCGACCGTGACGACGAACTGGGGCGGCTGGCCGCGGCCCTGGACGCGATGCAGCGGCAGCTCGCCGAGCTCGACACGGCGCGCAGGCGGTTCATCGCGACCGCATCCCACGAGCTGCGCACGCCGATCTTCTCGCTCGGCGGCTTCCTCGAGCTGCTGGAGGACGAGGATCTCGACGACGAAACGCGCGAGCGGTTCATGGCACAGCTGCACGAGCAGGTCGATCGCCTGGGCAAGCTGACGACGGACCTGCTCGACCTGTCGCGCCTGGACGCCGGCGGGATCGAGCTGCGCACCGACGAGACCGACCTCTCGCAGCTGGCCGAGACGGTCGCGAGGGAGTTCGTCCCGGCGCTGGGCGCCCACGAGTCCGCGCTCGAGCTCGAGCTGCCGGACGATCCGATCGTCGCCGTCTGCGACCGCGAGCGCGTCGCCCAGGTCGTTCGCATCCTGCTCGACAACGCGCTCGCGCACACGCAGCCCGGGACGGACCTCGCGCTCGCGACCGACCGCGAGAACGGCCGTGTGCGGATCGCCGTGACCGACCACGGACCGGGCATCCAGCGCGCTGAGCTGCGACGCGTGTTCGAGCCGTTCTACACGTCCGACGGGCGCCGCGGGTCGGGGCTCGGGCTTGCGATCGCCCGCGAGCTCGCCGAGCGCATGGGCGGGGAGCTGACCGCCGACAGCGTCCCCGGCCGCACGACGTTCACGCTCGCCATCCCCGGCTGAGCGACGCGTCCGAACTGCCGCCCCCGTGTATACGCTGACCGCGTGTTGCAACCTGTTCAGGTGGCGCGCAAGTCGCTCGCCGACTACACGCACCTCGCCGGACGCGATCTGATCGAGGAGGTGCGGGCCCTCGCCGAGCCGCTGCAGGGCCTGCGCGTCTCGCACATCTCGGCGACGGCGTTCGGCGGCGGGGTCAGCGAGCTGCTGTACACGCTCGTCCCGCTGATGCGCGACGTCGGCCTCGATGCCGACTGGCACGTCATCTACGGCCGCGAGGAGTTCTTCCACGCGACCAAGCAGATGCACAACGCGCTCCAGGGCGACCCCCAGGACCTGACGGAGGAGCAGTGGGCGATCTGGCTCGGCTACAACGAGCTCAACGCCCAGCAGCTGCACGACAAGCTCGACATCTGCTTCGTCCACGACCCCCAGCCGGCGGCCCTGATGGGCCTCGCCCGCGCGAAGGCGCGTGGCTGGCTGTGGCGCTGCCACATCGACCTCTCGACCCCGAACCCGGCAACGATCGAGCGGCTGCTGCCGTACGTGCGCGACTACCCGCACTCGGTCTTTCACCTCGCCGGCTACGTGCCGTCCGGGATGAGCGGCGCCGTGCATCTCGTGCCGCCGGCGATCGATCCGCTCGCCCCGAAGAACATGGCGCTCGCCCCGGATGACGCGGCCTACGTCTGCCGGCAGTTCGGCGTCGACATCGACCGCCCGCTGCTGCTGCAGGTCTCCCGCTTCGACCCGTGGAAGGACCCGATCGGCGTGATCGACGCCTACCGCGCGGTCAAGGAGGAGATCCCGGACGTGCAGCTCGCGCTCGTCGGATCGATGGCGACCGACGACCCCGAAGGCTGGGATTTCTTCAACGCGACCCTGTCGCACGCCGACGGCGACGAGGACATCAAGATCCTCAACAACTTCCATGGTGTCGGCGACATCGAGGTCAATGCCTTCCAGGCACACGCCGACGTCGTCATCCAGAAGTCCACGCGTGAGGGGTTCGGCCTGACGGTCACCGAGGCCCTGTGGAAGGGCAAGGCCTTCATCGGCGGGAACGTCGGTGGCATCCCGCTGCAGATCCAGGACGGCGAGACCGGGTTTCTCGTCGACAGCCCCGAGGCGTGCGCGCAGCGCTGCGTGGAGCTGCTGACCGACCCTGAACTCGCGCGCAGGCTCGGCCGGGCCGGCAAGGAGCACGCGCGCCGCCATTTCCTCTCGCCGCGCTATCTGCGCGACTATCTGCGCGTCTTCAGCACGATGGCCGACGAAGCGTAGGCTGTCGTACATGGATGGTCAGGTTGAGACCCCGGTCGTGCTGGTCTCCAACCGAGGCCCGGTGACGTTCGAGGACGACGGCACCGTCCGCCGGGGGACCGGCGGCCTGGTCACGGCCCTGACGGGACTGGCGTCGCACCGCCACGCCGTCTGGGTCGCCAGCGCGATGACCGAGGGCGACGCCGCGCGCTCACGCGAGGCGGGACAGCGGCCGTTCGCCGTGCGCTCACCGACCGGGGGCGAGTACCTCGTGCGGCTGGTCGAGAGCGACCCGGTCGCCTACGACCGCTTCTACAACGTCTTCGCGAACCCGATGCTGTGGTTCATCCAGCACTACCTGTGGGACCTGTCGAACGCACCGGATGTGCGCCGCAACGAGATCGAGGCGTTCGAGTACGGCTACAACGTGGTCAACGACGACCTCGCGCAGGCCGTGCTGGAGGAGATCGACGGACGCCCTGAGCCGGTCGTGATGGTGCACGACTACCACCTGTACACGCTGCCCGGACTGGTCCGGCGCGCGCGGCCAGACGTCTTCCTGCATCACTTCATCCACATTCCGTGGACGCAGTCGGACTCGTGGCGCGTGCTCCCGAACCGGATCCGCGAGGAGCTCTTCCACGGGCTCCTGGCCAACGACATCATCGGCTTCCACACACAGGCCTACCGGCGCAACTTCCTGCAGTGCTGCCGGGACCTGCTGGACCTCGACGTCGACTTCGACGCCGGCATCGTGCATCACGAGGGCCGCGAGGTGTGGGTGCGCAGCTACCCGTTGCCGATCGACGCTGCAGCCACCCTGAAGGTGGCGGAGTCCGAGCGCACGCTCGCCTTCGAGCAGGAGCTGCTGCGGCGGCGGCGGGAGTTCCTGATCCTGCGCGTCGACCGCGCCGACCTCTCGAAGAACGTGTTGCGGGGATTCAGCGCATTCGACCTGTTCCTCGAGCAGCACCCGGAGTTCAGCGAGCGCGTGACGTTCGTCGCGCAGCTGATGCCGTCGCGGACCGACGTGCCCGAGTACGCCGAGTACCTCGAGCGGATCGAGGCGCTCGTGGCCGTCGTCAACCACCGCCACGGCACGCCCGACTGGATGCCGATCAACCTCAAGCTCCGTGACGACCTCGAGGAGGCGATGGCCTCCTACCGCAACTACGACGTGCTGCTGGTCAACGCGATGTTCGACGGCATGAACCTCGTCGCGAAGGAAGGACCGCTCGTCAACCGCCGTGCCGGCGTCTCGATCCTCTCGGAGAACACGGGCGCTCACGAGGAGCTCGGGGAGTTCGCGCTGAGCGTGAACCCGTTCGACATCCAGGAGCTCGCGGATTCGATCCACGCGGCGCTGACGATGAGCCAGGCGGAGCGCGATCGCCGCGCGGCGGGCCTCGAGGCGATCGTCACCGCACGGTCACCGGGCGACTGGGTCGACGAGCAGATCATGGACATCCGCCGCAAGGCGGGTTCGACGACGATCTGGGGCGACTAGTGCGGATGTACTAGGGCCAGCCGAACTCACGCGCGGCCGCCTGCGGCTGCGTGACGGCTGCGGGCGGGCGCGCCGGCCGAACGTCCCGGACCACGGGCCCTGGGACGCGGCGCGGGACGTTCGCGTGTGCGGAGCCGCCGCTCGGCGCTGACCGCTGTCGGCTCCGCGCCGGTGCCCGCGCCCGTCTCCGCGGGCGCGGACGGTGGGCTCGCGGCCTCGCGGGCGGCGCAGAGACCGGGTGTGCGTCCCCGGACGGCACGATGACCGCCCGGGGACGCGAGTCCGGGACCACAGGATCCGCCGGGCGCAGGCGCGGCCAGAGCGCGAGCAGGCCAACGGCCAGGCCCACGAGCAGCAGGCCCACAGACGGGAGCCGGCGCGGCGGCGATCCATGGTGGGAGGGGTCCACGCCCGGCCTAGCCACGGCCTCACCGGCGGCACCCCCCTGCTACCGTGATCGACCGCTCATGGCTGCCCCCGCGTCCACATATGACCTGATGCTGCTCCTCGACGTCCAGCTCGACGACGCGCAGCGCACGAAGATGCTCGACGACGTCCGCGCGCTGGTCCAGGCGCAGGGCACGATCGTCAGCGACAACGAGTACGGGCGTCGCTCGATGGCCTACGAGATCGACCACGCACCGGATGTCGACTACAGCCTGCTGCAGTTCCAGGGCCCGCCCGCCCTGCTCGAGCAGCTCTCGCGCACGCTGCGGATCACCGACGGCATCACGCGGTTCCGGATCATCAAGCTCCGGCACGACGCGCCCGCACCGCCCGATCTGCGCCAGTCCGCCGTGCCCGCACCGGAGGTCGCCGAGGAGGCGGTCTCCGAGCCCGCCGCAGGCTGAAGGCACGCTCACCGCAGCGCCTGCGGGGCGCCCGTTCCGCACTGTCAGACGCGGACTCTGATGCGCGACCGCGCAAATAGCGCGGAAGTACGCACCCGAACGACCGATGATGGCCGGACCCGGGTCTAGACTCGCCGCCAACAAGTCGATCGAGACGACGAGACATCGTTCGCCCCCGAAAGGAGCACGGCCCATGGCCGCCTCGAACATCAACCGGGTCATCATCACCGGGAACCTCACTGCCGACCCCGAGCTCCGCTCGCTGCCGAGCGGAACCTCCGTCTGCAAGCTGCGCGTCGCCGTCAACACGCGTCGCAAGGACAACTCCAGCGGTGAGTGGGTGGACAAGCCCAACTACTTCGACGTAACCGTCTGGGGCGCCCAGGGCGAGAACTGCGCGCGTTACCTGTCCAAGGGCCGCGGCATCGCGCTCGACGGCCGCCTGGAGTGGCGCGAGTGGGAGAGCGAGGCCGGCAAGCGCTCCGCCATCGACATCATCGCCGACACCGTCCAGTTCCTCGGCGGCGGCCAGGAGGGCGGTGGCGGCGGTCAGCCGGCCCGCAGCTTCACCCCGCAGTCCGACGTCCCGGTCGACACCAGCGACTTCGCCACCGCACCCGCAGGCGGCGGCGCCCCGGCCGAGGACGACATTCCGTTCTAGTACACCGCCCCGCAAGTTCTACGACTAGCGGGGCTTTTCTGTTGGTCGCAGGGCGTGGTGCTCGTGGATGACGGGCGACGTCCGGTTCTGCAGCCGATGCTGGGTGCATCGGCAATGAACCGGGTGGCGATCCGTCGCCGCGAGCGCACGATCCTGCGACCAACCAGATCCGTCTACACTGTGTGCTTGACGCGCCGTGGGCGCGTTTCTCACGTCGTAGGACGAAACAAGGATCACCGTGGCAAAGCAGCGCACCAAGCCGACCCGTAAGCGGGACAAGAAGGGTGGACCCGGCACCGGCCGGCGCAAGCCCTGCCTGTACTGCAAGGACAAGATCGAGTACGCGGACTACAAGGACATCGCGACGCTGTCGCGGTTCACGTCCGAGCGCGGGAAGATCCGCTCACGCCGCATCACGGGGCTGTGCCGCCGCCACCAGAGCCAGGTTGCGAACGCCGTCAAGCGCGCACGTGAACTGGCGCTCATGCCCTACGCCGCCGAGCCGCCGAACGAGGGCACCCGTGGCCGGCGTGATCGCGGCGACCGCGATCGGGACCGCGACTGATGCCGTCGGCAATCCTCCTGCAGGACGTCGAGAACCTCGGCTCCAAGGGCGCCGTCGTCGACGTGTCGAAGGGCTACCTGCGCAACTTCCTGATGCCGCGCAAGCTCGCCGAGCCGGCCACCAAGGGCGGCCTGGTCGCAGCAGCCGCGAATGTCGCTGCACAGGAGCGCGCGCAGGAGCATCTCGCAGCGCAGTCCGGCGAGCTCGCCGACCTCCTCGCCAAGACCGTCCTCACGATCGCACGCCAGGCGGGCGATGACGGCCGGCTGTTCGGCTCGGTCACCAACGCCGACGTGGCTGAGGCGATCAAGGAGGCCCGCGGGGTGGATGTGGATCGCCGCAAGATCGCGCTCGAAGAGCCGATCAAGCACGTCGGGACGTACGTCGTCGAGCTCGAGCTCGACGGGGGCGTCGCGGCCAGCGTGAAGACGATGGTCGTCGCGCAGTAGCGCGAGCGCCACCACTCTCCGCAGTCCGACCACCACTCTGCGCAGCGCTCGAACTATTCGTGCGCCATTTGCGGCAAGCGCCCGTGCGTGGCGCCCGGCGCCGTTGCTAGCTTCGGACGTCGCATGACCCTGGCCCCCGCGCAGCCCGCCGCAACCGTCCCCGCGGGGTCGACTCCGCCGCATTCGATCGAGGCGGAGCAGGCCGTCCTCGGTGCCATCCTGCTGTCCGAGAAGGCGCACTACACCTTCATCGTCGAGCAGGAGCTGAAGGCCGCGGACTTCTACCGCGGGCGCCACCGCGTCGCCTTCGAGGTCATGGCCGACCTGTTCTCGGGCGGGGTCGACCTCGACGTGCTGAGCGTCACCGAGGAGCTGAAGGCGCGCGGAAAGCTCGAGGAGGCCGGCGGCGCCGAGGAGATCGCCGGGCTCGTGACCGCCGTGCCGGCGGTCGGCAACCTGCGCCGCTACGCGCAGATCGTCAAGGACCTCGCACACCTGCGGCGCCTGCTCGATGCGTCCTACCGGATCCAGTCGAGCGTCTTCGCCCGCGAGGGCGAGCCCGCCGACATCGTCGACGAGGCGGAGCGCGCGATCCTCGACATCCGCATGGGCGGCGACGGGAAGGACTTCCGGCCCGTCGGCGAGGTCCTCGAACAGGAGATCACGCGCTGGCAGACGCTCAACGAGAACGGGCAGAGCATCACCGGCGTGCGCTCGGGCTTCGACGACCTCGATGCGATCACCGGCGGCTTCCAGCCGGGCAACCTGATCATCCTCGCCGCACGCCCGTCGATGGGCAAGTCCGCGCTGGTGACGAACATCGCCGAGAACCTGGCGCTCGCCGGCCCCGATGCGCGGCCGGTCGCGCTGTTCTCGCTCGAGATGTCCGAGGGCGAGCTCGCGCAGCGGTTCGTCGCGTCCCACGCCCGCATCGCGGGCGACGACCTGCGCAAGGGCCGGGTGAAGGGCGCGCAGTGGAACAAGGTCCTCACCGCGGCCAACGACTACGACCGCTCGCCGCTGTTCATCGACGACTCGTCGGACATCAGCCTGCTCGACATCCGCGCAAAGGCACGCCGCCTGCACCAGGGCTTCCATGACCAGGGCGGCCTGGGCCTGATCATCATCGACTACCTCCAGCTGATGCGGGCCGACACGCGCTACGACAGCCGCGTGCAGCAGGTCGGCGAGATGAGCCGCGGCCTGAAGATCCTCGCCCGCGAGCTGAAGGTCCCCGTGATCGCGCTCTCCCAGCTCTCCCGCGGCGTCGAATCGCGCACCGACAAGCGGCCGATGCTCTCGGACCTGCGCGAATCAGGGCAGATCGAGCAGGACGCGGACCTCGTGATGTTCATCTACCGCGACGAGTACTACAACCCGGAGGACTCCGACCACCCGTCCGAGGAGCCGGGGGTCAGCGAGCTGATCATCGCCAAGCACCGCAACGGCGCACTGGGCACCGTCAAGCTGACGTTCCTCAACAAGTATCCGAAGTTCATGGGCCACGTCCAGGCTGCATGACGTCCTGTGCGCTGAAGATCTGCGACGGATCCGGGTGGGTCGAGCAGGAGGATGGCCGCAGCGTCGTCCCGTGCCGCTGCCGGCCGCAGCTCATCGCTTCGCGGCGCCAGCGCTCGCTCTCGGCCGTGGTGCCGCGGCGCTACCGGGGCGTGTCGTTCGACCGGCCGCCCGTCACCGAGATGCCCGGGCCGCAGGTCGACGTCGCACGCCGCTACGTGCGCCGGCTCGGCGAGCGCCTGGCGGAGGGTCGCGGGCTGTGGTTCTTCGGCGGCGTGGGCACCGGCAAGACGACGCTGGCGATGCTCGTCTCCTCGTCCGCGCTGGAGGCGGGACACAGCGTCGCGATCTACTCGCTCCCCCGGCTGCTGGCCGAGATCCGCGAAACGTTCGAGAGCGACCGTGAGGGCTCGTACACGCACCTGATGGACCGCCTCACGGAGGTCGACCTGCTGCACGTGGACGACGTCGGCGCGGAGAAGACCAGCGCGTGGGTGCTCGAGCAGCTCTACGCGATCGTCAACGCGCGCTACGAGGCCGAGCGGGCGATGCTGATCACGACCAACCTCGAGCGCGGAGCGCTGGCCGAGCAGATCGGCGAACGCACGGTGTCCCGCCTGGAGGAGATGTGCGACGTGTGCCCGTTCTTCGGCCGCGACCGCCGCCGCTTCGAGGTCGTCGACCGCCGCCAGACGCAGGGCCCTGGCGACGAGGGTGCGGCCGCGCCGTCGGCCGCCGACCTGCGGCTGACCTGACGCCGGTCGCGAGCGCCTCCGGCCTACACTCACACCCTCATGCCGAGCATCGTCATCGTCGGTGCGCAGTGGGGCGACGAAGGAAAGGGCAAAGTCGTCGACCTGCTCGCCGAGAACGCAGCAGTCGTCGCACGCTTCCAGGGCGGCAACAACGCCGGGCACACGATCGTGCGCGGCGACGAGACGTTCAAGTTTCACCTGATCCCGTCCGGCATCCTGTACCCGGGCGCCACGTGCGTCATCGGGAACGGCGTCGTGATCGATCCCGCCGTCCTGATCGGTGAGATCGACGGCCTCAAGGAGCGCGGCGTCGACGTCGGCAACCTCAAGGTCAGCGCCAACGCGCACCTGATCATGCCCTACCACGTGATGCTCGACCACGCGGGTGAGGCCAAGCTCGGCAAGCTCGAGATCGGGACCACCAAGCGCGGGATCGGTCCCTGTTACGCGGACAAGGCGATGCGTCTGGGCATCCGCGTCCAGGATCTGCTCGACGAGAAGATCCTCAAGCAGAAGATCATGGCCGCGCTCGAGCCCAAGAAGCTGATGCTGCGCCCGTTCGAGCGCGATCCGCTGCTCGACCTGCAGGCGATGACCGAGCAGTACCTGCTCTACGGCAATCGCCTCGAGCAGCACATCGCCGACACCTCGGCGCTGCTGCACCGCGCGCTCGACCACGAGCAGCTCGTGATCTTCGAGGGCGCGCAGGCGGCGCTCCTCGACATCGATCACGGCACCTATCCGTTCGTGACCTCCTCGAACCCGGTCGCCGGTGCGGCGTGTGTCGGCAGCGGCGTCGGGCCGCGCGACATCGACGAGGTCTGGGGCGTTGCCAAGGCCTACGCCACGCGTGTCGGCGCCGGTCCGTTCCCGACCGAGCTCGAGGATGACCTCGGCGAGGAGCTGCGCCAGCGCGGCGGCGAGTTCGGCACGACGACCGGGCGCCCGCGGCGCACCGGCTGGATCGACCTGATCGCCCTGCGCTACGCCGCGCGGATCAACGGGATGACGTCACTCGTCATCACCAAGCTCGACGTCCTCGACAGCTTCGAGACGTTGCAGGTCTGCACCGGCTACCGCACCGCCGAGGGGGCCGAGGTCGAGACCTTCCCCTACCACCAGACGATTCTGCACCACGTCACGCCGATCTACACCGAGCTGCCCGGCTGGAACCAGGACATCACGGCCTGTCGGACCGCCGACGAACTGCCCGAGGCGCTGCACGCCTACCTGCGCTTCATCGCGGATGCCGTCGGCGTCCCGGTCGGGCTCCTGGGCGTCGGCCCCGCACGCGATCAGGTCGTGTGGACCGGCGAGCGCTCACCCTTGTTGCAACCCGCCTAGCGAAACCTTTCCAACAACTCGGAGTCCGGCACCTCGCGAACGACCCGCGCGGGGACGCCCATCACGACGGCCCGCGGCGCGACGTTCGCGGTGACGACGGCGCCCGCCGCGACGAACGCCTCCTCGCCGACCTCGACGCCCGGGACCAGCACCGCGCCGCCGCCGATCCGGCACGCGCGCCGCAGCGTCGCTCCGCGCATCCGGTAGCCGGCGGGCGCCCGCGCCATCGTGTCGTCGTTCGTGGTCATGGCGCAGGGACCGACGAAGACGTCATCCTCGACGATCGAGAAGGCCGTGAGGTACACGTTCGTCTGGATTCGCACGCGCTCGCCGACCACGACGTCGTTGTCGATGGCCGATCCGCGTCCGACGACGCTGCCTGCGCCGATCACCGCGCGCTCGCGCACGTACGCCTGGTCGCCGACGATCGCGCCCGGCCCGATGTGCGCGCCGGAGAAGACCACCGCCTGGGCGCAGATCGCAGCGCCCGCCTCGACGATCAGCCCGTCGGATACGGCTCCGGCGTTCGCCGAGGTCGGCGCGAGCACGGCCGGCTTGCCGAGGATCACCCCGTCCTGGACGGTCACGCCGTCGCCCAGGACGACGCCGTCATGCACGACGACATTGGCACCGAAGCGCACGCCCTCGCCGATCTGCGCGCCCGGACTAAGGACCAGGCCGGGTGCAGAATGAGCCGACATCGCCGTTACCCTAGTGGCCACATGGGCGCCTCCTCCGACCGACCACTGCTGAGCGGCGCCGTTCTGGGCCTGGGCATGATGGGCCGCCACCACGCGCGGCTTCTGCAGAGCACTCCGGGTGTGCTGTTCGCCGGCGCCGTGGATCCCGGCGGGGACCGCTACGGCGCGGTCGCCGGGCCCGGCAGGGTCTTCCCGTCGGCTGAAGCGCTGCTCGCCGCGGGCGCTCCGGACTTCGCCGTGATCGCCGTGCCGACCGAGGATCACGTCGAGGCGGCGCGCACCCTGGCCCATGCCGGGGTGGACATGCTGATCGAGAAGCCGCTCGCCGCCACGATCGCCGAGGCGCGCGAGATCATGCGCGTCTGCGAGACGGCCGGCGTGCGTGCGGCCGTCGGGTTCGTGGAGCGCTGCAATCCGGCGCTGCTCGAGCTGCGCAAGCGCACGCGCGAGGGCCAGCTCGGCGACGTGTTCCTGATTGCGACGGAGCGCGTCGGGCCGTTTCCCAACCGCATCCGTGACGTCGGCGTGGTCAAGGACCTCGCGACGCACGACCTCGACCTCGTGCGCTGGATCGGCGGCTCGCGGATCGAGCGGCTCGCCGCCCAGACCCAGCACCGGATGGGCCGCGAGCACGAGGACCTCGTCCTCGTCACCGGCCGCTTGGAGAGTTCGGTCAGCTTCAACACGGTCGTCGACTGGCTCTCGCCCGCGAAGGTGCGCAAGACGCGCGTGCTCGGCGAGCGCGGCATGCTCGTCGCGGACACGCTGACCGCCGACCTCACCTTCTACGAGAACGGCGAGACCGCCTCGGAGTGGAGCGCCACCCAGGCGCTGCGCGGCGTCAGCGAGGGCAACGCGACCCGCTACGCGCTGGCCCGCCGTGAGCCGCTCCTGGTCGAGCTCGAGGCGTTCCTGGACTTCATCGCCGGTGACGAGGACGCGCACGTCGTCTCGCTCGCCGAGGGGCTCGAGGCGGCCGTCTACGCGGACGCCGTCCTGGACGCCGCCGCGAGCGGCGAGACGGTGCGCCCCGTGGCAGAGGCCGCCGCCGGCTGATGCGCGCAGTCGTCGTCGCGCTCGGCAAGATCGGCCTGCCGCTCGCCTCCGCCATCGCCCGCGCCGGCCACCAGGTCGTCGGCTGCGACATCGACGAACGAGTCGTCGGCCTCGTCAACCAGGGCAAGGAGCCGTTCCCCGGCGAGACCGGGCTCGCGGACGCGCTGAGCGAGATCGTCGGCGACGGCCGGCTGCGCGCCGTCACCGATACGGCGGCCGCGGTCGCCGAGGGACCGGATCTCGTCATCGCGGTGCCGCCGCTGATGGTCGACGACGACGCGCGCCCCGACTGGCGCATCCTCGACGCGGTCGTCGCCGACATCGGCCGCGGCCTGCAGGCGGGGACCACCGTCAGCATCGAGACGACACTCCCGGTCGGGAGTACGCGTGAGCGAATCGCCCCCGCGCTCGCGGCGGCCAGCGGCCTGGCCGGTGAGCGCGACTTCTTCACGGTCTTCAGCCCCGAGCGCGTCTACAGCGGGCGGATCTTCAAGGACCTCGAGACCTACCCCAAGCTCGTCGGCGGCCTCAGCGAGGCCGGGGAGCAGCGCGGCTGCGAGCTGTACGAGGCGTTTCTGGACGCTGAGGTGTGGCCGATGGGCTCGGCCGAGGCGGCCGAGCTGACGAAGCTCGCCGAGACGACCTACCGTGACGTGAACATCGCCTTCGCCAATCAGCTCGCGCGGTTCGCCGATGCGCGTGGACTCGACGGGGTGCGGGTCATCGAGGCGGCCAACAGCCAGCCGTTCAGCCACATCCACCAGCCCGGCATCGCGGTCGGCGGTCACTGCATCCCGGTCTATCCCCGCTTCTATCTCGAGGGCGACCCGCAGGCGACGCTGCCGCGCGCCGCGCGTTCGGCCAACGAGGCGATGCCGCAGTACGCCGTCGAGCGGCTGTCCGCCGCACTCGGCGGCTCACTCGACGGTGCGCGCGTCCTGATCCTCGGCGTCGCCTATCGCGGTGGGGTCAAGGAGACGGCGTTCAGCGGCGCCTTCGCGACCCGCGACGCGCTGCTGGCCGCGGGCGCGGTCCCGGTCGCCTCCGATCCGCTCTATGACGCCGCGGAGGTCGAGGCGCTGGGCTTCACGCCGTGGAGCGGTGAGACCTTCGACGCGGCGATCGTCCAGGCCGACCACGAGCAGTACCGGACACTGGGCCCGGCTGACGTCCCGGGTGCCCGCGCGGTGCTTGACGGCCGTGGCGTGCTCGACCCCGCCGCGTTTGCCGGCTCGCCGGTCGCGCTCGTGCGGCTCGGCCGTCCCTGAGCTGCGCCGGTCAGCCGGCGAGCGTGCCGACGGCAGCGACGACGCGTGCGCCCGCATGCCCGTCGCCGTACAGCTCGGGCCGCTCGGACGGCAGCGCCGTGGCGAGCGCTGCGCGGGCAGCGTCCACGTCGAGGTCGACGAGCGTGTTCCAACCGGTCTGCACCGTCTCGACCCATTCGGTCGTGTCGCGCATCGTCACGCAGCGGACCCCGGCGAGGTAGGCCTCCTTCTGCACGCCGCCGGAGTCGGTCAGGACGGCGGCGGCGCGCGTGAGCAGCGCGGTGAACGGCACGTAGCCGAGCGGCGGGAGCACGCGCACGCGATCGCCGGCCGTGAGCTCGCCGAGCAGCCCGGCGGCTTCGAGGCGTGCGCGCGTGCGCGGGTGCAGCGGCAGCACCACGGGCAGGTCGGACGCTTCGCGCAGCACGCGGACGAGCGCGCGCAGCCGGTCGGGGTCGTCGACGTTCCCGGCGCGGTGCGAGGTCGCGAGCAGGTAGCCCCCGGGCTCGACGCGCGCCTGCGCGAGGATCTCGCCGTCAGCTGCCGCGCGCGGGCGAATCAGCTCCGCGACGTCGACCATGACGTCCCCGACGAGCTCGACACGGCCGACGACCGACTCGCGCTCGAGGTTCGCGACGG
This sequence comes from Solirubrobacterales bacterium, assembly GCA_038327125.1. GTDB lineage: Bacteria > Actinomycetota > Thermoleophilia > Solirubrobacterales > Solirubrobacteraceae > F1-60-MAGs163. The sequence goes on from JBBQKR010000010.1 coordinate 40,569, forward strand.
CGGTCGGTGACGGGCACAGCAGCAGCTCGGAGAGGTGGTCGGTGAGGACGCGGTTGAGCTCCTCCGGCATTGCGCGATCGAACGAGCGCATGCCCGCTTCGACGTGCGCGACCGGGATCAGCCGCTGCGCCGCGGCCAGACCGCCGGCGAGCGTCGAGTTGGTGTCGCCGTAGACGAGCACCGCGTCGGGGCGCTCGCTGTCGAGCACCGGGCCGAGCGCCGTGAGCATCCGCGCGGTCTGGTCGGTGTTGGAGCCGCCGCCGATGCCGAACTGCAGTTCCGGACGCGGGATCCCGAGCTCCTGGAAGAAGATCGCCGAGAGGTCGTCGTCGTAGTGCTGGCCGGTGTGGATCAGGAGCTCCTCGTGCTGCTCGCGGAGCAGCAGCGAGACGGCCGCCGCCTTCACGAACTGCGGGCGGTTCCCGATGACGGTGACGACCTTCACGCGGTGACCGCAGCGGCGATGACCGCGCGCACGCGCTCGGCGACCGCGGTGGTGAGCGGCCCGGGAGCGGGCTGCAGGCGGACGCCGTCGATCGCGTGGACCGGATGCACCTCGACCGTGGTGACGGCCAGGAACGCCTCGGTCGCGAACGGCAGCTCGTCAGCGGAGATCGAACGCTCGGTCACGAGGCCCGTCTCGAGCACGCGCCGGCGGGTGATCGAGTCGAGGATGTGATCGCTGAGCGGCGGCGTCACGAGCGTGTCGCCGTCGAGCGAGCAGACGAACGCCTGCCGCGCGCCCTCAAGCACGCGCCCGTGCGGCGTGACGAGCAGCGCCTCATCGGCGCCCTGCTCCTGGGCCAGGCGCGTCACGAGCATGTTCGCGCCGTACGACAGCGACTTGATCCCGTCCAGCACGCGCGTCGGCCCGTAGCGGATCGTCGCCAGCGCGATCGTCTCCGGCACGTCGCGCACGGGCTCCAGCAGCAGGATCCGCCGGCCACCCCGGGTCGCGACCAGCCGCAGGTACCCATCCGCCCCAGCCTCGCCGCCGTCCAGCAGCCCCACCGCATCCGCGGCGAACAGCTCCGGAGCGAACGGCAGCCGCAGCCCCGCGGCCGACTTCGCCATGCGCTCAAGGTGCTCATCCAGCGCATACGCGACCCCCGCATACACCCGCGCAACCTCGAACACACCATCGCCCCGCAGCAGCCCCTCGTCCAAGACCGAGATCCGGGCCTCCTCCGCAGGCATCACCAAGCCATCAACACAAGCCAGCACAAGCGCGATCCTCGCAGAGAAGGCCGCGAGCCGTAAGCCCGAAGGGCATGGTTGAGTGGCGCGGCTATCGCGGATGCATGAGGCCGAACGCAGCCGGCCGATAGTGCGCAAGCACAGCGGCCGGCCTGCGGGTGGGCTCAGGCGCCGCGAGAGCCCGTCACACAACCATGCCCCCGCTTGGAATCGAACCAAGAACCTTCGGATTAAGAGTCCGCTGCTCTGCCAATTGAGCTACAGGGGCGGGCGTTCGCGGAGCCTGTGAGGGCGCTCGCGAGCGAGTGATGGTAGCCGCTCGGCCGCGACCGGGGACTATCCGCCGGTGCCTTGCGCGGCGGCGCCCTGGTCGACGGCGCTGGAGAGTTTGGCCTTGTCGATCTGCTTGCGCTGGGCGGCGATCCGGGCCTTGACGAGCTTGCGCTGCGCGGGCTCGGCGCGGGCGACGGCGTCGCGTTCGGCGAGCACGCTCTTGCGGACGTTGCCGGCCGCGTAGTAGAGGACGGCGAGCTGGGTGTAGAGCGCCGAGCTGCCGCCGCGGTCGTCGATCACGATCGCGAGTGCCTGCGCCGACTTCACGGGGTCGTTGAGCGCGGTCGCACCGTACGTGGTGACCATCAGCGAGGCGAGGTTGCCGTCGGGCTTCTTGGGATCGAGGGCGAGGTAGCGCTCCCAGGAGTCGGCGGCGACCTGGAGGCCCTTGAGGCCCTCTTCCGTGTAGGTGCCGGTCCCCTGGTCGTATCCGTCGATCGATGCCTGCTGCACCTGTGCGCGGGCGAGGCCGGCCCAGGCCTGCTCGTTCTTGGGGTTCGCCGTGACCTGCTTCGTGTAGGTCTCGATGCGCTTGCTGTAGAGGCCGCTCGTGTTGCTGGTGTTGCTGTCGCTGCTGAAGGCGTCGAAAAGCCCGCCGCTGGTGGCGCCGCCGATGCCGAACAGCACGAGGCCTCCGCCCATCAGGATGGCCAGCGAGAGGTAGATCACCTGGACGGTGCGGCGGCGGCCTTTGCCGCGCAGGTCAAACAGCATGCCGTCAGGATACGCGGGCGGGCCCATCCTCGGCGTCAGCTGCCGCCGTGCCCTCGTCGTCGTCGTCGAGGCCGTCGTCGTCCTCGTCGTCGTCGTCGTCCTCGTCGTCGTCGTCCCAGGCCTGGTCCCAGCGACTGCGAAGCGACCCGCCGGCGGGCCGGAAGAGGTACGAGAGCCCGATGCTCAGCTCGTACAGGATGATCAGCGGCGCCATCGTGACGATCATCGTGATGGGGTCGGGCGTGGGCGTGACGACGGCCGCGACGACGGCGATCCCGAGGATCACGTAGCCCTGGCGGACCCACAGCGTGCGCGCGGTGACCAGGCCGGTCCTGGTGAGCACGAGCACGCCGACGGGTACCTGGAAGGCGAGGCCCATCAGCGCGAGGAACAGCACGACGAAGCGGTAGTAGTCGCGCGCCTGGATCAGGATGTCGAACTCGTCGTCGTTGAAGTTCTGCAGGAAGTCGACGGCCCGCGGGAGCGCGACGAAGTAGCCGAACGCGACGCCGAGCGCAAAGAGCACGGGGACGAGCGCCATCAGCGGGAGCGCGACGCGGCGCTCGCGCCCGTCCAGCGCGGGTAACAGGAACGCGTATGCCTGCCAGAGGATGAACGGGAAGGCCAGGAGCAGCGCCGCGTAGCCGGCGACCGTGAACGTGGCGACGAACGGCTCGGCGACGCCGAGCGTGACGGGTTTGCGGCTGGTGTCCGTCGGGACGGTCTTCGCGGCGCGGACCAGTGCGGCAGCGGCCACTTCGAGCTGCGCTCCGGCGCGCAGCACCTCGGCGCGGGTGGCGGCGCTGACGCCGGGCTCGGCCGCGAGGCCGCCGAGGGCGCCGCGGGTCCCGGCGAGCGCGGGCGCGAGCTTTGCGAGCGCAAGCCCGATCGCGCGGTCGTAGCGCGCCGACTGCTCCAGCGGGTCGTTGCCCTTACCGGGCTGCTGCGCCTGATCTAGCGGGCGGTTGACGATCTCGAGGATCGCCCCGTTCTTGGCGTAACAGAACGAGAACGCGACGAAGAAGAAGGCGATGCACCAGATCAGCCGCCTGCGCAGTTCGTCGAGGTGATCGACGATGCTGAGGCGGTCTGCGTGCCCGATCGGCCGGATGACGGGCATGGCGCCGAACGGCGAGCGCCGTCAGGCGCCAGCCGCGGGCCGGTCCTCGGCCTGCGGCTCGGGCTGCGGCTCGGGCTCGGGGGTCGCCGCCGGCGCTGGGGGCAGCGCAACCTTGCCGTCGTCGACGTCGTCCTTGTCCTTCCCGGTGATCGAGTCCTTGAACTCGCGCATGCCGGTGCCGAGCTGCTTCCCGAGCCCGGGGAGCTTCTTGGGCCCGAAGATGAGGAGCACGATCAGGAGGACGATCCCGAGCTCCAGCGGTCCGATGGGCATCCCCGGAAGCGTACCGCCATCGCAGGCGGGACCGAGCATGTCCTGGACACGCTGTCAATGGTCGTTGGTCGTAAATGTGGTCTAAACCCGAACCTTTTGGGTACTACCAGTGTTCAAGGGTGTGGTCGTCGGAGCCGATGCAGTGCTCGAAGACCCGGTCCACCTCGTCATGCACCACCACAACGACACCAATCCCGCGGCCCGCCAGCTCACGCTGCCCTCCGGCCGCAAGATCGAGATCGTGTATCTCGAGGACACCCCTGCGCCCGTGGCGCCGGAGTCGCTGCCCACCCCTGCTGCCTCGGCGCACGCCGAGGCCGCCGTCGATCTGACGGTGTGTGGTGCCTGCAGCTGTCCGTTCGTCCAGCCCGTCGATTGGGATGAGGCCGGCCCGCGCCACTGGAAGCTCGAGCTGCGCTGTCCCAACTGCGAGTCGCATGGCACGGTCGTCGTCGGCGACGAGGTCGTCGACCACTACGACCTGGTGCTCGAGGGTGGCAGCGCCGCGCTCGCTCGCTCGCTCCATGAGCTGGTCGAGTCCGGCATCGAGGACGAGGTCGCGCGGTTCGGCACCGCGCTCGAGCAGGATCTGATCCTGCCCGAGGACTTCTAGGCCTTCTAGGCGTACCGCGCCACGACGCCGTCTGCGACGAGCGCCAGCGCGCCTGCGCGCTCGGGGCCGAACGCGGCCACGTCCAGCTCCCGCTTCGCGCCCGCGACGAGATCGTGGGCGCGGGCCCGGGACTCCTCGAGCGCGCCCGTCGCCTCGATGCGCTCGCACAGCGCCTCGGCCTCGCCCGCGCCAGTGATGCTGCGCAGGTCGACGCTCGCGATCGCCCCGTCGCGCTCGCGGGCGATGATCAGCGGGAGTGTCACGGTGCCGTCGAGCAGGTCGGTGCCGCGGTGCTTTCCGGTCTGCGCGGCCGGACCCGACACGTCGAGCACGTCGTCGAGGATCTGGAATCCGAGCCCGATCCGCCGGCCGAAGCCGCCGAGGTCCAGCTGCGGCTGCCCGGTGACGAGCGTGCCGAGCCGGCACGCCGCCTCGAACAACCGCGCGGTCTTCAGCTCGCAGCGCAGCATGTAGCGCTCGAGATCGATCGAGGTGTCCCAGGCGTCGGCACGCTGCAGCAGCTCTCCACGCGCCAGCGCCGAGCAGGCGTCGCTGAGGATGCGCACGGCTTCGGGCTCGCCGGCCTGCGTCAGCGCCGCGAACGCGCGCGCGAACAGTGCGTCGCCGGTCGCAACCGCCTGGTCGCGGCCACCCTGCGCGACGACCGTCGGCCGGCCGCGGCGCAGGTCGGCGCTGTCGAGCACGTCGTCATGCACGAGCGTCGCGCTGTGCACGAGCTCCACGGCTGCGGCGGCGTCCACGAGCGCTCGCTCCTGCTGCGGTGTCTGCGGAGGCCCCGCGGCGAGCAGCACGAGCAGCGGCCGCAGGCGCTTTCCTCCCGCCTCGACGGTGGCGACCGCGTGCACGTCGAGCGGCGCCGCGTGCGCGGCGGCGTCGGCGCGCAGCCGCACCTCGACCGCCTGCAGCAGCGCGGGGACGTGGTCGCCGCCTGCGCGAACGAGCTCAGCGGTCTCGGGCGTGAGCGGCTCAGGCGCCACCGTCAGTCCTCGAGCGGCTTGCGCCCGGTGTGGATCGCGATGATCCCGCCGGCCGTCAGCAGGTAGTGCACGTCGTCGAGGCCCACCCCTGCGAGCCGCTGTGCCAGCTCGTGCGGCCCGGGAAAGCGCTTGACGGAGTTCGGCAGGTACGTGTACGCGTCACCGTCGCCGGCGAACCGGCCGATCAGCGGGACCACGCGGTCGAACCAGGCGCGGTAGAAGGTCGAGAGCGGGGGACGCGACGGTGTCGTGATCTCGAGCACGACGACCCGCCCGCCGGGGCGGGTGACGCGCGCGAGCTCGCGCAGGCCGGCGTCCAGGTCGGAGAAGTTCCGGGCCCCGAAGCCGACGGTGACCGCGTCGAAGCGGCCGGTCGCGTAGGGCAGGTCGAGCGCGTTGGCCCACTCCCAGGTGATTCGCGGATCCTTGGCGCGCGCCAGCGCGAGCATCCCTTCAGAGAAGTCGGACCCGAGCACGTGGCCGCCTGGGCCGACCCGATCCGCCACCTCGACCGCGAGGTCGCCGGTGCCGGTCGCGACGTCGAGGACGTCGTCCCCGGGGGAGACCTGGGCGAGGTCCACGGCGCGGCGGCGCCAGCGATGGTGCAGCCCGGCCGTCATGACCGAGTTCATCCGGTCGTAGACGCCCGCGATGCGGTCGAACATCGCCTGCACCTGAGGCTCTTCCAGCGTCCCGCTGGCGGGGCCGTCGGTCATCACGCTGTGGCGCAGCCGGTCCGAGCTATTTGAGCTCGGAGAGGAACTGCACCATCTGGTTGAACTGCTGCGGGTTGGTCTCCCGCAGCGCCTTGAAGGAGGGCATCGGCGACGGCGGGTTGATCAGCGTGCGCTCGATCGCCTGCCCGGGCAGGCGCGAGCCGATCTCCGTCAGCTCGGGCCCGGGGCCGTCGTTGCCGTTCTCACCGAACTTGTGGCAGGCCCCGCAGCCGGACTGGGCGACCACCTGCTGGCCCGCCTGGAACGTCGCCACGGCCTGCGCGCCCTGCTGCTTGACGTTCGCCGGGACCTTGACGTCGATCTCCGCCGGCGGGCCCGCTGACGCGCCGAGGTAGGTCAGGTAGCCCATCGCGATGATCGTGAGGATGCCGGCGGTCGTCGCGATCGGGCGCCGCTCCGGCCGGCGCTCCGGGTTGCGGTCGTAGAACGGCAGCAGGAACAGCAGGATCATTGCGACGGTCGGCACGCCGATCGTCGCGAACGGGACGAGCGCCGGCGGCTTGATGATCCGCAGCAGCTCGAAGAGGAAGAAGAAGTACCACTCCGGGCGCGGCGTGTAGGTCGTCGTCGTCGGGTCGACGCGCGGGCCGAGCTCGGCGCCCAGCACGATCGACATCGCGATGATCACGGCCATCACGACGCACGCCATCGCGGCGTCCTTGTTGACCGCGTACGGGAAGAACGGCTTGCCCTGCGACTTCAGGACCCCGTAGTCGCGGAGGTACTGCTCCTTCTCCTGCTTGTTCATGCGCGGACCTTGTCCTCGCGCAGCGCTTCGGGCGGGTTCGCGCGGATCCACGGCGGCGCGGTCGTGCCGAGCCGCGCGACGAGGTACAGGTGGAACCCGATCAGTGCGGCGATCGCGCCGGGGATCGCCAGCATGTGGATCGCGTAGAACCGCGACAGCGTGGTCGCTCCGAAGTCCGGGCCGGCGCGCAGGAAGTCAGAGAGATACGGGCCGACCAGCGGGCCGGTGCCGTTGATGTTCACGCCGACGACCGAGGCCCAGTAGGAACGCTGGTCGAACGGCAGCAGGTATCCGGTGAAGGACATCGCCATCGTGAGGATCAGCAGGGCGACGCCGATCACCCAGTTCAGCTCACGCGGGTACTTGTACGCCACGAAGAAGAACGTCCTGCCCATGTGCAGGAAGATCAGGACCACCATCACCGTCGAGCCCCACTTGTGCATCCCGTGCACGAACTCGCCGAGGAAGACGTCGTTGTTGATGTGCCGGATCGAGTCGTACGCGCGGGTCGACGACGGGATGTAGTACATCGCCAGCACGACGCCGGTGACGGCCTGCGAGAGGAAGGCGAACATCGTCGCCGAGCCCAGCGTGTAGAACCAGTTGGTGCCCTTGGGCACCTTGCGGAACATCATCCAGCGGGCGCCGCCGGACAGCGAGGTTCGCTCGTCGATCCAGCCGATCGCGGTCGCCGCCGCCTCGTGGCCGTGCTCGGCCGGCGTCTGCGGACCGTAGGCCTTGCCCGGGCGCTTGGGCTTGGGCTGCAGGGAGCCAGGGGGTGCGGGGGCCTTGATCTTCGGCATGGCCTAGGTGTTCGGCAGCTTCCGCATCGTGGGACGTGACGGGTAGAGGAACTGGCCGACGCCGTCGAGCGGCTGGCCCGGATCGCGCGGGCTGAAGCGCTCCAGCCCGCTGTTGACCGAGAAGCGCGGCCCGATGAAGACCGTCCCGGCGGCGACGCGCGTGTAGAAGCGGTCGAGTGGGCGCACCGGCGGGCCGCCGACGACCTTGCCGACGAAGTCGTAGACGCCCCCGTGGCAGGGGCAGATGAAGCGCTGCGCCGCCGTCACGAAGTGCACCGGGCAGCCAAGGTGCATGCACAGCGTCGAGATCGCGATGAACTCGTTGAACTTGTCGCGCGGCTCGTCGTCGACGTTCGGGTTGTAGCGGCGGATGTAGGCGGTGGACAGGCCCGCGTCGGAGATCGCGGGCGCGATCGTGATCGTGCGCGGGACGTAGTCGTCGGCGTTGAACTCACCGACACGCCCGACGGGCTGCCAGGGCTGCTCCTTCTCCTCGAACACGGGCCCGAGCGCGAAGCCGATCGCCGGGAGCACGAACGCGGCCGCCGCCACCCCGCCCACGACCTGGCCGCCGGCGCTCATGAAGCGCCGGCGCGTGACCGTCTCGCCCTCGAACCCACCGGGGATCTGGCGGTCGACGGTGTACTTGCTTTTTGGGGGCGTGCGTTCGGCCACAGTCGAGTGCTCCAGCGTGAGGGCGGCAGGCGTGGCTGCCGTCACCGGGCGGGAACCTTAGCGTTGAGTAAGTCTACGGGGGCGGCTGGTCTGCTGCGCCTTCGCTCAGCGCGCGGGCGCCATGTCTCCGCCGAGCTGGCGCGTTGCTGTGCGCAGGGCGGCGGCTGCGCCCGAAGTCCCGTTGCGCGCGGCGGCCTTCGCGGCCTCCAGAGCACTGGATCCGCCATATCCGATCGCGGTCGCGCCCGCCTCCCAGGCGGCGCGCGCCAGATCCTCGTCGCCGGATGCGGCGGCGAGCGCCCGCAGCCCGATCACGTCCGCCAGCTCGCGCACGGCATCCACGTCGCCCAGCTCGGCGAGCGACGCCAGCCCGAGCGCGTAGAGCCGGTCACCGGCCAGCAGTGCGAGGTCGGCGTCCGACCCATCGAGCACCCGCGAGCGTCCGAGATGCAGGAGATGCCCCTCGTAGGCGGCCTCGACGACGCCGGCGTAGGCGGCGGGGTCGGCGGCCGCGCGCGGACCGGCGGCCGCGATGGCGCCGAGCCCCGGATCGCCGGCAGGGACCACGGGGCCGCCGGGCAGTAGCGCCTGCGCCAGCAGGCCGCCCTCCTCGCGCAGCCGGGCAGCGACGAGGTCCAGCGAGGCCTCGGTGCTCATCCGAGCTCCGCGAACGCAGCGACGGCAGCTTCGAGCGTGCGCTCGACATGCTCTGCGGTGTGCGCGAGTGATGGGAACCAGGCCTCGAACTGCGAGGCCGGCGGGTAGACGCCGCGGGCGAGCAGCGCCCGGCACCAGGTGGCGTAGCGGTCGGTGTCGCAGGTCAGCGCCCCGGCGTAGTCGCGCACGGGCTCGTCGGTGAAGAACACCGTCAGCAGCCCGGTCGTGCTCGAGATCTGCACCGGAACGTCGCCGGCCGCCTCGCGCAGGCCGTCGGCGAGCGTCGTCGTCGTCGCGTGCAGGCGCAGGTAGGCCTGCTCGTCGAGCTGCGCGAGCGTGGCGATCGCGGCTGCGACGGCGAGCGGATTGCCGCTGAGCGTGCCGGCCTGGTAGACGTCGCCGGCCGGGGCGATGTGCTCCATCAGCTCGCGCGAGCCGCCATAGGCCGCCGCCGGAAGGCCGCCGCCGACGATCTTCCCGAGCAGGGTCAGGTCCGGGAGCACCCCGGTCAGCTCCTGCGCCCCGCCCGGGGCGACGCGCAGGCCGGTGATGACCTCGTCGAAGACCAGCAGCGCACCGGTCGCGCTCGCGCGCTCGCGCAGCAGCTCGAGGAACCCCTCCAGCGGCGGCACGAGGCCCATGTTCGCGGGGTAGGGCTCGGCGAGGATCGCGGCGAGCTCGTGCTCCTGGGTGGCGCGGACGACGGCCTCGCCGTCGTTCCAGGGGACGATCACGGTGTCGGCCGCTGCGGCCGCCGGGACACCCGGGCTCGAGGGCAGCGACGCGGTCGCCAGACCGCTGCCGGCCTGGGCGAGCAGCCCATCGACGTGTCCGTGGTAGGCGCCGGCGAACTTCAGCAGCTTCTCGCGACCCGTCACCGCGCGCGCCAGGCGGATCGCGCTCATCGCCGCCTCGGTGCCGCTGCTGGTCATCCGCAGCATCTCGATGCCCGGGACCCGGCGGCTGACCTCCTCCGCGAGATCGACCTCCCCGGCGGTGGGGGCGCCGAACGTGGTCCCAGCCTGCGCCGCCGCCACGACCGCCGCGACGACCTGCGGGTTGGCGTGCCCGAGGATCAGCGGCCCCCACGAGCAGACGTAGTCCACGTACGTGTTGCCGTCGACGTCGGTGATCTCGGCACCGGCGCCGCGCTCGATGAAGAGCGGGTCACGCCCGATCGCGCGCATCGCCCAGACCGGCGAGTTGACGCCGCCCGGGAGGTACTGCTGTGCGCGGGCGAACAGCTCGGCCGAGCGTGTGTCGCGCAGGGAGACGGTCACCGGGAGGCGCCTCAGACGCCCGCGTGCTCCCGCTCCCAGTCACGGAACGCGTCCGTGAAGTAGAGCAGGCGGATCTTCTTGAACTCCGTGCTGGAGTAGAGCGTCGCGCGGTCCTGGATCTCGGGGAACTCGGCCGCGATCGCGTCGAGGATGGCGTCGCACTCCTCCTTGGAACGGCCGTGGGCCATCGTGAAGATCTGGTAGGGCCAGTCGGCGTACGTCGGGCGCTCGTAGCAGTGCGAGATGCCCCGGAACGAGGCCATCCGCGGGCCGATGTCGGCGATGCGGTCGTCCGGCACGTGCCAGACGCCCATCCCGTTGGCGCTGAACCCCGCTCGCCGATGGAAGAGGATCGCCGCGACGCGGCGCAGCAGGCCGCGGTCCTGCATGCCCTGCAGGTGGGTCAGCAGGTCCTCGACGGAGATGCCGAGCCGCTCGGCGGCCGGGGCCCAGGGCTCGGGCACGACGGGCAGGTCGCCCTGGGTCGCGCGGATGACGTCCTTGTCGAACTCGTCGTAGTCCTGGCGTGAAAGCTCGATCGGCTCGGCGGCGACACCCTCTGTCGACAGCGCCTTCGTGTCGCCCTGCATCTCGAGGTCCATGCGGATCTTGAACAGCTTCAGCGTCGGCAGCTGGCGAATCGACTCGGCTCCCGTCGCCTCCTGGAGGACGTCGAGCGTGCCCTGGAGGCCGAGCTTGGAATCCTCCTCGACCGCCAGCGTGAACCACATGTTGAACTCGTGGTTGCGCAGGTAGTTGTGCGAGACGCCGGGGTGTGAGTTGATGATCTTCGCGGGCGCCCACGGGTGCTCGGGATCGACCTTCGCGGCGACGAGCATCGACCCGTAGCCGAGCGCGCGCGTGTCGTAGATCGGCGTGACCTGGCGGATGATCCGGTCGTCGAGCAGCCGCCGGACGTCCGTGAGCACCTGCTGCTCGCTGATGCCGGCCTCGCGGGCGACCGCCGCGTACGGGCGCGGGTCCATCGGGAACGAGCCCTGCATGAGGTTCAGCAACGTGCGGTCGAGGTCGCTGAGCACGACGGCGGCGCCGTCCTTGCGGCTGCGCAGCTTGGGTGTGGCGGTTACGTCTGAAGCCATCGGGCGGCGTCCTTCGCGTGGTAGCTGATGACGATGTCGGCGCCGGCGCGGCGAATGGCGGTCAGCGTCTCGAGCACGGCGGCGCGCTCATCCAGCCAACCGGCCTGGGCCGCCGCCTTCACCATCGCATACTCGCCACTGACGTTGTACGCAGCGATCGGCAGGTCGGTGGCATCGCGAACGCGCCGGATCACGTCGAGGTAGGGCAGCGCAGGCTTGACCATCAGGATGTCGGCTCCCTCCTCGGCGTCGAGCAGGGACTCGCGCACCGCCTCGCGCCCGTTGCCGGGATCCAGCTGATAGCCGCGGCGGTCGCCCGAGGCGGGCGTCGAGCCGGCCGCCTCGCGAAACGGGCCGTAGAAGGCGCTCGCGAACTTTGCGCTGTAGGACATGATCGGGATGTCCGTGCGGCCGTCCTCGTCGAGCGCCACGCGGATCGCAGCGACCCGCCCGTCCATCATGTCGCTCGGCGCGATGATGTCCGCGCCCGCGCGCGCCTGGCTGACCGCGGTGCGCGCGAGCAGCTCGAGCGTCGCGTCGTTGTCGACGTCGCCATCACCGCTGCGCACGCCGCAGTGCCCGTGGCTCGTGTACTCGCAGAGGCAGAGGTCCGCGATCACGAGCAGGTCGGGATGCGCGGCACGGATCGCGCGCGTCGCCTCCTGCACGATGCCGTCCTCGTCCCAGGCTCCGCTGCCCTCGTCGTCCTTGTCCGCGGGGATGCCGAACAGCAGCACCGCCGGGATGCCGAGCGCGGCGGCCTCGCCCGCCCGGTCGGCGATCTGCGACAGCGGGTGCCGCTCGACGCCGGGCATCGCCTCGATCCGCTGCGGCGCGCCGATGCCCTCCTGGACGAACAGCGGCAGCACGAGATCGGCGGCACTCAGGCGCGTCTCGCGCACCAGGTCGCGCAGCACCGGCGTGCGCCGCAGCCGGCGCAGGCGTGTGGCAGGGAAGGCCATCTCCCTCCAAATGGTACGGCGCGGGTCAGGTTCGCAGGCGGCGCAGGCCCAAACGCGCTGCGAGCGCGTAGACCGCGGCGAGCGCGGCCAGGTGCAGTGCGGCGCCACCGAGCTGCTCGCCGTCGAGGCCGCGCTGCAGCCCGTCGAGCGCCGGCTTGAACGGGAACGCGGCCGAGATCACCCGGATCACGTCGTAGAGCCCTGCGCTGACGGCGTTCTGCGGGACCAGCGCCAGGAACGCGAGCGGCAGCGCGAGCGCGAACGCCAGCAGCGTCGCCGTCTCGACGTCCCGCGCCAGCACGGCGAGCGCGACCCCGAGCGCGGCGAACGCCGCGCCGCCGAGCACGAGCGCCAGCAGCCAGCTCTGCGCCGAGGACCAGTCGAGCGGCACGAACGCGGAGACGATCCCCAGCAGCGCGAAGGCCACCGCCGCGCCGAGCCCGCCCGCGAGCAGCAGCTTGGAGCCGATCAGCGACTCCGGCCGCACGAGGCCGCGCACGAGCCGCGCATAGGTGTGCTCGGTGCGCTCGAGTGCCAGCAGCGCGGCGCCGAGCATCAGCGACACGAGCATCAGCGACACGATCGCAGCGGTCGCGACCGCGAACGTCTCGAGCGGTGTGTCACGCCCGTCCACGCTCGTCTGCTTCACCTGCAGTGGCTGCGAGACGGCCGAGAGGATGCTGTTCGCGGATCCGTCGAGGCTGTCGAGCGCCAGGCCGGCGAACTCCGAGACCGCCGCCAGGCGCCTTCGCTCCGGCGAGCCTGGTGGGAGCTTCGAGCGCGCAGCGTCGATCCGCTGCTTGCTTTCGCGCAGGCCGAGGACGTCGATCCTGATCTGGTCGCCGAAGCTCAGCCGGCCGCCGTTGAGCAGCTTTGTCAGGTAGCTCGCGACGACCTTTGTCAGCGTCGTCGAGATCTTGAGGTTGGCGTCGGCGATCCGCGCGTCGACGACCGATTTGACGTAGCGCGCCTTGACGGGATCGGAGCCGTTGACGAGCACCTCGATCTCCGGTGGCGTCCCACCGAAGAGGTTGATCGTGGCGCTGAGGCGGTCGTTGATGTCGTCGGGCAGGATCACCGCCGCGAGCACGTCGCCGTCCTTGACGAGCTTGGCTGCCTGCGCGCGCGTGGGAACGCGAACGGCGTCGAGGTTCTTCACGAGCGCGTCGGCGACCGACGCCGGATCGACGATGTCGCCGGCAAGCGTCGTGACCGGCACGTCACGCGGGATCTGATCGACGACCGCGATCTTCGGCTGCTCCGGCGCGCGCGACAGCGCGAGGCCGATCAGCAGCGCGACGAGCGCCGGGTAGAGGATCAGCGTCAGCACGAGCAGCCGCGAGCGCGCGAGGATCCGCAGGTCCTTGAGGGCGAGCCGCAGCATCAGTGCCCGCGCGCGTGCAGGAAGGAGACGACGGAGGTCTCCAGGTCGGCGCCGGGCGCGGTCCCCGACTGCACGACGAGGTCGGCGGCCGGGCCCGCGAACAGCTCCTGGCCGTCGGCGAGGACGAGCAGGCGCGTGGAGTGGCGCGCGGCCTCGGCGACGTCGTGCGTCGTGAAGATGACGGCGCGCCTTGCGGCGAGCACACGGTCGATGACCGCCCAGAAGCGCGCGCGCTGGCGCGGGTCGAGCGCCGCCGACGGCTCGTCGAGCAGCAGCACCGCGGGGTCGGCGAGCAGCCCGATCGCGACGTTCACGCGCTGGCGGTTGCCGCCGGAGAGCTTCGACACCGTGTCGTTCTTGCGCTCCTCGAGGCCGGTGAGGATCAGCATCCGCCGCACCGCCTCCTCGGGCGCCGGCACCTTCTCCAGCTGCGCGAACAGGCGCAGGTTCTCCAGCACCGTCAGCCGCGTGTAGATCGAGAGGCGCTGCGGCACCCAGCCGACACCGGAGCGCGGGCGCTCGACGGTCCCGGAGTCGGCGCGCTGCGCCCCGGCGAGGATCTCCAGCAGCGTCGTCTTGCCGGCGCCGTAGGGGCCGATGATCGCGAGCGCCTCACCCCGGCGCAGCTCGAGCCCGACGTCGCTGACCGCGACGCGCGAGCCGAAGCGCTTGCGCACGCCGGTGGCCCGCAGGATCACCTGTGGCTCGTCGTCCTCGCGCGCTTGTGTGACCACATCGGCTGGCACGGCGGGCACCCTATCCGTGACACTCCCTCGCGTGAGCCACCACCCGACCAGCATCCTGTTCGTCGGCGACCTCGTGGGCGGCCTCGGGCGCCGCACCGTGCTGGGGCTGCTGCCGGGGCTGCGCGAGCGCCACGCGCCGACCTTCGTCGTCGTCAACGGCGAGAACGTCGCGGGCGGCCTGGGCATCACGCCGAAGCTCGCGGACGAGCTGTTCGCCGCGGGCGTCGACGTGATCACGCTCGGCAACCACGCCTACCACCGGCGCGAGATCCTCCCCTACCTGGACAACACCGAGCGGATCCTGCGCCCGGCCAACTACCTGCGCTCGCAGCCGGGCCACGGCACCTGCACGGTCGAGCGCGACGGCGTGAGGCTCGGCGTCGTGAACCTGTCCGGCAACGTCTTCATGCGGGCCGGGCATCCCGCGTTCCCGAACGCCGACGCCGCCGTGACGGAGCTGACGAAGGCCGGCTGCGATCACATCCTCGTGGACTTCCACGCCGAGGCGACGAGTGAGAAGGTCGCGCTCGGATGGCACCTCGACGGCCGTGTCACCGCCGTGGTCGGGACGCACACGCACGTGCCGACGGCGGACGCGCGCGTGCTCCCGGGCGGGACCGCCTACATCAGCGACGTCGGCATGACCGGCCCGCGCGGGGGCGTCATCGGCGTACGGCGCGAGCAGGCGATCGAGTCGCTCGTCACGCAGATGCACATCCGCTTCGACACGGCCGACGAGGATCCGTGGCTGAACGCGGTGCTGATCAGCTGTCCAGAGCCGCTGCGGGCCGCGGGGATCGAGCAACTGCTGCTGCCGTTCCAAGGTCCCGCACCGGCACACTGACCTCCGCCGGGTCCGGGGCCGGCAAGCGCCCGAGGAACGCGATCAGCGCGAGCGGCAGGGCCCAGACGAGGTAGAGGTAGAACCAGTAGGTCGCCGCGATCTGCATCCCGACGAGGATCGCCCCGGCCAGCGCCGCGAGCCCGACGAGGTCGTCGCGCCGCCGCACGAACGCCACGCCGATCGCGAAGCCGACGACGCCGATCTGGACGATGCGCTGCGCGACCTCCCAGCCCCCGCCGTAGTACCCCCAGACGGAGAACGGCGCGTCGCGTGAGACCTGGAAGCCGATCGTCCGGTCGTAGAAGGTGCCCAGATCCGTGTTCCAGAGCACCAGCGCCGCGGACAACGCGAAGACGAGCGCCGCGCCCGCGACGAACAGGACGAATGGCCGCGCGCGCCGTGGCGGATCCTCCGCGCCCCACCCGAAGCCGTGCGTCGCAAGCAGCGGCAGCAGCGCGAGCGGGGCGAACTTCGTCAGACCTGCGGCCGTCCCCAGTGCGCCACGCGCGAACGGCCGTGCAGCGCAGTAGATCGAGGCGAGCACCAGGGCCGCCGGGAGAGCATCGTTCGTCCCCGAATTGGTCGCGTAGATCGTGAACGGGAACGCGACCCAGGCGTAGGCGAGCACGACGCCCAGCTCGGTGCCGCGGATCCGCCTGCCGATCAGGAACAGGAACAGAATGCACGCGAGGTCGAATGCCGCCGACGCCGCATGCGCCGCCGCGAGATCGTTCCAGCGCCCGATCCACGGCCAGACGAGCTCGAACGGGACGTACGCCAGGTACAGCAGCGGCCCGTAGGTGTCCCCCTGCGCGTTGTCGGTCGGGAACGCGCCGTAGAGCGCTCGCCCGTGCGCGAGCTTGTCCGCGCCGATCACCCCGGAGTAACCGACGTCGATGACGTTCCCGTCGGTCATGTTGAGCCCGACGCGCAGGCCGACCAGGAACAGGGTGAGGGCGCCGAGCCAGCGCCAGGGGATCAGCAGCCGCAACGGCTCCGCCGGTCGCGGCGCCCTGCGCAGACCGATCACGGCGAGCCGCGCGCCGAGGTAGACGAGCGAGATGAACGAGAGCGGCACCGACACGCCGAGGTTCGCGTCGTTGAAGAACGCCAGCGACGCGCTGAAGCCGACGAGCATCAGCAGGTCCAGGTGCAGCAGGCGCAGCGGCCGGCGGACGTCGAGGAACGGCACGACGAAGAGCGCGCAGAGCGTGATCCAGATCCACGGCGAGTTGACCGAGCGGCCGAACGCGCCCGGGTAGCCGCGGGCCATGCCCCACGCCACCTGGAACCCGGTCCAGGCCTCGGTCACGCGGGCCGTGTATGGATCCACGTAGACCTCGACGATCTGGCGGCGGTCCTTCCCGCGCGTGAACGCCTGCACGACCCAGCGCCCGTCCTTGCGCTGTGCGGTCAGGCTCGCACCGGGATGGCGGCGTAGCTCGGCTGCGATCTTCGGGACCTGCCGCGCCTTGGCGCGGGCCTGACCCGCGCTCACCTTCCAGGTCGCGACGGGAGCCGCGAGCGGCTCCTGGCCCGCGACCCCGCCGGTCGTCGCCGCCGCGGCGACGCCGGCGCCCGGCGCGAGCGGCAGGACGAGCGCCAGCGCGACCGCCCAGCGGATCAGCGCGCGAAGCTCCAGAGCTTGTTCGCCAGGAAGCTCAGCGGCGTGACGGCGACGATGGCGATCGCCTGCGCGGGAACCTCGCGCACGCCCGCCACCTCGATCAGCAGCGTGAGCAGTGCCAGGCTGAACAGGAAGGCGACCGAGCTGACGAACAGGAAGCGCGCCGCCTGATGGCGCGCGCGCCCGTCGCCGGCCCGGAAGGTCCAATGCCGGTTCCAGAGGAAGTTGTTCGAGACGGCGACGAGGAACGCGAGCGTCGCCGCGAGCTTGTAGCCGAAGCCGGCTCCGTGCACGGCGAGCGTGAACACCGCGAGGTTCACGACGTACCCGCTCGCACCGACGAGCGCGAAGCGCAGCAGCTGCAGCCAGGCGCGCGGGCGGCGAACGGCCGCGCGAACACGCACCCCGACAGGGAGGGGGTGCGCGGGAGCTACGCGTACGACGGCGGCTTCGTCGGACATCGCACCGGGGAGGCTAGCGGTCCGCCTCGCGGCGGGGCCTCAGTTTGCGCCGTCGAGCGCGCCGTTGCGGCGCCGGCTGAGCACGATGCGCCAGGTGCCCCAGAGGGCCGCTGCGAGCAGGCCGGCCGGGAGCAGCGCGGCGAATGCGATGAGCGCCGCGCCGAGCGCGATCGAGAGCACGCGAACGGCGTCGTGCAGCGCGTCACCCGGCGTCCAGGTCCCGCCGCCCGTGACCGCGCCGGCGCTCGGGCGGCGTGTTGCGATCTCGACGTTGATCGTGCTGTAGGCGGCCCGGCGGCGCAGCTGCAGGCGTGCGGCCTGAGCGCGTGCCAGCCGCATGTCGATGATGCGGAGACGCTCACGGGCCTGTTCAGTCTCGGCCGGCGTCGTGGCGGCGGCGAGCTGGCGCAGGACGCCGCGGCGCTCGGCGCTCAGCGCGTCGACGCGCTCGCGCGAGGCGACCACCGCTCCGGTGATGTCGAGCGAGCTCTCCGTACGCGAGCGCACCCGGGCGAGCTTCGACAGGCGCGCGAGCGCCGGCTGCAGCTGCGCAGCGGGAACGCGCAGGTCGAACGTCGCCGACCCGCCGGTGCCGCGGCTCTCGACCGCGGAGCTGACGACGTAGCCGCGCAGGTCGTCGGTCGTGCGCACGACACCGCTCGCGATCTCGTCGAGCTTGCCGGGGGTCGTGACGAGGGCCAGCGTCGCTCCGCGCTCGACGCTGCGCGCGGGCGCGGGCGCCGGGGCCGATGCACTCAGTGGCGGCGCTGCCTCGCTGACGCTCGGCGCCACCTTCTGCGCCGTCGCGTCCCCGCCCGCGGAGGCGTTGTCATCCGTCGGCAGCGCCTCCCGCGCCGTGGCAGGCTCGCGTGCCGGCTGGGTGAGCGCGACGGATCCGCCGGAGCGGTCGTCTCCAGGTCCATTGAGCGCCGTGACGCCGACGACCAGCGCAACCAGCAGCGCGCCGGCCGCCGCAAGCGCGGGCAGGATCGAGCGGCGGCGGCGCGGCGCCCCGGTCTGCGGAGCAAAGCCGTCCGCGGCGCGCGCGTCGAGCCGGGCGATGACGCCGGCGTCCGGGCGCGGGCGCTGGTCGCGCACGTCGATCGCGAGGAGGGCAAGCTCGCCGTCCGCTGTGTCCCCGGCGAGTGCGGCGTCGATCGCCGCCAGGTCGCGGGCGACGTCCTCGGGCAGTGGGGTGCGGTCACGGCGTCGCATCGCAGGCCTTCCTCAGTCGTTGCATGGCACGGTGGAGCTGGGTGCCGGCGTTCGATTCGCTGAGGCCCAGCACACGGGCGAGCTCACCGTTGGAGAGCCCGGCGTGGAACTTCAGCGCGATCAGCTCACGGTCACGCGGCTCGAGCGTCGCGAGCGCAGCGCGCACGCCGGCGCGGCGCAGGGCCTGCTCGGCGTCGTCGTGCGGGGACGGCGCGTCACTGGCCGGGTCGGTCACCATTGCGCTCGTGCGGCGGCGGCGGCGCAACTCGTCGAGCGCGGCGTTGCGCGCGATGCCGAAGAGCCACCCGCGCTCGCTCCCCCGGCCGGGCCGGTAGCTGCGCTGCCGGCGCAGCGCGCGCTCGAAGGTGAGCGCCGTCACGTCCTCCGCCGCGCTCGGGTCACGCAGGAGCGTGGCGACGTACGCGTAGATGTCGTCGCGGGACGACCGGTAGAGGGCGTCAAAGTCGAGTCGTCCGGCGATGGGTCGTGCGGGAAGCGGCACGGTGAGCGAGGTGGTCACGCCCCTACTACGTCAGGGAGCGAAGACCATCACAGATCGGCTTTGCCGATCCGTGTCCCGCCAGGGGCCGGACCTCAGCGAAGAATCCGCAGACCCGCATGCTTTTCCCCGCCACGGCGCCGACCACCGATGATCAGCCAGGCGAAGAAGCCGGCCGAGACCAGCGCGACGGGCGGAGCGACGATCGACAGCGCGGCGAGCGTGACCGCGAGCGCCTCGCCGTAGATCGGCAGGTGCGAGCGGGCTTCGTCGTCCAGGCGCGACGCGGCCCGGCCGAACAGGTCCTGCACCGCGGTGCCGGCCAGCCAGGCGCCCGCGAGACCTGCGGGGATCCCGGGCCACCACACGTAGCCATCGCCGGAGAGGACCGCGCAGAAGAGCAGCGCGCCCATCCCGAGCGCCAGTCCCTGGAACGCGGCGCCCAGCGGCGAGTCGCGCGTGATCTCGTTGCGCAGGATCAGCGCCGCGAGCGCAGCCGCGGCGAGCACGGCGAGCCACCAGGGCTGCTCCATGAACGCGAACGGCCCGCCCTCGAAGTCGGTCAGCAGATCCGCGCGCGCGGCACCGCCCGCGACGAGCGCGGGCAGGAACGGTCGGATTCCGGCGGCCTGGGAGAGCCCGAGGCCCTGGAGGATGTCGATCAGCAGCTTCACGCGGGGTCGATACCGTGCAGGCGCGATGACTGTAGAGGACAGGGGCAGCGGGGCCGACGGCGAACACCGCCGCATGGACAACCGGCCGGCAGGCTCGGCAGCGCGGGACATCGAGCGCTACGCCGCGCTGTTTGCCGCGCGCACGCGCGTCATGACCTCGTCGGCGATGCGCGACCTGATGGCGATCACCGAGCGGCCCGAGGTGATCTCGCTCGCAGGTGGCCTTCCCGACACCTCGACGTTCCCCGCCGAGACGCTTGCCGCCGTGATGGCTCGCGTCGCCGCCGACTCCTCCGCGCGCGCCCTGCAGTACGGGCCGACCGAGGGCATGTTCGCCACGCGCGAGGGCATCGCGCGGGTGATGGCCGCCGAGGGCGCCGACGTGGACCCGGAGGACATGATCGTCACCACCGGCGGCCAGCAGGTGATCGACCTCGTCTGCAAGACGCTGCTGGACCCGGGCGACGTCGTCGTCGCGGAGGGCCCGACCTACCCGGGCGCGGTGCCCACGCTGTCGAGCTACCAGGCCGACGTCGTGCAGATCGGGATGGACGCGGACGGCATGCGCGTCGACGAGCTCGAGGAGACGCTCGACCGGCTCGAGCGCGAGGGACGCCGGCCGAAGTTCATCTACACCGTGCCGACGTTCCAGAACCCCGCCGGCGTCACGCTGTCGCTGCCGCGCCGCCGGCGCCTGGTCGAGGTCGCCCAGGAGCGCGAGATCGTCGTGCTCGAGGACGACCCGTACGGGATGCTGCGCTTCGAGGGCGAGCGGCTTCCGAAGCTGCTGGAGCTCGACGGCGGGCAGTTCGTGATCTACGCCGGGACGTTCTCCAAGATCCTCTCCCCCGGTGTGCGACTCGGCTGGGCGATCGCCCCGCGACCGCTGCTCGCCAAGCTCAACCTCGGCGCGCAGGCGACGACGCTGTGCCCGTCGTCGTTCGCGCAGATGTTCGTCAGCGCCTACCTGCAGACCGGTCACTGGGAGGGCTACGTCGCCGGCCTGCGCGACCTCTACCGCACGCGGCGCGACGTGATGCTCGAGTCGCTCGCGAGCGAGCTTCCACCGGAGGCCACCTGGACCCGGCCCGCCGGCGGGCTGTTCGTCTGGGTGACGCTGCCCGACTACCTGGACACGACCGACCTGCTCGCGCGCGCGCTCGCGCACAACGTGGCCTTCGTCCCGGGCCGCGCCGCCTATCTCGACGGTCGCGGCTGCTCGGAGATGCGGCTGAACTTCTCGGGCTCGAATGAGGACGACATCCGCGAGGGCGTGCGGCGCATCGGCGCGATCGTGCGCGAGCAGGTCGAGCTGTACGGCACGCTGACCGGCCGGGTCGTCCCCGCCCCGCCGCGCGCCGATCCCGCTCCGCGCACCGATCTGGCCGACGTGCTCGCGCTGCCGCGCCGCAGTGAAGGCGAACGCTCACGCGGCCGCCGCGACGCGCGATGACCGGCGGCCGGCGCGTCGCCGTCCTCAAGGGCGGCCGCTCGCTCGAGCGGCAGGTGTCACTCGTCTCCGGGGGCCGCGTCGAGGACGCCCTCTCGCGCCTGGGCCACGATGCGACCGGCATCGACGTCGGGCATGACCTCGTCCAGCGCCTGCGCGAGGTCGACCCGGACGTGGTCTTCGTCGCGCTCCACGGTCAGGGCGGCGAGGACGGCGCGGTGCAGGAGCTGCTCGAGGCGCTCGGGATCCCCTACACCGGTCCGCCGCCGGCCGCCTGCGCGATCTCGCGCGACAAGGCGATCGCCAAGCATCTGCTGCGCGACGCCGGGATCGCGACCCCTGACTTTCTCGTGCTCAGCGAGACGACGTTCAAGGAGCTCGGCGCGGCCGCTGCGCTCGCCGACGTCGGTGAGCGCCTGGGGTTCCCGCTGGTGGTCAAGCCCGCGCGCGGCGGCAGCGCGATGGGCGTGCGATTCGCCGCGAGCACCGACGAATTGCCGGCCGCGCTGGTGGCCGCGTTCTCCTACGACGACAAGGTCGTCTTCGAGAAGCACGTGCAGGGTCGCGAGCTGGCGATCTCCGTCCTCGGCGGTGAGGCACTGCCGATCGTCGAGGCGGAGCCGCACGAGAGCGACCTCTACGACTTCGAGGCCCGCTACACGATCGGTCGCACCACGTTCCACTGCCCCGCGCAGCTCTCCGACGCCGCCGCGCACGAGGCGAGCGCCGTCGCGGTGCGCACGTGCGAGCTGCTCGGGCTGACGGCCTGCGCACGCGTCGACCTCCTGCTCGACGAGGCCGGCACGGCATGGGTCATCGAGGCGAATGCGATCCCCGGCATGACCGAGACGAGCCTGCTTCCCCAGGCCGGCGAGGCCTGCGGCATCGGTTTCGACGCGCTCGTCGAGCGCATCCTGCAGCTCGCCCACCGCGCCTGAGCGGCGCGCCGGCTAGCTGTCCTCGCCGCCGGCGAAGTCCTCGGGCGAGACCTCATCGAGGAACTCCTTGAAGCGGTCGACGACCTCCTCGGTGTCCTCGACCTCGTGCTCGAACTCGATCGCCGACTCGGCGATGACCTCCTCGGCAGCGAAGATCGGGGCGCCGGCGCGCACCGCGAGCGCCAGCGCATCGCTCGGCCGCGAGTCGATCTCGATCTCCTTGCCGTCGACGGTCAGCGTGACGGTCGCGAAGAACGTGTTGTCGCGCAGCTCGGTGACCGACACTTGCGTGCACTTCGCCTCGAGCTCACCGAGCACGTCCACCATCAGGTCGTGCGTCATCGGCCGCGGGGTCGACGCGCCCTGGAGCTTCATCAGGATCGCTGCCGCTTCAGGGTGCCCGATCCAGATCGGCAGGAACTTGTTGCTGTCCACGGCCTTCAGCAGCACGATCGGCTGCTTGCCGACCATGTCGAAGCTGACGCCGTAGATGACCATCTCCTGCACAGGCCGGGCTCCCAAAGGGCTCGCGGGTGGAGAGGCGGAGGATACCCGGCGGTTCGGGGGGCGATGGTGGTGCAGCTCGCGGTACTCCATGCGCGTCGTGAAGTACATGGTCCTGTGGTGGGGTGAGCGGTCCTGCGCGGCGATCCGGAACCGCACGCTCGTGCCCTTGGGGCACCGGCGTAGCCCGTACGAGATCACGGCGTCGTCGAGCGGCTCGAGCAGTCCGTGGGGCGCGGCGATGCAGCGCTCGTCGCATGACTCACGAAACGCGAGTCGTTTCCTACGTCAGCGTTGCGCGACGACCATCGCTGTCGCGAAGGGCGACGAGCAGCGCGAGCAGTCGCGTGGTTTGCTGCTCGCCCAGGACGTCGAAGAGGTGCTCCTGGACATTGCGGGCGTGGAGTGCCGCGGCTTCGAGCAAGCGACGATCTCCAGCGCTGGTGAGGCGCAACCGTGAGCTTCGGCGGTCCGTTGTCGACGGGCGGCGCTCCACAAGTCCGGCATCGCAGATGCGGTCGATGAGCCGTGTCATGCCGCCCGAGGTCAAGACCATGGCGTCTGCGAGCTGGCCAGGTGTGAGCTGACGGTCGTCGGCAGCGTCGAGGCGCAGGAGGACCTCGAACCAGGTGTGCGGGAGTCCGCACTCGCTCACCAGGCACTGTGACAGCGTGCGCTCAAGCTGGGCTGCGGTGGAGAAGATCACGCCGGCAGCGCGGACGCGAGCGTCGGACACCAGCGGGTGGTTGGTTTCGTGGGTCACGCCGCCTAGTGTACGCAGGATACCTGAGCCGTCAGTCACTGAGGGTACAGATTCTGTACCCTCAGTGAAATGAGCGACGCGAGCAAGGCCGCACTGGTCACGGGAGCGACGTCAGGCATCGGCTCAGCGATCGCCCGGACGCTCGCCCGATCCGGATTCAACATCGTGGCGGCGGGGCGGTCCGCCGACGCCGCAGCCGACCTCGTCGATGAACTCGGCAGCGACAGGGCGCTGGCGGTGACCGGCGACGTGACGGTCTGGCCCGACGTCCAGCGGTTGGTCGCAGAGAGCGTCGAGCGCTTCGGGCAACTCGACGTCGTGGTGGCGAACGCAGGGGTCACCAAAGGTCCGCGCAGCTTCCTGGGCGATGAAGACCCCGCCGACTGGGAGACGATGATCCAGACGAACATGCTCGGTACGGCCTTCACGATCCGCGCGGCCCTCCCTGAGCTGATCAAGACCCGAGGAAGACTCGTCGTTCTCGGATCAGTTCTCGGCCGCTACACGATGACCGGCTCGCTGTACGCCGCCACGAAGTCAGCCGTCTGCGGCATGGCCGAAGCCGCTCGGAAGGAACTTGTTGGGACCGGCGTTGCCGTCGTGCTCATCGAGCCGGGGCCCGTCGATACGGGCTTCTCGGTCGTCTCGATCCCGCTCGATCGCGGCCAGCGCCGTGTGCCGATGCTGCACGCTGAGGACGTGGCGCGGACGGTGCAGTTCGCGATCCAGCAACCCGCCGGCGTCGACATCAACGAGATCCTGCTGCGGCCACACGGCGCCCAGCCGTAGGCCCCCGGACCGGCGATGGACCCGTTCCAGGATGTTCAGCGAGCGACACGCTCGCATCAGGCCCGTCATGGCTGCGGGGCCTACACGTACCGGGACGGGTCGCTGCTCGGCGTGCTTGCCGCAACGGTTCGCGCCACACGCATCGTCGAGGTGGGCACGGCGCTGGGCTACACGTCGCTCTGGCTCGCCCACGGCGCCCCCGAGGCGCAGGTGGACACCATCGAGTTCGACACCGACCACGCACGCCTTGCGCGCGAGAACATCGCGGCGCACGAACTGACGGCCAGCATCACAGTCCACGAGGGCCGCGCCGAGGACGTCCTCCCGAGGTTGGACGGCGACACGTACGACCTGGCCTTCTTCGACGGATTCGCGCCCACTCCACGAATGGTCGAAAGCTTGCGCCAGAGGCTGCGCCCCGGCGCCCTCCTCGTTGCCGGCAACCTCACGCTCACCCTCGACCCGGCCGTGCTCGACGACCTGACGCACAGCACTCGGTGGCTCACCCACTCGCTTGGCGAAACAGCGCTCGCGATTCGCCGGCTCGATGGGTGGACCAGCAGCAACCCTCCTCCCTCTCGTTCGCCCGCGCGAGCCTGAACCGGACGTCCGGCGCGTCCATCGGCCTGGTTCCCGTGACCGGCCCCGAACCTCACCTGCCAGGAGCTTGCCGGCCACCTCGACGAGCAGTCCCCGGCCCAGAGTGAGCAGCCCCGGGAGCGCGGCCGCGAGCAAGAGGCTCCACCAGCGGCGGACGCTCTGGCAGGCGCCGGTGACAAGCAGAGCCTGAGCGGCGACTTCGGCAGTCACCGGTTCGCGTCCAAAGACCGCGTCCCCGCAGCGGAACAGATTCCGCCGCACGCGGGCGAGCGATACCCGCTTCGCACCTCGAAGAAGGGCCGCCCAAAAGGCGGCTTCCGAGGAATCCCTGCTGACCGGCGATGGGCGATCCAGGATTCGAACCTGGGACCGCTTCCTTATCAGGCGGGCCAGGGTGTACCCCCGGGTTCCCCGGGGGCCAGATGTCCCTTTGACGGGGCCGGCGAGGACTGAGAGGTACCCGTGGGAAGGTCAGACGTTCGCCCGTGAGTTCTGGATCAGTGTCGCTTGTCGTCCGAGCGACAGTCCGGTATCTGAGAGACTCGCGCCGCCAACTACGACCGGAGAGCGGATGCCCGACGCCAAAGACGTGATCCTCAAGCACATCGCCGCCGTCAACGACCGAGATAGCGACGCTGACCCGTGGGCCGCCGATGCCGAGATGGTGGCGCCAGGCGGCCAGGCCAGCGGTCGTGACGACGTCATTGGCTTCTTGGGCGTGTTCCAAGAAGCGTTTCCAGACCTCCGCCTTGAGATCAAGCAGCTCCTCACCGACGGGCCAGCCGCAGCGGCCGAAGGGACCCTCGCGGGCACCCATGATGGCGTCCTCCACGCCCCCAGCGGTGATGTCGCCCCGACAGGACGAACCGTTGAGCTCCGGTGGGCCGCGGTCTATGTCACCGACGGCGACACGCTGAAGTCCGAGCACCTGTTCTTCGACCAGATGGACTTTCTCGGCCAGCTCGGTCTTCTCCCCGCTTAGCGAACGCCGCTCGACAGCGCCAAGGCGCGGACGAAGCGCATCGCCGAGTCACCCGTGGCTCGCGAGGCGGCTGTCGAGCGCCGCGTCGAGCACGAGCGCCGAGGGAGCCGTCGGCGAGCGCGACAGGGCAGCGGAGCTGAGGACGTTGGCGTCCGCGACGACGCGGATCACGCCGCGCTCAGCGCGGGCTGCGCGAAGCTCCTCGGCCACGAGCTGCACTGCCGCTTCGTCGCCGTGGGCACGATCGACGCCGTCCAGGGTCTACCGGCGAGTGCAGCGTCCGAGCCGCTACTGCAACGTCAGGTCCGCATCTTCGAAGACGCGTGAGCGCATTTCCGTCACGGCGTCGAGCAAACCGCTCGCCCGCAACGCCTCGCCGTGCCGCGCTAGGCCTCGACGAGGCCAACGATCGTCTCGGGCCGCACACCGTCGAACTTCATGGCCTCGGCGGCCGCCTCAGTCTGAAGGGCCTCCTGCCAGACGGAAATGTCAGAGACCTCCACGAGCAGCCCGACCCGATTGGAGCCCTCCGGATCTCGGAACGTGCGTGCCGTGATGCCCAGC
>JBBQKR010000011.1:0-64737 GCA_038327125.1 Solirubrobacterales bacterium
CGCCCCCTCCCGGGGCCGCCTGCCCTATCCGGGGGGGTGGGGGGGGGGTGCGGGGGGGCACACCGGCCTTTATACACGCCCCGGCCCGCCCCGGGGGGGCGCGCCCGTCGCCGAGACTCGTCCCGCCGTGACGCTCGGGTCAGCCGGTGAAGGTCGGCTTGATCACCCGTGGGCGGCAGCGGTTGAACTGCAGGTTCAGCGTGCGGCTCTGCGGCACGGCGTTCGCCTTGAACCGGACCGCGACGCGGACCTTGTAGGTGCCGTACTTCAGGCTCTTGGTCAGGAACCGGACCTGGAAGTTCTTGCCGCTGTTGGCCTTCGTCAGCGTCTTGACCTTCCTGCCGTTCACGTAGAACGTGACCTGCTTGATGTTCGTTCCGGTGACGCTCGCCTTCGCGTACCGGCTGGCGGCGCAGCCGACGGTGCCGGTGAGGCGGGCGCGCCCGCTGACCTTGCCCGCCGGGGACACGCCGGCCGCCGGGGCGCCGAGGACGGTCTCGGCGGTGTCCGTCGCCGTGACCGTCTTGCCGCCGCCGTCGGTGCCGCTGACGTCACCCTTGTTCGTGACCTTCGTCTCGCCGGTCTTGGTCTGCACCTGGCACTGGTAGACCCACGTCTCGCCGGGGTTGAGCTCGCCCGGCGTCTTGTCGCCGTTCTTGCTGATCGGGACCGTCGGCGCGGTGGCGCAGGCGCCGCCGCTGAGGACGGTGTCGGTGAGCTTGACGCCACCCTCCGGGAACGAGGTGTTGCCCGTGTTGGTGACGGCGAGGTTGTAGGTGAGGAGCTCACCGGCGGTCGCCGTCGCGGGCCCGGTCTTGTCGATCGCGATCCCCGGGACGAGCAGGTTGGTCAGCGCCGTGTCCCTGGCGGTGAGCGTGCTGCCCGTCTGGTCCTTGCCGGTTGCGGTCGCCGTGTTGGTCACGGGGTCGCTGCTCGACCGGAAGAGGTCCGCAGCCTTCACCGTGCAGGTGTAGCGCCACGTCTCCCCCGTCTCGAGCAGGTCGTCGCCGTTGTTGCCCGAGTCCACGGCCGTGCTCTTGTCCGGCGCGCTGATCGCCGAGCACCTGTCATCGGTGAGCGTCACGTCGGTCAGGTCCGACGTGCCCGGGTTGCTGACGTCGTAGGTGTAGCTCGCCGAGCCGTCGAGGTAGACGCTCTGCGTCTTGGGCCCCTTCAGCACGAGCAGGCTGCTCGCCAGCTTCGCGTTGACGAACGTGCAGGTGTAGCTCGCGCCCGAGACCGGCTTGACGGTCGTCGTGCGCTGCGCGTCGGTGGTGGTGTTCTTCGAGCGCGACTCGGCCTGCAGCTCATCCTGGACGCAGGATGCGCTGACGAGCTTGTAGCCGGCGCCGTAGGGCTCGAGCTCCGTGATGGAGTACGTCGTCCCGTCGGCGCGGACCGTGAACGCGGTCGTCCCGTCGGCCTGGCTGAGCTGGAAGTCCGCGGCGCGGTTCTCCGCGTTCGGGATCAGCGTGCTCGTGAAGGCGAACTTCGTCGTGTCCTCGGTCTGCCCGGTCACGACCTTCTTGACCCGTACGGTCGCCGGCGGGCGGCAGGTGATCGTTGCGTCGTCCTGCACGCCGGGAGCGTTGGTCGCGGTGAGCGTCGCCATGTTGTCGTAGACACCACACTGCTCGAACGAGGTCGCAGCCGTGAGCTTCACGGTGCGGCTCGCGCCCGGGTTCAGGTCGCCGTACGTGCAGTCCAGCGACTGGCTGCCGGCGTCGCCGGTGACCTTGCACTCCAGCGGAGCGCTCTCGTCGTCCTGGCTTGCGAGCGACCAGGTGACCCCGGCCGGGAGCGGATCGCTGAGCGTCACGCTCTTGGCGACGCCCACGCCCTCGCCGCCGGTGTTCGCGGAGGTGATCGTGAACTCGATCGGATCGCCCGGGTCGACGGTCGTCGTCGAAGCGACCTTCTCGACCGTGAGCTTCGGCTTCTGGCAGACGACGGTGCCCGACGCGGTCCTGGCGGCGAAGTTGCTGCCGTCGACCGTCGCGGTGTTCTCGTAGACGCCGCACTCGTCCCTGGTGGTCGGGGCGGTGAGGGTGACGACCCTCACGGCTCCGGGTGCGACGTCGCCGAAGTCGCAATCCAGCTGCGTTCCGGTGATGTCGCAGCTCGGCGCGTCAGCGCCGCCCAGCGTCCAGGTCAGCGTGCTGGTCAGTGGATCGCTGAGCTTCACGGCCGTGGCCGCACCGGTCGTCTGCGAGGAGCCCTGGTTGCGCACGGTGATCGTGAAGGACGCGTCCTCACCGGCATTGATCGGCGAGGCTGCGGCGGTCTTCGTGATCGTGACGTTCGGCTTCAGGCAGTCGATGACGGCCCGGTCGCTGTCGCCCGGCGCGTTGTCGGCGGCTGCCGTCGCGGTGTTGTCGTAGGTCGCGCAGTTGTCTGCGTCGGTCTGCGCCTCGACCTTGACGGTGCGCACTACGCCCGCGGGCAGATCTCCGTAGGAGCAGTCGAGCACCTGCGTGCCGACCGGGCCGCTGATCGCGCACTCCAGCGGAGCGCTGGTGTCGTCCTGACTCGCGATCGACCACGTCACGCCGGCGGGCAGCGGATCGGACATCGTGACGTCCCTCGCCGTGCCCTCGCCGGTGTTCGACGTGGTGATCGTGAAGCCGAGCTTGTCGCCGGCGCTGACGGTCGTCTCGACTGCGAGCTTGGTGATGTCGAGCGTCGGCTTCCTGCAGGTGATCTTCCCGCTGTCGCTGTCGGCCGGCGTGTTGTCGGCGTCGACGGTCGCGGTGTTGTCGTAGATGGCGCAGGCCGCGAAGCTGGTCTGCGCGGTGACGGTGACGGTGCGTGTGGCGTCGGGACCGAGGTCGCCGTAGTCGCAGGCCAGCATCTGGCTGCCCACAGCGCCGGTGATCTCACACTCGTCGCTCGGACCACTGACCGTCCAGGTGACCCCGGCGGGCAGCGGATCGCTGAGCGTGACGCTCTTCGCCGTCCCGGCACCCGAGTTGCTCGTGACCATCTGGAAGCTCACCGGATCACCCGCGTCGACGACCTGACTATCCGGCGACTTGACCACCGTCAGGTCGGCGGACCTGCAGGTGATCGTGTCGCTCGCCTGCTCGGTCGCGAAGTTGCCGCCACTGACGGTCGCCGTGTTGGCGTACGTGGCGCAGGCCGCGAAGCTCGTCTGCGCGGTCAGGCTGACCGAGCGCGAGGCGTCTGGGGCCAGATCGCCGAAGTCGCAGGACAGCGTCGGGATGTCCCCGTTGCCCTGGTCGGCCGCGATCGCGCAGTCCGCCGAGTCGTCGGTCCACGTGAGGCCGGCCGGCAGTGGATCCTTGACCTTGACCGCGTAGGCGACGCCCGGACCGGCGTTGGCGACTGCGATCGTGAACGTCGCCGTGTGTCCGGCGTCGATCACGGACGCGGCAGCCGTCTTCGTGATGCTGATCGACGGCTTGAGGCAGCGGATGACCGCGCTGTCGGCGTCGCTCGGTGCGTTGGTCGCCGTCGCGGTCGCCGTGTTGTCGTAGGTGGCGCAGGCCGCGCCGGTCGTGGTGGCCTCGATCTCGAGCGTGCGCACCGCGCCGCCCGCGAGGTCCCCGTAGGCGCAGGTGACGACCTGGCCGCTGCTCACACCGGACGGTGAGATCGAGCACTCGCCCGCGTTGGTCTGGCTCTTGATCGTCCACTCGACGCCCGCCGGAAGCGGGTCGGTCATGACGACGCCCTTCGCGGTGCCCTCACCGGTGTTCTTCGTGGTGATCGTGTAGCCGATCTCGTCGCCGGCGTTCACGGTCGCGTTGACCGCGAGCTTGGCGACGTCGAGGCCGACCTTGTTGTTCGTGAATGTGCAGACGACGTGCGTTCCCGCCTGCGCGTCGACCTGGACGGCCGTGTCACCGGCGCCAAAGTCCGCGTCGGCGGCCCCGGCGGAGAAGACCCCGCCGGTGACGACGCCGAAGGCGACCGTCGCCGCCGGAGCGCCCTGCGCGTCGGCGCAGGCCAGCGTGCCGAGGTCCCAGCCGCTGATCTGCGTCTCCGACACGGTCTTCGTGCCGAAGTCCGAGGCCGGGAACGTCATGGTCGTCGTGTTCGGCAGCGTGCTGTCGGCGTCATCATCGAGGCTGAAGCCCGTGAGGCCGCTGCCGGTCGTGCTGAACGCGAAGTTCTGCGCGTCGTTCGGGACCGCGTCCTTGATGATCTGGACGGTCGCGTCCTGCTTGTTCGTGTAGGCGCAGACCCAGGCATCACCGGCCTGCACGTCGAGCGTCGCCGTGGCACCGTTGACCGTGCCCGCGGCGCCACCGTTCTTCGTGCAGGTGAGCTCGGTCAGCGACCAGCCGGCCTGTGCGCTCTCGGCGACCGACTTGGTGCCGAACTGCGCGGCCGCGACCGTGAAGGTCTTCGTGGTGCTCAGCGCCGGATCGGCGTCGTCGTCGAGGCTGAAGCTGCTCAGCCCGCCGCCCGTCGTGGTGAATGCGAAGTCCTGCGCGCTGTTGGGCTGGGCGTCCTTGGTGACGGTGACCGTCGCGTCCTTCTTGTTCGTGAAGGTGCAGACCCAGGCATCGCCCGGCTGGACGTCGATCGTCGCGTTGCTCTGTGCAGGCTGCGTGCCGTTCTGGCAGCTGATCGAGGTCAGCGACCATCCGGGTGTCGCGGTCTCGGTGAGCGTCTTGGAGCCATAGCCCAGGCCGCCCGCGGTGACCGTGATCGCCTTCGTGCTGCTCAGCGTGGCGTCGGCGTCGTCGTCGAGGCTGAAGCCGGCGCCCAGGCCCGTCGACGTGAACGCGAAGTCCTGCGCGGCGTTCGGGATTGCGTCCTTGGTGACCGTGACGTTCGCGTCCTGCTTGTTCGTGTAGGTGCAGATCCAGGCATCGCCGGCCTGCACGTCGAGCGTGGCGGTCGCGGCGTTGATCGTGCCGGCCGAAACGCCGTTCCTCGTGCAGGTGAGCCCGGTCAGCGACCAGCCGGCCGTGGCGGTCTCCGTGACCGACTTGGCGCCGAAGCCGAGCCCGGTTCCCGTGACCGTGATGGTCTTCGTGTTGCTCAGCGCGGCGTCGGCGTCGTCGTCGAGGCTGAACCCGGATCCCAGACCGCTCGACGTGAAGGCGAAGTCCTGCGCGTCGTTGGGCTGGGCGTCCTTGACGATCTGGACCGTCGCGTCCTTGGTGTTGACGAACGCGCAGGCCCATGCGTCACCGGGCTGCACGTCGATCGTCGCGGCCGCGGCGTTGATCGTGCCGGCCGAAACACCGTTCTTCGTGCAGGTGAGCCCGGTCAGTGACCACCCGGCGGTCGCGGTCTCGGTGACCGACTTGGAGCCGAAGCCCAGGCCCGAGCCCGAGACCGTGATGGTCCTGCTGCTCGCGAGCGTGGCGTTGGCGTCGTCGTCGAGGCTGAACCCGGCGCCGAGGCCGCTCGTCGTGAAGGCGAAATCCTGGGCGTCGTCCGGGACAGCGTCCTTGGTGACGGTGACGGTGGCGTCCTTCTTGTTGCGGAACGTGCACCACCAGTCCTCGTTCTGCTTGATCTGGGCGATGCTCTGGGTGGCCGTTCCCACGCCGTCCGCAGGCGCCGGGAATGCTGAGCCGTCGGCCCCCTTCGCGCACTGCGAAGCGGCGATCGAGTAGCCGGCCTTGGCGGTCTCGGCGACCGTGACGGCCGACGCGCTGCCGGCGGCCGGGATCTGGTCGACGGCGATCACGTCACTGGCGACGGTGCCGTCGGTGACGATCGACGCCGGCGTGAAGCTGACGGGGCTCGTCCCACCTGTGGCGGTGAAGGTCCAGCCCGAACGCGCCTGCGACGGGTTGGCATCGCCGTCGGTCAGCTTGCGCACGTGGATGCGCGAGCCGCAGAGGCGGTTGGCGATCGCCTTGAGCGCCGAGCCGAGCTGCGTGACGTCGGTGACGGCCGCGTAGTCCGGGTTGGTGTCGCTCGCCGAGACGAACTTGTTCGGACCCGAGACGGCCTTCAGGTTGTCCTCGGTGATGCCGCTGCCGACGCCGACGGCGAGGACCTTCTGCGTGAGCGCGGCTGCCGCGCTGGTCACGCCGCCGGTCTTCGCGATGTTCGAGGCGGCGATGCCGTACGTGAGGTCGAGGAGGTCGACGCGGCCGGACTGGCCGGAGAACCCGCTCGCGTCGCCGTAGGCGGTCGGGTTGCCGTCGGTGATGAAGATCACGACGTCGACGCCGGCCGTCGCGGCCAGGCGCATGCCCGCATCCCAGTTGGTGCCGCCGGTGACGCCGGCGTAGATCGAGTCGATCTGGCCCTTGGCGGTCGTGCGGTCGCCTGCGGCGTTGAGGCTGTACTCGGTGCCGGTCCCTGCACCGACGAAGCTCGCGGACGTGTTGAAGGAGGCGATCTTCAGCGATGTCGGCGTGCCCGCGAGTGCGTCGACGAAGCCCTTGGCGGCGTTCGCGTAGCCGGTCGCCTCGCCTGCGGTGTCGCCGATCGAGCCGGACTTGTCGAGCAGGAGCAGGACCTTGAGGCCACAGGTGTTGGGGAAGGCGCGGTTGTCGCGCCGGTTCACGAAGATGCCGGAGGCCGGGCTGCTGTCGCCGCCCACGGAGCCGCCGAGGCCTGCCGGAACCGGCTCTGCCGTCGGGTTGTTGTTGCTCACGGTGACGTCGGCGATGTACTGGCGGACCGGGCTTGATCCGCTGGAGCCGCCGGACCATGCCGCGCTCTGGATGACCGACCATCCGGCCGGAGCCGTCTTCTCACGGACGAGGTAGCGCCCGTTGCTCAGCGAGCCGCTCGTGCAGGTGCCGGCTGCGCTCGTCGGGCTGCAGAGCGGGAGCCACGTCAGCCCATTGATCGCCGCATCGGTGAGCGTGCGGGGATCGGTCGCGCTGGCATACGCCGCGTACTCGAACGCCGCCCCGGAAAGGCCGAGCGCGTAGGTCGAGGCGCTGTTCGTCGAGCTGTCGCGGTATCCGCCCTTCGTGACGGTGATCGTTCCAGCTGCCTGCGCGAACGCCGGAATGGCGAGGAGCGCGAACAGCGCGAGCGTGCCGATGAGCACGCCGCGACGTGAAGTACTGCCGGCGAATCCGCGAAGCGGGCGGCCAAGACTTGCGAGCATCCTGCTCTACCTCCGTGCCGCGCCTGCGTCCGTGTCCCCCGGGCAGCAGCGGCTATGTCACGGCCATGTCCCCCCTTACGTCACGGGCCGTGCGTGACGCAGGATGTGTCACACGCTAGCAGCGATGACCGGCGTCCAACAAGCGCTGAACGGTAAATCGCGGTCGGACATTCGTCCACTGAGCACGACCAACGGTCAAGTCGGAGCGCTGGACGGGTCGTACGCCTTCTAGCTCTTGCGCGTCACCCGAAATGCCCCGCGCATGAAGGGGTGAATCCGGCAGAAATACGTGTACAGGCCTGCCTTCAGCTCCTTCGGCGTCTTCCACGTATTCGTACCCACGCAGCCGCTTGAGACGACCTTGACGAGGCCAGGGACGTCGTTGCAGCGGGAGGACGGCGCGGGCTTCGGAACAGCCGCGGTTATCGGCAGCGTGTCGCCGTTTCCGGTCGAGTAGAGACGGCTGCTGAGCGTCGGACCGTATCCGAGCTCCCCCGAGTCGAAGATGCCTGACCCGTCGGCCAGCGGGTACCCGATGCCGCCGGTCAGGTTGCAGGGCCTCTTACACGCCGTGATCGTGTGGAAGCGGATCGTCAGCGGGTTGTCCTGATTGACGAACGTCAGCTGCCTGCCCTGCGGCACGGTCGGCGGCAGTCCGCGCGCGCCGCGCAGGGTCAGATCGCCCTGCTGGAATGCGAAGTTCTTGATGACGATGCGGTCGCGCAGCGGCCCGCGGCGCAGGCGCAACGGGTTGCTGAGGCCCGGGTTCGCCCGCCGCACGCCGGCGTCGATGTTCTCCGGGAGGCGACCATGCGTGAGGTAGTCGGACTGGTCGACGTCAGCAGTGAACGGGTCCACGCCCCCGTCCGGTCCCTTCGTGATGCCGACGACCATGATCCCCATCACCTCGTACCACGAGGCCTTCGACGTGTCATACGTCGCGTTGGTCGAGAGGATGTCGCCCTTCTTGATCGCGACCTTCCAGTTCGGGCCGGTCGCGCTCATCGACACGTCCCAGGAGACCGCTCCGGCAGGCTCGAAGTAGTTGGCACGGGAGCGGAAGATGCGTTTCGTCACGCCGCCGCGGGTGACCGAGAGGTCCGTCAACAGGCCGCCGGGGTGCAGATGGCCTGCGGTGGTGACGAGCGTCGCGTCGCGGTCGGCGACCCAGCGGTTGCGCACGACGCCGCCCTTGTACGCGTTCGGAACCTGGTCGGGGAACGTGAGCGTCCCGTCCTTGCCGGCGCCCTGACGCACGTCGAACACCGGGTAGGGCTTGCCGCCCTGCACGTCCATCCACTGGGTCGAGATCTCCTTGATCCCTGCTGCTTCCGGCGCCGTGTCGGGGATGAACCACATCGTGTAGGTGATGTAGACCTTCTTCGGGCTCGCGCTGAGGTCGTGGATCATGTGGTTGATCACGAGGAACTGCTTCGTCGAGTAGCGCCACCCGTACCCCTCCGGGGCGTTGAAGTTCGTCTTCTCCTCCCCCGCCGCGAACGTCGGCCGCAGGTCCACGAGCCAGACGGCGTGGTGCAGGTGCACCTCGGTGACCGGCGGGGCCTTGCCGTCCGCGGCGTTGACGAGCCCCGGCCGGAAGCCGACGATCCAGCCGTTGACGTTCGGTCGCTCCCGCTGCACGTCGACGTTGATCAGGTTCTGGCCCGGCTTGATCGTCATCGGGCCGTACCGGTAGGTGAGGACCTGGGCCCCGGGCGGCGGTGCGGGGTCACGAACGGGGATGCCGGGCGTCGTCGCAGCGTGGGCCGAGGGCCGGCCGGCCGCGGCCGGGGCAGCGATCACAGCGCTGCTGAGGACCGCCGTCGCGGCCAGGATCAGCGCCAGGGGTCGCCTCGTGCTCATGTGCTCTCCTCGGTATCGCCCTGCGGCCGGTGGGGCGTCATGAACGCCAGCGGAACGCTGCTTCCCAGCTCCCGTCGGACGGTCGCGATCCGCCGGCCCGGCTGCACTGCATCGCGCACGCTACCGAGCGGCCGCGCGGGGAGCGCTGCCACGGCCTCGAGATCCGGCGCGACGATCACGAGACCCCAAAGGCTCGCCGGCCCGTCGCCCGTCGCCTGCGGGGGCCCAGCGATCTCCAGCAGGACGTCCCCGGCCCACAGGAACGCCTGGTGCAGCTCCGCACTCGCCTCACGCACGCGCCGGACCTCCATGCCGGTGGCCTGAAGCGCCGTGAGCGTGCGCTGCAGGTCCGGGGTGTGGATCACGACATGGTCCACACGGCTTGCACCGTTGGGATGGGCAGGCGTCGGTGCCTGAGCGACGTCCTCGCTCGCGCGCGTGGCGATCCCGTCGATGCCCGCCGGCACCGTCGTCGCCGGCCGCAGCGACCAGCCGACGATGCCGGTGCCGGCGCCGGGCCCGCGCAGCTCCAGCGACACCCCGCCCACGGCACAGGTCCGATCGGCGGCGACCGTGAAGCCCAGATCCAGCCACACCTTTGGGTCGTCGGCGATCTGAAGCCCTGCGAGCGCCGGCAGGTCCCCGCGCCTCATCTGCAGGCCTCAGCGGTTCTGGCGCCGCTGCCGGCGCGCGGCCTTCGCCTTGGCGCGCTGCCTCTGCTTGGTCGCGCGACCGCGCTTGTGCGCGTCCGCTGCCAGGTGCGCCGCCTCCGAATCCCCGGCCGTGACGGGCGCGCGGCGCCGCGCGTCACGTGCGATCAGGATGCCGATGCCCGTCAGCACGACGACGCCGCCGAGCGCGACGAAGATCGCCTCGGTCTTCGACAGGCCACCGTTGTCCGACGAGTTCGACGACTGCGTCTGCGTCGTCTCGGGCGTCCCTGCGGGCAGGTCGCCGAACGGGGAGCTCTGCGCAAACACCGTGCCCGCCGGCAGCGCAAGGACCGCGACGGCGAGCAGCAGCGCGAGACGAGAGGCCGGACGGGCGAGTCGGGAGGGCAACATGACGCGAGCGGACCATACCCGGCTGAGCGGCGCGCGAGCGGCGAAGCTATCGTCCCCATCATGCCGCCCAAGGCCCGACAGATCCGTATGGACCAGCGCTCGGCGATGTCCGAGATGCAGGCGCTCGAGCAGCGCACCGACGAAGAGCTCGAGCGCGAGCAGAAGTTCAAGGCGGCTGCACTCTCGATCCTCGGCGCACGTGCGGCCGAGAAGTACGACGCGAAGGCTTCGCGTGCCTATTTTCAGCGTGCAATCGCTGCGGCGCGCCCGCAGGAGCGCATGCAGATCCGCAGGATGGCGGACGCCTCGCTCGCACTTGCCGAGCGCCGGCCCGACGACCTCAAGATCGCTGTCGAGCGCCTCGGCCAGGAGGCCCCGTCCAGCCGCCAGCTGTTCCTGCTGCGCGCGGCCGGGATCTTCGTCCCGCCGCCGAGTGCCGGACGGCTCGCGCGCGTTCGCGGCGTCGCGCTGATCGTGCTGCTGGTCGCGGCGCTGCTGTTCGTCGGATTTGCGCTGATCAAGCTCTTTGCACTGCCGTTCGGCGGGGTCTCCACCGTCACGGCCGTCTGGGCCGGAATGCTGCTGATCATCGTCGTGCTCGGCGTCCTCGCGCTCGTGGGCCGGCGACGGCAGGCGAAAGCCAGGGCCGCGCGCGGCCTCCCCGGCTGACGAGCGCCGCCATGTGCGGCCGCTACTCGCTGACGGGACCGAACCCCGGGCAGGTGCGAGAGCGCTTTGCGCTCGGCGACGCGATTGCGGTCGAGCCGCGCTTCAACGTCGCGCCGGGGCAGGACGTCGTCGCCGTGACGACCGACCGCGAGGGCGCGCCGCGGGGCGACGTCCTGCGCTGGGGTCTGGTCCCGTTCTGGGCCGACAGCCCGAAGGTCGGATACAAGATGATCAACGCGCGCTCGGAGACCCTGTCGGAGCGGCCCGCGTTCCGTGACGCGTTCACCCAGCGGCGCTGCCTGATCATCGCCGACGGGTTCTACGAGTGGCAGCCGCGCACTCACGGGCCCAAGCTGCCCTGGTGGATCACCCGTCCGGACCACGCGCCATTCGCGTTCGCCGGGCTGTGGTCGACCTGGAGGCCCGAGCCGGACGTCGAGCCGTTGCGCACCTGCACGATCATCACGACGAAGGCCTCGCCGTCGCTGCGCGAGGTCCACGACCGGATGCCGGTGATCCTGCCGGCCGACGCCGAGGGCGCCTGGCTGAGCCACGAGAGCACTCCCGAGGTGCTGCAGGAGCTGCTGGCGCCGTTTCCCGAGACGACGCGGATTCCCGTCAGCACCGCGGTCAACGATGCCGGTCACGATCAGCCGGACTGCATCGCGCGCGTCGAGCCCGAGCCCGATGAACCAGCGTCGCCGACGCTGTTCTGACGCGGTTCCGGGCACCGCTCCCGGTACGGTGCCGCAGTGCGAAACGTCCTGCTGATCGCCAACCCGACCTCCGGGGGCGGCAAGGTTCCGCGACTGCTTCCGGCCGTCCGCGAGCGGCTGGACGAGCTCGGCGTCGCACACCGCACGGAGCTGACGCGCAGCCTCGAGCACGCCCGCGAGCTCACGCTCGAGGCGCTCGACCGCGAGGAGGTGCCCGTCTCCTTCTCCGGTGACGGCGTGGCCGGCGCCGTCGCGGGCGCCGCGCGCGCGCGGCCCGGGGCCGTGATCGGGGTGCTCCCCGGCGGGAGCGGCAACGACTTCTGCCGCCACGTCGGCATCCCCGGTGACGCCGTCGAGGCCTGCGCGGTCATCGCCGGCGGCCAGGCCCGTCCGATCGACCTCGGCGAGGCCAACGGCGCCTCGTTCCTGGGCATCGCGAGCCTCGGCTTCGACTCCGAGGCCAACACGGCCGCCAACGCGGCCCCGCGGTTCCTCGGTCGTGGCATCTACGTGTACGGCGCGCTCAGCGCGATGGTGCGCTGGAAGCCGGCGCAGTTCGAGGTCGAGGCGGACGGGCAGCTCGAGCGGTTCGAGGGCTGGAGCGTCGTCTGCGCCAACACGAGTGTCTACGGTGGAGGCATGTTCGTCGCACCGCAGGCCCGGATCGACGATGGCCTGCTCGACCTCGTCCTGATCCGCAAGACGAGCCGCCCGCGCTTCCTCGCCTCCTTTCCAAAGGTCTTCAAGGGAGCGCACACGGGCGACGAGAACATCAGCATCCGGCACGCGAGTGAGGTCCGCGTGTCGGCCAGCCGGCCCTTCTCCGTCTTCGCGGACGGCGATCCGATCGCGGAGCTGCCCGTGGTCGTGCGCGTGCTGCCCGCGGCCGTGCGCGTCCTGCTGCCTGCAGCGTGAGCCCGCTGCGGACGAGCCTCGCCGCGGGCGTCGCGCGAGCCTCCGGCAGCCTCACACGGCTCTCGGGCCGCGGCGGGACGAGCCTGCCGGGAAAGGTCCTGCTCGCGCTGGACCCGCATGCGATCGACCGGCTCGCGGCCCGCTTGCCGCTCGGCAGCGCCGTGATCAGCGCGACGAACGGCAAGACCACGACCGCGCTGATGGCCGCGGCGATCCTCGAGGGGCGCGGTGAGCGGCTCGTGTACAACCGCGCCGGAGCGAACATGGCGGGTGGCGTCGCCGCGACGCTGCTGAGCGCGCAGGGCGACCGCGGCCTGTTCGAGGTCGACGAGTTCTGGCTCGACGGCATCGTCGCGCAGCTGCGCCCGCAGGCGCTGCTGCTCGGAAACCTCTTCCGCGACCAGCTGGACCGCTACGGCGAGCTCGAGACGATCGCCGACCGCTGGAGCCAGGTCGCCGCATCCGGCGCGGCCCGGCGGCTGATCCTGAACGCCGACGACCCGACGATCGCCGACCTCGGGCGCGATCGCGCGGACGTCGTCTATTTCGGCGTCGAGGACGACGGCGTCGCGCTCGCCGCGCTGCAGCACGCGTCAGACGCGACCCATTGCCGTCGCTGCGGCGCCCCGTACGTCTACGACGCGCACTATCTCGGGCATCTCGGGCGCTACCACTGCGAGAGCTGCGGCGCGCGGCGGCCGAGGCCCTCGATCGCAGCGCGCGAGATCCGCCTGGAAGGCATCGGGGGCGCGTCGTTCACGCTCGACCTCGGCGGGCATCAGGAGCGCGTGCGGCTCCCGCTCCCCGGCCTCTACAACATCTACAACGCACTGGCGGCCGCGGCGCTGACGCGTGCGCTCGGCGCGACGGCCGCCGAGATCGTCGCCGGGCTGCAGGCGGTGCGCGCGGCGTTCGGGCGCGCCGAGCGCCTCACGCTCGACGGCCGCGACCTGGCGATCCTGCTGGTCAAGAACCCAGCCGGCGCCAACGAGGTGCTGCGCACGCTGACGCTCGAGCCGGGTGAGCACGACGTGCTCGCGATCCTCAACGACAACGTCGCCGACGGCCGCGACGTCAGCTGGGTCTGGGACGCGGACTTCGAGGTGCTCGCGGGGCGCGTGCGCCGCGCGACCTGCTCGGGCACGCGCGCAGCCGAGATGGCGCTGCGACTGAAGTACGCCGGCGTGCCGCAGGAGCGCATCGCGGTCGTCGACGACCTGCCGCGCGCGCTCGATCGCGCCGCGGGCACGACGTCCGCGCCCGGAGCGCCGCTGTTCGTACTGCCCACGTACACCGCGATGCTCGCGCTGCGTGAGGAGCTGGTGCGCCGCGGCGCCGCCGAGGAGTCGTTCGCGTGAGCGCCCACCGCGACGTCATCTGGCACGACCTCGAGTGCAGCTCCTATGACGCCGACCTGCCGCTCTGGCGCGAGCTTGCGCAGCACGCCCGCGGAGCGGTCCTCGACGTCGGCGCGGGCACCGGCCGGATCACACTCGACCTCGCGCGCCGCGGGCACGAGGTGGTGGCGATCGACTCCGAGGAGCCGCTGCTCGCGGCGCTGCGCGCCCGCGCCGGCGGCCTGCAGGTGCAGACGATCCGTGCCGACGCCCGCGACTTCGACGCCGGGCGGCGGTTCCCGCTGATCATCGTCCCGATGCAGACGACCCAGCTGCTCGACGGCAGTGCCGGCCGCGCCTCGTTCCTGCGCCGCGCCCACAGGCACCTCGACCGCGGTGGCCTCCTCGCGCTCGCGATCGCCGACCCACTCGAAGGCGTCGTCGACGAGCTGGCCGAGCCGCCGCGCCCGGAGATGCGTGAGATCGACGGCGTCGTCTACTCCAGCCGCGCGATCGCGATCACCGACGAGGGCGACGGCTCCACGATCCATCGCGTCCGCGAGACCGTCGACGCGATCGGCACCCACACCGCAGAGGAGAACGTGGTGCGGCTCGATCTGCTGGACCCGGCGACGCTGGAGGACGAGGGCCGTTCGGCGGGGCTGCTGGTCCACGCCCGGCGCAGCGTGCCGGGCAACGACGAGTACATCGGGTCCGATGTGGTGATGCTCGGTGCCTGAGCGCACGCTGCGCGTCTGCGCGCTGTATCCGGACCTGATGAACATCTACGCCGACCGCGGCAACCTGCTGCTGCTGGAGCGTCGCTGCGGCTGGCGCGGGATCGGGTTCACCGTCACCGCTGCGGGCATCGGCGACGAGCTGGACCCCGGCGGGCACGACCTCTACTACCTGGGCGGCGGGCAGGACCGCGACCAGCAGCTCTGCGCGCGCGACCTCGTCGAGGTCAAGCGTGACGCCCTGCACGCCGCCGCGGCCCGCGGAGCGGTCGTCCTGGGCGTCTGCGGCGGCTACCAGCTGCTCGGCCATTCGTATGTCCTGGGTGACGAGGAGATCGCCGGCATCGGCCTCGTCGACCTCACCACCGTTCGCGAGGACGGCGAGCGTCTGATCGGGAACGTCGCGATCGAGGTGCGCCTCCCCGGGATGTCCTCCCCGCGCGTGCTCGCCGGGTTCGAGAACCATGGCGGGCGCACGCGTCTCGGCCCGTCCGCGACGCCACTGGGCCGCGTCCTGAAGGGCCATGGGAACGACGGCCGCTCAGGGCTGGAGGGCGTCCTGCAGGGCACGGTGATCGGCACCTACCTGCACGGACCGCTGCTCCCGAAGAACGCCTGGTTCGCGGACTGGCTCGTGCGGACTGCGCTCGGACTGCAGGAGCCGCTGGCAGCGCTCGACGACCGGCTCGAGGACGCGGCGCACGCCGGCGCACGCCGCGCCGCCGGGTTGCCGGCGGGCTAGCAGCCGCTCAGCGGCCGGTCGAGCCGAAGCCGCCCTCGCCGCGCACCGCTTCGGCAAGCTCCTGCGCCTCGACGGGCTCGGGCAGCGCGACCGGGGTCACGACGAGCTGGGCGACGCGGTCGCCGGCGGCGATCTCAAACGGCGTCTCGCGATCGGTGTTCAGCAGCAGCACCTGCAGCTCGCCGCGGTAGCCGCTGTCGATCAGCCCTGGTGCGTTCACGAGCGCGATCCCGTGTCGCGCAGCGAGGCCCGAGCGCGGCAGCACCAGCCCCGCATGCCCGGTCGGCAGCTCGATCGCCAGGCCCGTGCGCACCTGTGCGCGGTCGCCCGGAGCGATCGTGAGCCCTTCCAGCGCGCAGAGGTCGAGTCCGGCGTCATCGGGGTGCGCGCGCACCGGCAGGACGGCGCGCGGATCCAGGCGGCGGATGGGCAGCTTCACGCTGTTCCGGCGCCGTTGACCGTGAAGCGGGAGTAGCGCTCGGCCACGTGCGCCGGGACGCGCGCCCTGACGCGCACGCCCTCCGGCGTGTCGGTGCGCTCGAGGTCACCGGCGAGCTCGTGCAGCTCGGCGAGCCGGCGGCCCTCGGAATACGGCAGCAGCAGCTCGACGGGCTGCATGCGGCGCACGAACTCGTCCTCGATGCGCTCCTGCAGGCGGTCGAGCCCGGTGCCCTGGGAAGCGGAGACGAGCACGGCGTCCGGATGCAGGCGCCGCAGCTCGGCGCGCCGCTCGGAGTCGATCCGGTCGGCCTTGTTGAGCACCAGCAGCCGCGCGTTCTCCCCGGCGCCGATCTCCTCGAGCACGCTGTCGACCGCGCCGAGCATCTCGAGCAGCTCGTCCTCGTCGACGCTCGCGTCCGCCACGTGCAGGATCAGCTCGGCGAGCCGCGTCTCCTCGAGCGTCGCGCCGAACGCGTCGACCAGCTGATGGGGCAGCTTGCGGATGAAGCCGACGGTGTCCGTGATCAGGAACGGGCGACCGTCGAGGCGCATGACGCGCGTCGTCGGGTCGAGCGTGTGGAACAGGCGATCCTGCACGCCGACGTCGGCACCGGTGAGCGCGTTCAGCAGCGTCGACTTGCCGGCGTTGGTGTAGCCGGCGAGCGCGATCTCCGGCAGGCCGGCGCGTTCGCGCTCGGCGCGCATCGTGTCGCGCGAGCCCTTCACGTGCGACAGCCGGCGCTTCAGCGCGGAGATCCGGTTGCGCGCGAGCCGGCGGTCGGTCTCGATCTGCGTCTCCCCCGGTCCGCGCGTGCCGACCCCGCCGACGCCGAGGCGGTCGAGGTGGGTCCACAGACCGCGCATGCGCGCCATGTTGTATTCGAGCTGCGCGAGCTCGACCTGGAGCTTGCCGTCGGCGCTGTGCGCGTGCCCGGCGAAGATGTCGAGGATCAGCGAGGTGCGGTCGAGGACCGGCAGCTCGAGCTCCTTCTCGATGTTGCGCTCCTGACGCGGCGAGAGCTCGTCGTCGCAGACGACGACGTTGGCGTCGGCGGCCTTCGCCGCAGCCTTGACCTCTTCCAGCTTGCCCGGGCCGAGATACGTGTTCGGATGCGGCTTCTCACGGTGCTGGACGATCTGTCCGGCGACCGCCACGCCGGCGGTGCGCAGCAGCTCGTGGAGCTCGGAGAGGTCGTCGCCCTCCTCCAGCGCTGCGATGCAGAAGGCGCGCTGCTTGGCGCGACCCGTGCCGGGGGCGTCCGGGCGGGGCGTCTTGGTCGTGCGTCCGTGGCGACTGCGTTCGTGCAAGCTCGTCCGAGTCTAGAGCGGTCGCAGGCGCCGCAGGCGCGGTTCCCGGCCCGCTTGACGGCCCGGTAGCGTGCCACGCGTGACCGATGCCCTGGCAGCGCGCCTCGCCGCGCGGACGCTCGAGCTCGTCGACGTGCCCTCCGAGTCGCGCGACGAGACGCGCCTGGCGGCGCATGTCCTCGAGCTGCTCACCAAGTCCCGCGTCGCGGTGCGCGACGCCGGTGACACCTGCGTGCTGGCGGGCGTGACCGAGCGCGGCACGCGACCGCTCGTCCTGCTCGCCGGCCACTTCGACACGGTCCCGGCGCAGGGCAACATCCCCGGCCGGATCGAGGACGGCGTCGTGCACGGCCTCGGCGCGGTGGACATGAAGGGCTCGCTCGCGGTGATGATCGAACTGGCGATCGACCGCGCCGAGCGCGGGAC
Organism: Solirubrobacterales bacterium; assembly: GCA_038327125.1. GTDB lineage: Bacteria > Actinomycetota > Thermoleophilia > Solirubrobacterales > Solirubrobacteraceae > F1-60-MAGs163. The sequence goes on from JBBQKR010000011.1 coordinate 17,276, forward strand.
CGCGCTGGACGCCGTCGACCTCGGGTTCGTCTTCTTCGGGCGTGAGGAGCTGCCGAGCGCCGAGAGCGCGCTGGAGCCGCTGCTGGCCCGCGAGGACGGGCTGCGCACCGCCGACCTGGCGATCGTCATGGAGCCCACCAGCACGGCGCTGCAGGCAGGCTGCCTGGGCAACATCAACGGGACCTGGACGTTCTCCGGGCGCAGCGGTCACTCCGCAAGGCCGTGGCTCGCCGACAACGCGATCGACCATGCCGCACGCGCCATCGCCGAGCTCTCCCGGGTCGCGCCGGTCGAGCACGACTTCGACGGGCTCACATACACCGAGGTGGTGTCCGTGACGATGATCGAGGGCGGCATCGCGCAGAACGTGATCCCCGACGTGGCGCGCGCCCACGTCAACTACCGCTACCCACCGGGCATGACGCCGGACGTGGCCACCGAGCGCGTCCACGGCCTCTGCGACCCGTTCGGTGAGCTGCAGATCACCTCCAACGCCCCGTCGGGACCCGTTCCCGCCGGTAACCCGCTGGTCGAGCGCCTGTGCGCAGCCGGCGGCCTGCGCCGCGAGCCCAAGCAGGCCTGGACTCCGGTCGCCGAGTTCGGCGCCGCCGGCGTCGACGCGGTGAACTTCGGGCCCGGCGATCCCCCGTTCGCGCACACCCGCGAGGAGCGCGTCGCCGCTGCGGACCTCGCACGCGGCTACACCGTGATCGACGCCTTCGCGCGAGCCTCCTGATGCAGCTGAGCGCGCTGCTCGACGAGCTCGGGACCTACCCGTTCATGCGCCTCGCGCAGGCTCGCGAGCGGGTCGCGGCGCGCGGCGTGCGGCTGATCGACTTCGGGGTCGGCGAGCCGCGCGAGCAGACCCCCGCGCTGATCCGTGACGCGCTCGTCCGTGCCGTCGAGGACGAGCCCGTCTCCACCTACCCGCTCGCGGCCGGGCTCCCGGAGCTGCGCGAGGCGATCGCGGCGTGGCTGCGGCAGCGGTTCGCCGTGGGCCTCGATCCCGGAATCGAGATCCTTCCGACGCTCGGCAGCAAGGAGGCGATCTACCACCTCGCGCAGGTCCTGATCGGACCGGGCAGCCCGCGCGACCTCGTCGCGGTGACGACGCCGGGCTACCCGGTCCCGGCGCGCGGGGCCCGCTTCGCCGGCGCCGGCGTCGTCGAGATCCCGCTCGATCCACAGGCCGGCTGGCTCCCCGACCTGGACGTGCTCGACGCGGCGACGTGGCGCCGGCTCGCGCTGATCTGGGTCAACCACCCCGGCAATCCCACGGGGGCCACGGCGCCACGTGACTTCTACGCCGCTCTCGCCGACCGCTGCCGCCGCGAGGGCGTCGTGCTCGCCTCCGACGAGGCATACAGCGAGATCTGGCTCGACGGCGACGCGCCCGGCTCGGTGCTGCAGGTCGACGACCCGACGCATGTCCTCGCGTTCCACTCGCTGTCCAAGCGCTCGTCGATGCCCGGCTACCGCTCGGGGTTCGTGGCCGGCGACCCGCTCCTGATCGCCGCGCTGAAGCAGGTGCGGCCGTCGCTCGGCGTGACGCCGCAGACCTTCGTCCAGCGCGCGTCGATCGCGGCGTGGGGCGACGAGGCGCACGTCGGCGCCGCCCGCGAGCGCTACCGGGCCAAGCGCGACATCCTCGAGCCCGCGCTGCAGGCGATCGGCCTCGAGCACGTGGGCGGCCCGGCGGGGTTCTTCCGCTGGTGCCGGGTGCCCGGTGACGGCGACGCCGAGGCACTCGCCGAGCGACTGCTCGAGCACGGCGTCGTCGTCGCACCCGGTTCCTTCTTCGGCGCGGGCGGCGCCGGCCACGTGCGGATCGCGCTCGTGCCGACTCTGGACGACTGCGCGGTGGCTGCGCAGTCGCTGAGCGCGCTCGCGCAGTAGGTTGCCGGTCGTGAGCGGCGATCAGCAGACCGGGGCCTGGGCCGTCGGCCTCGCGACATTCGCCGAGCCCAGCGGACGCGTCCTCGACACGTACTACCCGGCTCCGGCACTCGGCCCGGCGCCGGCGGGCTCGGTCGCCGGCACGTCCGAGCTCGATGTGCACCGGGCAGCTGCGCTCGGCGCCCACCAGCTCGCCGAGGCCGCCGGTCGCGACGAGCTGCGCGGCGTGCGGCTCGCGATCGTCCTGACCGTCATCCCGGACCTCGCCGCCGCGCCGGCAGATGCACACGACGCGTATCTGCGCCTGCAGCTGCTCTCCCACCGCGTCGTCCAGCCGCGCGCGCTGAACATGGACGGCATCTTCGGCATGCTCACGAACGTCGCCTGGACGGACTGCGGCCCGTGTGACCTCGAGGACTTCGAGACGACGCGGACGCGCTTCCTGGCCGCCGGCCGGCGGATCCAGGTGATCGGCGTCGACAAGTTCCCGCGGATGACCGACTACGTGGTGCCCACCGGCGTACGGATCGCCGACGCCGATCGCGTGCGGCTCGGCGCCCACCTCGCGAACGGCACGACCGTGATGCACGAGGGCTTCGTCAACTACAACGCCGGCACGCTCGGCGCCTCGATGGTCGAGGGCCGGATCAGCGCCGGGGTGATCGTCGGTGCCGGCTCGGACCTCGGCGGCGGTGCGTCGGTCATGGGCACGCTCTCGGGTGGCGGCGCGCAGGTCGTCCGCATCGGCGAGCGCTGCCTGATCGGCGCCAACGCGGGCGTCGGCATCTCGCTCGGGGACGACTGCATCGTCGAGGCGGGCCTGTACGTGACGGCCGGCACCCGGGTGACCCTGCCCGGCGGCGAGGTCGTCAAGGCGCTGGAGCTCAGCGGACGTGACGGGCTCCTGTTCCGCCGCAACAGCGAGACCGGGACGGTGCAGGTGCTGCCGCGGACCGGCGACTGGAGCGGCCTCAACGCCGCACTGCACGCGAACGATTGAGCGCGGCTACGCGCGCGCTAGCCCGCGCAGCGTCTGCAGCAGCTCGTCGCTCGCATCGGCCGCGTAGACCGGCAGCGCCCAGCCGCTCAGATCGACGTGCAGATCCTCCTCGACGGTGACGGTGAGCTCACCCCCGTCGAGCGACACCTGGACCGGCGAGTCGCCGCCGCGCAGGACGTATGCGACCGCGGCCCCGCACGCCCCTGTCCCGCTGGACATCGTTACTCCCACCCCCCGTTCGAAGATCCGTGCGCGGATCACGCCCGGCTCCGACTCGGTCCACCAGCTCACGTTCGTGCGGTTGGGGAACAGCGGCGAGTGCTCGATCTCGGGTCCGTAGTCCTCCAGCGCCAGTCCGTTGAGCTCCTCGACGCTCGCAACCTCGATCGCGCACTGCGGGTTGCCGACCGAGAGGTGCTGGAACGTCCAGGTGCGCCCTCCGGCCTCGAGGGTGCCGCGGCCCTCCTCGTCCCCATCGGGAAAGTGTTCGGAGCGCGTGCGGGCGCGGCCCATGTCGACGCTGCACGTCGTCGCTGAGGTGATCGTTGGCCGGATCTCCCCGGCGGCCGTCTGGACCGAGAACTGCCGGGCCGTGGTCCACCCGCGGCGGTGCAGGTAGAGGATCGCCTCGCGCGAGCCGTTCCCGGAGATCTCGGCCTCGGAGCCGTCGCGATTGAAGATCCGCAGCCGTGCGACGAAGCCCGCCGCGTCGGGCGGCGAGATCTCGACGATGCCGTCCGCCCCGACGCCCAGGTGCGGGTCGCAGAGCCGGCGCACGACTGGCGCGGCGAGCGGGACCGGCAGCTGATCGCGCTCGACGATCAGATAGTCGTTGCCCAGGGCCTGCCACTTCTCGAAGCGCATCGACGGCAACCCTACGGCGCGGCCGCCGTCGAGAGGATCGCGGTCGCGACGTCGCCGGGATCCCGGCCGCTGATGTCGATCACCTCGACCCCGGCGAGCTTGCGCATCCACGTCAGCTGCCGCTTGGCGAAGTTGCGCGTGCGGCGCTGCATCGCCTCGGCATCACCGGCCAGCAGCTCCTCGAAGCCCAGCGCCTTGCGCGCCGTCTCGGACGCGCCGCCGGCCTGCGCCGCGCGGACCTCCTCGACCGCTCCGCGGTCGATCATCCGCAGGACGCGCGCATCGATCCGCGCATACAGCTCCTCGCGCTCGCGGACCAGGCCGACCAGCCGCGTGGGCCGGCGCGTCTCGGCGGTCCACAGCCGGCTCGGCCCGTCCGGCTCCTCCAGCTCGCCCATGTCCAGGAGCGCGAGTGCGCGCACGATGCGGTGCCGATCGGCCGGGTCGATGCCCGCGGCCGCCCATGGCGCGCGCAGCGCAAGGCGCGCGTGCAGGGCCTGGGCGCCCTCGTCCTCGAGCGCCGTCTCCCAGCGCCTGCGCACGTCGTCGGGCGGCTGTGGCCGCAGGTTGAGCGTGGCCAGCGCTGCGCGCAGGTAGAGCCCGGTGCCGCCGACGACGATCGGCGTTGCGCCCTGCGCGAGCAGGGCGTCGATCTCCGCGTGCGCGAGCTCGGCGTACTGGCCGACGGAGAACGTCGCGTCGACGGGGACGATCGAGACGAGCAGGTGCTCCAGCCGCGCCCGCTCGGCGGCCGTCGGGACGCCCGTGATGGTCTCCAGGCCCTGGTAGACCTGCAGCGCATCTGCGGACACCGCGACCGGCACGCGCCCGGCCGCGCGCAGGCGGTCGGCCACGGCCAGGGCGACGTCGGTCTTCCCGACGCCCGTCGGACCGAACAGCGCGAGGACGCCGCCGGGCGGGATCGCGCGGGGGTGCGGTTCAGGGCGGGAGCCGGTCATCGGCCGGGAGTATCGTGGCGATGATGAGCGTGCGCATCGGCTGCGGCCTGTCGACGGGCGCCGACCCCCGTGTCGCGGCGATCGAGGCCGGGACCGATGCACGCCAGGGGCTCGTGGGCCGCGCGGCGGACCTCGTCGTCGTGTTCTGCTCCGGGGCCCACCTCGCCGACCCGGAGGCGACGCTCGAGGGCGTCCAGGAGGCCCTCGCCCCAGCAGCGCTCGCGGGCTGCGGCGCAGGGGGCGTGCTCGGTGCAGGGCGCGAGGTCGAGGGCGGCACGGCGGTCAGCGTGTGGGCTGCTTCGCTGGGGGCGGGCCGGGCTGAGACCTTCCATGCCCACGCCGAGCCCGGCGCCGCCCAGCACGAGGTCCGCATGGCCGGGATGCCGTCCGCCGCGGGTGCTTCGGCGACCCTGCTGTTTCCCGATCCGTATTCGTTCCCTGCCGACCGTGCGCTGTCGGAGCTTGCACGGTCCGCGCCCGGCGTGCCGGTCCTCGGCGGCATCTCGAGTGCGCGCACGCTCGACGGCGAGGCGGCGTTGTTCCTCGACGACGCGGTCGTCGCGGGCGGCGCCGTCGGCGCGGTGCTCCACGGCGTCGAGGTCCTCCCCTGCGTCTCGCAGGGCGCTGCCCCAGTCGGCCCGGTGCTCGAGATCTCAGCGGTCGACGGCCACGTCATCCGGGAGCTCGACGGGCAGCCGGCGCTGGTGGCGCTGCGCGAGGCGATCGACACCCTGCACAAGGACGAGCGCGACCTCGTCAGCGGCGGGCTGCTGCTGGGCGTGGCGATCGATGGCGCGCACATGCCCAGCGGCGCTCACGACTACCTCGTGCGCGGGATCATCGGCGCCGACCCCGATGCCGGGACGATCACGGTCGGTGCACCGGTCCGTGAGGGGCAGGTCGTCCGGCTGCACGCCCGCGACGCGCACTCCGCGGACCTCGACCTGCGCTCGAGCCTCGAGCTGCGCAGCACGGCGCTCGGCGGCGCGGCGGCCGGCGCGCTCGTGTTCACCTGCAACGGGCGCGGGCGGAGCATGTTCGGGGTCCCCGACCACGACGCCGACGCCGTCGACGAAGAGCTCGGCGGGGCCCCGTCGGCAGGGTTCTTCGCCGCGGGTGAGATCGGCCCGGTCGGAGGCGAGAACTTCCTCCACGGCTTCACGGCGACCGTCGCCGTGTTCGCCGGCGGCTGAGCCGCCGGAGCGGCTCCCGGGGCATGTAAGACTCCCGTCATGATCATCGCGGGCAGGACAGCGCTCCTCACGGGCGCCACAGGCGGCATCGGCCACGACATCGCACGCACGCTGCACCACGCGGGGGCGCAGCTGACCCTCAGCGGACGTCGGACGGAGGTTCTCGAGCCGCTCGCCGAGGAGCTCGGCGCGGGGACCCGCGTCGTCGCGGCGGACCTCGCCGAGCGCGACGACGTGCAGCGCCTCGTGGAGGAGTGTGCGGACGTCGACATCCTCGTCGCCAACGCCGCACTGCCGATCTCGGGCGACATCTTCAGCCTTCCGCCCGACGCGATCGACCGTGCGCTGGAGGTCAACCTGCGCGCGCCGATCATGCTCGCGCGGCTGTTCGCCGAGGGCATGGCCGAGCGCGGCGCCGGTCACCTCGTCTTCATCTCGTCGCTCGCGGGCAAGGCCGCGACGCCCGGATCCTCGATCTACTCCGCCACCAAGTACGGCCTGCGCGGCTTCGGACGTGGGCTGCGCGCCGATCTCGCGCCACGCGGCGTCGGCGTGAGCGTCGTCTTCCCCGGCTTCATCCGTGACGCGGGCATGTTCCACGACTCCGGAGCGCAGCTTCCGTCGTACATCGGGACCAGCAGCACGCAGGAGGTCGCCGAAGGGGTGCGCGAGGCGATCGAACGTGATCGCGCGGAGGTCGACGTCGCCCCGATCTCGATGCGCGCCGGCATCAAGCTCGCCGAGCTGGCGCCGGCGCTGTCCGACCGGGTGACCGAGCGCATGGGCAGCCGCGACATCGCCGCGCAGGTGGCCGACGGGCAGGCCGTCAAGCGCTGAGCGCTCAGGCGGCTGCTGCAGTCGCCGCGGCCATGCGCGGCTCGAGCGCCGTCAGCACCGCGCTGGCGAGCTTCTGCCCGTCCTGCGGGCGCTGCGGCACTGCGGAGATCATCATCACGACCTCGTCGCGATCGATCTCCTCGAGGCGCACCTGCGGCCGGCCGCGCAGTGGCACGCTGATCGTCTCGTCGAGCAGGCCCTGGACCGACGCCGGCGTCGTTCCCGGCAGCAGGCGCGCGCGCAGCTCCAGCCCGACAGGCTCGCGCAGCGGGACGATCGCGAGGTTCAGCACGACGCTGTTGGGCACCATGATCTGGTCCTCACCGTTTGCCAGCGTGGTGTAGAGCAGGCCGAGCGTGCTGACGACGCCCTCGGTCGTTCCGGCGAGCGGCCCGCCCTGCATCCGCACGCGCTCGCCGACGCGGAACGGCCGCGCGCTGAGCAGGACGACGCCCGCGAAGAGGTTGCCGATCGTCTGCTGGGCGGCCAGACCCAGGACGACCGCGGTGAAGGCGCCGCCGAGCGCGAGCTGGCGGGGCGTGAGCCCCGCGAACCGCAGCGCGACGATCGTCGAGACGATCACGAAGACCAGGCGCACCAGGAAGCCGACGGTACCGGCCGTGGCGGGGTCGAGCCGGCGGTAGAGCGCCGGCGCAGCCACGCGTCCGACATCACGGGCGAACTGCCAGCCGAGCGCGATCAGGGCCGCCGCGGCGAGAATCGAGACGGGCGTGTCGAACGTGCGGCCGAAGATGGCATGCCGCTCCTCGTACACGGCGATGACGGCCGCCAGCAGCGCGAGCAGCATCAGCGCCTCGACCCGGGCGCGCTTGACGGCCTTGGGCGTGAGCTGGCGCGCGAGGCCCGCCTCGTGCCAGGAGTGGCTGCGCGTTTCGAACATGGACGAGTGGGAGCCGCGAAGGTTCATCGCCGCCCACACAAGCGGTGCGACCTCAAGCGCGCCTGAGCGTGTGACGAGGTCACACTTGGCGCGGCGGCGCTCAGGCCAGGGCGCGCGCGAGCAGCGACAGCTCACAGGCGAGCGTCTGGCTCGTCGCGCCGGTGATCTGCACGGGCACGATCTCACCGGGCTGCGCGAGACCGCTGAAGTTCGCCACCTTGTTGTGACGGGTGCGTCCGCGCAGGCGTGCAGGGTCGTTGCGCGAGGGCCCCTCGACGAGCACGTCGAGTGTGCGCCCGACGAAGCGCTGGGCGCGCTCGCGCGCGTGGCGCTGGACGGCTGCGAGCAGGACGTCCATGCGCTCGATCTTGACCTCGTGCGGAACGATCCCGTCGCTGATCTCGGCCGCCTCGGTGCCACGCCGCGGGGAGTAGACGAAGGTGAAGGCGCTGTCGAAGCCGACCTCCTCGACGACCTCGAGCGTCTGCGCGAAATCGTCGTCCGTCTCCCCCGGGAACCCGACGATGATGTCGGTCGTGAGCGCACAGTCCGGCACGTGCTCGCGGATCATCGCGACGCGGTCCAGGAAGCGCGAGCGGTCGTACGTGCGGCGCATCGCCTTGAGGATCCGGCTCGAGCCCGACTGCAGCGGCAGGTGGATGTGCTCGCAGACGGCATCGAGCGCGGCGTGGGCGAGCACGACGTCCTCGCGCATGTCCTTCGGGTGCGGGCTCGTGTAGCGGATGCGGTCGATCCCTTCGACCGCATCGATCGCGGCGAGCAGCTGTGCGAAGGAACGCGGCCCGCCCGCGCCGCGCAGACCACGGCCGTAGCTGTTGACGTTCTGCCCCAGCAGGGTCACCTCGCGTACGCCGTCGCCGGCGAGCCGCACAGCCTCCTCGACGAGCTCCTCGAACGGGCGGCTGACCTCGCGGCCGCGCGTGCTCGGCACGATGCAGTAGGAGCAGCGCGAGTTGCAGCCGACGCTGATCTGCATCCACGCCGAGAAGTCGCGCGAGCGGCGCATCGGCAGGTGGCCGGTGAAGCCCTCGAACTCGAAGAAGCCCTGCGCGGTGATCGAGTCGGACGTGAGGAACTCGGCGAGCTTGTGCACCTGCCCGGGCCCGAAGGCGACGTCGACGAACGGGTAGCGCTCGAAGACCTCGTGCTTGACCGACTGCGCCCAGCAGCCACCAACGCCGACGATCACGTCCGGGCGCTCCCGCTTGACGCGGTGTGCGTGCCCGAGGTGAGCGACGAACCGCGAGTCCGCCGTCTCGCGGATCGAGCAGGTGTTGAACAGGATCACGTCGGCACTGTCGTGATCTGCGGCCTCCGCGTAGCCGAGCGACTCGAGCATGCCCTTCATGCGCTCGGAGTCGTGCTCGTTCATCTGGCATCCGAACGTCGTGACGTGGTAGCGCTTCATCGGCCTAGCGAGCGTAGTCGACGGCCGGGACTCGCGGATCAGGCGCTGAAGGCGCGCACGGCGGCGTAGGCCGTGTCGAGGTCGTACCCGCGGCGGACGAGCAGGCCCAGTGCCCGCTCACGCCCGCGGTCGTCCTGCGGCGGCTCGGCGATGCGGCGTTCGAGCACGTCCAGCGCCGCCTGCAGCTCCGCGCCCGGCTCCCGTCCGGCGAGGACCGACGCGATGATCTCCGCCTCGACCCCGACCTGCTCGAGCTTGCGTTCGATCCGCTCGTTTCCCCAGCCGTCCAGCCGGCGGCGGTCCTCGGTGAACAGCTGCGCGTAGCGCACGTCGTCGAGGTAGCCCTGGCGCCCGAGCTCGGCCAGCGCTGCCGTGATCGCCTCGGGCCTGACGTCCTTGGCCTCGAGAAGGCGCCGCACCTCGAGCACCGTGCGTTCCCGGCGCCCGAGGTAGCGGAAGGCCAGTTCGAGCGCGTGCTGGACCCGCGCCTCACCGTCCGGCTCCATCGCGTCAGCCGTCAGGCTGCTGCCTGCTCCAGCGGCTCGTCGGCGGCGACGACCTCGTCCGCGAGCGGCTCACCGTCGTGCTCGATCGGGACGACGAGGTCGGCGTTGAAGCCGAGCGCGTCGTAGACCTTGCCCTCGATCTCCTTGGCGATCTCCTGGTGCTCGTCGAGGAACGCCTTGGCGTTGTTGCGTCCTTGCCCGAGCCGGTCCTCGCCGTAGGAGAAGAACGAGCCGGACTTCGTGACGATGTTGTTCTCGATCCCGAGATCGAGGATGCACCCCGACGCCGAGATGCCCTTGCCGAACTCGATGTCGAACTCGGCCTGGCGGAACGGCGCGGCGACCTTGTTCTTGACGACCTTGACGCGCACGCGGTTGCCGACCGCCTCGGTGCCCTCCTTGAGGGTCTCGATCCGGCGGATGTCCAGGCGCTGGGAGGCGTAGAACTTCAGCGCGCGACCGCCCGGCTGGGTCTCCGGCGAGCCGAACATCACGCCGACCTTCTCGCGGATCTGGTTCGTGAAGAGGCAGAGCGTCTGGGCACGGTTGAGGTTGCCGGCGAGCTTGCGCATCGCCTGGCTCATCATGCGCGCCTGCAGGCCGACGGTCTGGTCGCCCATCTGGCCCTCGAGCTCCGAGCGTGGCGTGAGCGCGGCGACCGAGTCGACTGCGACGACGTCGACCGCGCCCGAGCGCACGAGCATGTCGGCGACCTCGAGCGCCTGCTCGCCGTAGTCGGGCTGCGAGACGAGCAGCTCGTCGATGTCCAGGCCGATCCGCTTGGCGTACAGCGGGTCCATCGCGTGCTCGGCGTCGATGAACGCACAGATGCCGCCGAGCTTCTGCGCCTCGGCCAGCAGGTGGTAGACCAGAGTCGTCTTGCCCGAGGACTCCGGGCCGAAGACCTCGACGATGCGCCCGCGCGGCATCCCGCCGATGCCGAGCGCGAGGTCGAGCGACAGCGCCCCGGTCGGGATCGCATTCACCTTCACCTGGGCGCCTTCATCGCCCATGCGCATCACGGTGCCCTTCCCGAACTGACGCTCGATCTGGGTCAGCGCGCCCTGCAGGGCGGCGTCGCGTGCCTTTGCGGCCTTCTCGTCAACGGACATTCCTTCGACCTCTCTCGTCGTGCTGAACGCAGCATGTTCCGGCCTGTACCGGACGGAACCGTGACCGTAGGCGGGGCCGTGTGACCGCTCCAGTGCGAGATCGCGCAGCAGCCGCGACAGGGCTCAGGCGTCCGTGCGCAACGGACGCCGCTCGAGCGTCTCGTAGACCGCTCCCGCCGGCGCAAGGTCCGAGCGCATCAGCACGAGCGCAGGCGCCGTGAACGCCAGGGACGGGGCGTCCGGCTCGGCTCCGACCAGCGGCCGTGCACCGCGCCGGACCCGCGCGACGGTGACATGGGGCCGCAGTGCCCGGCCCTCGGCCGACCAGCCGGGCGTGGCCGCGGCGAGCGCCGGCCCGAGCGCGCTGTGCAACGCGCCCAGCGCCCCCGTCCGGTCCTGCAGCGCGCAGGTGAGCACATGCGGGCGGCGTGGCGCGAGCCACAGCGCCCCGCCTGCGACGAGCGGGACGACACCGTCGCCCCCGCCGGCGATGACCGCTCGCAGGGCCTCCACGTGCCCTTCAGGGCGCTCTCCGAGGAAATGGAGGGTCACGTGCAGCGCTTGCGTGCGCACGGGACGCAGCGCCGGGTCGTGCGCGCAGGCCGCACCTCCCCACCGCGACAGCACCGCACGCGCCTCGCGGGGCACCTCCACGGCGACGAACAGACGCGCGCGGCCGGCGCTGCTCACACGTCCAGGTCGCCGAGCCCGAGCAGCAGCCGGCGCAGCAGGTGCATCGCGACCGTCGTGGTGCGGTCGCGGACGTCGGCGCGTTCGCCCGGGAGGTTCACCTTGCGGTCGATGCGCCCCGCGCCGCGCTCGGCGACGGAGATCCACACCAGCCCGACCGGCTTCTCGTCGCTCCCGCCGTCCGGCCCGGCGATGCCGGTGATGCCGACCCCGACGTCCGCGTCGAGGCGCTCGATCGCGCCGTCGGCGAGCGCGCGCGCAACCTCGAGTGACACGGCGCCGTGCGTCTCGATCAGCGACGGATCGACCCCCGCCAGCTCGACCTTCGCCGCGTTGGAGTAGACGACCACCCCACCGCGCACGTACGCCGACGAGCCGGGCAGGTCCGTCAGGCGGGCCGCGAGGAGGCCGGCCGTGCAGGACTCGGCGGTCGCGACGGTCCGTGCTGGCGCGCGCAGCAGCAGGCCCGCGACCTGCTGATCGACGGTCGTCCCGTCATCGGAATAGATGGTGTTCGCGTGACGTTCGCGCACCACGGCGGCGAACGCCTCGTACGCGGGCTGCGCCGCCGGCGCGTAGCGGGTGACGATCTCGACCTCGCCGCGTCGCAGGCACGTCGTGATCTCCAGCTCGTGCAGGTCGATGCCGGCGGCTTCGGCGCGCCGCAGCGTCTCGGCGATCTCCGACTCGGGGATGCCGAACAGCCGCAGCATCTCCTGCCGGATCTCGCTGCGGCCACTGATCGCCCTGCGCAGCGCGTCCGTCTCGAGCGCGGCGGACCACATCGGCTGCAGCTCGCGCGGCGGGCCCGGGAGGACGACGACCGCCGGCCCGCCGCGACCATCGGCCGGCGGGACGACCAGCCCCGGCGCCGTGCCGACGGGCTCGAGGATCGTCGCGCCGAGCGGGATCGTCGCCTGTTTCCTGTTGCCCTCCTCGAGCGCGTCCTGGTCGATGTCCGGCCAGCGCTTGGTGATGCCCTCGAGAATCGTGGCGATCCGGCCGCGCAGCGGTTCGTCCATGACCAGCTCGCGGCCCTGGAACTCGCCCACGACAGCCGCGGTGAGATCGTCCGCGGTCGGTCCGAGGCCGCCGCTGGTGACGATCAGGTCGACGTGCTCGCGCGCGAGCCATTCGAGCGCCGCGTGCATGTCGTCCGGGCGGTCCCCGACGACGACGATCGTCTCGATGTCCACGCCGAGCTCACGCAGGCGCTCGGCGAGCCACGGGCCGTTGCGGTCGCTCACGCGGCCGGTGAGGACCTCGGTCCCCGTGACCACGATGCCGGCGCGCGCGCTCACGTGCAGCTCGGCCGTTCGGAGCCCGACAGCCGCGTGAAGGACGTCGGCGTGATCGCGTACCCGACCCCGGACGTCACGCCGGGGACCGACCGGCTGTCGCCGTTGACGACCAGGCGCGCCTCACCGTTCCCGAGCGAGAGCCGCAAGCGCGACGAGCGGAACGTCCTCGTGGCTGCGCCGGGCTGCAGCACGACGCCGTCCAGCAGCCGGCGGCCCGCCGCGTCACGCAGGCACACGTAGACCTGTCCGGTCGGAACGATCCGCAGCGTGGCGACGACCGGCTTCTTGGCCTTCTCCTTGCTGCCGGTGGTCTGCGTGCGCGCCGTGGCCGACTGCGCCGGGGTCGTGGCGGTCGACCCGCCACCCGAGCCCGAATCGTCGTTGCGCCCGAGCACGAACAGGCCGACCAGGATGACGGCGACCAGCGCCAGCGCGAGCCACAGCCGGCCGCCGCCCGGTGGCCCGCCGCGTCCGGATCGTTGGCGGCGCCCCTGCTCACGCGGCCGCGGCGGTGCGATCGCCTGCATCTCGGGCCGCTCGTACTTGAGCTTGAACTCCTCGACCAGGCTGCGGCCGTCGAGCCCCAGGTAGTCGGCATAGGTGCGCAGGAAGCTCTTGACGAAGGTCGGCCCGGGCAACAGCGCCCATTCCTCGTTCTCGAGCGCACGCAGGTACTTGCCGCGGATCTTGGTGTCCGCCTCAGCTTCCGTGATGTCGATGCGCTGGCGCATTCGCGCCTCGCGCAGGCTGGCGCCGATTCCGGCCATCGCGACCCGAAGGCTAGTCCAGCTCGTCCGCGCCGCCACCGGGCGCGGCGGCGGGTTGCGGCAGCTCGACGTCACCGGGCTCGTCGGCCGGCCTGCCCGGGGAGCCCTTCAGCGCTTCGAGCACGCGCGGGAGCTCGGCCTCGCCGATCAGGACCTGACGCGGCTTTGAGCCCTCGTACCCGGAGATGATCCCGCGGCGCTCGAGCATGTCGATCAGGCGTCCGGCGCGGGTGTAACCGAGCCGCAGGCGCCGCTGCAGCATCGAGGTCGACGCCGTCCCCATCTCGACGACGAGCTGGATCGCCTCGCCGAGCAGCGGATCCTCGTCGGGATCGAAGTCACCGTGGTCGCCGCTCTCGGCGCTCCCTTCGGCCTCGACCTCCTCGAGCAGGTCCTCGCGCAGCTGCGGCTCGCCCTGCGCCGCCCACAGCTCCGTGAGCGACGCGATCTGCGGCTCGTCGATGTAGGCGCCCTGGATGCGCTGCAGCCGCGAGGAGCCGACGGCCGAGAAGAGCATGTCGCCCTGGCCCAGCAGCGACTCGGCCCCGTTCTGGTCCAGGATCACGCGGGAGTCGGTCTGGCTGGAGACCGCAAAGGCGATCCGCGAGGGAACGTTCGCCTTGATCATGCCGGTGATGACGTCGACCCGCGGGCTCTGCGTGGCCAGCACGAGGTGAATGCCGACGGCGCGCGCCTTCTGCGCCAGGCGGATGATCGAGTCCTCGACGTCGGCGGGCGCGACCATCATCAGGTCGGCGAGCTCGTCGATGACGCAGAGGATGTACGGGAGCGGGTCATCGCCCTCGCTGACGCGATGCTTGTTCAGCTCGATCAGCGAGCGGGTGCGCGCGACGGACATCACGCCGTAGCGCCACTCCATCTCGCGCACGAGGTTCTGCAGCGCGTTGGCCGCCATCCGCGGGCTCGTGATCACGGGCGTGAGCAGGTGCGGGATCGCCTCGTAGTGGTTGAGCTCGACCTGCTTGGGATCGACGAGCACGAGGCGCACCTGGTCGGGTGTCGCGCGCAGCAGGATCGAGCTGAGCATCGCGTTCACGCAGCCGGACTTGCCGGCGCCGGTGGTGCCCGCCACCAGCAGGTGGGGCATCTTCGCCAGATCGGCGTGGACGGGCTTGCCGCTGACGTCCTTGCCCAGGAAGACCGTGAGCGGGCTCGACCCCTCCGGGACCTGCCCGAAGACGTCGCCGAGCGTGACGATGCGGCGCTTGCGGTTGGGCACCTCGACGCCGACGGCCTGCTTGCCGGGGATCGGCGCGAGAATGCGGATGTCGGTCGCCGCCAGCGCATAGGCCAGGTCGTCCTTGAGGTTGCCGACCTTGCTCATCTTGATGCCGGGCGCCAGGCGCAGCTCGTAGCGCGTGATGTGCGGCCCGGCCACCTTGCCGACGACCTTCGCCTCGACGCCGTGGTGCCCGAGCGCATCGACGAGTGCGGCGGAGACGCGCTCCTGGTCGCTCGTGTCGGGCTTCGCCTCGTCAGCCGGCGAGAGCCGCAGGATCGCGGGGTCGGGAAGGTGGAAGTCGCCGGTCGGCGCCGGGACGGGATCGGCTTTGCGCGCGCGCTTGCGCTTGGGCGCAGGCACCGGCTGCAGCGCATCGTCGACCGGCTCGCCGGCAGGCTCGCCCGGCTGCTCGGGATGCGGCTCGGGCTCGACGCCGGCGTCATCGGCCCCGAACAGGTCGGGGTAGTGGGCCGCGCCGTCCAGCGTCGGGGGACGCTCGCCGGCGTGAACGACGAGGTCCTCGTCCGCGGGCTCCGGGGGCACGATCGGGTCGGGACGGCGTCCGCCCTCGCGCGGCCCGAGGATCGGTGTGGCGGTGCGGCGCACGACGCGCGTGGTCTCGGCAACGCCGCTGCCCGTGGCGCGCACGAGCCCGGCGATCGAGGCCCCCGTCAGCAGCAGGATGCCTGCGAGGAACAGGAAGATCGCGAGGATGTGACTGCCGACGTCACCGGCGACGGCCGAGGCGCCGCTGTACAGCGCCTCGCCGAGGGCGCCCCCGCGCGCGTCGAGCGCTGCGGCGGTCCAGTCACCGGCGCGGACGGGTCCCTCACCGAGGCCCAGGGTGCCGGCGGCGAACGCGAGCGTCAGCGCGAGCAGCAGGCAGATGCCCGCCGTGCGGAACGGGCGCACGGCCGGCAGGACGGGACGCAGGACGAGCACGCCCCCCGCCGCGACCAGCCCGACCGGCACCAGGTAGGCGATGCGGCCGAAGACGCGCTGGAGGCCGTCCACCAGCATCGAGCCGGCGGCTCCGCCGTCCCAGGCGAGGTACAGCGGAAAGGCCACGAACACCCCGGCCGCGAACAGCGCGAGGCCGATCAGGTCGTGGTGTCGCTGTTCGAGCACGGGCAGGCGCCGGCGCCGGCGCCACAACGGCGTGCGGCGGGCGCGCGCGCGTGGACGCGGTTTGGACGGCTTGCGAGTGGGAGCGGCGCGCCTTGCGCGCGGGCGGGATGCGGGCATGGTCGTTCGGTTTCGATCCTTCGACGCGCGCCGCCGCACCCCTGCCTTCATCTGCCGTTGACCCGAGCGCCTAGCATTCGCCACTCATGAGCATCTCCCGTGACCCGCGGGTCCTGGTCGTCGAGGACGACGAGGAGATCGCCCAGGTCCTCCAACGCTCGTTGCGCATGGAGGGCTACGACGTGCGCATCGCCGGTGACGGCGAAGCGGCCCTCGACGCAGCCTCCACGTTCAACCCGGATGTCGTCGTGCTCGACCTCGGCCTGCCGAAGCTCGACGGCGTCGAGGTCGCCAGGCGGCTGCGCGAAGGTGACGACGTCCCGATCCTGATGTTGACCGCGCGTGATGGCCTGGACTCACGCGTCGAGGGTCTCGACGCCGGCGCCGACGACTACCTGGTCAATCCGTTCGAGCGCCAGGAGCTGCTGGCACGGCTGCGCGCGCTGCTGCGCCGCCGTCCACCGCGCGGCGCGGCCTCGCTCGTGTGCGGCGACCTCACGCTCAATCCCGACACGCACGAGGTCGCGCGCGGGGACCGCCCCGTCGAGCTGACCCAGCGCGAGTTCGAGCTGCTCGAGTACCTGCTGCGCAACGAGCGGATCGTCGTGCCCCGCCAGCGTCTGCTCGAGGAGGTCTGGGGGTACGACCCGTTCGCGACGACGAACACGATCGAGGTGTTCGTGTCGAACCTGCGTCGCAAGCTCGAGGCCGGCGGTGAGGCGCGGCTCCTGCACACGATCCGCGGCGCCGGCTACGTCCTGCGGGCCTGACCCGACCCGGACCGTGTTGGGCCGCTTCTCCATCCGCTGGCGTCTGGCGATCATCTCGTCGGCACTGACGTTCGTCGTGCTCTGCGGCTTTGCGATCGTCATCGGGCAGCTGACGACCGGCAAGGTCCGCTCGAGCTTCGACAGCGAGACCGCCAACTCGGCGACCGAGCTCAGCGGGCGGCTGCGGCTGCCGAGCATCCCGGCATCCCCCACGCGCTACTCGATCTCCCCGGACATCAACGTCTATGCGGCGTCGAACGACGCCGCCATCCGGCTGTTCGACGGCGCGCTGCGTCCGATCCAGAGCACCCGCGGCGCTCCGGACTTCGGTCCACCGCGGGGTGAAGGCTCCAGGGAGATCAAGGGCTACCTCGTCGAGTCACGGCAGACGGTCGCCCCGATCGGCACCGACACGGCGAATCCGAACTCCGTCCGCATCCCGATCTGGATCGAGTACGCGCGCCCGCTGGCCGAGGTCAAGAAGACGATCCGCGGCGTCCGCTGGTTCCTGGCGATCGGCGTGTTCACCGGGACGCTGCTCGCGTTCCTCGGCGGCCTTGCGCTCGCCAAGCGCTCACTGCGGCCGATCACCGACCTGACCGTCACCGCCCGCGACATCGCGCGCACCGGCGACCCCGACCGCCAGGTGCCCGAGCCGCGTGCCGAGGACGAGGTCTCCGAGCTTGCGCAGACGCTCAACGAGATGCTCGGGGCGCTCGAGGGCTCGCGGCGCCAGACGCAGGCCGCGCTGGATCGTCAGCGGGCCTTCGTCGCGGACGCCTCGCACGAGCTGCGCACGCCGCTGACATCGGTGCTCGCGAACCTCGAGCTGCTGGCGGACGAGCTCGACGGTGAGCAGCGCCAGGCCGCGGCGTCCGCGCTGCGCAGCTCACGCCGGATGCGCCGTCTGGTCGCCGACCTGCTGCTGCTGGCGCGGTCGGACTCCGGGCACGAGCAGCGCGTCGGGCCCGTCGACGTCGGCGCCGTCGCCGTCGACGCCGTCAGCGAGGCCGGCGTGCTCTCGGCCGATCACGTCGTGGAGGTCACCGCCGCGCCCGGGCTGATCGTCGAGGGCGCACGCGACGAGCTGCACCGGCTCGTCCTGAACCTCGTCGAGAACGCGATCAACCACACCCCGCCGGGCACGCACATCGACGTGCGCGTCTGCGCCGACGAGGCGGGCGTCGCGCTGACCGTCGAGGACGACGGCCCCGGCGTGCCCGAGGAGGAGCAGAGCCGCATCTTCGAGCGCTTCGTGCGCGCGAGCGGCGACCGCGGCGGATCGACCGGGCTCGGCCTCGCGATCGTGCGTGCCGTCGCCGGCGCGCACGGCGGCGACGTCGTCCTCGAGGACGCCGAGCCCGGCGCGCGCTTCATCGTCCACCTGCCGCGCCACGAGGCGCCCGCCGGCGTTCCCAGCGACCTGGCCGATCTGCGCGAGGCCGACATCGACGACGACGAACCGACGACGGCATCGCGCCGATTCCCGCTGACGAAGACACGCACAGCGCGCCGCACCTCGCGACGGCACTAGCGGCGCGACGCTTGCGGTTCTTCTGTGAGCCATCGGGCCGGCTTCGCCGGCCCGTCCTGCCAGGGGGCCGTGCCTCCTAGACCTCGACCACGACCGGCAGCACCATCGGGCGGCGCTTCAGCCGGTTGTAGACGAGCGCGGCGAGGTCATCGTGCAGCATCGTCTGGATCACGTCGCTCTCGCGCACGTGGTCGGCGGCCGCGCGTGCGAGCGACTTCTCGACCGTGCCGCGGATGTCGTCGAGCAGCTTCTCGGCCTCGTCGCGGAACGGCACCCCGCGGAAGATCACCTCGGGCTCGGCGACGGACGTCCCGTCCTGTTCGGAGATCGTCGCGACGACGACGAAGATGCCGTCGGCGCTGAGCATCCGCCGGTCACGCAGCGCCACGTCGGCCACGTCCCCGATCTCGACGCCGTCGACGAAGATCATCCCGGCGCGCTCGGGCTTGCCGAAGCGCGCGCCGCGCGCGTCGAGCTCGAGCGGCAACCCGTTCTCGCCCTTGAAGATGTTCTCCGCGGCGACTCCGACGGATTCCGCCAGGCGCCCGTGCAGCTCCAGGCGCTTGAAGTCGCCGTGGAACGGCATCACGTACTTCGGCTTGACGAGGTTCAGCATCAGCTTGAGCTCTTCGGCGTACCCGTGCCCGGAGGCGTGCACGGGCGCGTCGCGCGCCGTGATCACGTCGCAGCCGATGTGGTAGAGCCGGTCGATCGTCTCGTTGACCGCGCGCTCGTTGCCGGGGATCGGCGTGGCGGCGAAGACGACCGTGTCGCCGTTCTTCAGCTGCACCTGCGGATGGTCGTTGAAGGCCATTCTGCGCAGCGCGCTGAGGGGCTCTCCCTGCGACCCGGTCGAGACGATCACGAGCCGCTCGTCGGGAAAGTCGTCGATCTCACGCGGGCCGAGCAGGATCCCGTCGGGAATGTCGATGTGCCCGAGCGACCGGCCGATGTTGACGTTCTTGCGCATCGAGCGGCCCATCAGCGCGACCTTGCGGTTCAGCGACTGCGCGGCGTCGACGACCTGCTGGACGCGATGGATGTTCGACGCGAAGCAGGTGACGATGATGCGGCCCTCGCAGTTCAGGAACGCCTGCTGCAGGTGCGGGCCGACCTGCGCCTCGCTCGGCGAGAACCCCTGACGGTCGGCATTCGTGGAATCGCCGCAGAGCAGCAGGATCCCCTCGGACCCCAGCTGTGCGAGGCGGCTGACGTCGGCCGGCAGACCGTCGACGGGCGTCTGGTCGAACTTGTAGTCGCCGGTGATCAGCACCGTCCCGACGTCGGTCGTGACCGCGACCGCCATCGCGTCCGGGATCGAGTGCGTCATGTGGATCAGCTCGACGTCGAACGGCCCGAGCTCGAGCGTCTCCCCCGCCTTCACGTCCTCGACCTCGACCTCCTTGAGGCGGTGCTCGTCGAGCTTCGAGCGGGCCATCGCCATCGTCAGCGGAGCGCCGAAGACCGGCGGCAGCTCGCCCTCGCTCCGCAGCTCACGCAGGACCCACGGCAGCGCGCCGAGGTGATCCTCGTGGCCGTGGGTGATGACGATGCCCTCGATGTCGTCGACGCGGCCGCGCAGGAAGCTGAAGTCCGGCAGCACCAGATCGATGCCGACCATCTCAGCGGTCGGGAAGCGCAGTCCGCAGTCGACGACCAGCAGCTTGTCCCCGTATTCGAGGACCGTCATGTTCTTGCCGATCTCGCCGAGGCCGCCGAGCGGCAGGACGCGCAGCTTGCCGGACGCCATCAGGCGCTCGCCCGCTCCAGCAGGCCATGGGCTGCCAGCGCGGCACGGATCACAGCGGTCTCGGCCTCGTCGGCCTCGACCAGCGGGAGGCGCGGCGCGCCCACCCGGTGGCCCAGCAGGTTCAAAGCGGACTTCGTCGTCATGGCTGCAGGGCCCACGCCCAGTGCTGCATAGATGTCCTGAAGGTCGGCGTCGATCTGCGCGCGCTCTGCCGGAGCGTCGACCATCCGGCGCATCTGCGGTCCGACGATGTGGCTCGCGACGAGGATCCCGCCGGCGCCGCCGATGTCCAGCGTGCGCGCGAGGACGTCGTCGTTGCCCGCGTACAGCTGAAGACCGTCGACCAGCGCCAGGTTGTCGTCGTTGGCCTGCTTGACCCCGTCGATGTGATCGAGCTGGGCGAGCTCGGCGAGCAGGTCGTTCGGCATGTCCGAGCCGGTGCGCTGCGGAATGTTGTAGAGGACGATCGGGCGATCGGCCGCGCGCGTGACCTCGCGGTAGTGGGCGATGATCCCGCGCCGATTGGGACGGTTGTAGTACGGGTTGACCGACAGCAGCGCGTCCGCACCCAGTTCGCAGGCGCGCTCTGTGAGGTGCACCGCGTGGCGGGTGTCGTTGGAACCGACGCCCGCGACGACCGTGGCGCCCTTGGGACGCTCGCGGACGGCGAGGCCGATCAGGCCCAGGTGCTCGTCGTCGTCGAGCGTCGCGGCCTCGCCGGTGGTGCCGCAGACGACGAAGCCGTCGGAGCCATGCGCCGCCAGATGGTGCATCAGGCCGACGAAAGCCTCTTCATCGACCCGCAGGTCTGCATCGAACGGGGTGATGATGGCGGTCAGAATCGAGCCCAGGTCCACGACCTGAGCGTACCGGGCGCACGCGTCCGCCGTCCGCCTCACACTCGTCCGTTCGCCATGTCGCCCACCGAACCCGCCGACGAGGGCCGCCCGGCCGATCCCTCCGCGCGCACGCTGAGCGCGGAGGTCGCCGCCGTACGCTGGCAGGCGCCCGAGGGCGGCTTCGCGGTCGTCGCGGCGGTGACCGACGCCGGCGACGAGGTGACGCTCACGGGGACGCTCGACCACGTGCACGAGGGGGAGCTGCTCGAGGTCGGCGGAGCGTGGCACCGTCACGCCAAGCACGGCTGGCGCTTCCAGGTCGACGCCGTCCGCAGCCTCGGTCCCTCCGGCGATGCGGCGCTGCTGAACCTGCTGTCGTCCGTGCGGCACGTCGGGCCGTCCGGCGCTGCGTGGCTGCTGGAGCAGCACGGACCGGACGTCCTGGAGACCGTCGACGCCGACCCGCGCGCGGCGCTGCGGGCCGTGCCCGGCATCGGGCCCTCGCGGATCGGGCCGGCCGCGCGCTCCTGGGAGCAGTTGCGCGGCCGCCGCGCGCTGCGGCTGTTCCTCGCCGAGCACGGCGTCGACGCGGCCGCGGCGTCGCGGATCGAGCGCGCCTTCGGGCCCGAGGCGATCGAGCTGCTGCGCGCAGACCCCTACGCGGCGACGGCGGTCGACGGCGTCGGCTTCGCGACGGCCGACGCGCTCGCGCGTGCCCTCGGCACCGACCCCCGCGCCCCCGAGCGCCTGGACGCCGCAGTGCTGCACGTTCTCGCCGAGGCCGAGCGCGACGGGCACTGCCTGCTCGCCCGCGACGAGCTGGTGCAGCGGGCCGCGGCGCTGCTGGACCTCGACGTGCGCGAGCGGATCGGCGAGCTCGTCGCGCGCGGAGCGCTGGTGGCCGACGGCGAGCTGCTCGCGGACCCGGCGATGGATGGGCTCGAGCGCCGCCTCGCACGCTACGCGCGGTCGCTGGCGACCGACACGCCGGTCCTGCGCCTGGACGACGCCCGGCGCCCGGTGGACGGCGACTTCGTCCCCACCGACGACCAGTGGGCCGTCGTCGACGCCGTGCTCAGCGGCCGGCTGGCGATCCTCACGGGCGGGCCGGGCACAGGCAAGACCGCGACCATGCGGGCGCTCGTCGACCTCGTCCGCAGCGCCGGGCGTCGCGTCCGCCTGTGCGCGCCGACCGGGAAGGCCGCGCGGCGGCTGTCCGAGGCGACCGGCGCTCCCGCCACGACCATCCACCGGCTGCTGGGCTGGATTCCCGACGAGGGCTTCGAGCACGGCCCGGACGACCCGATCACGGGCGCCGACGTGCTCGTCGTCGACGAGGCCTCGATGCTGTCCGTCCAGCTCGCCGACGCGCTGCTCGGCGCCGTCGGCGGTCGCACGCACGTGCTGCTCGTCGGTGACGTCGACCAGCTCCCCCCGGTCGGCGCCGGGGCCGTGCTCGAGGACCTGATCGAGTCCGGCGTCGTGCCGACGGTCCGCCTGACCGAGGTCTTCCGCCAGGCCGCGCGCTCGCTGATCGTCCGCGCCGCCCATGCGATCAACGCCGGCGAGCTGCCGGTCACCGACGCGGGCACCGATGACGTGCGTGACTTCTTCCTCGTGCAGCGCGAGGACGCCGCGGCGATGTTCGAGGAGGTCGTCTCGCTCGCGTCCGAGCGCCTGCCCGCGCACTACGGCCTGGACCCGGCGCGAGACGTGCTGGTGCTCGCCCCGATGCACCGCGGCCCGCTCGGCGTCGACGCGCTGAACGCCGAGCTGCGTAGGCGCCGCAACCCCGACGGCGCCGCGATTCCGGGAACGCCGCTGCGCGTGGGTGACCGCGTCATCCAGACGCGCAACGACCACGAGCGCGAGCTGATGAACGGTGAGCTCGGCGTGATCGCCCACCACGACGCAGCGCGCGAGACCGTGGCATTCGCGGGCGATGATGGACGGCGCCTCGCGCTCGGCGTCGATGAGCTCGGAACGCTGCGCCTGGCCCACGCGATCTCCGTCCACAAGTCTCAGGGCAGCCAGGCGCCCGCGGTCGTGGTGCCGGTCTTCCGCGGCCACCACGTGATGCTCACGCGCAACCTGCTCTACACCGCCGTCACCCGTGCCGAGCAGGTCTGTGTGGTGGTCGCCCAGCCGGGCGCGCTGCAGACCGCCCTGCGGCGCCGCGATGCCGGGCGCCGGTGCACGCGCCTGGCACGGCTGGTCAGCGATCCTGCGGGCGCGCCAGCGCGTCGGTGAAGCGCCGGCCCACGCGCGGATCGCCGACGCCGCCCTCGCGCTCCCAGAGCGTGACGACGACGATCTCGTCCTGGCCCTCGCGGCAGATGTAGATCAGCTGGCGGTCATCGAGGTCGTGGACGTAGATCGTGCCGCGGGTGGCCGCCTTCACGCCCGGCGGCGGGTCCTCGGAGTGGCGCCCGGCGGCCCAGGCGCGGGAGACCCGGGCGGCGATCTCCGTCCGCGGGTCAAGCGAGCCGCGGACCCGCTGGAGGTAGCGCTCGACCGCGTGATCGGTGACGGCGACGAGCATCGTCGTCAGAGCTCCAGTCTGTAACGCACAGCGGGAGCATGCCAGTCGGGGTCGACGTACTCGTGGCCCGTTGGATCATTGGTCCAGCCGTGGCGCTCATAGAATGCGCGTCCGAGGCCGTTCTGCTCGAAGACCCAGACCGTTGAAGATGTGAACCCGGCGCCACCCAGGCGCGCGGCCGCGTCCCGCAGCAGGCGCGAGCCGAGCCCCGCCCCCTGTGCAGGCGGATCGACGTACAGGGCCCGCACCTCCCCGACAGCCGCGTTTGCATCGCGGTCGGCGCTCGGGCCGGTGGCCGCGTACCCCACGATCCGGCTGTCCAGCTCGGCGACCCACGTCTGCGTCTCCGAGCCCGCGAGCAGGCCGCGCCAACGCTCGGTCTCGGAGTCCACCGTCCGAGCGGCGAGCACCCGCGGGTCCAGGAACTCCTCGTAGGCGTGAGCCCACGCGCGGACGCTGATCGCGGCGATCCCCTCGGCGTCGTCCGGCGTCGCGCGCCGCAGGGTGACGCCGCCCGTCACAGGATGTGCTCGAGCCCGATCACGAGCGGCTCAGGCAGCGTGGGCACGGCGCGGACGGCCAGCAGGACGCCCGGCATGAACGACTGACGGCTCAGCGAGTCATGGCGGATCGTCAGCGTCTCGTCCAGGCCGCCGAAGATGACCTCCTGATGGGCGACCAGGCCCGGCAGGCGGACCGAGTGGATCGGGACCTCGGCCTCGAGCCCGGGCTCCATCAGCGACGCGGTGTGCGCCGCCGTGCCGCTCGGCGCGTCCAGCTTGCGGTCGTGGTGCAGCTCGATGATCTCCGCCTTGGGGAAGTGACGGGCGGCCTCGGCCGCGAACCGCATCATCAGGACCGCGCCGATCGCGAAGTTCGGCACGATCAGCACGTTGCCCTGCGACTGCTCGGCCGCGGCCGTCAGCGGCTCAGGGTCGAAGCCCGACGTCCCGATGACGACGTGCACGCCGGCGGCGAGGCACTCGAGCGCGTTGGCCTGCGCGGTGCCCGGCGTCGTGAAGTCGACGACGACGTCGGCGTTCGGCAGGACATCGGCGAGCGTCGTGTCGAGCAATGGGTCCGCGCGGCCTGTCAGCTCGAGCCCGGCGGCGCCGTCGATGGCATCGCAGACGGTCAGGCCCATGCGCCCCGCGGCGCCGGCGACGGCCACGCGCAGGGCAGGCCTCGTGCTCATGCGGCCTCCGCCAGCTCCGGGAGGACGGGCTCGATCGCGGCGCGGAACCCGGCCTCGCTCGGCCCGATCGCGGCGACGCTGAGACGCTCGGGCGCCAGCAGCTCGCGCGCGAGCGTGACGACGTCCTCAGCGGTGACCGCATCGACCCGCGCGATCAGCTCGTCGACGCTGAGCACGGGCAGGTTCGCCAGCACGGAGCCGCCCAGGCGGCTCATCCGCGCCGACGTGGACTCCAGCGTCAGCACGACACGGCCCTGCGCGTGCTCCTTGGCGCGCACCAGCTCCTCGGCGGTGACGCCGTCCTGGCGCAGCCGCTCGAGCTCGTCGCCGACCACCGCGACGGCCGTGGCCAGATTCTCCGGCCGGGTGCCCAGGTACAGGCCGACCTGACCGGCGCCCGTGTAGTGCGCGTGGAAGGTGCTGATGCTGTAGGCCAGGGCACGCTTCTCGCGCACCTCCTGAAAGAGCCGCGAGGACGACGTGCCGCCGAGGATCGTGTCGAGCACGCGCAGCGCGAAGCGGCGCTCGTCATCGCGCGCGATCCCGGGCGCCCCGAGCGTGAGATGCACCTGCTCGGTCGTCTTCTCGATGAACCGCCGCTGCCGCTGAGCGCCGGGCGCGGGCGGTGCAGGCGGGACGGGCGCGTGCGCACCCGCGGGGCCGGCCTGGGCTCCCTCGACGAGCGCCACCAGCGCGTCGTGCTCGACCGAGCCCGCCGCGGCGACGACGAGGTCGGCGGGGACGTAGCGCTCGTCGTGGAAGGCGTGCAGCGCCTGCGCGCCGGCAGCGGTCACCGTCGCGCGCGTGCCGATCACCGCGCGCCCCAGCGGATGCTCGCCGAACGTGGCCTCCCCCAGCAGGTCGAAGACCTGGTCCTGGGGGTCGTCCTCGTACATCGCGATCTCCTCGAGCACGATCTCCTGCTCGCTCGCGACGTCGGGAGCGGTGATCGCGGGGCGCCAGACCATGTCGGCCATGACGTCGAACGCGCGCTCGAGGTGATGGTCCAGGACGCGTGAGTAGACCGACGTGGACTCCTTGCCGGTGCCCGCGTTCAGCTCCGCGCCCATGCCGTCGAAGATCTCGTCGATCTCGGCCGAGCCGTAGCGCGCGGTGTCGCGGAACAGCAGGTGCTCGAGCAGGTGCGACCAGCCGGCCTGCTCGGCGGGCTCGGTCACCGAGCCCGTCGCGATGAAGAACCCCAGCGCAGCGGAGCGCACACCGGGCACCGCCTCGGTGACGACGCGCACCCCGGAGGGGAGGGTCGTCAGGCGGTGCCCGCAGGCGTCACTCACGTCTAGCTGCGGTCCGGATCGCTGTCGCCGCGACGGTGGCGCGGACGGCCCGAGCCGCGGCTGTCGCGATCCCCGCCGTTGCGCTCGCCGCGGTCGCGCCGCGGTCCGCCGCTGCCACCGCGGTCGCCGCCACCGGTGACGACGGACGCAAGCTCCTCGTTGGACTTGCCGGCGATCGACGGGTCCTCCGCAAGGCGCAGGCCGATGCGGCCGCGCTCGCGGTCCACCTCGACGACCTTGACCTGGACCTCGTCACCGCGGTTGAGCACGTCCTCGACGTTGTCGACGCGGTTGCCCGGCGACACGTTGGAGATGTGCAGCAGGCCGTCGGTGCCCTTGGTCAGCTCGACGAAGGCGCCGAAGGTCGTCGTCTTGACGACCTTGCCGGTGAACTCGTCACCGACCTCGACCTCCTTCATCATCGTGCGGATCCGCTCGCCCAGAGCCTCGCCCAGCTCGCCGTTGGACGAGTAGATCAGGACCTGGCCCTCGTCGTTGAAGTCGATCTGGGACTCGAACTCGTCGGACAGGCCGCGGATGGTCTCGCCGCCCTTGCCGATCAGCAGGCCGATCTGCGACGGGTCGATCTGGATCTGGATGATGCGCGGAGCGAACGGCGAGAGCTCGGTGCTCGGCTCCTCGATGACCTTCGCCATCTGACTGAGGATGTCGAGCCGCGCCTCGCGCGCCTGCGACAGCGCGTCACGCAGGATGTCGAACGTCAGACCGCCGATCTTGATGTCCATCTGGATCGCGGTGATGCCCGCCTCGGTGCCGGCGACCTTGAAGTCCATGTCGCCGAGGTGATCCTCGAC
Source organism: Solirubrobacterales bacterium (assembly GCA_038327125.1). GTDB lineage: Bacteria > Actinomycetota > Thermoleophilia > Solirubrobacterales > Solirubrobacteraceae > F1-60-MAGs163. The sequence goes on from JBBQKR010000011.1 coordinate 43,959, forward strand.
GCCGGCGATGTCGGTGAGGACGACGTAGTCATCGCCCTCCTTGATCAGGCCCATCGCGATGCCGGCGACCGGCGCCTTGATCGGCACGCCCGCCTGCATCAGCGAGAGCGACGATCCACAGACCGACGCCATCGAGGACGAGCCGTTGGATTCGAGGATGTCGGACACGACGCGAATCGTGTACGGGAACTCCTCGGTATTCGGCACGACCGGGACGAGCGCGCGCTCGGCGAGCGCACCGTGACCGATGTCGCGGCGCTTGGGCCCGCGCATGAAGCCCGCCTCCCCGACCGAGAACGGCGGGAAGTTGTAGTGGTGCCAGTAGTAGCGGTTCTTCTCGAGCCCGAGCGTGTCGAGCCGCATCTCCTCCTTGAGCGTCCCGAGCGAGGCGACGGACAGCGCCTGCGTCTGGCCGCGCGTGAAGAGCGCCGAGCCGTGGGTGCGAGGAGTCACGCCGACCTCGATCGAGATCTTGCGGATCTCCTTGGCCGAGCGACCGTCGGGGCGCTTCTTGTCGACGGCGATGCGATGGCGGATCGTGGCCTTCTCGAGCTTCGCGAACACGGCGCCTGCGGCGGCGCGCTTGGCGGCGAAGTCGTCGGCGTCGGGATTGCCGGCGTACTTCTCGATCACGGCGGTCTTGACGGCCTCGGTCGCGTCCTGGCGATCGAGCTTGTCCTCGACCTGCGTGGCGGCGTCCAGGTCGGAGCCGTGGGAGGCCTTGACCTGCGCGATCAGGTCCTCGTCGAGGACCGGAGCCTCGACGACGATCTTCTCCTTGCCGACCTTGGCGGCGAGATCGCGCTGCAGCGCGCAGAGCTTCTTGATCTCGTCATGGGCGATGTCGAGCGCGTCGAGGATCTCCGCCTCGGAGACCTCGCTGGCGCCCGCCTCGACCATCAGGATGGCCTCGTCGGTGCCGGCGACGATCAGGTCGAGCGTGCTCTCGTTCTCGCTGCCCGCGAGCAGCGACTCCTCCGGCGGGTTGACGACGAAGTTGCCGTCGATCTTGCCGATGCGCACGGCGCCCACAGGCGTCGGCAGCGGGACCGGAGAGATCATCAGCGCCGCGGAGGCGCCGTTCATCGCGAGGATGTCGTAGGGGTTGACGAGATCGACGCTCAGCGGCATCGCCACGAGCTGCGTCTCGAAGTGCCAGCCCTTGGGGAACAGCGGGCGGATCGGGCGGTCGATCATGCGGGCGGTCAGGGTGCCCTTCTCGCCCGAGCGGCCCTCGCGCTTGAAGAACGAGCCGGGGATCTTGCCCGCGGCGTACATGCGCTCTTCGACGTCGACGGTGAGCGGGAGGAAGTCGACATCCCGCAGGTTGCCGACGGTCGCGGTGCAGAGGACCATCGTGTCGCCCTGGCGGACGACGACGGCTCCGCCGGCCTGCTTGGCCATCTTGCCCGTCTCGAACGAGATCTCGGTTCCCGCGATCTCGACCGAGACGGTGGTCACGGCGTCAGTACTCATGAAGTTGTGAACCTTCTTTCCGGGTCCGCCTTCGGATCCTGCGGCCCGTCATTGCTTGCTTCTCTCGATATCCGAACCCGATCATCGTAGCCGTGTCAGCTGGGCGGCGTCCCTGCGCCGATTGCCGCAACCAGCGCCCTGTCAGGGGGTCCCTGATGCAGCGTGCCGTCCGGCAGGACGAGCGTCGGCGTGGTCGCCGCGCCGGCCCGCATGGCCTCGCGCACATCCTGCGCGACGTGCTCGGCGATCGCCGGGTCGCGGCGATCGGTCTCGAAGCGCGCCACGTCCAGGCCGAGCCGCTCACAGCGTGCCCAGACGTGCGGATCGTCCAGGCGCGCCTGGTCGCCGTAGAGGGCGTCGTGGAAGTCCCAGAACGCGCCCTGACGCGCGGCGGCCTCGGCGGCCAGTGCCAGCGGCAGCGCGCGGGGGTGCCGGGTGCCCAGCGCGAAGTGGCGAAAGCACACGCGCAGCGGCTGCCCGGACAGCCGCACGGCGGAGACCGCGCACTTCGGGCACGTGAAGTCCGCGTAGACGATGAGCAGCGGCGCGCCGTCGGGCCCGCGCACGTGATCGTCCGGCCGCAGCGGGTGGACAGGGGCGCTGGTGAGGTCGCTCGTCATCCTGCGAGGCACATCGTCGCGTACCCATCCTGCCATGCGGATCCACATGCTGCGACGCGAGCAGGACCTGGACGGGACGCCCTCCGAGGTCTTCCCCTTCTTCGCCGACGCTCTCAACCTCGAGGCGATCACCCCACCGCTGCTGCATTTCCGCGTGGTCACGCCAGGCCCGATCGAGATGCAGGTCGGCGCACTGATCCAGTACCGGCTGCGCCTGCACGGCATCCCGGTCACCTGGAAGACGCTGATCCAGGACTGGTCGCCGGGCCGGCGCTTCGTCGACACGCAGGTCTCCGGCCCGTACGCGCTGTGGCATCACACGCACACGTTCGCCGCGTTGCCGGGCGAGCGCACGCTGATGACGGACACGATCCGCTATGCGCTGCGCATGGGCCCGCTGGGCCGCGCCGCGCACAGTGTCTTCGTACGACGCGACCTGGAGGCGATCTTCGACTACCGCCGCGACGCGATCGCGCCGCTGCTGCAGCGCAGCGTCACGAGCCCTGAGCTGCCGCGAGACCGTCGAACACGAGATTGACGCCCGGGAGGACGCCGGGGTTCTCACCGAGCCAGGACCAGGCGACGATCCCGTCCCTGAAGACGATCAGGGCACGGTTGGTCATGCCCCCCGGCTCGAAGTACGCGCCGAGCGCACGTGCGGAAGCGCCCTTGGGCTCAAAGTCCGAGAGCTGCGGGATGCTCACGCCGAGCTGCTCGCGGAACGCGGTCTGGGACGTCGAGGCGTCGGTGGAGACGCCGTAGATCTCGGCGCCGTCCCTGGTGATGTCGCCGAGCGCCTCCTGGTACACCTGGAACTGATCGGTGCAGACGGGGCTGAACGCGTTCGGGTAGAAGACGAGGACGACGGTCTTGCCGGCCAGGTCGGCGTCCGTGAACCGGCTGCCGTCCTCGCGCTGCAGCGAGAACTCCGGAGCAGGCGTGCCTGGCGCAATGATGCTCATTGCGGCCGGGCCCTACTTGCGCAGGCCGAGGTCCTTCACGAGCTGGCGGTAGCCGTCGAGGTCGGACTTCTGCATGTAGTTGAGGAACCGGCGGCGGCGCCCGACGAGCATCAGCAGCCCGCGACGGGACGCATGGTCCTTGGAGTGCTCGCGCAGGTGCTCGGTGAGGTCGTTGATGCGCTGGGTCAGCAGCGCGACCTGGACCCGGGTGCTTCCGGTGTCCGTGGGGCTGTCCCCGAAGCGGGTGACGATCTCTTGCGTTTTCTCGACGGTGAGCGTGCTCATGTGCGACGAGTGAAGGTAGCAGGGGCCTGCCGCGGGCCGCGCCTCAGCCGACCGGTCCGGCGACCATCCGGGTGGCCTCGACGTCGAGCGCCATCTGCTCGAGCAGCACGTCGACGCTCTCGAAGCGCTTCTCACCGCGCAGGCGCTTGAGGAACTCCAGGCGCAGGTCCTGACCGTAGATGTCCGCGTCGAAGTCCAGCAGGAACGCTTCGATCAGCTCGCCCAGGCCCGACTCGAACATCGGCCGCACGCCGATGTTGACCGCGGCGGCGTGCCACCTCCCGTCAGCCGTCCGCGCGCGGCAGGCGTACACGCCGTGTCCCGGCCGCGCATAGCCCTCACGCGGCACGAGGTTCGCGGTCGGGAAGCCGAGCGTGCGGCCGCGCTGGTCGCCGTGCTCGACCGGCCCGTCGAGCACGAACGGCGAGCCCAGCAGCGTTCCCGCGTACTCCAGGGCGCCGCCGGCGACCAGTCCCCGGATCTGGCTGGAGCTGACGATCTCGCCGTCGACCTCCAGCAGCGGCGCGACGCGCGTCTGGAAGCGGGCGTCCTCGCGCAGCAGCGCCGCATCGCCCTGTGCACGGTTGCCGAAGTGGAAGCTCTCCCCCACGCTCACGTGCGTCGCGCCGAGCCGGCCGACGAGGACGTCGTCGATGAACTCCTGCGCGCTGCGTGAGGCGAACTCGCGGTCGAACGGGATCACGACGAGCTCCTCGGCGCCGAGCGTCGCGACCAGCTCGGCCTTGCGCTCGAGCGTCGTCAGCAGCTTGGGCTCGTTGCCCGGGGAGATCACCGAGACCGGGTGCGGGTCGAACGTCAGCACCGTGTCGGCGCCGGCGATCACCGCCTGGTGCCCCTGATGCACCCCGTCGAACGTGCCGACGGCGACGCGCCGTGCACGCGGCGCTGCGTCGGGGAGCGAGGTGATCTTCACGCGCGGAAGCCTACGACGGGCTTGAGCAGGCCGTCCTCGCGCTCGTCGGCGAGTGCGATCGGACCGTCCGCGTCGAGCAGCAGGACCTCCCGCGGCGGCTCCGGCACCTCCCACTCCGGCGCCGGCGGGCGCACACCGGCCGGGGCGGCCACGGCGACGCCGTGCGCGGCGCGCCCCGCTGCGTCGGGATCGAGCAGCGCGGAGCGGAACATCCCCAGCGCCTCCCCGAGCGGGACGATGCGCTCCGGGTCGGCGTCCGCCACGTCGAACGGCCCGATCCGCGTGCGCCGCAGCTCCTGCGTGTAGGCATCCCCCAGGTCGGCGATCAGGCTGCGCACATACGTCCCGGACGAGCATTCGATGCGGAACTCGGCGCGGTCGGCGCCGCGCGTCAGCTGCTCGAAGGCGTAGACGGTCACGTCGCGTTCGGGCACGTCCACCGTCTCGCCGCGGCGGGCACGCTCGTAGGCGCGGACACCGTCGACGCGGATCGCGCTGTACGCCGGTGGCCGCTGGCGGATGTGCCCGGTCGGCAGCGCGAGCTCGGCCGGCGGCAGTACGCCCGTCTCGGTGATCGTCCCGTCAGGGTCGCCGGTGCTCGAGACGGCGCCGAAGTGCGCCGTCGCGACGTACTCCTTCGGCAGCGCGGTGAAAAAGCGCTGCACGCGTCGCGCACGGCCCAGCAGGATGATCAGCAGCCCCGTCGCGAACGGGTCCAGCGTGCCCGCGTGACCGGCCTTGCGTACGCCGAGCGTGCGGCGCACGACCGTCGTGATGTCGTGCGAGGTCTTGCCGGCCGGCTTGTCGGCCAGGACGATCCCGTCGATCTCGGCGGGCACGGCGGGGCGGCTCAGAGCTGCGCGCTGACCTGGTCACTCAGGAACGCGACCAGCTCCGCGGGCTGCATCGCAGTGGTGAACCCCGCAGCCGCCTTGTGGCCGCCGCCACCGCCCGCACGTGCGATCACCGAGACGTCCACCTCACCGTCGCTGGAGCGCAGCGAGACCTTCCAGCGCCCGTCGTCCCCCGCTGCGAGCTCGCGCCCGAGCGCGGCGACCTTCGTGCCGTCGACGGCACGAAGGCGGTCGACGATCCCCTCCGTGTGGCTCTCCTCGGCGCCCGTCTCCTCGAAGTCGGCGGCGCTCAGCAGCGTCATCGTCAGCGCTCCCCCGGCGTAGCGCTCGGCGCTCGTCAGCGCACGGGCGAACAGCCGCAGCTTGGACTCGGGCCAGCCCTCGTAGACGCGCCGGTAGATCGCGGTGTGATCGATCCCGGCGGCGATCAGGTCGGCGGCCATCAGATGCGCCTTGGGCCCGGTGTTCTCGTACATGAACCGGCCGGTGTCGGTGATCAGCCCGACGTACAGCGCCTCGGCCGTCTCGGCGGTCAGCGGCACGCCGAGCGCCCGGCCGATCTCCCAGACGAGCTCCGCGGTGCAGGACGCCTCCTCGACGACGAGGTTGACCGTGCCGAAGCGGGTGTTGTCGTGATGGTGGTCGATGTTCAGCGTCAGCCCGCCCGGCCGGCGGAAGGCCTCGACGGGGTTGCGCTCGATCGTGCCGCAGTCGAGGTAGACGATCGTGCGCTCGGCGACGTCGGCGGGCACGACCGAGGTGACGCCGTCCAGGTCGAACCAGCCGTACTCGTACGGCAGCGGGAACTCCTCCGCGCAGACGTACATCAGCGAGTCCTTGCCCAGCGCGGTCAGCACCCCGTGCATGCCGACGAGCGACCCGAGGGCATCGCCGTCGGGATGTTCATGCGTGAGCAGCACGAAGCGCTCGCCCGAGCGCAGCGCGTCCAGCACCTGTGCGCGCGCGTCCTGTGCGACGGTCTCAGTCGGGCTCATGTCGTCGGCTCCTGGGGTCCGGAGACGGGCTCGTCGGGCACGACCTCCTTGATCAGCGCCTCGAGCTGCGCCGCGCGCATCGCCGTCTCGTCGAGGTGGAAGGTGAGGGTGGGCGTGCGCTTCATCCGCAGTGACCGGCCGACCTCGCGCTGGAGCACGCCGTGCGCGGATGTGAGCCCGTCCAGCGCGCCCGACCGCGCCTGCTCGTCGCCGAGCACGCTCACGAAGACCTGCGCTTGTCGGAGATCAGGGCTGGTGTTCACATCCGTCACCGTCACGAAGCCGACCCGAGGATCCTTGACACAGCGTGGAATCGCGTCGGCGAGCACCTCTCGAACCGCCTCATCGACACGCCGCATCCGCGCGCTTCTCATCCTAGACCCTCGAGATCCTCGAAGGACGCAAGGACGCGCTCAACGCGCACCTGCTCGGCGAATCGCGCCTCCAGCCAGCGCACGACGCGATCGACCGCCGCGTCCAGGTGCCCGGGCGAGCCGCCGGTCAGCGCCGCCGCCAGCGTCGAGCGCTGCCAGAGATCCTGATGATCGACTTCAGCCACGGTCAGGCCGTGGCGGCCGTGCAGCTGTGCCTTGACCGACTGCAGCTCTGCGCGCTTGGCCTTCAGGCTCCCGGCCTCGGGGAAATGCAGGTGCACGAGCAGCAGCGCGACGTACGCGCTCATCGCAATGCCGGGCTTGGAAGGTCTTTCAAAAAGCCCTTCTCAGCGGGCGGTCGGCTCGAGCTCGCGCTCGACCTGGCGTGTGGTGTAGGCCTCTAGGACGTCGCCCTCCTTCACGTCCTGGAAGTTGGCCAGCACGATGCCGCACTCGATGCCGGCGGTCACCTCGCGCACGTCGTCCGAATGGCGCTTGAGGCTGTCGACCGTCGTGTCGTAGATCACCGTGCCGTCGCGCACGACGCGGATCTTCGCGCCGCGCAGGATCTTGCCGTCGGTGACCTGGCAGCCGGCGATCGTGCCGATCTTCGAGGCCTTGAAGGTCGCGCGGACCTCGGCGGAGCCGAGCGTGTCCTCGACCTCTTCAGGCTCGAGCATGCCGGACATCGCGTCGCGCAGATCGTCGAGCGCCTTGTAGATGATCGCGTAGGTGCGGATCTCGACGCCTTCGCGGTCGGCGGCCTGACGTGCATCGCCGACGGGCCGCACGTTGAAGCCGAGCACGACGGCGTCGGACGCGGCCGCGAGGATCACGTCGGACTCGTTGATGCCGCCGACGCCGCTGTGGATGATGTTCACCGCGACCTCGTCCTGCGGCAGCTTGGCGATCTCGTCCTCGAACGCCTCGAGCGAGCCGGAGACGTCCGCCTTGAGCACGAGGTTGAGCTCCTTCAGCTCACCCTTCTCGATGCCCTTGAAGAGGTCGTCGAACGAGACCTTGTGGCCGGCGCGGCGCGCCTGCATCTCGTTCTTGACGCGGATCGCGCGCTCTCCCGCCTGCTGGCGGGCGGTGCGGTCGTTCTCGACACCGCGCACGGTCTCACCGGCATCCGGCACGCCGTCGAAGCCGAGCACCTCGACCGGATCGCCGGGGATCGCCTCATCGACGCGCGCACCGGTGTAGTCGACCATCGCGCGCACCTTGCCCCAGTGCGGGCCGGCGACCAGTGCGTCACCCACGCGCATCGTGCCGCGCTGGATCAGCACGGTGACGACGGGCCCACGGCCCGGGTCGAGCTTGGACTCGATGACGACGCCGCTGGCCTCCGCGTCCGGGTTGGCCTTGAGCTCTTCGAGCTCGGTGACGACGAGGATCGTGTCGAGCAGGTCGTCGAGCCCCTGGCGCGTCTTGGCGGACACGTCGACGTACTCCGTGTCGCCGCCCCAGTCGGACGGCTGCAGGCTGCGAGTGGTCATCTCGGTGCGCACGCGCGTGGGGTCGGCGCCCTCCTTGTCGACCTTGTTGACGGCGACGATGATCGGCACCTCGGCCGCCTTCGCGTGGTCGATCGCCTCGTCCGTCTGCGGCTTGGGGCCGTCATCGGCGGCGACCACGACCACGGCCACGTCGGTGACACGCGCACCGCGGGCGCGCATGGCGGTGAACGCCTCATGGCCCGGTGTGTCGAGGAAGGTGATCGCCTTCCCCTTGTGGTGGACCTGGTAGGCGCCGATGTGCTGCGTGATGCCGCCGGCCTCGCCCGCGACGACGTCCGCCTCGCGGATCGCGTCGAGCAGCGACGTCTTGCCGTGGTCGACGTGGCCCATGATCGTGACGACCGGGGGCCGCTCGACCAGGTCGGCATCCTCGTCCTCGAACTCGTACTCGAGGTCGTCGTCGTCGTCGGCCGTCGTGGCGATCTCGACCTCCTTGCCGAGCGCCTCGGCGAGGATCAGGATCGCCTCGTCGGACAGCGTCTGCGTGAGCGTGGCCATCTCGCCCATGCCCATCAGCTGCTTGATGACCTCGGGGACGGGCACGCCGAGGTACTCGGCGACGTCCTTGACGGTCGAGCCGGAGTTGATCTTGACCAGGTCGGTCGCGCTCTGTGCGGACGTGTCGAGCGGCTGCAGCGCCTCGTCGCTGTAACGGCGCCGGCCGCGACGGCGGCCACGGCGCTGCGGAGGACGGTGACCGCCTGGGCCGTCGGGACCGCCTGGGCCGCCGGGACCACCGGGCCGGCGCGAGGCCTGCGAGTCGATGACGACGCGGCGCTTGCCACCGGGACCGCCGGGGCTCGTCGTGCCGCCGGGACGCGTCTCGTCGCGCTTGGGGCGCTTGGGCGGCTCGGGGACGGAGATGATCTTCGGCCCGGTTCCCGGTGCCGGCGGCTCGGTCGAGGGCACGACCTTCGGGCCTGCGCCGGGCGTCGACTTGGTGCGGCCCGTCTTCGTGGGGGCCGCGGCCGGCGGGGCCTCCGCGGGCGGGGCCTCCGCTGCCGCGGCGGTCGGCTCGGCTGCCGCTGCCGGGGCCTCCGCGGCCGGCGCGGCGACGGTGACGGGCTCGGCCGGGGCGGAAGTGGCGTCAGCCGACGCGACGGCAATGGCGTCAGCCGCCGGCGCGGGAGGAGCTGCAGCGGCCGGCGCCGGCGCCTCAGGCTTGGGCGTGGGCGTGGGCGTGACCGGACGCGGCGCAGCGCGGCCGGCGACCCGCGGGTCGGTCGGAAGGTTGGTCGCGGGACGCGCGGGCAGGCGCGGACGCGGCGCCGGCGGCGCGGCGGGTCCGTTGTCGCGCGGTCCGCGCGGGCGCAGCGGCGCCGGAGCGTCCGGCTCGAACACGCGCCGCGCCGGGGCCCCGGCAGGCTCCTCAGGCTCGAACACGCGCCGCGGCGCCGGTGCGCCGGCGGGGGCCGCGGGTGCGCGCGCAGGGGCGGGCGCGGCCGGAGCGGGCTTGGCGACCGGCTTGCGCGGAGCCGGCGGGGCGCTCGCCGCGGTCTTGATCGCGCGCAGCGCGTCGTCCTCCTCGACGGAGGAGGCGGCAGCCTTCACCTCCAGGCCCGCAGCCTGCAGGGTCTCGAGCAGCTCCTTGCTGGAGAGGTTCTGCTCTTTGGCGATCTCGTGTACGCGCTTCTTAGCCACTAGCTATCGATTCTACGAAGTCCTCGGGGGTGTGAACCGCGCGCCGGAAGGCCCGCGGGAGAGATCTGTGTTTCAGCGCCTGCGCCGCGCACGCTGCGTCGCAGAGATACGCGCCGCGTCCGGGCCGGCGCCGCTCACCGTCGATCACGACGCGGTCGCCGTCAAGGGTGAGCCTGACCAGGCCCGACTGGGCCAGCAACCGTCCGCATCCGACACAGCGCCGCTGCGGGGCGTGTGCGCGCGCCGCTATGCGGGCTGCTCCTCGGCCCCGGCCTCCGCTGCGACGTCCTCGGCCGGCTCGCCGGTGACGTCCTCCCCGCCCTCGAGCGCGGCGGCATCTTCAGCGGCCGCAGCCTCCTGGGCGGCCTGCGCCTCGGCGGCGGCAGCGGCGTACGCCTCCTCGCCCTGAGCGACCAGGTCGGCGACGTCCTCCTGTGAGAGGTCCGGATCGGACAGGCGCGCGATCTCGGGCTCGCCGAAGCCCTGGATGAAGTACACCGAGCTGCCCGAGAAGCGCGAGAGCGCCTGGTGTGCGGGCAGTCCGCAGTACGCCGAGCCCGGGAGCGCGGCGTTCGGGCAGCGGCGGCCCGTCGACTGGATCGCACCGCAGCGCCCGCCGGTCTCCTCCTCGTCGTACGAGGTGTCCGGGGCGTCTGTCGCGAACTCGGTCTCCGAGCGGATGTCGATGCGCCAGCCGGTGAGACGGGCGGCCAGACGGGCGTTCTGGCCTTCGCGCCCGATCGCCAGCGACAGCTGGTCATCCGGGACGATCACGGTGGCCTGGCGCTGGTCGTCGTCGACGAGGACCTCGCGCACGCGCGCCGGTGACAGCGCCTTGGCGACGAACCGGGCGGGCTCGTCGTTGTAGGGGATGATGTCGATCTTCTCGCCGCGCAGCTCGGAGACGACCATGCGCACGCGCGAGCCGCGCGGCCCGACGCAGGCGCCGACCGGGTCGACGCCGTCGGCGTAGGAGACGACGGCGATCTTCGAGCGGTACCCGGGCTCGCGGGCGACGTTGGCGATCTCGACGAGGCCGTCGGCGATCTCGGGGACCTCGAGCTCGAACAGGCTCTTGATCAGCTCAGGATCGCGGCGGCTGAGGACGATCGACGGGCCCTTGGCCTCGTTGGAGACATCCTTGATGACCGCCTTGACGCGCTGACCATGGTCGTAGCGCTCGCCGTCGACCTGCTCGGAGCGCGGAAGCAGCGCCTCGACGCGCTCGCGCAGCTGGACGAGCGTGTAGCGCGAGTCGGACTGCTGGACGATGCCCGTCACGAGCTCGCCGACGCGGTCACGGTACTCCTCGTACATCATGTCGCGCTCGGCCTCGCGGATCCGCTGCAGGATCACCTGCTTGGCGGTCTGGGCGGCGATGCGGCCGAAATCGTCCGGCGTGACGTCGCGCTCTTCGATCTCGGCGCTGTAGAGCTTGAACTTCTCCGGGTCGATCTCCGGGTCCTGAGGCTCGACGTACTCGCCGGTCTCCGGGTCCAGGAACGTCCCCTCGTCGATCGTCTCGACGATCAGCTGGGCCTCGAGGCGCTCGGGCACGAGCAGCTCGATGACGCGGTAGTCGCCGGTCTCGGGATCGAGCTCGACCCGCGCGTACTTGGCGGAGTCCGGCTGCTTCTTGTACGCGGCCAGCAGGGCGTCCTCGAGCGCGGCGATGAGCCGGTCGGGATTGATTCCCTTCTCGGACGCCAGGGCCCGCATGGCCTCCACGATCTCGCGCGACATGACTGTTACTCCTCGACGAGGTTCGAACGGTGGATGTCGTCGTACGGGATGGCGATCACGCCGGCATCGGCGGCGATCGTCACCTCCCGCTCGGTGGCTCCGACCAGGCGGCCGGTGAAGCTGCGGTGGCCGTCGCGCGGCTCACGCGTGCGCACGCGGACGCGTGAGCCTGCGAAGCGGCGGAAGTGGTCGGGCTTGGTCAGCGGGCGCTCGCGCCCCGGCGAGGAGACCTCGAGGGCGTAGCGCTCGCGCACCTCGGGAAGGGCCTGCGTCACGCGCTCGCAGAGGCCGAGCGTGACGCCCTGCGGATGGTCGATCGTCACGCGCAGCGTGCTCGTCCCGACCTGCTCCACGAGCAGCACTTCGACCTCGGGCTCAGTGGCCCCGAGGCGGGTCTCGATCTCTCGCTGAAGGTCTTTTGTGCTCATGTGATCCGGGGAACAAAAAAAGCGGGCGAGCGCCCACTTTCAAAACTGCCACGGCCGTGACCGGCCTTCGAAAGCTGTCCTGAGACGATACCACCGTGTCCCAGCCACCGGACAGCGCGGTCGCAGCCGCGGTCGCAGCGTGCCTGGAGCGCTCAGGAGTGCCCTGGCGCACAGTCGCAGCGGCTGAATGGGGGCTGCGCGCCGAGGCCGGCGGCTGGCCGCTGGACGTCGGGCTCGCGCTGCGCAGCGGGCTGCTGCGCGCCCAGGCCGAGGTCCTCGCCGCCGGCCGCGCCGACCCGCACGCACTGCTGCACCGCAACCGCCGCGCCGAGCTCGCGCGGCTCACGCATACCGCTGCGGGCGTCGTCTGGGCTCAGGGCGAGATCCCGCAGGTCGCAGCGACACACGAGGCCGAGATCGACCGGCTCCTTGGCGCGATCGTGGCGCTGGCGGACGACGTCCGCAGCGCGCCCCGGCAACACCGGACGTAGCGGCGGCTATTCCTCGCCGCAGCGCCGGCGGGCGATGTCCCTGTAGCGGCGGTAGTCGGCGCGCTCCGGCCGCAGGCAGCTGGCGAGCGCCAACGGGTGGCGCGCCTCGTCGTGGTGTCCGAGCAGCTGCAGCGAACGGCCGAGGCAGAAGAGCGCATAGTCGTTGGTCGGCGCGCCGTCGACCACCGCACGGAACTCGGCCGCAGCCTCGCGATAGCGCTGCGCCCCGAACAGCGCCCGGCCGAGCGCCTCGCGGACCGATGCCTTCCCCGGCTCCAGCTCGCGGGCGCGGGTCAGGGGCACCGCGGCGGCATGGTGGTCGCCGCGCTCGAGCAGCGCGGTCCCGCTGCGGAAGAGCTCGTATGCGGAGTCTGCCGCCATCGTCATCAGGGTAACGGCGCCGCGGACGGCGGCTGCCGCTGAGCGGGTCGTGGTGGAAGTGCCCACAACGCTCGCAGCCGGCCCATCCGGCCGAGGCCCGCGGCGAGCTCACGGCGCAGCGCCGAGCGCTCCTCCGGCGTCGGCGCGGGACCGCCGGGGCCATAGCGCCGCCGCGACAGCGCACGCAGGTAGCCGCACGCCGCGTCGGTCGCCCCGAGGCGCTGCTCGAGCGTCGCGAGCGTCAGGTCCGGCGGAAGCTCGCGGCCCGTGCGCCGCAGCGCGCGCTCGAGCTCGGCGATCTCGGGGTCGTCACTCTGCGGCTGCTCGCGCTCACGACGGCGCAGCCAGAAGAGGGCGCCCCCTGCGAGTGCCGCGAGCGCCGCCAGCCCTGCGGGCACCGCCCACGCGGGCGTGCCGGCCCCGCTGGATGCCTGCGGTATCGCGCCGCCGAAGCCCGGGTCACCCTGCCGGTCCCCGCCGGGGTTCGCGCCGCGCGGCCGGGTGAGCGCCGCCTGCTGGTCGGCGACCTGCTCGCGCGCGGGCGCCGCGCTCGGCGTCGGATCGAGCGTGACCCAGCCGTACGTCGGGTAGTAGGCCTCGACCCACGAGTGCGCGTCGAGGTCGCGCACGACGTACTCCCCCTTCGCCTTGTCCAGCCGGCCGGGCGAGAAGCCGACGGCGACGCGCGCGGGAACGCCGCCCATCCGCAGCAGTAGCGCCATCGCGCCGGAGAAGTGCTGGCAGTACCCGTTGCGGTCCTCGAACAGGAACGCGTCGAGCGGGTTGGCGTGCACATTCGGGGTCTCGGTGTAGGTCGCCCCGCGCTCCACGCGTGCGCGCACGAGCCGGACGTAGTCGTGCGGCGTGTCGGCCTGGGCCCTCAGCCTCGTCGCGAGGTCGTAGATGCGCGCCAGCCCCGATGCGCCCACGACCTCGACGCCGTCCGAGGTGCCGATCCCGCTGCCCGAGCGGCTGATCAGCGTCGCCTGCGCGCTTGCGAACGGCGGGAAGCTCGCCTCGACCCGCACGCGCGGACTGCTCGGACTCGGCGGCAGCGTGACCCGCAGCCACTGCCGCGCGAGGCTCGGGTAGTCCGTGCCGCTGTTCTGCAGCTGGCTGTTCGTCGGCCGCGGCGTGTAGACCCGTGCCTTGTATTCGGCGCCGCGGCGCAGAACACCGCGCTGGGTGCTGAACGTGCCGGCGCCGGCGTTGACGGGAACGCGCGGCGCGTCGAACACCCGGTTCGCCGACCCCGCGGTGATGAACTGCGTGGTGCGCAGGCCGCGCACGGACACGCGAATCGTCTGGAACCACTGCGGCTGGGTCTGGTCCTGCTCGCCGTCGGGCTCGAGCGCCGCGACGCTTCCGGTCCGCCGCCAGGCACGCCCGTCGAACGTGTCGAGCGCCTCCGCCTTCCAGTACGACTGGGCCTGGGCCTTGATCCGCAGCAGCTCGCGTCCTTCGCGCGGCCAGCTGATCGGCCCGTAGCTGTGGTTCCACGCGTAGCCGACGGTGCCGCGTGCCGCGACGTCCTCGGCAAGGTGCCCGTAGTCGACCCAGGGCGCGGGCCGGTCAAGGGCCGGAGCGGCCGCCGCTGCGGCGGTGGTGACCGCGATGACGAGCAGCAGCGCCGGCGCCGCCGTGGCCGCGCGAATGCGGTCGGCGAGCAGGAACGCGCACAGCAGCAGGGTGAACAGGGCGCCCGAGAGGAATGGGCGGTCGGTGGTCGCGCGGCTGATGACCGGGACCGCGTAGAGCGTGCCGAGGCTGACGGTCGCCGCGGCCGCCGATCCGGGGAGCCGGCCGCGCTCACGCGGCCAGAAGGCCTGCAGGACAGCGATCGTCGTCAGCGCGGTTCCGCCGAGCAGCAGCGTGCGCCGCACCCATTCGTCGGCGCCGCGATAGGGCACGAACGTGCCGGGGATCGAGGTCACGCCGTCGGCCAGGCCCTGCGCCAGCGTGTCCCATTCGCCGGGAACGAGCAGCCGCGCCGGTACGCCGGCGCCCAGCAGCATCGCCGCAGCCAGGACGACGCAGAGGACGGCGAGCGCGGCGTTGCGCGCGCCGCTGCGGTCGAGCGACCCGACGGCGATCAGCGCGCCGCCGCAGACCGTCGCGGCGAGGGCCATGAACGTCGCACTGCCGGTCGCCGCCGGCGCGACCAGGCCGGCCCAGGTGATCAGCCCGAGCAGCGCCAGGCCCAGGAACGCGAGCAGGCGCGGCAACGCCCGGACCCCGGCAGGCAGCGGCTCGGCCGGGGATCCCCGCAGCGGCCGGGCGCCGGCCGTCGTGCTGGTCATGCGAGCTCCTCGACGACCGCCGCCGGCGCCGGCTGCCCCGCACGCGAGCGCGGGTCCACGCCGTAGCCCGTGCAGCCGGCGACCGTGAACAGCACCGGTCGGCCGGCGATCGCGTGCGGCACGACGAGCACGCGCGTTCGCGCCGGCGCGCGCACGAGCGCGCGCGGGAGCTCGCGCAGCGGCCGTGCCGAGACCCAGACGAGCGCTCCCGGCCGCCCGGCGAGCGCAGCGAGCTGGGGTCGGCCGCCGGTCTCGGCGAGCGCAAGGCGCGCATGCGCATGCGGCCAGCCGCGCTGCCCCGGCATCACCGACAGCGGCCGGCGCTCGCCGGGGAGCAGCAGCGCACAGCCACCGCGCTCGGCCAGGTGGACCGTCAGTGACGCGGCGGCCCGGACTGCGGCATCGGCGTCATCCTCCACGGCCGTGCCGGAGAGATCGAGCACCACCAGCGGCCGCGAGTCGCCGCCGGCGCGCATGCTGCGCTCGTGCAGCTCACCAGTGCGGGCATAGACCTGCCAGGCGAGCCGCGAGGCCGGCGCGCCCGGACGATGCGCGCGCAGCCCGTCGAGGTCGGCTTCGGCCCCGGCGGCGCGCAGGCCGCGGCCGCTCACCGCCCGCCCTCCCCGCTGGGCGGGTGTGCGAACAGCCTCCACGCGCGGCAGCACGAGCACCTCATCGAGCGGGCCGCGCCCGGCCACGACCTTCGCCCCGAGCCCGAGCGGGTCGCGGACGATGACCGACGGCTGCGCCAGCTCGCGGCGTCCGCGGCGGGAGAAGCGGGCGCGAATCCGCACCCGCGTGACACGCCGCACCGATCCGAGCCGCGCGGGCTGCGCCAGCAGCGGGTCGCACACGTCGCCCGCGGGCGGCAGCAGGCGCCCGGCACGCACCTCGATCAGGACGAGCAGCGGCTCACCCTCCTGCACGCGCGTGACCGTCAGCGTGCGGTGCACGTTGATGCCACGGGCCGCTCCGAGCACCCAGGCGGCGCCGATCACCACGAGCCCGACCAGCGCGACGCCGGGGACATACAGCGGCTCGGCGTCGAACAGCCCTGCCAGCAGGATCAGCGCAATGCCGAGGGAGGCCGCTCCGACCGCCCCGCGCCAGCGCCCGGCCATGCCGCGATCACCGCGCCGGCGTCGCGGCGAGCGCGTCGGCGACGACGGTCTCGGGACGGACATCGACCGCTTCGGGCGCGAGTACCAGGCGATGTGAGAGCACCGCGGCGGCGAGCGCCTGCACGTCATCGGGCAGCACGTGGTCGCGTGCCGCCAGCAGCGCGCGCGCCTTGGCGGCACGCAGCAACAGCAGGCCCGCGCGCGGGCTTGCGCCGAGCTCGACCCGCGGGTCGCTGCGGGTGCGGCCGAGCAGCGCGACGACATAGTTGCGCACGGCCTCCGCCGAATGCACGCGGCGGGCAGCGTCCTGCGCGGCGAGTACGTCGCCCGCGGCGCCGACCGACTCGAGCGTGTCCACCCGGTCGCCGCGCTCGTTGGCGCCGAGCATCGCGGACTCCGCCGCGGCGTCCGGGTACCCGAGCGAGATGCGCATCATGAAGCGGTCGACCTGCGCCTCGGGGAGCGGGTAGGTGCCCTCGAACTCCACGGGGTTCTGGGTCGCCAGCACGACGAACGGCCGCGCCAGCTCGTGCGTGTGCACGTCGACGGTGACGCGGCGCTCCTGCATGCACTCGAGCAGGCCCGACTGCGTCTTCGGGGAGGCACGGTTGATCTCGTCGACGACGACGACGTTGGCGAAGATCGGCCCGGGCCGGAACTCGAAGGCCTCTTCGCGGCGGCTGTAGACGTTGGTGCCGACCACGTCCGCCGGCAGCAGATCGGCCGTGCACTGCACGCGCGCGAACTCGAGGCCCAGCGACCGCGCCACAGCGCGCGCGAGTGTCGTCTTCCCGACCCCTGGAAGGTCCTCGATCAGGATGTGGCCCTCAGCCAGCAGCGCGACGACCACGTTGTCGATGACGTCCGCGCGAACCTCGACGGCCGAGCGCACGCTGTCGGCGATGCGGCGGCCCAGGACGCCGGCGGCGGCGATCTCGGCGTCGGAGATCGCGCCTGCGCGTCCCGCCGGATCGCCGTAGGCCGTCACGGCGACGCTCCGGCTCCGGTCGGCGCGCGCAGATCATCGACCGTCGCGAGGATCGCCCGTGCGACCTCGGCCTTGGTCGCACGCGGGACGCGGCGCTCGCCGGCGGCCGTCACGATCGTGACCTCGTTCTCCACGGCGTCGAAGCCGACGCCCTCGCCGCTGACGTCGTTGACGACGATCCCGTCGAGCTGCTTGCTGCGCAGCTTGTCGCGCCCGTGCTCCAGCGCGCCCTCGCCATGCTCGGCGGCGAAGCCGACGACGACCTGGCCCGGGCTGCGCGCGGCGGACAGCGCGGCGAGCACGTCGGTCGTGGGCGTGAGCTCGATCGTCAGGCCCGTCCGTCCGGCCTTCTTGAGCTTGCCCGCGTGCGCCTGTGCGGGCGTGAAGTCGGCGACCGCCGCGGCCATCAGCAGCACGTCGCAGTCCGGGAACGCGTCCAGGCAGGCGTCGTGGAGCTGTTGCGCGGTCTCGACGTCGCGGTAGCTCACCCGCGGTGCGCGGGGGAGCGCGACGTTCGCCGCCACGACCGTCACCTCGGCGCCCAGTGCCGCGGCCTCGTCGGCGAGCGCGAATCCCATGCGCCCCGACGAGCGGTTCCCGACGAACCGGACCGCATCGATCGGCTCGCGGGTGCCGCCCGCGGTGATCAGGACGCGCAGGCCGTCCCAGGGCCGGGACCCCGCGGGCGCGGCAGCCTCGACGGCGGCGAGCACCTCGGCGGGCTCGGCGAGGCGGCCGGTCCCCCACTCGTGCCGGCTGCCGAGCGGGCCGACGCCCGGATCGATGATCGACGCCCCGCGCTCGCGCAGCAGCGCGAGGTTCGCCTGCGTTGCGGGGTGCTGCCACATGTGATGGTTCATCGCGGGCGCGATCACGAGCGGACAGGTTGACGCCAGCGCGGCGCTCGTGAGCAGGTTGTCGGCGATGCCGTGCGCCAACTTCGCGATCGTGTTGGCGGTCGCGGGGGCGATCAGCAAGACATCGGCGTTGCGGACCAGCTCCAGGTGGCTGAGCGGATCGTGATCAGGGCTCGGCTGATCGGGGAACGCGCCGCGCGCCGGATCGCGCTCCCACTCGCTGGTCAGGACGGGCGCGCCGGTGAGCGCGGCGAACGACGCCGCGCCTACGAACCGCTGCGCGTCCGCTGTCTGGACGACGCGGACGGCGTGGCCGGACTTGGTCGCCAGGCGCACGAGCTCGAGCGCCTTGTAGGCGGCGATCCCGCCACTGACGCCGAGGAGAATCCGGGCCATGGCGCGTTCCGTGCGCTCGAGCCGCGGGGAGCGCTGTGCTGCCTACCGGTAGTGGTAGGCCAGCTTGCCGCCCGCGACCTCCTCGAGAGCGATCGTGAGGTAGTTCTTGGAATGCGAGTTCACCATCGGCGGCGGGAACTCGTCGAAGGTCCCCTCACCGAGGTTGTGGTAGTAGCTGTTGATCTGGCGGGCGCGCTTGGCGGCGACCAGAACAGCTGCGTAGTTCGAGTCGACCTGCTCGAGCAGCGTGTCGATGCGGGGCTGGATCATGCCTCTGAGTCTACCGGCCCGCCGAGTCCGGCCCGCACGACGCCCACCAGCTCCCTGACAGCGTCCTCGAGGCGGTCGTTGACGACGACGTGGGCGAACTCGTCCTGCGCCGCCAGCTCCTCCTCGGCGACGCGCAGGCGGCGCTCCACGACCTCCGGCGCATCGGTCCCGCGGCCGACGAGGCGCTCGCGCAGCGCCTCGTGCGAAGGCGGCGCGATGAACACGAGCAGCGCACCGGGAATCGCGTCGCGGATCTGCCGCGCGCCCTGGACCTCGATCTCCAGGACGACGGGCTCGCCGGCACCCGTGCGCCGGTCCAGCTCGGTGCGCAGCGTCCCGTAGCGGCGGCCCGCGTACTCGGCGTGTTCGACGAACGCCCCCTGGGCGACCAGGTTGTCGAACTCCGCGTCGTTCATGAAGTGGTAGTCCACGCCCTCCACCTCCTCCGGCCGGGCCGAGCGCGTTGTCGCCGAGACGCTGAGCCCGAGCTCGGGCAACTGCTCGCGCAGCAGCCGGATCAGCGTGCCCTTGCCGACCCCGGAGGGGCCCGTGATGACGACGACTCTGGACACGCGGGCCGGAATCGTAGCCGCGCCACCGGTCAGGTTGCATGCGAACAGGTGTTCGCTTTGTTCCGGCGAGATCTGCGACCCGACACACAGCGGAACGTTCGAAGGGTGCGAGGCGTCGACGGTGTCCGGAGCACCCCCGCCACGAACGCCTGACCGACGAGTCAGAACAGCTCAGCGAGCGGTACGGCGCTGCAGCAGGTCCACGAGCTCCGTGCGCTGGCGCTCCGAAAGCCCGCCAACCGTCTTGCTCGGCGAAATCCGGCATTGCTGCAGGATTTTGTTGGCCTTGACGCGGCCGAACTTCGGCGTCGCGAGCAGCATGTCGAAGACCTTGGCCGTCTCCAGGTACTCCGGGGGCGACACCAGAAGCCGGTCGATCGACGTCTTCCCGGCCCGCAGATCGCGCTTCAGCTGGGCCCGCTGCGTGCGGATCAGGTTGGCGCGTTGGAGCGCCTCCATCCGCTGGATGTGGGAGCGCTCGGGGGCCGCGGCCTGCTTCGCTGAATCGATGTCGGTGGCCGGCGGCACTTGGCGGCGAGCATACACATTCACTGTTGGCGGGCAAGGCCCGGGCACCGAATTCGCGTCGACCTCGACCTGAGGTGGAGCGTTCTTGACTGTGGTTGACGGTTTCAGGCCCATTTCCAGCGGTTTTCCAGGGTTCGCCAGAGCTGCGACAAGTGTCAACGGGTCGAAACGTGCCCGTTTGCGGCGGTTTCACCGATCTGGTCGGCGATCCGGCGCGCCGCGAGCGGGTCGCGGAAGCTCGCCGTACCGACCGCCACGAGGGTTGCACCGGCCTCCAGGAGATCTTCTGCGTGACGAGCGCTCTCGACACCCCCCATACCCACGATCGGGACGTTCACACGCGCGGCGACGGCGCGAACCTGCGCCAGGGCGACGGTTCGCACCGCCGGTCCCGACAGCCCACCGGTGCCGCCGCCCAGCCACGGCGCCCCGGAGCCGTCGGGGTGCGGAGCGAACGCGCGCAGGGTGTTGATCAGCGACACGGCGTCGGCACCGGAGGCCTCGGCGGCCTGCGCCACGCGTGAGACGTCCGCGGTGTTCGGCGTCAGCTTCACGATCAGCGGCTTGCCCGTCAGCGGGCGGACTTCGTCGAGCAGACGGGCGAGCTCGTCCGGGTCGGCGCCGATGTCCAGCCCGGTGCGCACGTTCGGGCACGAGACGTTCAGCTCGATCGCGGCGACCTCGCTGCGCTCCTGCACCGCCTCGACGAGCGCGGCCACCTCGGCGGCGGTCGAGCCCATCACGTTCGTGATCAGCGGGACCGGGAGCCAGGCCAGCGCCGGCAGGTCGCGGTCCAGGTACCCCTGCAGACCCTTGTTGGGGAGGCCGATCGAGTTGATCAGCCCGCCGGCGGTCTCGTAGAGCCGGGGCGGCGGGTTGCCGTCGCGCGGCTCGAGCGTGATCGTCTTGGACACGAACGCGGCGAACGGGAACTCGCTCTCCAGCGCCGAGCCGAAGACGCGGCGCGCCGCGATCGCATCGAACGTTCCCGAACCGTTGACGATCGGGTGCGCGACCGGCAGTCCGCAGAAGCTGATCGGGGC
>JBBQKR010000012.1:0-61295 GCA_038327125.1 Solirubrobacterales bacterium
TAGACCAGGACCGTGACGGCGGAGAAGCCGACGCCCCAGCCGAGCGCGCTGGCCAGGGCGATCGCGGCGAAGCCGTCGAGCAGCGCCTTGGTCGCGAGCGTGTCGTAGTCGCCGACCAGGCCGTCCTGGATCGAGCCGACGACCGTCAGCGGCCCGACGCAGAAGAGCAGGCTCGCGGTGAAGAACGCCTCCGACACGCGGGAGTGCTCGTTCCCCCGCGACGTCCAGCGCTGGAGATGGTCGCCGAGCGCGGCGACGCGGGCCTCGATCCCGATCAGCTCCCCGATCACCCCGCCCAGGAGCACGCCCCCCAGGACGTAGAGCGCGTTCGTGTCGCGCCAGGCCAGCGCGAGGTCCACGCCGATCACGAGCGTGACGAGGCCCAGGCCGTCGAGGACGCGGCGGCGCAGGCGCTCGGGCAGCCGGTCGCCGACGAGCGTGCCGGCCAGCGTGCCGAGCAGGATGGCGCCGACGTTGATGAGCGTCCCGGTCACGAGCGCCCGCAGCATGCCACGATCCGCCGCGTGGCCCCCGTCGACGTCCTGCTCGTCTCGCTCGGCTCGACCGCCGGCCTGCGCGCCGCCGACGCCGAGCTGGCGGAAGCGCTGGAGCGCGCCGGCGCCCGCATCGAGGTCGCGACCGCGGCGCCCCAGCGGCGCGTGCGGACGCTGGCGCTGACCGACCTGGCGTGGGCACGCGCCGCGCGTACGGCGACGCGCGCGGGGATCGCCGCGCACGCGCCGCACGCCGTCCTCTACAGCACGACTACAGCCGCGCTGCTGTGGCCGCGCCCTGGTGCGATCCGCTTCGACGCGCTCGCAGCCGAGAGCCGCCCGGGCCGCCACGGAATCTGGCAGCGCCCGCGCGAGCGCCGCCGCGTTGGGGAGGCCACGCTGCTGGTCCCCTGGTCCGGCAAGGCACTCGAGGGTGCGCCGACCGGCCACGCGGACGCGCTCGTCGTGCCGGTGCCGGTCGAGCCGTCCGGTCTCGGAGAGCCGTGGGGCGCGCGCGAGGTCACCGCCGTGACGTACGCGGCCGACCCGGTCAAGAAGGGCCTGGACCGTGTGCTCGCGGCATGGGCCGCGGCCCGGCAGGGTGACGAGACACTGCTCGTCACCGGCCTGGATCCGGACCGGCTGCCGGCCCCGCCGCCCGGCGTGCAGGTCACCGGCAGGCTTGAGCGCGAGGCCTACCGCGCGCTGCTGCGGCGCGCAAAGCTCTTCATCGCCGCGCCCCGCCGCGAGGACCACGGCATCGCCCAGCTCGAGGCGCTCGCCGACGGCTGTGTCCTCGTGACGACGCCCGCGCCCGGCCCCTACGCCGCGCTGCCGATGGCGCGTGAGCTGGATGCGCGCCTGGTCACCGACGACCTTGCCCCCGCGATCCGGGCAGCACTGGACGACCCGGCGCCGCGCTACCAGGAGCGGGCGCTCCCGCTGCTGGAGCCGCTGACGCGTGCCGCCGTCGACCGCATCGTCGCGCTGGATCTGCTGCCGCGGCTGCTCGCGTAGGCCGCCGGGCCTCGCCACCCGCCTCAGCCGGCGCGGCTGCGTGAGCGCAGCGCGTCCAGCTCGTCCCAGGGCAGCGTGTTCGCCACGTCGCCGGGCGTGAGCCACGCGCGACGGGCGGTCGCGACGGCCCAGCGCTGACTGCTCGCGAGCCTCGGCGCACGGTGCGCGTCGGAGTCCAGCACGAGGCGAACGCCGGCGGCCGCGGCGGCCCGCGCGTGCAGCTCGCTGAGGTCGCGGCGGTCCGGGGCGCCGTTGATCTCGAGGAACGTGCCGGTGCGCGCGGCGGCCTCGATCAGCGCCGTGACGTCGACGTCGTAGCCGGCGCGCTTCTCGATCAGCCGCCCGGTCGGGTGGCCGATGACGTCGACGAGCGGGTGCTCGATCGCTCGCACCATGCGTGCCGTCATCGCGTCGCCGTCCATGCGGAACGACGTGTGGACGCTGGCGACGATCCAGTCCAGCTGCGCCAGCAGCTCGTCGTCGTAGTCGAGCGATCCGTCGGGCAGCACGTTGACCTCGCTGCCGGCGAGCACGCGGATGCCCTCGAGCCGGTCGTCGACGGCGCGGATCAGCTCGATGTGCCGAACCAGCGCGTCGGGCGAGACCTCGTTGCCGAAGCCATGGCTCGCCGAGTGGTCGGTGATCGCCAGGTACTCGTGTCCGAGATCCAGGGCGGCGAGCGCCATCTCCTCGATCGTGTTGTGGCCGTCGCTCGCGACGGTGTGGCAGTGCAGGTCGCCGCGCAGGTCGTCCACCGTCATCAGCCGCGGCGGCGTGAAGCCGGGTGCCAGCTCACCGCGGTTCTCGCGCAGCTCGGGCTCCAGATACGGCAGCCCCAGCTGCGCGTACACCTCCTCCTCGGTGGCGCAGCACAGCGTCTCGCCCGTCTCGTCGTCGAGGATGCCGTGCTCGCTGACGTGCAGTCCGCGCCGGACGGCCATCTCGCGCAGGTGCACGTTGTGCGCCTTCGAGCCGGTGAAGTGCTGGAGCAGGTTGCCGAATGTCGCAGGTGGGACGATGCGCAGGTCCACGGACAGACCGTTCTGCGTCATGCCGCGCGTGCCGCCGTCGCCCCCGCGGTCACAGGAGCCGATGACGTCGAGCGCGGCGAACGCCTTCGTCACGGCCGCGGGATCCTCCGATGCGACGACGACGTCGAGGTCCTTGACGCTGTCGCCCCGCCGCCGCACCGATCCGGCGATCTGCGCCTGCAGGACCGCCGGCTCACCGCGCAGGCCCGCGACGATCAGCTCGGCGACCTCCAGCGCGGCGGGCAGGGTGACACGGGTTCCCGCAGGGCGCTCGTCGTGAGCGTCCAGCGCCGCGAGGATCGCCGCCTGGGCCTTGGGCCCGAAGCCCTTCAGCTCGCTGACGCGATCCTCGGTGGCGGCGGCGCGCAGCGCATCCAGCGAGTCGACCCCGAGCTCGTCGTAGAGCCGCCGCGCCTTCTTCGGCCCGACGCCGTCCAGGTGCGTCATCGCGACGACCCCCGCGGGGAAGCGCGCCCGCAGCTTCTCCGCCGCCGGGATCGTGCCGCTGTCCAGCAGCGCCGTCAGCTTCTCCTCGAGCGTGCGCCCGACGCCCGGCAGCTCGGTCACGCGGCCCTCGCGCACGAGCCGCGCGACGGGCTCCGGGGACTCACGGATCGCCTTCGCCGCGTTGCGGTAGGCGACGACGCGATGGATCACCGCCCCGTCGAGCTCGTACAGGTCACCGAGCTCGTCGAGCGCCGCTGCAAGGTCGCTGTTCGTCAGGTCCGCCACAGCCGCGCACTACCCTACGCGGCCCTCATGCGCGGACCCGCCTGGCTCGTCCTCCCAACGTTCAACGAGGCCGAGAATCTCGAGGCGATCGTCGATGCTGCGCGCGCCGTGCTGGAGCCCGCAGCGCCCGAGGGCTTTCGGATCCTCGTCGTCGACGACGACTCTCCCGACGGCACCGGAGCGCTCGCGGACCGTCTCGCTGCCGAGCACCCCGATGAGGTGGACATCCTGCACCGGACGACCCGCGAGGGCCTCGGACCCGCGTACCTCGCGGGGTTTCGCCGCGCGCTCGACGGCGGCGCGGGCGCCGTGCTGGAGATGGACAGCGACTTCTCGCATGACCCGTCCGACCTCGCGCGGCTGCTCGCACCGGTCCAGGCCGGCACGGCCGACGTCGCCCTCGGGTCGCGCTACACGCCCGGCGGAGCGGTCGCCGACTGGGGCCGCGGCCGCCGCGTCATCAGCCGTGGCGGCTGCCTCTATGCGCAGGCCGTCCTCGGCGTCCCGGTGCGTGACCTGACCGGCGGCTTCAAGTGCTTTCGCGCCGAGGTCCTCGAGGCGATCGACCTGCCCTCCGTGCGCTCGCGCGGGTATGCGTTCCAGGTCGAGCTGACCTACCGCGCACTCCAGCACGGCTTTCGCGTCACCGAGGTCCCGATCACCTTCCGCGACCGTCAGCTCGGCGAGTCGAAGATGTCCTGGCGGATCGCGGCGGAGGCGATCTGGCTGGTGCCTGCGCTGCGCGTCCGCAGACGCTCCTGACGCGCCTGGTCCAGCCCGGCGCTCATGCCGGGCGGTGCGGTTGCCGAAGAGACGCAGGATGGACCCTGACCGTCTTGTCCTGCTCCAAGGGCTCCGCGACACGCGCTCGACGTTCGAGCGCTGGGCTGCGAACCCGCGGAGCATCCTCGTGCCGTGGCTGCTCGGCGCGCTCGCGATCACGCTCGGGCTGCTCGCGGCGGTCCTGCTGGTGGCCACCTCGGTCCGCGCGGACCCGTCGACCACGGTGCTGCCGGGCCTCAACGCGCCGACCGACGCGTCGGCGATCGGCCGCATCCTCTTCCGCAACTCGCTGGTGCTCCTGCTGCACGCACTCGCCTGTGTCGCCGGCTTCATCGCGGGCGCCTCGCTGCCGCTCCAGGTCGAGCACAAGACCGGCTTCTCGCGCGTCCTGCACGAGCGTGCCGGGCCGGCCGCGATCGTCTTCGTCGGCGCCGCCACGCTGTTCTCGCTGGCTACGCAGGCCTGGGTGCTCGGCGGCATCGGCGCCGACCTCTCACGGCAGCTGATCATCTCCCCCTTTACGCTGATCCTCACGCTGCTTCCGCACGCGATTCCCGAGCTGGTCGGGCTGTTCCTCCCGCTCGCGGCCTGGCTGATCGCCAGCCGCCGCGATCAGTGGGAGGAGTTGCTGGCCGCGACCTTCGTCACCGTCGCGATCGCGATCCCGCTGGTCGTCGGCGCCGCGTTCGTCGAGGTCTACGTCTGGCCGGACCTTTTGCGCGCCGTCAGTCCCTTGTACTAACGTCGCGGCCCGACGCGCGAACGAGGCCTCCTACTTCACTTTGTATAGTGAGTCGGAGATCCTTTGTTCCGCATTCCCGCTAGGAGCCCCAGATGGCCATCCCCGAGATCACTGACAGCAGCTTCCAGGCCGAGGTCGTCGAGTCCGCGACTCCGACGCTCGTCGACTTCTGGGCGCCGTGGTGCGGCCCGTGCCGCATGGTCAGCCCCGTGCTGGAGCAGATCGACGCCGACCGTGACGATGTACGTGTCGTCAAGCTCAACGTCGACGAGAACCAGCAGACCGCCGCGCAGTTCGGCGTGATGTCGATCCCGACGATGATCCTCTTCAAGAACGGCCAGGCCGTTCACCAGATCGTCGGCGCACTGCCGCGTCCGCGCATCGAGTCTCAGCTCGACAGCGCGCTGACCGCCTAGACACGCTCCACGGCGATCCGCAGCTCGCGACCATCGATGGTCGCGGTCTGCGCGTCGCCGTCGAAGTCCTCTGCGATCCGCAGCGTCGTGGCGAGGGCCTCGCCGGCGACGAGCGCCTCGTGCTGCCACACCACGTCGAGCAGCTCCGCATTCCCACCGAGCGTCAGCGCGATCCGGTCCTCAACCGCCAGCCCGGCGCTCTTGCGCGCGTTCTGCACGGCGTGGACGACCTCGCGCGCGAGCCCGCGCCGCAGCAGCTCGTCGTCGAGCTGCAGGTCGAGCGCGACCGCATGTGAGCCCTCGCGCTCGAGCTGGTAGCCCGCGAGCGGCTGCATCGCGAGCTGGAGGTCCTCCGCGCCGAGCGGGTGGTCCGACCCGTCGCTCAGCACGACGCCGACGGTCCGGCCCTCGCGCAGCGCGTCCGCGACGTGGCCGGCGTCCAGGACGGCGAGCGCCTTGACGAGCTCCGGCATGCGCTTGCCGAAGCGCGGGCCGAGTGTGCGGTAGTTCGCCTTGACCTCGTAGGAGCCCAGCTCACCGGCCTCCTCGACGAAGCGCAGCGTCTCGACGTTCAGCTCGTCGCGCACGATGTCCGCGAGCTGCTCGATGGCCTCGCGCTCGCGGCCGGCGGCGACGATCACGGCCTCGCGCAGCGGCTGACGCACCTTGACCTTCGCCTGCCCGCGCGCGGCGAGCCCGAGCCGCACGGTCTCACGCGCAGTCGCCATCGCCACCTCGAGCGCCTGGTCGCGAACGCCCTCGCCGGCATGCGGCCAGTCGGCCAGGTGCACCGACGGCTCGGTCCCGTCGAGGTTGTCGTAGATCTCGTCGGCGACGAACGGGGTGAACGGAGCGAGCAGCTTC
Organism: Solirubrobacterales bacterium; assembly: GCA_038327125.1. GTDB lineage: Bacteria > Actinomycetota > Thermoleophilia > Solirubrobacterales > Solirubrobacteraceae > F1-60-MAGs163. The sequence continues at coordinate 6,080 of JBBQKR010000012.1, forward strand.
GCGGTCGTCACGAGGCATTCCCGCAGCGTGGCGAAGGCGACCGGGTCGCCGTCCCAGAAGCGCCGCCGCGAGCGGCGCACGTACCAGTTGGAGAGATCGTCGACGAAGGCCGCGATCGCGCGGCCACCGCTCGTCGCGTCGAAGTCCTCGAGCCGATCGCCGACCTCCTCGACGGTCGCCGCCAGCCGCGACAGGATCCAGCGGTCGAGCTCGGTCTGCTCACCTGCGGGAGCCGGCTCGGCAGCCGACCCCGCCGCCGCGTTCTCGTACAGCGCCAGGAACGCGTACGTGTTCCACAGCTGCTTGAGGAACAGGCGCACGCCCTCGCCGACCGCCTCGACGCTGAAGCGGTAGCCGTCCCACGGCTGCTTGCTGGTGAAGAAGTACCAGCGGAATGCGTCGGCGCCGTAGGTGTCGAGGACATCCCACGGCACCACGATGTTGCCGAGCGACTTGCTCATCTTGCGGTCCTGCTCGTCACGGATGTGCCCGAGGCAGACCACCGAGCGGTAGGCGGGCTCGTCGAACAGCAACGCCGCGACCGCGTGCAGGGAGTAGAACCAGCCGCGGGTCTGGTCGATCGCCTCGCAGATGTAGTCGGCCGGGAAGCGCGCCTTGAAGTGCTCCTCGTTCTCGATCGGCGCGTGCCACTGCGCGAACGGCATGCAGCCCGAGTCGAACCAGACGTCGATGACCTCGGGCACGCGCGTCATCGGCGAGCCGCACTGCGGACAGGGGAAGCCGATCTCGTCGACGTATGGGCGGTGCGGGTCCTCGAGCCGCACGCCGCTGAGCTGCTCGAGCTCGTCGAACGACCCGATGCAGTGGATGTGCTCCTGTTCGCAGCGCCAGACCGGAAGCGGTGTGCCCCAGTAGCGCTCGCGGCTGAGCGCCCAGTCGACGTTGCCGCGCAGCCAGTCGCCGAAGCGCCCCTCCTTGATGTGCGGCGGGTGCCAGTCGACCTGATCGTTGGTCGCCAGCATCCGCTCGCGGATCTTCGACGTCGCGATGTACCAGGACGGCTTGGCGTAGTACAGCAGCGGGGTGCCGCAGCGCCAGCAGTGCGGATAGGCGTGCTCGTAGTCCTCCGAGCGCAGCAGCCGGCCGCGCTCGCGCAGGTCCTCGACGAGGTCGGCGTCGGCGTCCTTGACGAAGCGGCCGGCGTAGGGCCCGATGCGCTCGTCGTAGGTGCCGTCGAGCTTGACCGGGTTGACGACGGTCAACCCGGCCTCGAGTCCCAGCCGGTAGTCGTCCTCGCCGAAGGCGACGGCAGTGTGAACGAGGCCCGAGCCATCCTCGGCGGTGACGAAGTCGGCGAGCAGGACAGTGTGGCCGCGCGGCCCGTAGGCCTCTGCGGGGAGGAACCCGAACGGCGCCTCGTACCGCACGCCGTCGAGCTCCGAGCCCGCGAAGCGCTCGATGATCTCAGCGTCCTCGCCGAGCACACGCGTGACGAGCGACGCGGCGACGACGAGCGCGCGATCGTCACCCGGCACGCGCGCGCGGACGTACGACAGGCCAGGGTCGACGGCGACGGCGGCGTTGGAGACGAGCGTCCACGGCGTCGTCGTCCAGATGATCAGCTCGTCGCCGGCGTGGAGCGGGCCATGGTCCTCGAGCACCGGGAAGCGCACGTAGACGCTCGGGTCGATGACGTCGCGGTAGCCCTGAGCGACCTCGTGACTCGACAGCGCGGTGCCGCAGCGCGGGCAGTACGGGACGACCTTGTGCCCCTCGTAGAGCAGATCCTTGTCCCAGATCTGGCGCAGCGCCCACCAGACCGATTCGATGTAGCTGCTGTCGAGCGTCCGGTAGGCGTCGTCGAGGTCCACCCACATCGCGATGCGCTCGGTCAGGCGCTGCCAGTCCTCCAGGTACGTGAAGACCGACTCGCGGCACTTCGCGTTGAACTCGGCGATCCCGTAGGCCTCGATCTCGTCCTTCGAGGAGATCCCGAGCTCCTTCTCGACGGCGATCTCGACCGGCAGCCCGTGGCAGTCCCAGCCACCCTTGCGTTCGACGTACTTCCCGCGCATCGTCTGAAAGCGCGGGAAGATGTCCTTGAAGACGCGGGCCAGGACATGGTGCGATCCGGGCCGTCCGTTCGCGGTCGGCGGCCCCTCGTAGAACACCCACGGCTCGGCGCCCTCGCGGCGGCGGACCGACTCGGCGAACACGTCGCGCTCACGCCAGCGCTCGAGGATCTCCTGCTCGAGAGCCGGAAACGAGGCGCTGGGATCGACCGGACGGGGCGTGCTCGACATCGACCGTGCATTGTCGCAATGTGGGCATCGGCCGCATGTCCTGGTGCCCGGGCTACGCGGCGAGCTTGCGGCAGATGGACGCCAGCTGGCGCTTCTCCTCCGCGTCGAGCACGGCGAACGTCCGCCCCACGCGCTCGGTGTGCTCCGGGAACAACCGGTCGACGATCTCGCGCCCGTGCTCCGTGAGCGTGACGCCGACCGCACGGCGGTCGCTCGCGAGGCGGTGACGGGACACCAGGCCGCGGGCGACGAGCGTGTCGACGACCTCGGTCGCGTTGGCCTTCGACGTCTGGAGGCGGCGGCGCAGGGTGCGCAGCTCGAGCTCACCGCCGGCGGTCTCGAGGACGGCAAGGACGAAGAAGCCCGTGGAGGACAGTCCTTCCCGCTCGAGATCGAGCGAGAGGCGCCGCCGGACGTTGGCCTCGGCGACGAGCAGCGACTCGAGCGCGCGATGGGCCAGCGGGTCACCGGGGACGAGCATGCGTGCGGTGAATACTGGCGTTCGGGTCGGACGGGAGACCCATCGGTTCGGCTTCGCCGACCCGTCCTGCCAGGGGGCCGTACCTCAGGAGGCCAGGCGCTCCACGGATTCCAGGCCGGTGGGAGCGGCAGGCCACACTTCGCGGCCGTCGATCGCGGCGATCAGGTGGTCGACGGCGGCAATCGGCTTGTCGCCGAGCCGTGTGACGGTGCTGGCGCCGCTGTCGGGAAGCGCGTGGCGGAAGTCGCAGATCGTGAGCTCGTCACCGCCGATGCGGCGCGCGGCGAAGACGAGCCGGCCGAGTGCGTCGAGGTCGGCGCCGTGCCCGGCGAGGACGACGGCCTTCGGCTCGACCGCGTGCAGGGCGCGGGCCATGCGGGCGGGGTCCAGCGCAACGGAGATGGTGAGCGTGCGGATGCCGCGGCGGCGCAGCGTGAGCTCGAGCGCCTGCACGTACAGCGACTCCGTGTCGTTGACGGTGCTGGCGTCGAAGATGACCACGCCCTCGTCGCGGGTCGCGGCGGGCGTGACGCGCGAGGATGCCGCCAGCCAGGTCGAGGCCCAGCGCCAGGCGAAGCCGTGCTCGGGGCCGCCACCGTCGGCGGCGAGGGTCTCGACGGCGGGCAGCAGGACCTCCTCGACGGTGCGCTCCAGCGAGCGGACGGCGAGGCTCTCCTCGAGAATGCGTCCCGCCTCGATCTCGTCGAAGCGGTTGAACGCCGACCGCAGCCGGGTGTCGGATGCCGGACCGGCACCACGCTCACGCGCGATCGCGACCGCGGAGGACACGTTGTGCGTCTCCTCAAACGCCGACCGCAGCGCCTCGATCTGACCGAGGTCGAACTGCCGGTGACCGCCCGCTGTGCGGCGCGGCTCGGGGAAGCCGAAGCGCCGCTCCCAGGAGCGGAGCGTGTTCGCGCTGACGCCGAGCATGGCTGCGGCGGCGTTGGTGCGGATGACTCCCATGGGCAGGGTTGTCGACCTTTGTGCAGGTTTTCTCAACCCCTGCACGGGATGACCCAACAACAAGTCGAGGCCGGCCGTGGGTATCCGGCCGGCCTCGAACGCCGTGGGGCAGGATGTCGGTCCCGTCAGCCTTCAGGCGCAAGCACGATCAGCGCGGCGCTCGTTGCGCCGCAGGGGCCCACGCGGGTGAACCAGCGGATGCCCCATTCCCCGGACGGGCGCACGACCAGGTCGTGCACCGTGCCGTCTCCGCGCGCGGCGTGGACGATGCTCGAGACGAGCGCCTCCACGCCGGCGGATTCGGCGTCCGCCGGGACCAGCAAGTCGGTGACCTGGCGGTTGACCGCCTCGGCCTCGGTCGCGCCGAGCAGCTTCTCGCAGCGCCGTGAGAGCGCGCAGATCTGCAGCTTGCCGTCGACCATCAGGAAGGCGTCGCCGGGATGCGGCGCAAGGCTCACCGGCGCAGTCACGATCAGCCCGAGGTGGCAGGTCGTGCAGACCCGCGTCATCGCAGCATCCGGGTCCGGGCGCTCGGCGCAGTGACCGCAGAATGCGACGTAGGGCTCCTCCTGGCCCTGACCGAGGCCGGGCAGCACCTGCAGGTTCGGGCGCGGGCTCATGCGGTCGCGCTCCTGCGCAGCGGAACCGGATCGAACGCGGCGGGCCGCAGCGGCGCGGCGACGGTGCGGCGCTCCTCGAGCAGCTGCTGGACCTCACGCGTGGCCTCGGCCAGCGAGTCGTGCAGGATGACGGTGCCCGTGGTCCGTGCGCTGGCGCGGCGCTCGCCGCGGCGGAACAGCGCGACCGGCAGCGGCCCGCTCGCGGAGCGGACCGCGTAGGCCCAGCGCGCGACCTCGTCGTCGGAGGCCGCGGCGCCGGCGATCACGATCGCACGGGGGCGGAAGTTGCCCAGCACGTCCGACAGCCCGGTCAGTCCGCTGACCGGGAGGCTGAGCGTCTGGGCGCCGGCCCGGCCGAGGAAGAGGTGCAGTGCAGCGGAGTCCAGCGCCGCAGGGTCCAGCTCACCGGCGGTCGCGTCGCCGACCAGGACCGTCAGCGGCCGTGCCGGGGCGGGCGCCATGCGGCGGGCGCGCACGAGCCAGTCCGTCGCCCAGCCGGCGGCGAACGCCCATGGGGCGCTCCCGTCGCCGTGACGGTCGGCGATCTCGTGCAGCGACGGAAGCAGAACCTCTTCGACCGCGCGTTCGACGGAGCGCAGTGCCAGTGCGGCCTCCATCGCGGCGTCGGCGCGGTCCAGCTCGCAGGCGGTCAGCGCCCCGACGAGCATCGGCGTATCGGCGGTCAGGTTCTCGCGAGCACGCGAGACGGCCGAGGAGATCGACAGCCCCTCCTTGAGCGCGTCGCGCAGCGCTGCGATCTCGCCGTGCGTGTACAGGCGGTGCTTGCCCTCGGTCCGCATCGGCGTGGGATAGCCGAAGCGTCGCTCCCACGCGCGCAGCGTGTTGGGGCTGACATTCAGGTAGGACGCCGCCTCTGAGGTCTTGAGGGTTCGCACGACAAGTGGTAGGGAAGCGTCTGTCGAGGGCGTCCAGACGGTGAGGAGAGCACTTGCACAGGTTCTTGCCGCGAACCCGTGCATAAAGCTCCACCGATCGCTAGGATCCCTCGGGTCGGTCCCGGTTCACATTTGAGTTGGAGGCAGCTATGGGTATTGGCAGCCGCTAATGCAGCCGGACAGCGCCGTCACGCGGGGGATGTAGTTTCCCCCGCGTGACGGTCGCTTATCGCTCCCCGCGGCCAGGTTTCGCGATGGCGCTCGCGGCGCCACTGGTCGTCGCCGGGCTGGTCGGGTTCGCACTGTCCGACAAGAGCTCGCTCTCGGACCCACTGACCTGGGCGCTCGTCGGCATCGCCTCGGCGTCCGCGCTGATGGCGGCGTCCTTCTCGGGCCCGCTGACCGTTTCGCCGGCGTTCATCTGCGGCATGCTCGCGATCGCGTTCCTCGGACCGGCCGCGACATTCCTCGTCGTCTTCGTCGCCGAGGTCGTCGCCTGGCTCTACGAGCGCTACCGCTGGCGGGCCTTCGTCATGAACCTCGCGGGGATCCCGCTCCCCGGCCTGATCGTCGCCGCGGGCTTCCAGGCGATCAGCCCGGTCGAGGAGTCGGTCGCGTTCTTCGTCCTGCTCGCGCTCGCGACGGCCGTCGACCTGATGCTCAACGCGGCGATCGTGCTGCCGATCGGCGCGATCCTCGACGGACGCACCGTGCGCAGCAGCCTCGGCGCGCTGGTCGCGCTGCTGCCGACGTTCGGCATCAGCATGGTGCTGACCCTCGCGATCGCCGAGGGGTACATCTCGAACGGGCTCCCGGCGCTCGCGCTGCTGCTCGTCGTGATCGCCGTCGTCGCCTACATGTCGCGGCTGGTGACCCATTCGCGGGCGCAGGCGCGCGAGTACGCGAACCTCTCCTGGGGAATCCTGTCGAGCCTGGTGCGCACGCTCGACGAGCGCGACCACCGCGCCGCCCGCCACTGCGCCGCGGTCGCGCGGTTCGCGCGCGACATCGCGGCGCTCGCGCACATGCCGGTCCGCGAGCAGGAGCTCGCGCACACCGCCGGACTGCTGCACGACATCGGCAAGTTCGCGCTGTCCGACCGCGTGATGGAGCGCGGCGCGCAGCTCAACGACGCCGACTGGCGCGGGATCCGCCGGCACCCCGACATCGGCGCCGACCTGCTGCGCGACATCGGCGTCTTCGGGCCGGTCGGCGAGATCGTCCGCTGCCATCACGAGCGCATCGACGGACGCGGCTACCCGCGCGGCCTGACGGGCGACGAGATCCCGGAGGTCGCGAAGATCGTCGCGGTCGCGGAGGTCTACGACACGCTCACCGCCCCGGACACCTACCGTTCACCGATGAACTCGTTCGAAGCGCTGAACGAGCTGCGCCGCGTGACCGGCACGCAGCTCGAGGGGCGCTACGTGGAACTGCTCGCCGCGCTGCTGTCCGGCACCGGCACCGAGTATCGCCACCAGGACGAGGCGAACTTCGACCGCGAGCTGAACATGGAGCGGCGCATGAGCGAGGCCGCAGCCCCGAGCTAGGTCGTCTCGTCAGTCCTTGGGTTCGCGCGGGCGCAGCGAGTTGACGAACGCGTCGAGCTGCTCGGGCGTGTAGCGCCGCTGCCCGCCGGGGGTGCGGTAGCCCTGCAGGTGGCCCGCGTTGGACCAGCGCCGGACGGTCGCGATCGACACGCCCAGCTCGTCCGCCGCCTGCGAGACCGTCAGCGCGAGCCGCGGGGTCCTGTCCGTTGTGGCCATGCACCGGGCAACGGCGCGAGTGGCGCCGTGCGGGACCCCGGCTGCAGCATTGCGCAGGTTCGCCGGTGCGCCGCTGCGGGATAGGGTTCCGGTCGTGGCACGACTCGACGAGATGGACCTGACGCAGTCGCTCGGCGCGAAGGAGTACGAGCGGCTGCTGTCCGAGCGCAGCTGGCGACTTGAGCAGCTGCGCCTTGCGCTCGGCGGCAAGCTCGGCGACAGCGGCGTCGGTCCCGGGCTGCTCGTGCTGTTCGAGGGCTGGGACGCCTCGGGCAAGGGCGGCGCGATCAAGCGCCTCGTCCAGCCGCTCGACGCGCGCCACGTGCGCGTCGTGCAGTACGCGGCGCCGACGCCGGACGAGAAGCGGCACTTCTATCTCTCGCGCTTCACCCAGCACCTCCCCGGGCACGGCGGCATGGCCGTGTTCGACCGCACCTGGTACGGCCGCGTGCTCGTGGAGCGGGTCGAGGGCTTTGCGTCCGTGGAGCAGTGGCAGCGCGCCTATGCGGAGATCGTCGACTTCGAGCGCTCGCTGTTCCTCGAGGGGATCATCGTCGTGAAGTTCTGGGTCCACATCTCACGCGACGAGCAGCTGCGCCGGTTCAAGGCGCGTGAGGCCGACCCGCTGAAGCGCTGGAAGCTCACCGACGAGGACTGGCGCAACCGCGAGCGCTGGGACGACTACGCGGCCGCCGTCGAGGACATGCTCGAGCGCACCGACACGAAGTGGGCGCCGTGGCACGTCATCCCAGGTGACAGCAAGAAGTTCGCGCGGATCGCCGTGATGGACGCGGTGATCGCCGAGATCGAGCGCGGCTCCGCGCATGCGGGCTTCCCGCTGCCCGACGGGCAGCGGGACGCGACCTAGCCGGCAGCTTCCTCGACCCGCGCGCCGGTGAGCGCCCAGCGCGCTCCCGCGAACCGCCCCGCCATCGTCGCGAGGCGCACCGCCATCAGCGCCGCGATCGCCGTCCAGATCCCGGCGATGCCCCAGTCGAAGGTGAGCGTGAGCAGCTCCAGCGCGATGCAGACCGTGGCCGCCGCGGCCATTGCCCCGGCCAGGTAGCGCGTGTCGCCGGCGCCGATCAGGATCCCGTCGAGCGCGAAGACGATCGCCGCGACCGGCAGCAGCAGCGCGAAGATCGGCCAGGCGACCGCGATCTGGTCCAGGACCTCCGCGTCGCTCGTGAACAGGCGCGGCACGACCCCCGAGAGCGCGAGCAGGACGACGGTCATCGCCAGGCCCGCGGCGAACGAGAGCTCGCAGAGCCGCCGGCCCATCACCCGTGCCTGCGCGGCGTCGGCCCCGCCGAGCGAGCGGCCCACCAGCACCTGCCCGGCGATCGCGAGCGCGTCGAGCACGAGCGCCAGGAAGATGAACAGCTGGAAGACGACCTGGTTGGCGGCGAGCGCCGCGTCGCCGGTCCGCGCGAGCACCGCGCTCGCGACGCCGAAGGCGAGCAGCAGCGAGCCGGTCCGCACGAGGATCTGCGCGCCCATCCGCGTCATCGGCCTGATCAGCGCCCACAGCGGCCGCCGCGTCTGCGCCGGGCCGCGCAGCAGCAGCCACGCGAAGGCGGCGCCCATCCCGAGCTGTGCGACGACGGTGCCCCAGGCCGAGCCGTCGAGACCCAGGTCGAGGCCGTAGACGAGGAACAGCTCGAGCGCGATGTTCACCACGTTGGCGATCACCACGACGATCAGCGGTGAGCGCAGGTCGCCGACGCCGCGCAGCCACCCCTGCCCCGCGAGCGCGAGCAGCGCCGCCGGCAGCCCGAGCGCGGCGATCCGCAGGTAGCGGGCGGCCGCGACCGCGACCTCTCCGCTCCCGCCGAGGATCTCGATCACCGGGGCGGCGAGCGCCACGGTCAGCGCCGTGGCGGCGAGTCCGACGGCGAGCGCGAGCCACAGCGCCTGCGCGCCGAGGTCGCCGGCGTCGGTCGTGCGCCCGGCTCCATGCAGCCGCGCGACCTGCGCCGTCGTGCCGTACGCGAGGAAGTTGCAGAGCCCCACGATCGACGTCAGCACGGTCGCCGCGAGCGCCAGCGCAGCAAGCTCGGTGGTGCCCAGGTGCCCGACGATCGCGGTGTCCGCGAGCAGGTACAGCGGCTCGGCGGCAAGCGCGCCGAGCGCGGGCAGCGCGATGAGCAGGATCTCCCGGTCATGGACGCTGCGGCGCACGGCGGTCATGCTAGGTCCGTGAGCATCTGGCCCACCCGATGAAGCTCCGCCTCTATCACCACCCCGACGGCGCGCGGGTGGCCTACCGCGAGCGGGGCACCGGGCCGGCGCTGATCCTGTGGCACTCGGAGCTGCTCAGCCATCGTGAGCTGATGCCGCTCGTCGAAGGGCTCGAGCACCGTCATCGCGTGGTGCTCCCCGACCTCCCGCTGCACGGCGACTCCGAGGACCGCCCGCGTCACCCGTACACCGTGGACTGGCTGACCGAGGTCGTGGCGCGCTTCTGCGTGGACGTCGGCGGCCCGCGCCCGATCGTCGGCGGGCACGGCCTCGGCGGCGAGCTGGTGCTGCGCGCCGTCGAACAGCATCGGCTGCGGCCCTCGCGCCTGATCCTGCTGCCGACGCGCCTGCACCGCCCCGCCGCCGACGACCGCACGTGGGCAAGCTGGCTGAAGGTCGCCCGCATCGGCGGGATGCCGGGCCTGGACCGCGCGTTCATGCACGGCGCGCGCGTCGCGCTGCGACCGGGTCGCGGGGTCCGGCTGTCCGCGCGCTCCAACCCGGCCGCGGCCGACGTGGTGCGCCACGCGCTCGCCGACGTCGGCGGCAACGCGAACCTCGCGCGCTCCTGGGCCAAGCTCGCGCGGCGCTGGCCGACCGGTCCGCGGCGCGAGCTGCTCGACGCCTACCCGGGGATCGACCTGCCCGTGCTGCTCCTGTGGGCCGACGATGATCCGCGGCATCCGCTCGTCGCCGCGGAGGAGGCGCTCGACCTGCTGCCCGACGGCCTGCTGCGCGTCCTGCCCCGGACCGGGTACCTGATGGCGTACGACGACCCGGTCGGCGTGGCCCGCGAGATCGCGGCCTTCTGCGGCTGAGGTACGGCCCCCTGGCAGGACACGGATTCGGCGAAGCCGATCCGTGATGGCTCTCCGGACCGCGAGGCCCATGGAATCCCATCTAGTGTTCGTTCCTCCGTCCCGAACCTCTCAGGAGTCCCGAACATGGCCAAGCGCCTCTACGGCGGCGAGACCGCCAAGGCCGTCGACAACTTCCAGATCTCCGGCGAGCCCGTCCCCGCCGAGGTCATCCACTGGCTCGGCCGCATCAAGGGCGCGGCCGCGGTCGTCAACGGTGAGCTCGGACTCCTCGATCCCAAGCTCGCGAAGGCGATCGCCGCGGCCGGGGCGCAGGTGGCGGCCGGTGAGCACGACAGGCAGTTCCCGATCGACGTCTTTCAGACCGGTTCGGGCACGTCGTCGAACATGAACGCCAACGAGGTGATCGCGAACATCGCCGGCGAGGGCGTGCATCCGAACGACCACGTGAACATGGGCCAGTCGTCGAACGACGTCTTCCCGTCGGCGGTCCATCTGGCGGCGCTCGACGTCGCCGTCAACCGCACGCTTCCGGCGCTGAAGCAGCTCGAGCGCTCGTTCGCCCGCAAGGCGAGCCAGTTCAAGAACGTCGTGAAGTCCGGTCGCACGCACCTGATGGACGCGGTGCCGGTGACGCTCGGTCAGGAGTTCGCCGGCTACGCGGCGCAGATCCGCCTTGGCCAGGAGCGGATCGAGTCCGCACTCGTCCACGTCGGGCAGATCCCCCTGGGCGGGACCGCGACGGGCACAGGGCTCAACGCGCATCCGAAGCTCGCGGCGGGCATCCGCAGGCGCCTGATCGCCGAGACGAAGCTCAAGCAGATCGCCGCGCCGCTGGACCGCTTCGAGGCGCAGGCCAACCGCGACGCGCTCGTCGAGCTGTCGGGCGCGCTGAAGGTCGTCGCCGTCTCGCTGACGAAGATCGCGGGCGACCTCGCGCTGCTCGGCTCCGGCCCGCGCGCGGGCATCGGCGAGATCTTCCTGCCCGAGCTGCAGAAGGGCTCGTCGATCATGCCCGGCAAGGTCAACCCGGTCATCCCCGAGGTCGTGCTGCAGGTCAGCGCGCAGGTCATCGGCAACGACACGGCGATCACGATCGGCGGCATGCAGGGGCAGTTCGAGCTGAACGTCCGGATCCCGCTGATCGCCCGCAACCTGCTCCAGTCGCTGCACCTGCTCGCGACCACGAGCACGGCGCTGAGCGAGAAGTGCGTCGACGGCATCACCGCCAGCAAGTCCGGGGCGAAGCGCTCAGCCGAGGCGACGCTCGCCGCGGCGACCGCGCTGAACGGCGCGATCGGCTACGACAAGGCGACGGTGATCGTCAAGAAGGCCTCCGCCTCGGGCCGCCCGCTGCGCGACGTCGCACTCGAGGAGGGCGTCGACGCGAAGCTCTATGACGCGACGATCGACCTGCGGAAGATCGCGCGGGGGAACGAGAGCTGAGCGTCAGTCGACAATCGCGACGACGCGCGCCGGCCCGGCGCTGCCGCCGACGATCTTCAGCGGGAAGCACGACACCGTGAAGCCGCTCGGCGGCAATGAGCCGAGGTTGCACAGGCGCTCGATCTGCGAGTAGGCGAGGTCGGTCTGGTGGGCCGCCCAGAAGATGCCGGGCTCGCCCTTCGCCTTGGCCTCCTCGGCCTGCAGGTGCAGGGGGGCGTCCCAGCCCCAGGCGTCGATGCCCATCACGCGGGTGCCGAGCTCGTACAGCCGGTGCGTGGCTTCGGCGGTCACCCCCGGCCCCTTGATCATGTAGTCGGGCGCGTCCATGAAGGCGTCGCGACCGGTGCGGATCAGGACGATGTCGAGCGGCTGGATGTCGCGGTCGAGCGCGGCGAGCGCGTCGTCGATCTCGGCGACGGTGACGGGGTCGCCGTCGGCCTTGTGAGCGAAGTCCAGGCAGACGCCGGGCGCGTGGAACCACTCCAGTGGCAGCTCGTCGATCGTCTGCGCGCGCTCGCCGGCGATCGTCGAGTTGTAGTGCCACGGCGCGTCGACGTGCGTGGTGTTGTGCGTGCCCAGGCGCGTGAACTCCTCGGTCGCCCAGCCCTCGCCGTCACGCAGCAGCTCGCGGCCGACCCCGAGCAGCGCCTCGATCGCGGCCGCGCCCGCCTCATGCCCCTGGAAGACGATCTCCGTCTTCAGCGGGTCCGGGGTGTCCGGCGGGCTCGTGAGGATCGGGGCGGACAGGTCGACGAAGCGCGACATGCTGCGGGACCCTACTTGCGGGCGGCGCGTTCTACGCGGCTGCACGTGGAGCGAGCTGCTCACGTGCGAGGTCCTCGGCAGCCGCGAGCGGCGACTGCGCCGTCGCCGCCGCGGCGTCCAGCGCGCGGCCGACGCGGTCGCCGATCTGCAGCACCGCCTCACGCAGCTGGTCCTCGTCCCACCCGTCGCGCAGCGCGTGGATGTGGATGACGCCGCCGGCGTTTGCCAGGAAGTCCGGGACGTAGACGACGTCGCGGACGGCGAGGAGGTCGGCACAGCCGGGATCGTTGAGCAGATCGTTCGCGGCCCCGGCGAGGATCCGGCAGCGCAGGAGGTCCACCGTCTCGGGGCGCACGACGCGCGCGACCGCACACGGCGCGAGCACGTCGCACGGAACGGCCAGGACGGCGTCCGCAGCGATCGCCTGGCCGCCGACCTCGGCGGCGATCCGGCGGGCGCGGACCTCGTCGACGTCCGCGACGATCACGTGCGCGCCGTCCTGGGCGAGCAGACGGGCGAGGCTCGCGCCGACGTGCCCGGCGCCCTGCACGGCGACGGTGACGCCGTCGAGCGTCTGCGCGCCGTCGGCGTGATGGACCGCGGCGCGGATCGCCGCCCATGTTCCGAGCGCCGTCCACGGGGAGGGGTCCTCGGTGCTGCAGGCGACGTCGGGGGCGATCGTGCCGATCTCGGCGAGGTCGTCGATCGTCGTGCCCATGTCGACACCCGGGATGTAGGTGCCGTCCAGCTCGGCCACGAACGCGCCGAACGCGTGCAGCACCGCCGTGCGGTCAACCGGCCTGCCGGCGTCGATGATCACGGACTTGCCGCCGCCGTAGGGCAGCTCGGCCGCCGCGTTCTTGAGCGTCATACCGGCGGCGAGCCGGCGGCACTCGATGGCCGCGTCCGCCGGCGATGCGTAGGCCTTCCAGCGCACACCGCCGAGCGCGGGACCGCGCGTCGTGTCGTCGATGGCGATGACGGCGTGAAGGCCGACCGCGGGGTCATGACACGTGTGAACGTCCATCGAGGCAGCGAAGCGCGGACCAGGCCGGTTGGCCAGCGATCGCTGCAAGACCGCCATCGGCGCGCACGATCCGGGCGCGAAAATCCGGTTCGGCGGAGAAATGGTGCGTCTAGAGCGGCGGAGTGTGGCCGGGTCGTGCCGACGTGCTCAGCACCATCAGCGTCTTCGTGCCCGTGACCTTGCCCGAATGGCGCAGACGATCGATGACGTCCTTGAGGTGACTGACGTCCTGCGCGCGGATGTGGACGAGCGCATCGGGATCGCCGGCGATCATGTAGACGGCCTGGATCTCCTGCGCCGCGGCGGCGGTGGCCTCGATGTCCTCGACCTGCGTCCTCCCGGCGAACCGCAGTTCCGTGAACGCCTCCAGCGGCCAGCCCAGGCGCGCGTAGTCGACGACCGTCGTGTAACCCAGGATCACCCCGAGCCGCTGCAGCCGGTCGATGCGGCGCTTGGTCGCGGCGGACGAGAGGCTGACGCGGCCCGCGATGTCGGCGATCGTGCGCCGCGCGTCCTCCGTCAGCAGCGTCAGGATCTCGTGGTCGGTCCCGTCCAGCTCGATCTCCATGGTCGCTCCAGCGTAGAGACCCGACGGGACATCAGCGAATCGCGCAAGATCATGCTCGCAATCGGCTCGTCTGCGGTGATTTCGTGCGTCCTGTGACCGGAACGCGGCATCTGCGCTGTTGCGCAGGCGCGCACGCGGTTCTCTTCACGGATGAGCACCACCGTGAGGCTGGACGACAAGTACACGGCGCCGTCCGGGCGCGCGCTGATGTCGGGGATCCAGGCGCTCGTGCGGCTGACGCTCGAGCAGCGCCGGCTCGACGAGCGACGCGGGCTCGACACCGGCGTCTTCGTCAGCGGCTACCAGGGCTCGCCGCTCGGCGGGCTCGACAAGGCGCTTCTGGGCGCGAGCGACCTCCTGGACCCGATGCGCATCGTGGTGCGCCCCGGGCTCAACGAGGAGCTCGCCGCGACCGCCGTCAACGGCACGCAGCTGCTCGGCGAACTGCCCGAGCACGACCACGACGGGATCGTCGGCTTCTGGTACGGCAAGAACCCCGGCCTCGACCGCGCCGCCGACGCGATCCGCCACGGCGGCATCACCGGCACCGCGCCGCTCGGCGGCGCCGTCGCGCTGATCGGTGACGACCCCGCCTGCAAGTCCTCGACGTTGCCGAGCTCCTGCGAGCCGCTGTGCCGCAGCCTGCTGATGCCCGTCCTCGCCCCATCGACGATCCGCGAGATCATGGTGCTGGGCCTGCACGCGGTCGCGCTCTCGCGCGAGTCCGGTCTGTGGACGGGGCTGAAGATCGTCAGCGACCTCGCCGACGCCTCGGCCATCGTCGATGTCGGCGAGCTGGCGACCGGCGTCCCCGCGCCGAGCGGCCGCCCGGCCCTCCCGCCGCCGATGCTGCTCTCGACGAGCTCGCTCGACGCCGAGCAGGACGCGATGACCACGCGCCTGCAGCGCGTCCACGCCTACGCGCGCCGCACCGGCCTCAACCACATCGCCTTCGAGCCGGCTCGTCCGCGGATCGCGATCGTCGCCGCGGGTGTCGCATTCGCCGCGGTGCAGCGCGCGCTGGACGACCTCGGCCTCGACGAGCCCGCCCGTGAGGCCGCCGGCCTGCGGCTGGTCAAGCTCGGGATGCCGTGGCCGCTCGAGCACGAGCACGTGCGCGAGCTGCTGGACGGCGTCGAGCAGGTCCTCGTGGTGGAGGACAAGCTCGCGTTCGTCGAGTCGCAGGTCAAGGAAGCGCTGTACCGCACCCCGGACGCGCCCGAGGTCCTCGGCAAGCACGACGCAGATGGTCGCTCGCTCCTGTCCGAGCGCAGCACGCTCGGCGCCGACGACATCGCCCGGGCGCTCGCCCGCGTCCTGCCCGACGACGCGCTTCCGCCGGCCGGGCGCGCCCGCATGCTGCTGCTCAGCCCGTCCGCCGAAGCGTCGCGGGCCGCACTCGTCACGCTCCCGACCCGCTCGCCGTACTTCTGCTCGGGCTGCCCGCACAACGCCTCCACGCAGGCCGACGACGACCAGCTCGTCGGCGCCGGAATCGGCTGCCACATCATGGTCGTGCTCGACGAGGGCGGCCGCGGCCAGGTGCTCGGCATGCCGCAGATGGGCGGCGAAGGCGCGCAGTGGCTGGGCCTCGCGCCGTTCGCCCAGGGCCGCCACTTCATCCAGAACCTGGGCGACGGCACGTTCCACCACTCCGGCTCGCTCGCGATCCGCGCGGCGGTCGCCGCCGGCGTCGACATGACCTACAAGCTGCTCTACAACGACGCCGTCGCGATGACCGGCGGCCAGCAGGCCGAGGGCCGCATGGACGTCCCGGCGATCACCCGGCTGCTCGCGGTCGAGGGCGTCCGGCGGATCGTCGTCACGACACCCGAGCCGGAGCGCTACGGCGGCGTCGCGATCGACCCGATCGCCACGGTCCGCCATCGCGACGAGCTGCAGGAGGCGCAGCGCGAGCTGGCCGAGGTCAAGGGCGTCACGGTGCTGATCCACGACGATCGCTGCGCGACCGAGGAGCGGCGGATGCGCAAGCGCGGACTGCTGGACGCGCCGCCGCAGCGCATCCTGATCAACGAGCGCGTCTGCGAGGGCTGCGGCGACTGCGGCGAGAAGTCGACCTGCCTGTCCGTCGTGCCCGTCGACACCGAGCTCGGGCGCAAGACGAAGATCCACCAGGCCTCGTGCAACCAGGACTTCTCCTGCGTGCAGGGCGACTGCCCGTCGTTCATGGAGATCATCCCCGGCACCAAGGTCAAGACCGTGCCCCCGCCGCTGACGATCGCGCCGCCCGACCCGGTGATGGCGGTCGACCCGGCAGACGTCCGCGTGCGCATGCCCGGCATCGGCGGCACCGGCGTCGTGACGATCTCACAGGTCCTGCAGATGGCCGCCCACCTCGATGGGCTCCACGCAGCGGGTCTTGATCAGACCGGTCTCGCGCAGAAGGGCGGGCCCGTCATCAGCGACCTGCGGATCTCCGCCGTGCCGATCACCGGCGCGCTGCGCGCAGGCGCCGGCTCGGCCGACGTCCTGATTGCGTTCGACATCCTCGGCGCGGCCGCGGCCGCCACGCTCGAGGTCGCCGACCCCGCGCGCAC
Organism: Solirubrobacterales bacterium; assembly: GCA_038327125.1. Taxonomy (GTDB): domain Bacteria; phylum Actinomycetota; class Thermoleophilia; order Solirubrobacterales; family Solirubrobacteraceae; genus F1-60-MAGs163. The sequence goes on from JBBQKR010000012.1 coordinate 22,496, forward strand.
GATCGCCGTCGTCAACACCGCGCAGGTCGCGACCGCGGCGATGGTCACCGACAGCTCCGTCCACTTCCCGGAGCCCGTGATCGCGCGCGGCGCGATCAACCGCTCCACGCGGATGCGCGAGAACCTGTTCCTCGACGCCGGCGGTCTGTCCGAGCGCCTCTTCGGCGATCACATGCCGGCGAACATGCTCACCGTCGGCGCCGCCTTCCAGCGCGGGTGCCTGCCGCTGAGCGCCGAGGCGATCGAGGACGCGATCCGGCTGAACGGCGCCGCCGTCGAATCGAACCTCGCCGCCTTCGCCTGGGGCCGCGCCGTCGCAGCCGACCCGCAGGCCGTGGACGCCGCGCTCGCGCCCGCGGCCGCGGCGCCGCGTGCACCGTCGCGCAAGGTCGCCGCGATGCTCGAGGAGTCAGGCGCGACCGGCGCGCTGCGCGAGCTCCTGGACTTCCGCGCCGGAGACCTGGAGAGCTACCAGAACGCGGGCTACGCGCAGGCGTTCGTGACCAGGGTGATGCAGGTCGCAGCGATCGAACGTGAGCGCACCGCATCGACGGGCGCGCCGGTCGCCGAGGCCTACGCCCGCGGCCTGCACAAGCTGATGGCCTACAAGGACGAGTACGAGGTCGCGCGCCTGTATCTCGACCAGGTCGAGCGCACCCGGATCACCGAGGAGTTCGGCACCGGCGCAAAGGTCCGCGTCCTGCTCCATCCGCCGGTCCTGCGCGCGCTGGGGATGAAGCGCAAGCTGCGCCTCGGGCCGTGGATCTTCCCCGTCTTCCGGCTCCTGCACGGGATGCGGCGCCTGCGCGGCACCGCGCTGGATCCGTTCGGCCGCGCGCAGGTGCGCAAGGTCGAGCGCGAGCTCGTCGCCGAGTACGACGCGCTCGTCGCCGCCGCGCTCGAGCTGCTGACCGCACAGAACACCGCGGTCGTCGTCGAGATCGCCGAGCTGCCGGACGCGATCCGCGGCTACGAGGAGATCAAGCTGCGCAACGCCGAGGCGTTCCGCGAGCGGGCACCCGAGCTGCTCGAGCGCCTGGCGCGCGCCGACGGGGAGCCCGTCCTGCGGGTCCTGCCGATGGCGCCGCGCCGCGGACCGCGCCGGCCGGCGACGCGCCGTGGCGTCAGGGCTCAGCGCTGACGGGGCCGATGTCCAGCAGCGCGCTGGACCCCGGCGACTCGTGGTCGACCTGCAGGGTCGTGTGGGTGATCTCGAAGCGCTCGCGGAGCATCGCCTGAAGCTCACGCCGGCGCGCGTGGCAGTCATCGTCCGGCGCGACGAGCACGTGGGCCGCCAGCGCGGTGAAGCCGGAGGTGACCTCCCACACGTGCAGGTCGTGGACCTCGGCGATGCCGGGCGAGGCCGCCATCGCCCGCCCGACCTCCGCGGGGTCCACCCCCTTGGGCGCGCCCTCGAGCAGGATGCGGCCGGAGTCGCGGATCAGGCCCCACCCGCCGTAGAGCATCAGCACCGCGACGGCGAGCGCGGCGATGCCGTCGGCCTGCCCCCAGCCCGACAGCACGATCACCAGGCCGGCGACCGCAGCGGCGATCGACGAGAGCATGTCGAAGAGGTTGTGCAGGAACGCGCCCTGGATGTTGAGGCTGTCGCGGCTGGCCTTCGCCAGCGCCCACGCGGCCGCACCGTTCACCGCCGCGCCGAGCAGTCCGGTCCAGAAGACGAACGCGCCGTCGACGTCGGGCGGGTCGATGATGCGCGTGATCGCCGCGACGCCGATCACGCCGGCGAGCACGAACAGCAGCACGCCGTTGATCTGCGCGCTGAGGATCTCACTGCGCTTCAGCCCGAACGTGAACACGCCCTTCGGCGGGCGCTGCGCGAGCCGCAGCGCGATCAGCGCCAGGCCGATCGCGCCGGCGTCGGTCAGCATGTGCGCCGCGTCGGAGAGCAGCGCGAGTGAGTTGGCGATCAGGCCGACGACGACCTCGACGACCATGAAGCCGACGTTGATCAGCAGCGCGATCAGCAGCCAGCGGGAATCGCTGTGGGCGCTGACGCCGTGCGCGTGGGCGCTCTCGGGGTGGTGCTCGTGGGTCGTGTCCAGAATCTACGCGACGGTGGGGCGTGTTAAACCAGAAGCGTCCCCGGTTCCATCCGGGGACGCTTTCTGGATTCACCCCTGCACCTGCCTTGCGGCGAGCACTGGGTTGTTGGGCCCTCGGGTTACTGGTGGTGCAGCAGGGGGGTCGGGCTGCGCCGGTGAGGGCCTGGGAGCCTGTGTGTTGCGGAGGTCCAATCCACGGTTCCCATCCTGTCGCGCATGGAGGAGCCGCGCCATGGGTGCTGACCCTCATTCGGGAAAGGGCCGCGGAGCACTCAGCGGGCGAGCTTGAGCTTGCAGCGCGTGCGGATCCGGATCGTGCGGCTGGTCCTTGGCTGACCGACGAAGCGCGCGGTGTAGGTGATGCGGTGGCGGCCGTTGCGCAGGCCGCGCAGGGTGATGCGCCGCCCGATCGCGCCACGGCTGCGGTAGGCGCGGACGATCCCGTTGTCGTAGACGCGCAGGGCGGTCATCTGCCGCCCCGGACGACGCAGCCGCGCGAGCGGCACGCGTAGGGTTCGCGAGCTCGAGCAACGCTTGTCGAGGTTCAGGGTGTAGGTGGTGTGCGGCGGCGACAGCGTGACGAGCTGGTCGCCGGCCTTGCCCGGGTCGGCGGGGGCTGCGCGGTCGGGCGCGAAGATCGCGACGTAGTACGTGCCGGTGCGGCCGGCGCGGTAGCTGACGAGCGGATCCTGGGTGAAGCCGGCGCCCCGGAGCGCGGTGTTGGGAGTGGCGAGGCGCATGTCGAACGGGCCGGTCCTGGGACTCCAGATCGTCGCGTAGAGCACCGCCTCGGGGTCGGGGTTGCTGAAGCGCGCGCGGAGCACGTCGTTGCGGGACAGGCGGACCTTGAACGCGTCCTGAGGATCCTTGCCCGGACTGACCGAGCCATGCTTGACGGTCCGTCGCGTGCGCGCCAGGTAGGCCGGGAACAGCTTGGGCCTGCGCTTCAGCCAGTACACGTTGTCGTTGACCTCACGCGGGTCGGCGGCGGGCGCCGCAGCGCGCAGGCCCGCGCCGACATCCAGCCGGCCGAAGCCCGTGTTGACATCGAAGCCCTGCAGCCCGGCGTCCGACGAGGACAGACGCCGCATCAGGTCGTAGAGACTCGAGGTCGACAGCTTCGGACGGGCCGCCGCGATCAGCGCGACCGCGCCCGCGACCGCCGCCGCCGAGAACGACGTGCCCGACGCTCGCGCATACCCGCTCGAGCAGATCGCCGACGGCGCCGGCAGGACGAGATCTGCCCCGGGCGCCACCAGGTCGATCCACGGCCCGAAATTCGAGAAGGAGTCGCGCACTGCCAGGCGCCCGGCGGACCCCACCGTCAGGATGTGCCCGAGACCGCCGGGAAACACCTCCTGATCCTTGCCCTCGTTGCCGCCCGGCGCGACGGTGATGACCCCTGCACCGAAGGCCGCGTTGACCGCCACTCCGACGGCCGTGACGGTGTCCGCCGTGGTCTGCGCCAGCGGCTGCGAGGACGGCAACAACGCGACGCGCGCACGGCGAGCGACCGCGATCTCAAGACCCTTGACGATCGAAGCCGGCGTGGCAAGCACGCTCGCCGTCGCGATCCGGATCGGCATGATCGGACTTGTCGGCGAGATCCCGGCCACCAGTCCGGGCGTCCCCGCAGCAGCCGCTGCGACCTGCGTCCCATGCCCGTCGTCGTCGGCGAGGCCTGTCGCAGGACCGCCGATGGCGTCCGACGCCGGGAGCACGCGGCCGGCCAGCTCGCGCACCGCCGGGTCCACGCCGGTGTCCAGCACTGCAATCGGACGCGTCGTGGCAGGCAGCGGAGCACTGCGTGCATCGGCGATGGTCGCCGTCTCGAGCAGCGGGCTCGTGGGCGCATCGACACACGTTCCGGCGATCGACGCGCGTCTCACGGCGACGTTCGGCTGCGCGCCCGCGATGCCCGGACGCCGCGCGAGGGCGGCGGCGAACCGGCCCGCCGACAGGTGCGCGGGAACCGGAACCGTGGAGAACGCCAGGCCGCCGATCTCGGCGACGCCGCGTGCTCCCGCCGGCAGCGGCACGCCCGGCGCCGCGCTGACCAGAACCTCACGGCCGGCGGAGCCCGCCGGCGCGGCCGAGACCGCCGGCGCCGGCGCAACGACCGCCGCGCCCAGGGCCGCGATCGTCACCAAGGAGCGAAGGCCACCGCCGAACACCAGACGTGTATACCAGCGACCACCAGGTCGCCGACGCAGTCGGAGGCCCGGCGAGGATGTGGAGCACGCGCTCCAGCGAGGCCTCGCGAGTCGGCGGCCGACCCGCCGGTGGCCTGATGCACCAGGTTCTTGCGAATGGGTGCTGATCTCCATGGTCGGAGCTGTCCGTGGCGGAGAGAGTGGCGTGTATGGATACCACCCCGACACTCACACTCACGAAGGCCGGCGCTGACCACAGCCAAGGCGAAACTCGATGGCGGTCGCGAGCGGCCGTCGTGGCCGCTGCCGCTGGGCTGTCGCTGCTGCTGGCGCCGATCGCTCAGGCGGCGATCACGCCGACCAGGTCGGCAGACCGGATTGCTCGCGCGGTGGTGCAGCCGGGCACCCAGCTGCGCAGCGCGAGCTTTGTGAATCTGCCACCGCGCGGGAACCCGACCGCGGTCTCGACCTCGCCTCTCGCGGGCTTTCCGAGAAACGGCAGCAGCTACGGGATTCTCTCCACCGGGAGCACGCGGCTTGTCACGCGCGCCAACGACATGCCGGACACAAGCACCAACAATGCGGGTCCGGTTGCGCGCGGCGCGCGTGACGTCGTCGTGCTGCGCATCGGGATCAACGTGCGCCCATCGGACGGCAACTGCCTCTCGGTCGGCTTCAGGTTCCTGTCGGAGGAGTTCCCCGAGTACACCAAGAGCGCGTTCAACGACGCCTTCATCGCCGAACTCGACAAGCACACGTGGGACGCGAACGGCACCCGCAGCGCAAAGATCTCCGCGCCGGACAACTTCGCGTTTGCGCGGCAGAAGACGCTGATCAGCATCAACGGCACCGGCAACTTCGCCGTGCGCCCGGACCGAGCCCGCGGCACCACGTACGACGCCGGAACGCGCCGGCTGCGAGCCTCCATCCCCATCAAGCCCGGACGTCACAACGTGTACCTGTCGATCTTCGACCAGGGCGACCGGATCTACGACTCGTCGGTCTTCATCGACAACCTCCGCGTGACGCCGAGATTCCGATGCGTCCCCGGGGCGTCACTCGACTAACCCGGCAGCACAGCCGAGCACGCAACGCCGCCGGCGCCGGCCCGCAATCCCTGGGGGCCGGCGCCTACCCCCCCGTGAGGTTCAGCGCGACGTACTTCGTCTCCAGGTACTCCTGGAGCCCCTCCGCGCCGCCCTCGCGCCCGTAGCCGGACTGCTTGACACCGCCGAACGGCGCGCCGGCGTTGGAGACCATGCCCTGGTTGAAGCCGACCATCCCGACCTCGAGCGCCTCGATGACCGTGAACGCGCGGCTGATGTCCTGGGTGAAGACATAGGACGAGAGGCCGTACTCGGTGGCGTTCGCCAGCGCTATCGCCTCCTCGTCGGAGGCGAACGAGATCACGGGCGCAACGGGGCCGAAGATCTCCTCGCTCTGCACGCGCGCATCGGACGGGACTCCCGCCAGTACCGTCGGCTCGTAGAAGTACCCGGCTCCGTCGCGGGGACCGCCGCCGACGAGCACCTGCGCGCCCTTGCCGACCGCGTCCTCGACGAGCTCCTGGACGCCGTCGCGGGCGGCCTGGTCGATCAGCGGGCCGGTCGTGACGGCGCTGTCCGTGCCGCGGCCGAGGACGAGGCCGCGCATGCGCTCGGCCAGCCGCTCCGAGAAGTCGCCGGCGACCGACTCGTGGACGAGGAAGCGGTTGGCGCTGGTGCAGGCCTCACCGATGTTGCGCATCTTTGCGAGCATCGCCCCGTCGACGGCGAGGTCGAGGTTCGCGTCGGGGAAGACGAGGAACGGCGCGTTGCCGCCGAGCTCCATCGACATCTTCAGCAGCTGCTCGGAGGCCTGCTCGACGAGCTTCTTACCGACCGCGGTCGACCCGGTGAAGGAGAGCTTGCGCGCCCGCGGATCGCGGATCAGCGGCTCCATCAGCTCGCCCGACCTGGACCCCGTGATGACGTTGCAGACGCCCGGCGGCAGACCCGACTCCTCCAGGATCTGCGCCATCGCGAGCATGCACAGCGGCGTCTGCTTCGCCGGCTTGACGACGCTCGTGCAGCCGGCGGCGATCGCAGGGCCGACCTTCCGCGTGCCCATCGCGAGCGGGAAGTTCCACGGCGTGATGAAGAGGCACGGGCCGACCGGCTGCTGCATCGTCAGCACGCGGCTGAGGCCGTTCTCCGCCACCTGGTAGCGGCCGTTGATGCGCACCGCCTCCTCCGCGTACCAGCGGAAGTACGAGGCGGCGTAGCCGACCTCGGCGCGCGATTCGGCGATCGCCTTGCCCATCTCGAGCGTCATCAGCAGCGCGAGCTCCTCGGTGCGCTCGACCATCAGCTCGTATGCGCGGCGCAAGATGTCGCCCCGGTCGCGCGGCGCCATCCTGCGGAAGTCCGCGAACGCGTCATCCGCCGCCGCGAGCGCCGCCTTGCCGTCGTCGACCGTCGCATCGGCGACTTCGACGAGCGTCTCGCCGGTCGCCGGATCTTCGACAGGCAGGGTGTTTCCACCGGTCCCGTCGCGCCACTGGCCACCGATGAAGAGCTGGGTGGGAACCGCGTCGAGCACGGCCCGTTCGGCACTCGGGCTGATCGTCGTCATGACGTCGAGCATACCCCCGCCAGGTGGGCGGTCCGGCGCGTGGAGCCGGGCCTGCGCCTACCCTGGAAGACGTGCGCCGCATGCTCACCATCACCGTCCTCGCCGCAGCCCTGCTGGTGCCGGCGACCGCCGCTCAGGGAGCGACGTCGCTGGTCGCCTCCGTGCGCGGCTTCGGTCACGGCGTCGGGCTCAGCCAGTACGGCACGCTGGGCTACGCGCGCCAGGGCTGGACGGCCGACCGGATCCTCGCCCACTACTACACGGGAACGCAGCTCGGGCGGCTCAGCCGCGGAGTTGCCGTGCGCGTCCTGCTGCAGAGCGGCCGGTCGCGGTATGCGATCAGCGGTGCCTCGTCGGTCGGCGGGCGGCTGCTGGATCGCGCGAAGACGTACACGGTGGCGCGCGGAGGCAACGGCCTCGTCATCAGCGACGCAACCGGTCGCGACCTCTTCACCTCGAGCGGCCCGCTCGTCCTGCAGCCGGCGAGCGGCGGCGCCGTGACGCTCGGCGGGTCCGCCCAGAACGGCACCAGCGGCGGCGCCTACCGCGGCGCGATCGAGGTCCGCAGCGGCGCCGGTGGCGTGTCGGCGATCAACGTCGTCGGCCTCGAGGACTACACCGCCGGTGTCGTCTCGGCCGAGGTCCCGGCCTCCTGGCCGGCCGAGGCACTCCGCGCCCAGGCGGTCGCTGCGCGCACGTACGCGGTGACGACGAACGCCGGCGGGTCTGCGGGCCAGTTCACGCAGTACGCGGACACGCGCTCGCAGATGTACCGCGGCGTCGCCGCCGAGACGCCGACGACGAGCGCTGCCGTGAAGGCCACCGCAAACCGCGTCGTGACCTACCAGGGCACGCCCGTCACCACCTTCTTCTTCTCGACCAGCGGCGGGCGGACCGAGAACGTCGAGTACGGCTTCGTCGGCTCAGACCCCAAGCCGTGGCTGAAGAGCGTCGCCGACCCGTACGACACGGCGTCGCCCTACCACCGGCCGCAGACCATCCGGATGACGCTGACCCGCGCGACCCGCGCGCTGTCCGGCCTCGTCAAGGGGCGGCTGAAGCTGATCCGCGTGCGCAAGCGCGGGTTCTCGCCGCGGATCGTGCGCGCCGACGTCGTCGGCACCGCCGGCACCACCACGGTCACCGGCCCGCAGCTGCGCCGCGCGCTCGGGCTGCGCGACACGTGGATCCGCTTCCGCAGCTTCAGCACCGACGTCTCCAACCAGCCGGCCGCGCCGGTCGTGCCGGGAATCCCGCGCACGCCGGCCGACCCGACGACCGGAGGCGCACAGATGAGCTCGGTCGCCCGTCGCATCCACGGCGTGGTCGCTCCCGCGACCGCCGGCGCCTGGGCGACGGTCGAACAGCGCGTCGGGACGCGCTGGGTGCGCGCCGTCGACGTGCAGGTCGCCGCGGGCGGCGCGTACTCGACGACGCTGCCCGAGCCGGGCCGCTACCGCCTGCGGTACGGCGGCGTGACCGGGCCCGAGGTCACTGCGCGCTGAAGAGCCGCGCCAGCGACTCAGCCACACAGACCGGCTTCTCCGCGCCCTCGACCTCGAACGTCTGCGTCACGGTGATCTGGATCCCGCCGGGCACGTCGTCGACGTTCGTGAGCGCTGCGCGCATCCGCACCTTCGAGCCGACCGGCAGCGGCGCCGGAAAGCGCACCTTGCCGTAGCCGTAGTTGACGCCGAAGGCGAAGCCCTGCATGTCCATGATCTCGTAGCTGAACTTCGGCCCGAGCGAGAGCGTGAACAGGCCGTGGGCGATCGTGCCGCCGAACGGCGTCTGCGCCGCCCGCTCGGGATCGACATGGATCCACTGGTGGTCGCCGGTGACCTGCGCGAAGGCGTCGATCGCCTCCTGCGTCACCGCGTACCAGCCGCTGACGCCGATCTCCTGGCCGACGGCCGCCTTGACCTCTTCCGGCCCGGTGAGAGTTGTGGTCATGCGGAGACCCTAAGCCTTCGCGAGCAGGTACTCCGCTTCCGCTTCGCCGATCGCCGTCGTCGGCGGCACGTCTGCGATGTATTCGAGCGCAAGCCGCCCCCAGTCGCCACCGGCGCGCAGTTCGCCGAGGACGCTGAACAGCAGTCCCTCCATGCGGCGGATCAGCAGCGCCTGTGGCGGCAGCGTCTGCTTGCGCATGTAGTCGAAGTGCTCGGACCGCGGCGACGAGCCGAGCTCGATCTGCAGGCGCACGTACTCCGGGTCGAGCCGCCGGAAGCCGGTCGTGAAATACCACTCACCGGCGATCTGCAGCTGCTCGAGGACGCGCTCGGGGTCGAAGTCGTCGGGGTTGGGCAGGAAGCCGAGCGTCGTCAGCCAATGGTGCACGCCGTCGGCGTCGCCGGCGACGACCGCGCGCGCGAGCGCCTGTTCACCCTCGAGGTAGTCGTCGTCGACGTGGCGGACGAGGCCGAAGTCGAGGAAGCAGACCTTGCCGTCGGAGCAGAGGATGTAGTTGCCGGGGTGCGGGTCGCCCGCGGCGATGTGCTCGCGCTCGAGCAGGCCGTAGAAGAAGCGGAAGGCGATCTCGGCGAAGCGGTCGCGCTCCTCCTCGCCGAGCTTCTTGACCGTGTCGAAGCCGACGCCGTCGACGAACTCCGACACGAGCACGCGGCGGGTGGAGAGCGTGGTGTCGACGGCGGGGATCCGCACGAACGGATGGTCGCGGAACGCGCGGTGCACGCGGCGCTGGTTCTGCGCCTCGATCTCGTAGTCGAGCTCGTCGGCGATGCGCTCGCGCAGCTCGGCGAGCAGCGCCTTCGCGTCCATGCCGGGCGCCATCCGCTTCAGCAGCGGGACGAGCAGCTGCATGTTGCGCATGTCGGTCTCGACCGCCTCGGCGACGCCGGGGTACTGGACCTTGACGGCGACGTCCTCGCCGTCGTGCGTGGTTGCGCGGTAGACCTGCCCGATCGACGCAGACGCGATCGGATTCTCGTCGAACGTCGCGAAGTGGTCTGAGAGCGGTCCGCCGAGGTCGCGCTCGGCGACCTTGCGCATGTCCTTGAAGGCGACCTTCGGCGCGTTGTCGCGCAGCGCCGACAGCCGCTCCTTGAACTCCTCACGCTCGGACTCGGGGATCAGGTCGAAGTCGATCGTGCTGAGCACCTGGCCGATCTTCATCGCCGCGCCCTTCATCTGACCGAGCTGACGGACGAGCTGGTCGGCGAGGTCCATCGCGCGGCGCTCGTTGGCGGCGGTCGCCTGTTCGTCGGAGCGCACCCTGTTGGCCACGCTCGTCGCGGTCCACTTGACGCCCTGGCCACCGACCAGCGACCCGAACCGCGCCGTCCGGGCGAGGCGGCTCCTGGGAACCTTGGTGGTCTTCTCGTCGTCGGCCATGCGCAGGTGATACGGGCGCCCGTGGGCGGGGGTATCACCGTATCGGCAGGTCCCGCGCGGATACGGTGTCCCCGTGCCGGACTCAGACATCCGCCCGCTGCTGGCGGTGGACGCACCGTCGCTGCTGTATCGCGCGTTCTTCGCGCTTCCGAAGAGCATCAAGGGCTCCGACGGACGGCCCGTCAACGCGCTGCTCGGGACGGCGAACCTGCTGCTGCAGGCCGTCGACCGGCACGCGCCCCGCGCGGTCGCGCTGTGCTTCGGCGCGGAGGCTGCGGCCTACCGCGTCGCGGGCTATCCCGCCTACCACGCCGACCGCCCGCTGATGCCCGAGGAGCTCGAGCACCAGTGGTCCGATGCGCGCGCGTTCTTCGCTGCGTTCGGATGGACCTCGCTGGAGGCCGAGAGTGAGGGGCTCGAGGCCGACGACCTGCTGGGAGCGCTTGCGCACGCCGAGACGGCGGCGGGCGGCCGCACGCTCCTGTTCACCGGCGACCGCGACATGTTCCAGTGCGTCGACGAGCACGTCCGCGTCCGCTTCCCGGCCAAGGGCGGGCCCGAGGACATCGGTCCCGACGAGGTACGCGAGCGCTATGGGATCGAGCCCGCGCAGGTGCCCGACCTGATCGCACTGCGCGGCGACCCGTCGGACGGCCTGCCGGGGGCGAAGGGGATCGGCGCGAAGGGCGCGGCCGACCTGCTGCGGCGGTTCGGCACGCTCGACGGCGTGCTCGCGGCGGCCAAGTCCCCGACGAGCGACATGACCCCGCGCACGCGCGGAGCGCTGACGGCGGATCCGGGGCTGCTGCGCACATTCCGGCACATCGCGACCCTGCAGCCGATCTCCGTCGAGCGCCCGCGCGACGGGCCGCTCGATGCGGCGGCCGCCGCGGCCGCGGCCGGCGAGCGCGGAATGGGCCGCCTCGCCGAACGATTGGAGCAGCGCTGATGCGTGCTGGAGCCCACCTCGCCGAGATCGGAGTCTGAGAACGATGCGCGATCTGCTGCACGCCGCCGCCGAGCACGCCGCCGACTACCTCGACGGGGTCGACGAGCGGCCCGTCCACGCCGCGGCGTCCTACGCCGAGTGCCTCCAGGCGCTCGGGGGTCCGCTGCCGGAAGGGCCCACCAGCCCAGGGGCCGTCCTCGACGACCTCGTGCAGGCATGCGACCCCGGGCTTGCCGGGATGAACCACCCGCGCTTCTTCGGGTTCGTCATCGGCGGGACCCTGCCGGCGGCGCTCGCCGCCGACTGGATGACGTCGGCGTGGGACCAGAACGCGGGGCTGGCGCTCCCCTCGCCCGCCGTCTCCGCGGCGGAGGCGGTCGCCGGCGCCTGGCTGCTCGACGTGCTCGGCCTGCCCGCCGGCGCGTCGTTCGGCCTCGTCACCGGCTGCCAGATGGCGCACGCGACCTGCCTGGGCGCGGCGCGCTGGCGCGTGCTGCAAAACGTCGGCTGGGACGTCGAGCGCGACGGGCTGATCGGCGCCCCGCCGATCCGCGTGCTGGCCGGAGCCGAGCGTCACGCGACCGTCGACCGCGCGCTGCGGCTGCTCGGGCTCGGCACAGCGTGCATCGAGGCCCTGGAGGTGGACGAGCGCGGAGCGCTGCAGCCCGAGGCGCTCGCGGCCGCGCTGGAGGGCGCAAGCGGCCCGCTGATCGTGTGCGCGCAGGCCGACAACGTCAACACCGGCGCCGTCGACCCGCTCGACGCAATCGCGGACCTCGCGCGGGCGCACGGCGCGTGGCTCCACGTCGACGGAGCGTTCGGCCTGTGGGCGTCCGCCAGTCCGGCGCGGCGATCGCTCGTCGCCGGGATCGCGCGGGCTGACTCGTGGGCGACCGACGGGCACAAGTGGCTGAACGTCCCCTACGACTGCGGGATCGCCGTGGTGGCCGACCGCGAGGCGCATCGCGGCGCAATGGGCGTCGTCGCGAGCTACCTCCAGCAGACCGAGGATCCGGCGCTGCGCGATCCCGTCGACTGGAACCCCGAGTTCTCACGCCGCGCGCGCGGCCTGACCGTCTACGCCGCGCTGCGCCAGCTCGGGCGCAGCGGCGTCGCCGAGCTGGTCGACCGGCTCTGTGCGTGCTCCGAGCGCTTCGCGGCGAGCCTCGCCGATGTCCCCGGCATCGAGGTCCTGGCGCAGGGACTCAACCAGACGCTCGTCGGCTTCACGGGCGACCGCGACGCGGACGCGGTCGTGGAGGCACTCGACCGGGACGGCACCTGCCTGATGACCGCGACCACCTGGCGCGGGCGCCGGTGCCTGCGGATCTCGTGCTGCAACTGGAAGACGACCGAGGCTGATGTGGACCGGTCGGTGGGAGCTCTTCGCCGCGTCGTTACGGCGTGAATTTCACGGTGAGAACATCACCGTCAGCCATCACGTAGTCGCGGCCCTCCACGCGCAGCGTGCCGCGGTCGCGCGCCGGCGCGTAGCCGCCGGCGTCGACGAGGTCCTTCCAGCCGATCACCTCGGCGCGGACGAAGCCCTTCTGGATGTCGGTGTGGATCTGACCCGCCGCGTGCCAGGCGCTGAGGCCGCGACGCAGGTGCCAGCACTGCGCCGGCTTGTCCTCGCCCGCGGTGAAGAACGCGTCCAGCTCGAGCAGCTCGAAGGCACCGCGCACGACGCGCTGCAGGCCGGACTCGCTCACGCCGAGGTCGGCGCGCATGGCCGCGGCGTCCTCGTCCTCCAGCTCCGACAGCTCGGCCTCCAGGCGCGAGGAGATCGCGACGACGCCGGCGCCGTGCGCGGTCGCATGCTCGGCGACCACCGCCGGGATCTCCTCGCTGCCCTCGTCGACGTTGACGACGAACAGGACCGGCTTGGCGGTCAGCGGCTGCAGCTGCCGCGCCACGTCGGGCGCGTCCTCGGGAACGGGCACGGTGCGCGCCGGACGACCGGCCTGCAGTGCGTCGATCACCACGGTCAGCCACTTCTCCTCGGCGATCGCGCGCGCCTCCCCGCCGCGCGCCTCGCGGACGACCCGCATGTGGCGGCGCTCGGCCTGCTCGAGGTCGGCGTAGATCAGCTCCGTCTCGATCGTGTCGATGTCGCGAGCGGGGTCGACGCTGCCCTCGGAGTGGATGACGTTCGGGTCGCCGTGCGCGCGGACGACGTGCACGAGCGCGTCGGTCTCACGGATGTTCGCCAGGAACTGGTTGCCCAGGCCCTCGCCCTTCGACGCGCCGGCGACCAGGCCGGCGATGTCGTGGAAGGCGATCGTGTCCCACACGATCTCGGACGACCGGACGATCGCGGACACCTGCTCGAGCCGGTCGTCGACGACCGGGACGACGGCGATGTTCGGCTCGATCGTCGTGAACGGGTAGTTGGCCGCCTCCGCACCCGCCTTGGTGAGCGCGTTGAAGAGCGAGGACTTCCCCGCGTTGGGCATGCCGACGATTCCGACCTTCACGGCTGGGAGGGTAGGGTTCCTCGTCCGGCCGGTCCCCCACGTGGCCTATGGCGTCAGTTCAGAGCGCCGAACCGGGTCCCGCGCCGGCCTCGTGCCGGCGGACAGCCCCGGTGGTCAGGAGTGTCCGAGCCACCCAGGCGAGAACACCCTTCCTGGGACGTTTCGAAGTCAGAGGGGACTGTGATCCGGGGCTACAGGGCGAGCCGAAAGGCTCGCCCTGTGCCGTTCCTAGCCCAGCCCGAACCCGACGCGATGCTCGTCCTTCTCGGTGCGCACGTAGACGACCTGCGAGAGGTTGACGCGCACCGGGCCGTCAGCGTCCTCGATGTCGTACCAGTCACCGCCGGAGAGTGCGTCCGTCAGCGCCTTCGCGTCCTTGTCGGTGAGGCGCAGCGCGAGCCCGCCTCCGCCCTGGAAGCCCAGGGTCACTCCGTGACGCTCGTCCTTCGTGTCCTTCGCCATGTCAGTGGGCCTCCGCGGGCTCGACGATCTCGGTCAACACGCCGCCCGTGCTCTTCGGGTGGCAGAACGCGACGCGCGACCCGCGAATTCCGATCCGCGGCGTCTGGTCGATCAGCACGACGCCGGCAGCGCTCAGGCGCTGCAGCTCGGCGTCGATGTCGGTCACCTGGTAGGCGACGTGGTGGATGCCGCTGCCTCGCTTTGCCAGGTACTTGCCGACCGGCGTGTCCGGGCCGAGCGGCTGCAGCAGCTCGACGTGGTTCTCGCCGACGTCCAGCAGCACGGCCTCCACGCCCTGCTCCTCCACCACCTCACGGTGGACGAGCGTCATCTCGTACGACGCGGCGTAGAGCTCCAGCGCGTCGTCGATGGACTCCACGGCGACGCCGATGTGATCGATGCGGGCGAACATGCCCGCCGCAGTCTACGAGGCGGCGGGCGGCGACGGATCGCTGGCGACCACCCGCAGCCCGCGGGTCGGGCGCCGGTCGATCTGCTTGACGCCCGCCATGATCCGGTCGATGTCGGCGCGGCCGAGCACCTCCTTCTCGAGCAGCTCGTCAGCGAACTCCTGGAGCTTCTCGCGGTGCGAGGTGATCAGGTCCATCGCCTGGCGATGGGCCTCGAAGGCCAGTGCCTGCTGCTCCTCGTCACGGATGCGCCGCGTCAGGTCCGACAGCTGGGCCGAGTCGATCGACGTGCGGCTCACCGCCTCGGAGGTCCCCATGCCGTACACGTGGACCATCGCGTTGGTGATCTCCGCGACCCGCTGCAGGTCGTTCGCGGCGCCCGTGGTGACCGCGCCGAACACGACCTGCTCGGCGACGCGGCCGCCGAGCAGCACGGTGAGCTGGTCGATCAGCTCCTCGCGCGTCTTCAGGTAGCTGTCCTCGTCGGGCAGGTTCATGACGTAGCCCAGCGCCTGCCCGCGCGGGACGATCGAGATCTTGTGCGCGCGCTCGGTGGTCGCGAGCAGCTCGCGCGTGAGCGCGTGGCCGGCTTCGTGGTAGGCGACGACCTCGCGCTCGTGCGGGTTCAGCGTCGTCGAGGACTGCACGCCGGCGACGACCCGTTCCAGGGCGGCGTCGAAGTCCGCCATCGAGATCGCGTGCCCCTTGCGGCGGGCACAGCGGATCGCGGCCTCGTTGCAGATGTTCGCCAGGTCGGCACCGGTCAGGCCGCTCGTCTGCTGGGCGACGATGTCCAGGTCGCAGTCCTCGCGCAGCGGCTTGTTGCGCGTGTGCACGTCGAGGATCGCGCGCCGCCCGCCGACGTCCGGGGGCGAGACGAACACCTGGCGGTCGAAGCGGCCGGGGCGCAGCAGCGCCGGGTCCAGCTTCTCCAGCAGGTTGGATGCGGCCATCACGACGACCTGGTCGGACGAGGCGAACCCGTCCATCTCGACGAGCAGCTGGTTGAGCGTCTGCTCGCGCTCGGAGTTGTTGTCGGACCCGCGCCGCGCGCCGACCGCGTCGAGCTCGTCGATGAAGATGACCGCCGGCTCGTGCTTGCGGGCCTCGTTGAAGAGGCGCCGGATGCGGGCGGCGCCGAGCCCCGCGAACATCTCGACGAACGAGCTCGCCGACTGCGAGAAGAACTGCGCGCCCGACTCGTGCGCGACCGCCTTGGCGAGCAGCGTCTTGCCGGTGCCCGGCGGGCCGTGCAGCAGGACCCCCTGCGGGACACGCGCACCGAGCCGGTGGAACGGTGTCGGATCGCGCAGGAACTCGACGACCTCGATCAGCTCGGCCTTCGACTCCTCTGCGCCGGCGATGTCCGCCCACGCGACCTCGAGGTTCGCCTCCGGCTTGAGCTGCTGGGGCTTGGTGCGCGGCATCAGCTTCAGGCTCCGCCACAGCACGAAGACGAGGGCGAACATGAAGATCAGGCCGAGGAAGCCGCTCCAGTTCGTCCCGAACTCCTGCAGCTTGTCGAGGAAGCCCAGCGGCGGGGGAACCGGCTGCAGTTGCAGGCTCAACACCTGCCCGAGGCCGTCGAGCGATGCGAGCAGCTCGAGCTTGACCTGGGCGGGTTCTGCGGCAGGGGCGACCGCAGCGAGCAACATGGAGGGCATCCCGCTCAGTATCGGCAGTGCGGCGGGGTTTTCAAGAGCCGGCGTCCGCGACGCCCTCGGCGCGCAGGATCTCGACCAGCGCGGCGCGGCCGACCTCGAGCTGCGCATCCGTCGGCTCGCGCGTCCCCAGCGCGCGCTGCAGCTCATGCCCCGGGCGGCGCAATGCGCGCGCCGTCCGCGTCTCCGCGTGACGCTCGCTCCACACGAACACCTCGACGGCGACGCCGACGCTGGCGATCGAGACGAGCCCTCCGGCCAGCGGCGACGGGCGCTCGACTGCCTTGCGCAGGAGCGCCGTGCCGGCGAGGTTGGCGGCGAGCATCGGCACCATCAGATGCGACCCGCAGCGATCGTGCTCCTTGGAGGCCTCGCGCGCGTCGCCGGCGTCCTGCTCGTAGGCGGCGATCGCCTTGTGCTCGACGCCGTGGTAGGCCGCGACGTCACCGGCACGCAGCGCCACGAGCGAGGGCAGCAGCGAGAGCGCGACGCCCGCGAGGTCGGCGCCGGCGCCGCGCAGACGCCGGCGCAGCACCGTGCCGCCGATGCTCGCGGCGAGCGCAGCACCGACGACCGGGGCGCTCTGGAACGGGAGCCGCGCCTGCGGCAGCGCGCGCTTGACCAGCGGGATGACGACCATCGCCTCACCGAGCCGCACCACGCCGCGTGCGCCCGGCACGCGGTCGACGGAGCGCGGCGCGCGCGGCTTGGTGCCGGAGGCCACCTGGATCGATCCGTCGCGGGCGCGGATCGCGGCCGCCCAGGCGGTCGGGCCGTGGACGAGCAGGCCGTTGCCCAGCGCCATCCCGCCGAGGCGCAGGCGCTCTGCTGACGCGCCGGGCGCGCTCATCCGAGCAGCTCCTGTACGAGGTCGCGATAGCAGCGCGTGGCGAACTCCAGGTCGCGCACGTCGATCCGCTCGTCAGGAGCGTGGATCAGCGGCCACATCTCGTAGAGCGAGGTGTGGAACATCGGGAAGAAGCCGTACGCGACGCACTCGGGGAACGCGGCGCGGAAGGTGCGCGAGTCGGTGAACGCCGGCAGCACGATCGGGACGACGCGCGCCGCGGGATCCTCGCGGCCGATCCATCCGCGGATCGCGTCCATCAGCGGCGAGTCGATCACGGACCCGTTCCCGACGTTCTGCTCGGTGAACTCGAGGTCGTACCCGTCGGTGCCCAGGAGGTCGGCGACGCGGCGGCGCACGACGTCCTCGCCGATCCCCGGCGGCGTGCGGCAGTCGACCCCGACGGTGGCCCGCGAGGGGATGACGTTGATCTTCGAGGAGGCGCTCGCCATCGTCGGGGCGAACGTCACGCCGAGCGCGGGCTCGACGACGAGCGCCAGGAACGGGTCGCGCTCGCGCAGCGCCGCGAACGCGCTCTCCGCGTCGGCGCCGAAGCCGAGGTCCTCGAGCAGGCGGCGCGGTCCCTCGGTGATGTCGTGGGCGGGCTGGCCGTCGCTCATCGCCGCGATCAGCGGCGCGAGCTTCAGCAGCGCGTTGTCGCCGAGCCGCGGGTTGCTCGCATGCCCGGCCGTCCCGTGCGTCGTCACGCGGAACTGGTGGACGCCCTTCTCGGCGACGCAGACGCCGTAGACGCGGCCGCCGTCGAACGGGATGACCGCACCGCCGCCCTCGTTGAGCAGCATGTCGCAGCGCACGAGGTCCGGGTGGTTGTCGGTCAGCCAGATCGCGCCCTCGCCGCCGCCGACCTCCTCGTCGACGACGACGATCACGAGCAGGTCGCCGCGCGCCGGCCGCCAGCCCTCGCGGGCGAGCGAGACCGCCGCCGTGACCTCCGCGGCCGTCTGGGACTTCATGTCGAGCGCCCCCCGGCCCCACAGCCGGCCGTCGATGACCTCACCGCACCACGGGTCGTGCTGCCACTCGGCCGGGTCGGCGAGCACGGTGTCGACGTGCGAGAGCAGCGCCAGCACGGGACCGTCCGCCGTACCGCGCAACCGCGCGACGAGGTTCGGCCGCTCGGGTGTGCGCCCGGCGAGCGTCACCTCGAACCCGGCGCCCTGCAGCAGCGCCGCGAGCTCCTCCTGAGCAGCACGCTCGTTCCCGGGCGGGTTGACGGTGTTGTGACGGACGAGCTGCGCCAGCAGCGCCGTCGCCTCCCCCTGCAGGCCTTCCATCGTCCGATCCTAGAGGAGCACGGGGGTCGGTCCTGACACCATGCCCGGGTCAATGGCTGCGAAGCGAGTCGGTCTGGGCACGATCGTGCGTGAGTGGGGGCGCCTCGGCGTGATCGGCTTCGGCGGTCCGCCGGCGCACGTCGCGCTGCTGCGCGAGCTCTGCGTCGAGCGGAACGACTGGATCGAGGCGCGCGAGTTCGAGGACGCAAACGCCGCCACCCAGCTGCTGCCCGGGCCCGCGTCGACGCAGCTGGCGATCTACTGCGCGCAGCGGATCGGCGGGCGCGCGGCCGCCGTCGCCGGCGGCCTCGCGTTCATCCTGCCCGGCCTGGCGATGATCATCGTTCTCGCGGCGATCACGCTGCGCAGCGCCCCGCCGACCTGGGCCCGCGGGCTCGAGGCCGGCGCCGGCGCGGCGGTGCTCGCCGTGATCCTGCGGGTCGGCTATGACCTCGCGCGCTCGAGCCTGGCGCCACACGCGGGCTCCCGCCTCTGGCGCGCGATCGTCTACCTGATCGCCGGCGGCGCGGCCGTCGTCCTGATCGGCGCCGGCGTCGTGCTCGTGCTGCTGGTCTGCGGCCTCGCCGAGCTGTCGTTCCGGCGACTGGAGCGCGGCGATGCCCCGGCGCTCTCGGTCGGGCTGCCGGCGTTCGTCCTCGCCGCGACGACGGGCGCGGCGGCGCTTCCCGACCTCGCGTGGACGGCGCTGAAGGTCGGCGGGCTCTCCTACGGCGGCGGCTTCGTGATCGTGCCGATCATGCAGACCGACGCGGTGGACCGGTTCGGCTGGATGACCAACAGCGAGTTCCTCAACGCGGTCGCGCTCGGGCAGATCACGCCCGGCCCGGTCACGCAGACGGTCGCGGTCATCGGCTATGCGGCGGCCGGCCTCGGCGGGGCGCTGTTCGCGTCGGCGCTCGCCTTCGGGCCGTCGTTCGTGATGATCATGCTCGGCGGGCGGCGCTTTCTTGCACTGCGCGACAACCTCGATGCGCGCGCGTTCCTGGACGGTGCCGGGCCGGCCGCGGTCGGCGCGATCTTCGGCGCGTTCGTCCCGCTCGCGGGCGGCGTGGAGCTCGGCTGGCAGTGGGCGCTCGCCGCGGCTGCAGCGGTGCTGCTGCTCGTGTTGCGACGAGGCGTCGCGCAGGTGATCCTGGGCGCCGCGGCCGTCGGCGTCGTCGCCGCGCTGCTGGGCGCGCCGTTGCCGTCCTGAGATCAGCCGTCCTGACCGTTGCCGGAGGGCGTGTAGATCGTCGCGCCCTTCAGCTCGTCGGGCAGGAAGTCGATGTGATCGCCGCCGGCCTGCGACGCGTGGACGTAGCCCTCGCCGTGGCCCTGCCGGCGATCAAGGTCGGTCGTCGGGTTGCGCAGGTGCGCGGGGACGGGGTAGTGCGGGCGCTCCTCGACCAGCCTGCGCGCCGCGCCCAGCCCCTGGTAGGCCGCCCACGACTTCGGAGCGCGCGCGAGGTACGCCGTCACGTGCGCCAGCTGCAGCCAGCATTCGGGCGGGCCGATCATCTTCACGGCCTGCATCCCGGACACCGCGACGGTCAGCGCGCCCGCCGCGGCGGTGCCGACCTCCTCCGACGCGGCGATCACCAGGCGCCGCGCGATGAAGACCGGATCCTCCCCGCCGGCCTCCATGCGCGCGAGCCAGTACAGGGCCGCATCCGGGTCCGAACCGCGGATCGACTTGATGAACGCCGAGATGACGGCGTAGTGCTCGTCGGCGCCCTTGTCGTACGACACGGCGCGCCGGCCGGCGGCCTTCTCGATCGTGGCGACGTCGATGCGCCCCCCCGCGGGCGTGAGCTGTGCGGCACGCTCGACCGTCCCGAGCAGTCGCCGCGCGTCACCGCCGGAGACGAGCAGGAGGTGCGCGAGCGCCTCGTCCTCGAGCGCGTACGCAGGCCGCTCGTCCCCCTCGGGAATCCCGACGCCGCGGCCTGCGTCGGTCAGTGCCGCGCGGGCCAGCTGCGCGAGGTCCGCGTCCTGCAGCGGGAGCACGACGTGCACCTGCAGCCGTGAGACGAGCGCGCGGTTGAGCTCGAACCCGGGGTTCTCGGTCGTGCTGCCCACGAGCACGACGGTCCCGTTCTCGACGTACGGCAGCAGCGCGTCCTGCTGGGCCTTGTTCCAGCGCGCGATCTCGTCGATGAACAAGAGCGTCCGGCCGCCCATGTCGCGTCGCTGCTCGGCGCGGGCGATGACGGCGCGCAGCTCCTTGATCCCGTCGGTGACCGCGTTGAGCTGCTCGACGTCGGCGTCCACCTCCTTGGCGACGCACAGCGCGATCGTCGTCTTGCCGGTGCCCGGCGGGCCCCACAGGACCATGGAGTGGGGGACGCCGCCGGCCAGCGCGACGCGCAGCGGCGCGTCGGGCGCGGTCAGCTGCGGCTGACCCACGACCTCGTCGAGCGTGCGCGGGCGCATCCGCTCCGCCAGCGGCGCATGCGCAGCCGCCAGCGACGCGCCGATCGAGAGCTGCTCGTCCACGTGGGCCACGGTACCCGAGGGAACGCGCATAGGATCGCGGCGACGATGGCCGAAGCCACGAGCGCCCCAGCCCCGATCGAGTCGCGCAGCGCCGCCGGCGGCGTGCTGCTGGGGTCGGTCCCGCGCGCGAGCCACCGCGAGGTGGCGGCCGCGGTCGACCGCGCAGCCGAGGTGCAGCGTCTGTGGGCGATGCTGCGCCTGCGTGACCGCTCGCGCTACATGGCGCGCGCGGCGCAGGCCGTGATCGACGAGGCCGACGAGCTGCTCGAGCTGATCTCCCGCGAGCAGGGCCGCCCACGCGCCGAGGTCGAGACGATGGAGCTGCTGCCGGCCGTCGAGACGCTGCAGTGGCTGGCGCAGTCCGCGCCGCGGATCCTCGAGGGCGAGCGGATCGGCTTCTCGCGCACCCAGCACCCGGTCAAGCGCGGGCGCTGGACCTACGAGCCGCTCGGCGTCATCGGCGTGATCGGACCCGCCGCCGAGCCGTTCGCGACGCCGCTGGGCGACGTCGCCGTGGCGCTGGCGGCAGGCAACGGCGTGGTCCTGAAGCCCTCGCCACATGCCGCGCTCGCCGCCGAGCGGATCGCGCGGGTGTTCGCGCGCGCAGGCATCCCCGAGGGACTGCTGCGCGTCGTCCACGGACACGCCGACGTCGGCGGTGCGCTCGTCGACGCGCCGGTCGCCCAGGTGCGCTTCACCGGCAGCATGCGCGCCGGCCGCGCGGTCGCCGAGGCCTGCGCGCGCCAGCTCAAGCGCAACGTGCTGGAGCTCGGCGGCGACGACGCGATGATCGTCCTCGCCGACGCCAACGTCGCCCGCGCCGCGCGCGGCGGAGCCTGGGCCGCGTTTGCGAACGCCGGCCAGTCGGGCGGCAGCGTCGGCCGCGCCGTCGTTCTGCACAAGCACTACGACCGCTTCCTCGACGGGGTCGTCGCGATCGCCGGCGCACTGACCGTCGGCGATCCCCAGCAGTCCGCGACCGAGGTGGGTCCGCTCGTCTCACGCGAGCGGCTCGACCGGCTCGTCGACCTCGTCGACGACGCCTGCGCCAACGGCGCGCAGCTGCATTGCGGCGGTCCGGTGACGCCACCCGGCACGAGCGGAGCGTTCTTCGCCCCTGCGGTGATCACCGGCGTCGAGCCGGGAATGCGGCTCTGGAACGAGGAGGCGCCGGGCCCGGTCCTCGTCGTCCATCGCGCCGAGTCCGAGGATGAGGCGATCCGGCTGGCGAACGCCTCGCCACTGGGGCTTGGAGCATCGATCTGGACGGCCGACCGCTTCAAGGGCGCACGGATCGCCGGCGAGCTGCAGGTCGGCATGATCTGGATGAACGACCACCTCGTCGCGCGCAGCGCCCCACAGGTCCCGTGGGGCGGCGTGAAGGGGTCGGGGATCGGGCGCGCACGCGGTGCGGTCGCGCTGCGGACCTGCGCCGAGCCGAAGGTCCTGACGTGGGACCCGCCGGTCGGGCGGCCCGCCTGGTGGTTCCCCTACGACGAGACGCTCGAGCGCGCCGCGCGCGCCGTCCTTGGCCTGCGCTCGACCCGCGACACCGATCGCGAGCACGCGATCAAGCACGGGGGCGGTGCGCTGTTCAAGCAGGCCGGCCGCTGGGCTCGCGCCCTGCGGTCCGGTCGCTGACCGGTCCCGTTTCGGTCCCGCTGAGCGGGCTCAAACGCCACCGATCGCTCAGCGGCGCGGCGGCCCGGTGCCCAGCAACTTGCCGCCCGCCACCGGCGAATTGCGCACGAGCCCGGGCAGCAGCGGCAGCAGCACCCGCTTCGTGTACTCGGCTCCGCCGCGCCGCATCGCCTCGCGCAGCGGATCCCAGGACAGCCCGTAGCCCTTGCGCAGATGCGCCGGCAGCGACCCGACGATCACGAAGTTGACGGTCTCGACGAGCCAGCGCATGTGCAGCGGCGCGGGCGGGCGCAGGACAACGGCCTTGCCGAGCTCCCGGGCGCGCGGCGTGACCCACAGCTCGCCGCCGTAGACCATGTCCTCGAAGTACTCGTCGAAGTCCTCGATCGTCGCCGGCATGTCCGGCCCCGTCAGGCCGAAGAGCCGGCCGACGAGCCGGTGATCCTGCCACAGCGCGTCGCGCTCGTCGCGGTCCAGTTCGCCGACGTAGAGGCGGTAGATCAGGTCGGCCGACTGGAACAGCGGGGCCAGCGTCCAGAGCAGATACTTCGGATCATCGGCGGCGTACGCGGTCCCGGCCGGGAAGCGACCCACGCGCTCGGGCAGCGTGCCGCGGATCCGCGAATGCACGCGCCGCACGCGGGCGGTCTGGGCGTCGGCATCCTCGCGCCGGCCGAAGTAGATCGTGCTCATCACGGTCGCCGTGCGCGCCAGTCGCCCGTGTGGGTCGTCCAGCCCGGTGGTGCGGTCGTAGAAGCCCTCGAACATCACCGGATGCGCCGCCTGCAGGAGCAGCGCCCGCGCGCCCGAGAAGGCGACGATCAGCTCGCGGTTGACACGCCGGATCGGCGAATCGTCGTCGAAATACCCCTCGCCGGGCGCGGCGGCGCGGAACGGAATCGGCTTGGTCTTCCGGGTGGCATCCATGCGTACATGAGGTTTACGTCCGACTACCCTCCGAGGGACCATGCCAGCTGCCGCCTACGCCGGGAAGGAATGTGTCTGCCAGTTCAACCGCGGGATCTGCGATCAGACCTGCGTGAAGGACATGCTGGACACGCCGTTCTACATCGCCTGCCTGAAGCTGAAGGGGCGCCGCTGCCTCGTCGTCGGCGGCGGAGCGATGGGCCTGGAGAAGAGCGAGGGCCTGCTCGCCTGCGGCGGCGAGGTCACCGTCATCTCCCCGGACGCGGGACCCGAGCTCGAGGCGCTGGCGGCGGAGGGCTCGATCACCTGGGAGCCGCGCGAGTACGCCGGCCCGAGCGATCTCGAGGGCACGTTCATGGCGATCGCCTGCACCGACAGCACCGCGACGAACATCCGCATCTACGAGGACGCGGAACGCCGCGCGATGCTCGTCAACATCGTCGACGTCCCGCCGCTGTGCAACTTCATCCTGCCGGCGATCGTCCGCACCGGCCCGCTCGCGATCGCGATCTCCACCGCCGGCGCGTCGCCGGCGCTCGCCAAGCGCATGAAGCGTGAGATCGGCGACCTGTTCGGCGAGGAGTACGCGCAGCTCGCGATCATGCTCAACGACGCCCGCGGCTGGGCGAAGGGCACGCTGCCCACCTACCAGGACCGCAAGGCCTTCTTCGAGGAGATCGTCAACGGCGATCCCGACCCGGTCGCGCTGCTGCGCGACGGCGACGCCCAGGCCGTCCTGGGCCTGATCGAGGCGGCCAAGGGCGCGCACGCGCCCGCCGCAGCGTAAGGCGCCGCAGCACGATGGCCGACCTGACGCACCTCGACGAGCACGGCGCGGCGCGGATGGTCGACGTCGCCGGCAAGCCCGTGAGCGACCGCCGCGCAGTGGCCCGCGCGCTCGTCCGAATGACCCCGGAGAGCGCCGCGACGGTGGCCGCCGGCGACGCCCCGAAGGGCGACGTCCTCGGCGTCGCCCGGATCGCCGGCATCCAGGCCGCCAAGCGCACCGGGGAGCTGATTCCGCTGTGCCATCCGATCGCGCTCGACCACGTCGACGTCGAGGGCGTGATCGACGCCGGCGCCGGCCTCGTCACGCTCACCGCGACCGCGCGGGTCAGCGCGCGGACCGGCGTCGAGATGGAGGCGATGACGGCCGTCGCCGTCGCCGCGCTCACCGTCTACGACATGGTCAAGGGCCTCGACAAGGGCGTCGCGATCGAGCAGGTGATCCTGCTCGAGAAGTCCGGCGGACGCAGCGGGGACTGGGTCCGGCCCAGCTGATCCGGCGCCCCGTCAGGCGTCGACGTAGGCGGCGAGATGCTCACCGGTGAGGGTGGAGCGCCCGGCGACGAGGTCGGCGGGGGTGCCCTCGAAGACGATCCGGCCGCCGTCGTGGCCGGCACCGGGGCCGAGATCGATGATCCAGTCGGCGTGCGCCATGACCGCCTGGTGGTGCGCGATGACGATGACCGACCTGCCGGAGTCGACGAGCCGGTCGAGGAGGCCGAGCAGCTGCTCGACATCGGCGAGATGCAGGCCGGTGGTCGGTTCGTCGAGGACGTAGACGTCGCCCTTCCCGGCCATCTGGGTGGCCAGCTTGAGTCGCTGCCGCTCACCGCCGGACAGCGTCGGGAGCGGCTGGCCGAGACTGCGGTAGCCGAGGCCCACATCGGCCAGCCGCTGCAGGATCCTGTGTGCCGCCGGCGTCCGCGCCTCGCCCGCGCCGAAGAATCCCTCCGCCTCGGTGACGCCCATCGCCAGGACCTCGGCGATGTTGCGCCCACCGAAGGTGTGCTCCAGCACCGACGCCTGGAAGCGCTGCCCCTCGCACTCCTCGCAGATGGTCGCGACGCCGGCCATCATCGCCAGGTCGGTGTAGATGACTCCCGCGCCGTTGCAGACCGGGCAGGCGCCCTCGGAGTTGGCGCTGAACAGCGCGGGCTTCACGCCGCTCTCCTTCGCGAACGCCTTGCGGATCGGGTCGAGCAGGCCCGTGTAGGTCGCCGGGTTGCTGCGCCGCGAGCCCTTGATCGCGGCCTGGTCGACCGCCACGACGTCGTCCCGTCCCGAGATCGAGCCGTGGATCAGCGAGCTCTTTCCCGACCCGGCGACCCCGGTCACGACGACCAGCACGCCGAGCGGGATGTCGACGTCGATGTCCTGCAGGTTGTGGACGCTCGCGCCGCGAACCTCCAGTTTCCCCGACGGCGCGCGCACCGACAGCTTCAAGGCCGCCCGGTCGTCCAGGTGACGCCCCGTGACGGTCCCGCTGCCCCGCAGCCCGCCGACGGTGCCCTCGAACACCACTTCGCCACCGGCGGTGCCGGCGCCGGGGCCGAGATCGACGACGTGGTCGGCGATCGCGATCGTCTCCGGCTTGTGCTCGACGACCAGCACGGTGTTGCCCTTGTCCCGCAGCTGCAGCAGCAGGGCGTTCATCCGCTCGATGTCATGGGGATGCAGGCCCGTCGTGGGCTCGTCGAAGACGTAGCCCAGCCCGATCTCCACGAACGAGTCGAGCGTGTGCTGCAGCGCCGCCACCAGCGGCGCGACGGACGGCCCGTCCAGGCCGCGAAGCCACTCGGCCAGGTCGCTGATCTGCATCGCGCAGGAATCGGCGATGCTGATCTTCCTGATCTTGGCGGACCGGGCGGCCTCGTTCAGCCGGCTGCCACCGCAGTCGGGACAGACGGAGAACGTCACCACCCGCTCGACGAAGGCGCGGACGTGCGGCTGCATCGCGTCGACGTCCTTGGACAGGAACGACTTCTGGGTCTGCGGGATCAGGCCCGCGTACGTCAGGTTGATGCCCTCGACCTTGATCTTGGTCGGCTCCATGTGGAGCAGGGCGTCGAGCTCCTTCTTGGTGAACCTGCGGATCGGCTTGTCGGGATCGAAGAAGCCGCAGCCGCGGAAGATGCGGCCGTACCAGCCCTCCATGCTGTACCCCGGAAGGGTGACCGCGCCCTCGTTCAGCGACTTGCTGTCGTCGTACAGCTGCGTCAGGTCGAAGTCGCTCACCGAGCCCATGCCCTCGCAGCGCGAGCACATCCCACCGGCCCGCGAGAACGAGCGCTTCTCGCGCATCGTCCTGCCGCCCTTCTCGATCGTGACCGCACCGGCCCCGCTGATCGACGCGGTGTTGAAGGAGAAGGCGTTGGGCGGGCCGACGTACGGCTTGCCGCAGCGGCTGAAGAGGATGCGGAGCATCGCGTTGGCGTCGGTGGCGGTGCCGACCGTGGAGCGGACGTTGGCTCCCATCCGCTCCTGGTCGACGAGGATCGCCGTCGTCAGGCCATCGAGGACGTCGACGTCCGGCCGGGCCTGCGTCGGCATGAAGCCCTGCACGAAGGCGCTGTACGTCTCGTTGATGAGGCGCGGCCTTGCTCACCCTGTCTCCGTCTCGCTGATCTCAGCGGCTGCGCGGAGCCCGGACCGCAGCGCGCCCTCCATGTACCCAGCGTACGCGCCCGCAAGGTGCTCGCCTGACCAGTGCAGCGGGCCGACGGGCGTGGCCAGCAGTGCCTCGTCGCCGGCGCGGACGCCGAGCCCGGACGCGCTGTAGGCCCCACGCGCCCAGGGGTCATCGTGCCAGGTGGCCGCCAGCACCCCGCCGCGATCCAGCTCCAGCTCAGGGCGCAGCCGCGCGACCGAGGCCACCCACGGGGCCGGGTCGCCATCCGGCATCAGCGTGGTGACCGCGTCGATCGTCCCGGCGAACGCACCCAGCACCCGAGCGGGCGCGCCTCCGGCGCCGAGCGACGTGAACGTCCAGTACCGCTCCGCGGGGGCCATGACGCTGGACGGTGGAGCGGGCTTGCGCAGCGCGAGGAACAGCTTGGCCGCGTGCCCCGTCCGCGAGCGGGCCAGCGCGTCGCGCAGCTCGCCCGGCAGCGCGGGCGTGAAGCTGATCAGGCCCAGCACCGCCAGCGGGACGGCGATGACGGCGCGCTCGGCCACGACGTCCTCGCCGCCGTCGACGGCAAGGCGCACCGTCCCGCCGGGCGCCCAGGCGATCTCGCGGACCGGCGCGCCGAGGCGCACGTCGGCGAGACCGGCCGCGAGCGCCGTCGCGATCGCCTGGTTGCCCTCGGCGACCGTCGTCGACGAGTAGTCCCCGAATGACGATCCGGCGTCCTTCAGCGCCGACGCGGCCAGCTGGTCGGCGGGGGTCGCGTGCGTCATCTCCAGCCGTGCCCGCACGGCTGCACGCGCGGCGGGATCGGCGTCCAGGCGTTCGATGGCATCGGCGATCGAGCCCCCTGCGCCGGCCGCGCGCTCAAGGCCCGCTGCCGCGACGACGACGGCGGCGCGCGTCGTCGGCGCGCCGCCGCGCGGCTCGCGGTCCCCGTACGGGAAGCCCTTGTCCGCCAGCGTCAGCCGGAAGCGCGCAGACAGTGCCTGGACCTGCTCATGGCCGTCGAAGACGAACTCGGCCCCGCGTTCGACGAGGGCGCCGGCGAACGGCACGCTGTGGACGCGCCCGCCGACGCGCTCACGCGCCTCCAGGACGACGACGTCGTGGCCCGCCCGCGCCAGCGCGTCAGCGGCCGCGAGGCCCGCGAACCCCGCTCCGGCGACGGCGATCCTCATCGGGCGAACGCTTGCGGAGGGCGCACGCCGCGCAGCCTACGGGCCGCTCGCGGGTACCGTCCCCGGCGATGCGCGCAGCCGTCCTCACGATCTCCAGCTCGCTCGCCCGCGGCGAGGGCGAGGACCGGTCGGGCCCGCGGCTGGCGGCGCTGCTGCACGAGGCCGGCTGCGACGTGCTGCCGGTTGCGGTCCTCTCCGACGACACGAGCGCGATCGAACAGCAGCTGCGCGCGCTCGTCGCCGACGACGTGCGCTTCGTCATGACGACGGGCGGAACCGGCCTGACGGCGGACGACGTGACCCCGGAGGCGACGCGGCGCGTCATCGAGCGGGACGCCCCCGCCTTTCAGCAGGCGATGCTGATCGAGGGCCTGCGCCACCAGCCGCTCGCGCTGCTCACGCGCGGGGTCAGCGGGATCGCCGGGCGCACGCTGATCATCAACTTCCCCGGCAACCCGAAGGCGATCGACCAGCTCTTTCCCGTGGTCGCGCCCGCACTGCCGCATGCCGCCGCCACCCTCGCCCGTGAGGAGCCCGGTGAGCGCCATTGAGCTGGAGGGCCTCGTGCGCCGCTACGGCGAGCGCGCGGCCCTCGACGACGTCTCGCTGACCCTCCCCGCCGGAGCGACGCTCGTCGTCTTCGGCCCCAACGGCGCCGGCAAGTCGACGCTGCTGCGCGTCCTCGCGACGCTGCTGCGCCCCAGCGCCGGCACGGCGCGCGTGCTCGGCCATGACGTGCGCAGCGAGGGCTGGCAGGTGCGCGGGCGCATCGGCTTCCTCGGCCACGACGCACTCCTGTACGGCGACCTCAGCGCTCGTGAGAACCTCACCTACCACGCGCGCCTGCACGGGCTGGCGCGCCCCGCCGAGCGGATCGAGGAGCTGCTGGAGTCCGTCGCCCTGACCGCTCGCGGCGGTGACCGCGTGCACACGTTCTCGCGCGGCATGGTCCAGCGGCTCGCCGTCTGCCGCGCGGTGCTGCACGACCCCGAGGTGCTGCTGCTCGACGAGCCGCGCGCCAACCTCGACCCGGCGGCGAGCGAACTCGTCGACCCCCTCGTCGGCCGCGCCAGCGGGCGCACGCGGGTCGTCACGAGCCACGATCCGGCCGGAGGGCTCGCGGAGGCCGACCTCGCGCTGGGCCTGCGCGACGGGCGCGCGGCCCTGCTCGGCGAGGCCGGCACGGTCACGGCGGCGCAGATCGGGGCGCTGTACCGGTGAGCACCGCGACGCCTCCCGGCACGCTGGCGGCGGCCCGCGCGGTGCTGTCGAAGGAACTGCTGCTCGAGCGCCGTGCGCCGCAGACGCTCGTGGCGATGGCGCTGTTCAGCACGACGGCCTATGTGCTGTTCCACTTCGCGCTGCGCCGTGACAGCGTCGACGGCGACCTGGCGTCCGGCGTCCTGTGGGTGACGCTGCTGCTCGCGGCGCTGCTGGGCATCGGCCGGCTGTTCGTCGCCGACCGCGACGAGGGCGGCCTCGACGGCTTCCTGCTGGCCCCCGTCGACCGCACCGCGCTGCTGTTCGCAAAGGCCGCGTCCCTGCTGGTGTTCCTGATCGCCCTGCAGGTCATCGCGGTGCCGCTGTTCGCGATCCTGCTGCTGGGACCGACGCCGGACGCGGCGGGCTGGCTGCAGCTGGCCGGCGTGCTGCTGCTGGCCGACATCGGCATCGCCGTCGTGGGCACGCTCGTCGCCGCGATCGCCGTGCAGACCCGCGCACGCGACCTGATCACCTCGATCCTCGCGCTGCCGCTGCTGGTGCCGGTGATCATCGGTGCAGCGCGCGCCAGCGCGCCGATCTTCGCCGCAGTGGGCGCAGCAGCGCCAGCGGGGCGCTGGCTGGCGATCCTCGCGCTGTACGATCTCGTCTTCGCCCTCCTGGCCTGGGCGCTCTTCGACTATCTCGTCGAGGACTGAGAATGCCGACGAGCACCAAGCTCTATGGAACACGCCTGACGGCGCTGGGAATCGCCACCGCGATCGTGCTGACCGCGGCGTTCACGCTGGCCGCGTTCTACGCCCCGATCGAGGCCGATCAGGGCTTCTCGCAGAAGATCTTCTACGTCCACGTCCCGCTGGCGATCGTGACGCTGGGGGGCTTCGTCTTCGGCGGCATCTGTGCGATCCAGTACCTGCGCTCCGGCGATCCGCGGCATGACCTGCGCAGCTACACCGCGATCCACCAGTCGCTGATCTTCTGCGTCGGAGCGCTGCTGACCGGCTCGCTGTGGGCGAAGGCGGCGTGGGGCCACTGGTGGGTCTGGGACGAGCCGACACTCGTCTCGTTCCTGATCGTGTTCCTGCTCTACGCGACCTACCAGCCGCTGCGCTTCTCGATCGAGGACCCGGAGAAGCAGTCCCGCTACGCGGCCGTGTTCGCGATCGTCGCGGGCGCCTTCGTCCCACTGAACTTCATGGCGGTCCGGCTCGCCGACCCGCTGATCCACCCGCGCGTGCTGAACACCTCCGGTGGCGACCTTCCCGGGGACATGAAGCTCGCCTTCTACACCGCGATCGTCGGGATGACGCTGCTCTTCATCACCCTGTACAAGGTGGAGATGACCGGGAAGCACAACCGCGCCCAGCTGAAGGCGCTGCGCCGCAAGCTGACCGGTGACGGCCCGGCGATCGGCGGCCGCAGCGCCGCCCCGCGGGTGCAGGGCTCATGAGCGACAACCTTCCGGACAACGCCGGCTACGTCGCCGCGGCCTATCTCGTGTTCGTCGCGCTGCTGCTGGTCTACTTCGCGATCCTGGCGATCCGCTCGAGCCGCCTGGAGCGCGAGCTGCGCGAGCTCAACGAGCTCGCCGCCGCCCGGCAGGGCGAGGAGCAGGGCACTTGAGCGAACTGCTGACCATAGGCATCTCGCACAACACCGCCCCCGTCGCGATCCGCGAGCGCCTGGCGCTGACCGAGCGCGAGGCCGAGCGCTTCACGCGCGAGCTGGTCGCCCGCGAGGAGGTCCGTGAGGCCGTCGCGATCTCGACCTGCAACCGCACCGAGCTCTACCTCGTGGTCAGCGACCCGGCGCGCGCGCAGTCAGCGCTGCTGGAGACGCTCGCGCAGCGCGGCGAGATCCGGCCCGGCGAGCTCTCGGACGTCGTCTACTGCCCGCGCAACTGCGACGCCGCGCGCCATCTGTTCCGCGTCACCAGCGGCCTGGACTCGATGATCGTCGGCGAGAGCGAGGTCCAGGGGCAGGTGCGCCGCGCCTATGAGGCCGCGCTGGCGGCCGGGACGACCGGGCCGTTCACCAACCGGCTGTTCCGTGCCGCGCTGCAGACGGGCAAGCGCGTGCGCAGCGAGACCGCCGTCGGGTCCGAGCGCGTCAGCGTGTCCTCCGTCGCCGTGGACCTTGCGCGCGAGGCCGTCGGCGACCTCGGCGACCGCTCGGTCCTGATCATCGGCGCCGGCGAGACCGCCGAGCTGACCGCCCGCGCGCTCTACGAGCAGGGCGTCAGCACGATGTTCGTGGCCAACCGGCGCGCCGATCGCGCGCGCGCCCTCGCCGATCGCTTCGGCGGTCGCGTCGGCTCGCTCGACGAGCTGCCCGAGCGCCTGCTGGACGCCGACATCGTCGTCGCCTCCACGTCCTCCCCGCACCCGATCGTCGGGACCGACGAGCTGCGACTCGTGATGGACGCCCGCGGCGGGCGGCCGATCGTGCTGATCGACATCGCCGTGCCGCGCGACATCGAGCACGGCTGCGGCGACATCGCCGGCGTCGCGCTCTACGACATGGACGACCTGCAGGCCGTCGTCGCGCGCAACCTCGACGTGCGCGAGGGCGACCGCTCGGGCGCCGAGGCGCTCGTCGAGGACGAGATCGACCGCTTCTCGGTCTGGATGGCGCAGCAGGGCGCGACACCCACGATCGCCGCGCTGCGCGAATACGGCGGCGCGATCGTCGATCAGGTGCTCGCCGAGAACGCCGCGCGCTGGGACACCGCCTCGACGCGCGACATCGCAAGGATCGAAGCGGTTGCACGTGCCGTGATGCAGCGGATGCTGCACGAGCCGACGATCCGCATGAAGGCCCTCGAGCACGGCGGCGGTCATGGGCGCCTGGCCGTCCTGCGCGAGCTGTTCGGCCTGGACGAGGTCCCGGAGGAGGCTGCAGGCAGCGCCGCAGCGGCCGCCGACACCGCCCCGCCCGCAGAGCCCGCGGAAGTCCGCGAGCTGCGCCGCCGGCCGTAATGCGGATCGGGACGCGCGGCAGTGCGCTCGCGCTGGCCCAGGCCGGCGCCGTGTCCAATGCCCTCGGCCCCGGACACGAGCTCGTGATCATCACCACCGCGGGCGATCGCGACCGTGCCGCGCTCGACAAGGAGCGCTGGGTGCGCGAGCTCGACGAGGCGCTGCTGCGGGGCGACGTCGACCTCGCGGTGCACTCCGCCAAGGACGTTCCGGCGCAGCTCGCGGAGGGTGTCGTGATCGCCGCGATCCCGCTGCGCGCGCCGGCCGTCGACGCACTCTGCGGCGCCGCGTCGCTCGACGCGCTGCCGGCGGGAGCACGGGTCGGAACCGCGTCGCTGCGGCGCGCCGCCCAGCTGCGTGCACTGCGCGAGGACCTCGTCGTGACCGATCTGCGCGGCAACGTCGACACCCGGCTGTCGCGGCTGCACGACGGTGACTACGACGCGATCGTGCTCGCGCGCGCCGGCCTGGAGCGCCTGTCGCGCGAGGAGGAGATCGCCGGCGACCTGACCGAGCTGGTGCCCTGCGCCGGCCAGGGCGCACTCGCGATCACCGCGCGGACCGGCGACGAGCAGTCGATCGCGGCCGCCCGGGCGATCGACGACACCGCGACCCACGCGTGCGTGCGCGCCGAGCGCGAGCTCGTCCGCGCACTCGATGCCGACTGCCACACGCCGATGGGTGCCCACGCGACGCTCGACCAGGCCGGCGCGATGACGTTGACCGCCTTCGTCGGACGGCCCGACGGCAGCGCCTGGCTGCACGACAGCCTGACCGTCTCCGGCGGGCCCGCGGCCGGTGATCCGGAGGCGCTCGGCGCGCACATGGGCACGCGCCTGATCGGCGCGGGCGCCCTGGAGGTCCTCGGGCGATGAGCCCCGCCGCCCCGGGGACGGTCTATCTCGTCGGCGCGGGCCCGGGCGATCCGGGCCTGCTGACCGCACGCGCGCTCGAGCTGCTGGCCTCGGCCGATGTCGTCCTGCACGACAAGCTGATCCCGCCGGAGGCGCTCGCGCAGGTCCGCGCCGACGCGCAGGTGATCGACGTCGGCAAGATCGGCGGTGGTGAGCAGGTCCCCCAGGACGTCACCGAGGCGCTGCTGATCGAGCACGCGCATGCCGGGTGCAGCGTCGTGCGGCTCAAGGGCGGCGACCCGTTCGTCTTCGGGCGCGGTGGCGAGGAAGCCCAGCGCTGCGCCGCCGCCGGCATCCCGTTCGAGGTCGTCCCCGGTGTCACGGCGGGCATCGCCGCGAGCGCCTACGCCGGGATCCCCGTCACGCAGCGCGGCCTCTCGGCAGCGGTCGCCTTCGTCACCGGGCACGAGGATCCCGAGAAGCCCGAGACCCAGGTCGACTGGCCGGCACTCGCCGCCTTCCCCGGCACGCTCGTGTTCTACATGGGCGTGCGCCGCCTCCCGAAGATCGCCGACCGGCTGATCGCCGGCGGGCGGCCCGCCGGCGAGCCGGTCGCGGTCGTCCAGCGCGGCACGTTCCCCGACCAGCGCGAGGTTCATGGAACGCTCGCGACGATCGCTCAGGTCGCGGCCGACGCCGGCATCAGGGCGCCGGCGATCACGATCGTCGGCGACGTCGCCGCGCTCGGGCCGCAGCTGGCGTGGCGCGAGCAGGCGCGTCCGCTCCACGGTGTCAGCGTGGCCGTCACCCGCGCCCGGGCGCAGGCCAGCGAGCTGGCCACGCGACTGCGCGCACTCGGCGCGCTCGTCGTCGAGGCTCCGGCGATCCGCATCGAGCCACTGGACGTCGTCGTGCCGCCGCTCGGCACGTTCGACCTGATCTGCGTGACCAGCCCGAACGGCGCCGAGCAGCTGCTTGCGCGCGTGCGTGACGCCCGCGCGCTCGCCGGCCCGACGATCGCTGCGATCGGGCCGGGCACGGCGCGGGCGCTGCGCGAGCGCGGCGTCGAGGCCGACATCGTCCCCGAGCGGGCCATCGCCGAGTCGCTCGTCGAAGCGCTGGCCGACGTCCCGGTCAGGAGCGCGCTGATCGCGCGCGCGCAGGATGCCCGCGACGTGCTGCCGGACGCGCTGCGCGAGCGCGGCGCGGACGTGACGGTCCTGGCGCTCTACCGCACCGTCGCCGAGCCGCTCGACGAGGATGCCCGCCGCGCCGCGCTGGGCGCCGACTACG
Organism: Solirubrobacterales bacterium; assembly: GCA_038327125.1. Classification (GTDB taxonomy): domain Bacteria; phylum Actinomycetota; class Thermoleophilia; order Solirubrobacterales; family Solirubrobacteraceae; genus F1-60-MAGs163. Next base: position 56,786 of record JBBQKR010000012.1, read on the forward strand.
CGACGTTCACCAGCGCCTCGTCCGCGCGCTTCTTCCACGCCGCTGCCGGCAGCCTCAGCGGTCCGCGGCTCGTGTCGATCGGGCCGGTGACGAGCGCCGAGCTGCGTGCGCTGGGCGCGGAGCCCGACGTCGAGGCGCCGGTCCACACCCCGGACGGCCTGATCGATGCGCTGCTCGCCGACGTGCGCAGGTAGTGTCGGCGCATGCGGATTCTGATCATCGGTGCAGGCGGCGTGGGCGTTGCGGCGGCAGCGATCGCGCGGCGCCGTGACTTCTTCGACAAGCTCGTCCTCGCGGACGTCGACCACGCGCGCGCCGCGGCCGCGGTCGACCGGCTCGGGGACGCGCGCTACGCCGCCACCGCGATCGACGCGGCGAACCCGAGCGCGATCGTCGACCTCGCACGCATCGAGGAGGCCGACGTGATCCTCAACGCCTGCGATCCGCGGCTGAACCCGCCGATCTTCCAGGCCGCGTTCGACGCCGGCTGCACCTACATCGACATGGCGGCGACCCTCTCCGAGCCCCACCCGGAGAAGCCCTACGAGCTGACGGGCGTCAAGCTCGGCGATGCGCAGTTCGAGCGCGCCGCCGACTGGGAGGCGAAGGGCCAGCTGGCGCTGATCGGCCTCGGCGTCGAGCCCGGGTTCTCCGACGTCGCCGCGCGCTACGCCGCCGACCACCTGTTCTCCGAGATCGACGAGGCCGGCGTGCGCGACGGCGCCAACCTCGTGATCGAGGGCTACGACTTCGCCCCGACGTTCTCGATCTGGACGACGATCGAGGAGTGCCTCAATCCGCCGGTGATCTGGGAGCAGGGCCGCGGCTGGTTCACGACCGCGCCGTTCTCCGAGCCCGAGGTCTTCGAGTTCCCCGAGGGGATCGGCCCGGTCGAGTGCGTGAACGTCGAGCACGAGGAGGTGCTGCTGATCCCGCGCTGGGTCGACTGCAAGCGCTGCACGTTCAAGTACGGCCTCGGCGACGAGTTCATCGAGGTGCTCAAGACGCTGCACAAGCTCGGCCTCGACCGCACCGCGCCGATCGACGTGCGCGGCCAGAAGGTCAGCCCCCGCGACGTGGTCGCCGCTGCACTGCCCAACCCGGCCGAGCTCGGCGGGGTGATGAGCGGCAAGACCTGCGCGGGGACGCTCGTGACGGGCACCGGGAAGGACGGGCAGCCGCGAGCGACCTACATCTACCACGTCGTCGACAACGCCTACACGATGGAGCTCGACGGTTCACAGGCCGTCGTCTGGCAGACGGCGATCAACCCGATCGTCGGCATGGAGCTGCTCGCGCAGGGAACCTGGTCCGGCGCCGGGGTCCTGGGGCCTGAGGCGTTCGACGCCGCGCCGTTCCTGGACAAGCTCGCCGAGTACGGCTCGCCACACGGCGTCAGCGAGCGTGACCCTCAGCACCCGCAGCGCCCGCTCGCCGGCGCCTGACGCTCGCGTGCCGCGGCCGATCACGTTCCTCTCCGACTACGGGCTCGACGACGACTTCGTCGGCGTCTGTCATGGCGTGATCGCACGGATCGCCGCGGACGCGAAGGTCGTCGACCTCACCCACGGGATTCCGCGGCACGACGTGCGCTCCGGCGCGATCGTCCTGCGGCGTGCGCTGCCCTACTGCCCGCCCGGCGTGCATCTCGCGGTCGTCGATCCGGATGTCGGCGGGGACCGCGTCGCGGTCGCGGTGCGCGTGGCCGAGGACGACCGGATCCTGATCGGCCCCGACAACGGCCTGCTCTCCCTCGCAGTCGCGCGCTTCGGCGGCGCCGTCGAGGCCGTCGACGTCGGGCTGTCGCCGCACCGCCTGGAGCCGGCGTCGGCGACCTTCCACGGGCGCGACATCTTCGCGCCCGTCGCCGCGGCGCTGGCCGGCGGCGAGCCGCTCGCGGGTGCCGGCGAGCCGATCGATCCCGACGAGCTGGTGACCCTGCACATGCCGCTGGCGCGCGCCGAGGCCGACGAGATCGTCGCGCATGCGGTGAACATCGACCGCTTCGGCAACGTGATGCTCGACGTCGAGCACGAGGAGCTGGCGGCGTTCGGGCTGAGACTCGGTCACCCCATGGTCGTCAACGGCGCACGCTGCATCTACGCCACAACGTTCGCCGACGTGCAGGCCGGTGAGCTGCTCGTCTACGAGGACGCCTACCGGACGCTGGCGCTGGCGGTGAACCGCGCATCGGCAGCCGAGCTGCTCGGGCTCGCGCTCGACGACGAGGTGCGCATCGGCCCCGCCGAGTGAGCGCGCTCGGGACACCGCACCTGCATCTGCGGGCGACGAGCTCGACGAACGACCGCGCGCGAGCGCTCGCTCAGGCGGATGCGCCGCACGGCACGCTGGTGACGGCGGGGGAGCAGTCGGCAGGACGCGGACGCCAGGGACGAACCTGGTCGGCTCCCGCCGGGAGCGCGTTGCTGATGAGCCTCGTCCTGCGCGATCCGCCCGACCTGCTGCCGCTCGCCGCCGGCGTCGCCGTCGCACGCGTCTGCGGTGAGCGCGCCCGGATCAAGTGGCCCAACGACGTGCTGCTCGACGGCCGCAAGGTCGCGGGGATCCTCGCGGAGGGCCGCCCGCAGGAGGGCTGGGCCGTCCTCGGGGTCGGGCTGAACGTCGCGCTCGAGCTCGCGGACCTGCCGCCCGAGCTGCACGCCACCGCGGCGACGCTCGGCCTGACTCCCGCGGACATCCCGGCCGTGCGCGAGCGGCTCCTGCAGGAGCTGGACATGACGCTCGCCCTCGACGACGCGGCGCTGCTGAGCGCCTACCGCGAGGTCGACGCGCTGCTCGGGCGGACGGTCACCTGGTCGGGCGGCACCGGCACGGCCGCCGGGATCGACGGCGCCGGACGCCTGGTCATCGAGTTCGCCGACGGCGGGCGCACGGCGCTGGACGCCGGCGAGGTGCATCTCGGGCCCCAGCCCTGAGGTGCGATATGCCTCAGGCCGCGGCGGCTTCGTCGCCGCCGGCCTCGGCGACCGGCACGGCTCGCGGCTTGCCCGTCGCCGACCCGTCGCCGTTCTCGCCCGCCCCGCGCTTCTTGCGCCGGCGGCCGCGGCGGCCCTTGCCCTTGGGGAAGTTGCGCAGCAGCTCGCGCGACAGGGCGCCCGACTTGCGCGAGAGGCGCGTGCGCGCGCCGCGCAGGACCTCTTCGGCCTCCGGGGTGTGTGCGACCGCGGCGGCGAGGACCGCTGCCTGCAGGCGGCGGTCCTGGTTGCGCGAGGCCTGCACGAGCCGGCGTGCGTTGCGCGCGTGGGCGTGCCCGGAGGAGTTGACCAGCAGGCCGAGCAGGCGCTTGGTCTCCGGCCAGCGCTGGACGGCGTACTCCTCGTGCACCTCGCGGGTGTACTCGGCCAGGCGCCAGATCCAGGCGTTCGCCTGGTCGCGGCGGCCGATGCGCTTCTCGGCGAGCGCGAGCAGCAGCACCTTGGTCCCCTCGCGGCGCTCGTCACGCGCCCAGGTGCCGACCAGGTCGCAGGCGAGGTCGAACGCCTCGGGATCCTTCAGCGCCGCGATCTCCTGCAGCGCGCGGATCCGCAGCTGCGAGTTCTTGTTGCGCTCGACGGCGGTCAGCAGGAAGCGGCGCTTGAGCTCACCGGTGCGGTCGAAGTGCAGCATCGCCCGCGCCCGGCGCCAGCCGCTGGGCTGCACGCGCGCGCCGGCGAGCGCCGACCACATGTGCTGCTCGCCCCAGTCGAGGTGCTCGACGGCGATCCGCCACAGCTCGCGCTCGAAGATCTCGTGCCGGCGCTCCTCGGTCGCGGCGACCGGGATCACGCGGCGCTCGACGCGCACGCGGCGGCCGCGCCCGCGGCGCACCGGCCCGACGACGATCGCCCCGCCGCGATACACGTCGCGGTCGAGCAGCGAGTGCAGCGTCACGACGGGGTCGTCATGGCGCGTGGCGGGATGCACGAAGTCGACGACGACGCCGGCCTCCTTGCCGGGGTGGCGGCGCGTGACGCGGCCGACGCGCTGCTGGTAGATCCGCCGCGAGGCGGTCGGCGCGAGGTGCATGCAGACCGTTGCGCGGGGCGAGTTCCAGCCCTCGGCGAGCAGCTGCGCGTTGACGAGCACGTCGATCTCGCCGGCCTCGTAGCGGGCGAGGATCTCGGCCAGCTCACGCTTGGGCGTCTCACCCGAGACGCCCTCGGCCTTGATGCCGAGCGCGCGGAACGCCTCGGCGACGTTGTAGGCGTGGCGCACACCGGCGGTGTAGACAACGCCGGGGACGCCGCTGAAGCGCGTCTTGTAGAGGTCGGCGATCGCCAGGTTGAACGGCGCCTGGTCGAGCAGCTCGGCGAGCATCTCCTGGTCGAATTCGACGTCGACCTCGCCCTTGCGCAGCGGCACCTTGGCGATCGTCCGCACGCCCGGTCCGGGCGGGATGCGCAGGCAGCGCAGCGGTGAGATGACGCCGCGCCGGGCCGCCTGCGCGAGGTCGAAGCGCGAGGTCTGCGTCGGGAAGAGGTCGGTGACGTGCCGGGCGATCAGGGCGCCC
>JBBQKR010000013.1:0-56011 GCA_038327125.1 Solirubrobacterales bacterium
GCCTCGTCGAGATCGAAGGCGTGCCGAAGCTCCAGGCCGGCTGCGCGACGGCGGTCAAGGACGGCATGGTCGTCCACACGAACACGCCGCGTGTCAAGGTGGCCCAGGAGGCCGTCCTCGAGTTCCTGCTGATCAACCACCCGCTCGACTGCCCGGTCTGCGACAAGGGCGGCGAGTGCCCGCTGCAGGACAAGTCGTTCGGCTGGGGCGGCGGGATCTCGCGCTTCGTGGAGCCCAAGCGCCACTTCGAGAAGCCGCTGGCGCTGAGCCCGCTGATCGCGATCGACCGTGAGCGCTGCATCCTCTGCTACCGCTGCGTGCGCTACAGCCAGGAGGTCAGCGAGGACGACCAGCTCGTCCTGCACGACCGCGGCTCGCACACGTTCGTCGGCACGTTCGACGGCCACCCGTACGTCGCGCCGTTCAGCGGCAACATCATCGAGCTGTGCCCCGTCGGCGCGCTGACCTCGCGGCCGTACCGCTTCCGTGCGCGCCCCTGGGACATCGAGCAGTCCGGCTCGGTCTGCACGCTCTGCCCGGCACAGTGCAACGTCAGCTTCACCGTCCGTGACGAGCGCGTGCTGCGCGTGCTGCAGCGCGACCACGACGAGGTCGACGACGGCTGGCTCTGCGACAAGGGCCGCTTCGCCTACCAGGCGATCCATGTCGAGGAGCGGATCACCGAGCCGCTGCTGCGCGACGGCGGCGAGCTGCGCCCGGTGACCTGGGAGGCGGCGCTCGACGCGGCCGCCTCGGCGCTCGCCCGCGCCGGCGCGCGCAGCGCCGCGCTCGTCGGCGGCGAGACGACCAACGAGGAGGGCTTCCTCGCGCAGGCGCTGCTGCGCGAGGCGCTCGGATCGGCGGACATCGACTCGCGCGCGGGCAGCACGCTCGACCGTGAGACGCAGGTCGCGCTCGGCGCCCCGGAGCTGCAGGCGACCGTCCCGGACCTGCAGTACGCGCACGCGATCCTGACCGTCGGCTGCGATCCGATCGACGACGCTCCCGTCCTCGACCTGCGCATCCGCAAGGGCGTTCGTCACCACGGCGTGCGGCTGTTCACCGCGAGCGCCCGGCCGACGGCGCTCGACCCGCGCGCCGAGGTCGCCACGCTGATGGCGCCGCAGACCGCCGAGGCCTGGCTCGGCGCGCTCGACGCAGCGCTCGCCGGTCGGCCCGACGGCGAGGTCGACAACCTCGCCGCGGCGGCGGCGGCGGACGGCGCCGCCATCCGCGCGATCGCCGCCGGGCTGCGCGATGCGGGCGACGACGTCGTGATCCTCTGGGGTGAGCGCGTGACCGCCGGGCCGCGCGGCGCGCAGGCCGCGCACGGACTCCTCAACATCGCCCAGCGCCTGGGTCTCGCCGGCCGCGACGGCGCCGGGCTGCTGCAGATCCCGTCGGGCGCCAACGGCCGCGGGCTGCGCGAGGCCGGCGCGCTGCCGGACGCCGCGCCCGGGCTGGCGCCGGCCGCGGCCCAGGGTCGCGCGGCGCAGGCGATCGCGCACGCGCTGGCCGCCGGCGAGCTGACCGCGCTCTACCTGCTGCACACCGACCCGCTCGTGGATCAGCCCGACGCCGGGGCGTGGAGTGCGGCGCTGGAGCAGGCGACGACCGTGATCGCGCACGCCGGCTTCCTCACCGAGGGCCTGCGCGAGCACGCGACCGTGATCTTCCCGGCCGAGTCCTACGCCGAGAAGGAGGGCACCGTCGTCCATCCCGACGGGCGCCTGCAGCGTCTGCGCCGTGCGATCGGCCGCCAGGGCGCGACCCGCGCCGAGTGGCAGGTGCTGACCGAGCTTTCCAAGCGCCTCGGCCACGACCCCGGCGCGCTGACGGCGAGCATGGTGACCAGCCGCCTGATCGAGGCCGTCCCGTTCTACGCGGGGCTGACGCTCGACGAGATCGGTGCCCGCGGCGTGCGCTGGCCCGCGCGCGAGCAGGCCGCCGCCTACCCGGCGAGCGACCTCGGGCCGTTCGAGCTGGAGGCTGCGCCCGCCGCCGTGCCCGCAAACGGCCGGCTGCGCCTGGGCATGTTCCGCTCGATCTGGGCGGCGTCCGAGGTCGAGGCCTCGCCGGCGCTGAAGTTCCTGCACCCGCGCCAGCGCGTGGAGCTCGCGCCCCAGGACGCCGAGCGCCTGGGGATCACCCAGGGTGAGCGGCTCCTCGTCGGTTCAAACGGACACAGCGTCAGCGGCACGGCGCACATCCGCGCGGGGGCGCTCGAGGGCACCGTCTCGCTGGAGACCGCCATCCCGCACGACGGCGCGAACCACCTGGACGGCCCGCTCGTCGAGGTGCGCCGCGCATGATCGGCAGCCTGCACGCACCGCTCGCGGTCGTCGGCTACGCCGAGGACTGGTGGATCCAGATCCTCAAGTCGCTGGTGATCTTCGCCGTCGGCCTGCAGCTCGTGCCCGTCGTGCTGATGATGGAGCGCAAGATCCTCGGGCGCTTCCAGAACCGCTACGGCCCCAACCGCGTCGGCCCGTTCGGGGTGCTCACGCCGATCGCGGACATCGTGAAGCTGCTGACCAAGGAGTCGTTCCGCCCGCGCACGTCGATCGGCTGGCTGTTCACGATCGCGCCGATCCTCTCGATCATCGCGGCCGTCGCCGCGCTCGCGATCATCCCGTTCGGCAACGTCGTCGACATCTTCGGCACGCCCGTCGGCCTCTACGGGATCGACGTCACGATCGGCCCGCTCTACGTCTTCGCGCTCGGCGCGGTCGCCTTCTACGGCGTGATGCTCGGCGGCTGGTCCTCGGGCTCGAAGTACTCGTTCCTGGGCTCGATGCGCGCGGCCGCGCAGCTGATCTCGTACGAGGTCGCACAGGGCATGGCGCTGATCGGCGTGATCATCACGGCGCAGACGCTGTCGCTCACCGAGATCGTCGAGGCCCAGCAGGGGATGTGGTACGTCATCCCGCAGTTCGTCGGCTTCCTGATCTTCATGGTCGCGAGCTTCGCCGAGACCAACCGGCCGCCGTTCGACCTCGTCGAGGCGGACGCCGAGCTGGTCGGCGGGTACATGACCGAGTACGGCGGCGGGCGGTTCGCGCTCTACTTCTTCGCCGAGTACCTCAACATGCTCGTCGTCTCCGGCATCGCGACGACCGTGTTCCTCGGCGGCTGGCTGCTGCCGTTCGGCATCGACCCGCCCACCTGGGTCGACCCGTTCGTGGTGATCGGGAAGATGCTGCTGTTCGTGATCGGCTTCATCTGGATCCGCGCGACGCTCCCGCGCCTGCGCTATGACCAGCTGATGGCGTTCGGCTGGAAGGTCCTGCTGCCGCTCGCCACCCTCAACGTGCTCGTGACCGCGATCGTCGTCGTGGCATGGGGCTGATGGAAGGTCGCTGACTGATGCCCTGGAATCCTGAAGCCGATGTCGTCGAGGTCGTTCGCGGGCCGCAGAAGGCGGGCGGCGCCGGCGGCCTCTACCGCGCGTTCGGTGAGACGCTGCGCGGCCTGAAGACGACCTTCTCCCAGCTCGCCGAGGGCGTCACGACCGTCCAGTACCCCGAACAGAAGATCCCCGTGTACCCGCGCTTCCGTGGCCGTCATCGCCTGCACAAGTTCGCGGACACCGGCCTGGAGAAGTGCGTCGGCTGCTCGCTGTGCGCGGCCGCCTGTCCCGCCGACTGCATCCGCGTGGTCGCCGCCGAGAACACACCCGAGCAGCGGATCTCGGCGGGCGAGCGCTACGCAGCGGTCTACGAGATCAACCTCAGCCGCTGCATCTTCTGCGGCTACTGCGAGGTCGCCTGCCCGTTCGACGCGATCACGATGGGTCACGACTTCGAGATGTCCGACTACAACCGCTCGGACCTCATCTTCACCAAGGAGATGCTGCTCGCCGAGCCCCCGGAGCGCACGCCGCTGCGGGCCGAGGGCGAGTAGCCTGCCGCCGCGCCATCCATGGGGTTCCTCTTCTTCCTGTTCGCGATCGTGGCGCTCGCCGGAGCCGTCGGCGTCGTCATCCTGCGCAATCCGTTCTATTGCGTCCTCGCGCTCGTCGTCCACCTGATCGCGCTGGCGCTGCTGTTCCTGCTGCTCGAGGCGCAGTTCGTGGCGGTCGCGCAGGTCGTCGTCTACGCCGGCGCGGTGATGGTCCTCTACGTCTTCGTCGTCGCGTACGTCGGCGGCGGCGACCGGCCCGGCCCGCTCTGGCGCGCGACAGCACGGCAGCGGACGCTCGCGATCGTCTTCGGCCTGGCCGTGTTCATCGAGCTCGCGATCGCGATCCTCGGGACGGGGCTGAAGGCGCTCGACACGGACGGGCCGAAGGTCACCGTCGCCTACGGGTCGCCGGCCGAGATCGGCGACCTGCTGCTGAACCGCTTCCTGCTGCCGTTCGAGCTGGCCTCGTTCCTGCTGCTGCTCGCGGCCGTCGGGGCGGTCGCCCTGTCGGGGCGCCGCGCGGGCATTCCCGAGGACGAGATCCACGCGCCCGAGCGCACCGTCGACCCGACTCATGACCTGGTCTCCAGCCCAATGCCGCCCTCCGCGGGCTCGATGGCCGAGGGCGTCGCCGGCTACGGCGTGACGAGGCCGCTGCCGGCGCCCTCCGAGGAGTCCCCGGGATGAACATCTCCTGGTACCTGGTCGTCTCCGCGCTGATGTTCTCGCTCGGCGCGGTCGGCGTGCTGATCCGCCGCAACCCGCTCGTGGTCCTGCTCTGCCTGGAGCTGATGCTCAACGCCGGCAACCTCGCGCTGCTGGGCTTCGCGCGCATGTGGGCCGACGGTGACGGCCAGATCTTCGCGATCGTCGTGATGGTCGTCGCCGCCTGCGAGGTCGCGATCGGCCTGGGCCTCATCGTCGCGCTGTACCGGCAGCGGCTGCCCGTCGACGTCGACGAGCTGCGGGAGCTGCACGGGTGAGCCTTCAGACTGCAGCCTGGCTGGTGCTCGCGCTCCCGCTCGCCGGCTCGCTCGTGATCGCGCTCGGCGGGCGCTGGTGGACGCCGCGCGTAGCCGGCTGGATCGGCACCGTCGCGATCGCGCTCGCGTTCGTCTTCGCGGTGATCGCGCTGATCAAGCTGCAGGACCTGCCGGAGGAGGCGCGGGTCGCGACCTCGTCGCTGTGGGACCTCGTGAACGTCGCCGGCGTGCGCATCCGCCTGGGGATCTACGTCGATCCGCTGTCGGTCTTCATGGCGCTCGTGGTGACCGGGGTCTCGGCGCTGATCCATCTCTACTCGGTCGGCTACATGAGCTCCGACCGCGGGTACACGCGCTTCTTCGCCTACCTGAACTTCTTCGTCTTCTCGATGCTGCTGCTGGTCCTGGCGGGCAATCTCGCGCTGCTGATCGTCGGCTGGGCGTTCGTCGGCGCCGCCAGCTACATGCTGATCTCCTACTGGTACCGGCGCACGACGGCGACGTCGGCGGGCATCAAGGCGTTCGTGATCAACGTCGTCGGCGACGTGGGCCTGGTGCTCGGCACGTTCTTCATCTTCCGCGAGATGGGCGTGCTCGACTACGGCCCGCTGTTCGAGGGCGTGCAGGGCGCATTCGACAAGAACGACGCGAGCCTCGTCGCCGGCATGCTGCTGATCCTCGTCGGCGCGTTCGCCAAGTCCGCCCAGGTGCCGCTGCACACGTGGCTCCCGGACGCGATGGAGGGCCCGACGCCGGTCTCCTCGCTGATCCACGCCGCGACGATGGTGACTGCCGGCGTCTACCTGATCGGCCGCCTGCATCCGCTGCTGGAGTGGGCGCCGACGGCCGCCGCCGTCGGCGCGATCGTGGGCGCGGCGACGCTGCTGATCGCCGGCACGATCGGGCTCGCGGTGACCGACCTCAAGCGCGTCATCGCCTACTCGACGATGTCCCAGATCGGCTACATGATCATGGCCGTCTCGGCCGCGGCCTACGTCGGCGGGTTCTTCCACCTGATGACGCACGCGTTCTTCAAGGCGCTGCTGTTCATGGCCGCCGGCTCGCTGATCTCGGCGATGGCCGGTGAACAGTCGCTGGACCGGATGCGCGGCTTCCGCAAGGCGATGCCGTTCACGTTCGGGTGCTTCGTCGTCGGCGGCCTGGCGCTCAGCGCGTTCCCGCTGATGTCCGGCTTCTTCTCCAAGGACGCGCTGCTGCTGGAGATCGGCCAGCGTGGCGGCTGGTACTACGCGCTCTACGCGGCCGGCTACATCGGCTCCGTGCTGACCGTCATCTACACGTGGCGGATGATCTACCGGGCGTTCTGGGGCGAGCCCTGCGCCGAGGCGGCCGAGCTCGAGCACGGCCACATCCACCACGCCGAGCACCCGACGAACCCGCAGACGGGGGAGATCGAGGACACCGAGGTCGGCTTCCCGGGCGAGGCCCATCACATCGCCGAGCAGACCTGGCAGATGCGCCTGGCGATGGGCGCGCTCGCGGTGCTGTCGGTGATCGCCGGCGTCCTCTTCCTGCCGTTCGGGATCACCGAGTGGCTGGCGAACTTCCTCGAGCCGACCTTCGCCGACTCGATCGTCGAGCACCCTGCCAATGACGGCCTGGAGGCGTTCGGCCTGGTGCTCACGTCGGTCGTCGCCGTCGTGTTCCTCGCGGTCGCCTACCGCATCTGGGCCGTCGGGTCGGGCCGCGCGACGGCCTGGCAGGAGCGGTTCCCGTCGCTGCACCGCCTGTTCGTGAACAAGTGGTACTTCGACGAGCTGATCGGGCTCGTGATCGTGCGGCCCGTCGCGTGGGTGGGCCACTGGGCGCGCGACTCGTTCGAGCGCATCGTCATCAACGGCGCGCTGATCGGCGGCACGACCGGCATCGTGCGCGCCGGCTCGGCCGCGGTGCGCGCGCTGCAGACGGGCCTGCTGCGCAGCTACGCCGGCCTCGTCGTCATCGGCCTTTCAGCGATCCTGCTCTACCTGCTGCTGAGGGCCGCGTGACTGCGCGCCATTTCTCGACCGATGTCACCGCCCTCCGCAGGCGGGAGCCCTCGCGATGACCATTCACCTCAGCATCGTCCTCTGGCTGCCGCTCGCCGCGGGGCTGCTCGCGCTGCTCGTGCCGCGCGCCGCCGCACGCTGGGTGATGCTCGCCGGCGCGCTGATGACGCTGGCCTACGCGATCGTCATCGCCGTCGACTACGACACCGCCCAGCGGGGGCTGCAGTACGTCACCGACGAGACCTGGATCAGGACGCTCGGCATCCACTACAAGCTGGGTGTCGGCGGCCTCAACATCGTGCTGCTGCTGACGACGGCCGTGCTGTTCGCGGCCGCCGCGCTGTGGGCGGCGCTGCGTGACGAGCCGGCTGAGCGGCCCGGCCTCTACGCCGCGCTCATGGGTCTCGCGCAGAGCGGCGTGATGGGCGCGTTCCTCGCACAGGACCTGGCGCTCTTCGTCGTCTTCTTCGACCTGATGCTCGTGCCGTTCTACTTCCTCACGCTGGTCTGGGGGACCGACCCCGAGAAGCGCGGCGCCGCGGTGCTCAAGCTGTTCATCTACACGCTCGTCGGCTCGCTGCTGATGCTCGTCGGCGCGATCGCGACGGGCGTGCTCGCCGCAGAGGGCCCGGGCAGCGTCACGTTCGTGCTCAGCGACCTGCGCGTCAACCTCATCTCCTCCGGCTCGCAGCACTGGATCTTCCTCGTCTTCGCGCTCGCGTTCCTGATCAAGATGCCGTCGTTCCCGTTCCACGGCTGGATGCCCGACGGGTACATGCAGATGCCGATCGCGCCGCTGGCGGTGTTCACCGCGATCCTCTCGAAGGTCGCCGCCTACGGCTTCCTGCAGATCGCGCTGCCGCTGTTCCCCGATGCGGCGGTGAAGTACCAGGAGCTGCTGCTGCTGACGGCGCTCGCATCGATCCTCTATGGCTCCGCGATGGCGTTCTCGACGACCCAGGCGCGGCTCGTGCTGGGGTACTCCTCGATCGCCCAGCTCGGCTTCATCGTGCTCGGGATCTTCGCGCTGGACGAGCGCGGCGCCGACGGGGCCCTGCTGCAGTCGGCCAACCACGCGCTCGTCGCCGCGCCGCTGATCTTCGTCGTCGCGCTGCTCGCCTCACGCGCAGGCGGCAGCGAGGACCTGCGCGACATGGGCGGGATCGCCACGAAGGCCCCCGTCTTCGCGGCGGTGTTCCTCGTGCTCACGTTCGCGCTGCTCGCGATGCCCGGCAGCGCGAACTTCATCGGCGAGTTCATGATCCTGCTCGGCGTCTTCCAGGCGAAGACGGCGATCGCGATCATCGCCTCGCTCGGCGTCGTGATGGCCGCCGTGTACGCGCTGCGGCTCTACATCCGCTCGATGCACAATCGCGTCGGACCGCTCGTGCAGGCGCGTGAGCTGAGCGCGCGCGAGGGGCTCGTGCTCGTGCCGATGCTGCTCGTCGTGCTCGCGCTGGCGCTCTACCCGCAGTTCGCGCTGAAGCGCGGCGAGCGCGCCGTCGCCGGGTCGCTCGGGGCGACGAAGGTCGTTCAGAAGCAGCAGGACCTTGTCGCACAGGCGAAGGCACGGGCCGGGAAGGACGCGGCGCCGTGACGCCGCTGCTCGCCGCCGCCAAGGTGCAGGCCCCGGACATCGACTGGGCCGGGCTCTCGCCGCTGCTCGCGCTGCTCGGCGGCTCGATCATCGTGCTGATGGCGGGCCTGCTGCGCCCGCGCGCTGCTCGCGCGCACGTGGTCCCGTTCCTCAGCGTGGCGTCGTTCGCCGCGGCGATCGGCTGCGTGCTGTGGCAGTGGGACGAGCGCGCGTCGCTGATCGAGGGCGCGCTGATGCTCGACCCGCTGACGCTGATCGTCGCGCTGATCGTCTGCGTCGCCGGCATCGCGACGACGCTGATCGCCTGGCGCGACGAGGCCGCGCAGGAGATCGCCCACGGCGAGTTCTTCGCACTGTTGCTGATGTCGTCCGCGGGAATGCTCGTGCTGGCCGCCGCGCAGAACCTCGTGTCGACGTTCGTCGGGCTCGAGCTGCTGTCGCTGCCGCTGTACATCCTCTGCGCGTCGCATCTGCGCCGCGCGAGCTCGCTGGAGTCGGGGCTGAAGTACCTGATCATCGGCTCGGTCGGCTCGGCGACGCTGCTCTACGGCTTCGCGCTGCTCTACGGCGCGACGGGCGCCACCGACTACGCGGAGATCTCCGCGCAGCTCGTCAAGAAGGGCCTCAGCGGCGACGTCCTCGTGCTCACGGGTATCGGCATGACGATCGTGGGTCTCGCCTTCAAGGCTTCGCTGGCGCCGTTCCACCAATGGACGCCGGACGTCTACGAGGGCGCTCCGACACCGGTCACGGCGTTCATGTCGGTCGCGACGAAGATCGCCGCGTTCGCCGTGATCATCCGCCTGTTCGACGTCGCGTTGCTGCCCGCCGTCGACGACTGGCGCCCAGTGTGGGTCGCGATCGCGGTCATCTCGATCCTGATCGGCAACGTCGGCGCGCTCGGGCAGTCCTCGCTCAAGCGCCTGCTCGCCTACTCGTCGATCGCGCAGGCGGGCTACGTGCTCGTCGGCTTCGTCGTCGTGACCGAGTTGGGGATCGAGGCGGTGCTCTTCTACCTCGCCGTCTACCTGTTTGCCAACATGGCCGCGTTTGCGGTCGTGACGCTGCGCGAGCGCGAGACCGCCGCGGGCGACGACCTCGGCGCGATGCGCGGGCTCGGCGCCGAGCGGCCGCTCGCGGCGCTCGCGATGACACTCGCGATGCTGAGCCTCGCGGGCATTCCCGCGACCGCCGGCTTCATCGGCAAGTTCCGGCTGATCGAGGCTGCGGCCGACGGCGGCTACACGTGGCTGGGCATCGTCATCGTGATCGGGTCGATGATCTCGCTCGCGTACTACCTGCCCGTGATCGCGACGATGTGGCGCGACGAGGCACAGCCTGCGCCGATCGAGCCCGGCGTGGACCCGGGCACCGGCCGCGCGGCGCTGGCCGGCGCCGCGCCCGAGGCCGACGTGGCCGCGCGTCCCACGGGCGGCTGGGAGACCCAGCTCGTCGCGCTCGTCATGGGCGGCGCGATCCTCTTCTTCGGCATCTTCCCGCAGCCGCTGTTCGACCTCGTCCGCCGCGGCGCGCTCGGCATCCTCGGCCTGATCTGACGGCCGAACCCCAGCGCCGAACGTCCCGGAGTGCGCCCTGGGGGGCGCAGTGCGGGACGTTCGGCTGTGTGCCGCACGCGACCTTGCAATCGCGTGCGCCCCGCATCCGGCACACTCCTGCTCGTGCGCATCACCGCGAAGGCCGACTATGCCGTCCGCGCCGCCGCCGAGCTGGCCGCCGCCGAGGGCGAGGGCCCGGTCAAGGGCGACCGGATCGCGACGGCGCAGGACATCCCGCTGAAGGTCCTCGAGAACATCCTCAGCGAGCTGCGCACCGCCGGCATCGTGGCGAGCCGGCGCGGCGCCGAAGGTGGCTACTGGCTCGACCGGCCCGCCGCGGAGATCACCGTCGCGGATGTGCTGCGCGCGGTCGAGGGGCCGTTGGCGTCGATCCGCGGGATGGGCCCTGAGCGGCTTGCCTACGCGGGCGCCGCGGAGTCGCTGCCGCGGATGTGGGTCGCGCTGCGGGCGAGCCTGCGCGTCGTGCTCGAGGGTGTCTCGTTGGCCGACCTGGCCTCCGGCGAGCTACCGTCGCAGGTGACCGCGCTCGCCGACGACCCGGACGCCTGGGTCAAGCACTGATCGCCGCGTGGGGCGCGCGGTCGGGGCCGACCCAGACCACGTCGCCGTCGCGCAGCTCGAGCGCCTCGACCTCACCGCGCGTGACCTGCGCGGACAGCTCGCTGCCGTCGGCCAGTACGAGGTCCACGCGGACCTCGAATCCCAGGTGCGTCACGCGCCCGACCATCGCCTCGAGCGCGCCGTCACGCGCCTCGGCGCTGATGTGCAGGTCGTGCGGGCGTACGAGCTGTCCGCCGATCTCCGTGACGGGGCCGAGGAAGCCCATGACGAAGTCGCTCGACGGCTGCTCGTAGAGCTCGCGCGGCGCGCCGACCTGCTCGATCCGCCCGTGGCTCATCACGGCGATCCGGTCGGAGATCTCCATCGCCTCCTCCTGATCGTGCGTGACGATCACGGTCGTCACCGGCACCTCCTCGTGCAGCTTGCGCAGCCATTGGCGCAGGTCCGAGCGCACATTCGCGTCGAGCGCGCCGAACGGCTCGTCGAGCAGCAGGACGCGCGGCTCGACCGCAAGCGCGCGGGCGAGCGCCATCCGCTGCCGCTGGCCGCCGGAGAGCTGGGAGGGGTAGCGGTCCTGGTAGCCGGCGAGGCCGACGATCCCGAGCAGCTCGTCGACGCGGGCCTTGATCTCCAGCTTCGGGCGCTTGCGGATCTTCAGCCCGAAGGCGACGTTCTCACGCACGCTCATGTGCTTGAACGCCGCGTAGTGCTGGAAGACGAAGCCGATCTCACGCTTGCGCGCGGGAACGCTCGTCTGGTCGACGCCGTCGATCACCACGTGACCGCTGTCGCCGACGTCGAGGCCCGCGATGATCCGCAGCAGCGTCGACTTGCCGGATCCGCTGGGCCCGAGCAGCGCGCTGAGTGAGCCCTCCGGGACCTGCAGCGAGACGTCGTCCAGGGCGGTGAAGTCGCCGAAGCGCTTCGTCACACCGGTCACGGTGATCATTCGTGCTCCTTGCGCGGCTTGATGACGGTCAGCGCCAGCAGCGTCGTCATGGCGATCATCGCCAGCAGCGCCGACGCGGCGTAGGCGCCGGCCAGGTCGAAGTTCTGGAAGCGCTTCTCGACGAGCAGGGTGAGCGTCTCCGTCTCACCCGAGATCTTGCCGCTGACGACGCTGACGGCGCCGAACTCGCCGATCGCCCGTGCCGTCGAGAGGACGACGCCGTAGGCGATGCCCCAGCGGATCGCCGGGAGCGTGATGCGCAGGAACGTCTGCCGCCGGGTCGCGCCGAGCGTCGCGGCCGCCTGCTCCTGCTCGTCGCCGACCTCGCGCAGCACCGGGGCGACCTCGCGCACGACGAACGGCAGCGTGACGAAGATCGTCGCCAGCACGATCCCGGGAACGGAGAAGATCACCTGGATGCCGGCGTCGGCCAGCGCGCCGCCGAACCAGCCGTTGGTCCCGTAGACCAGCACGAGCGAGAGGCCGACCACGATCGGCGAGACCGCGAACGGCAGGTCGATCAGCGCGTCGAGCAGTGCCTTGCCGCGCACGCGCCCGCGCACGAGCACGAGTGCCGCGAGGATGCCGAGCACCGTGTTCAGCGGCACGGCGATCGCGGTGACCATCAGGGTCAGCCAGAACGCATGGATCGCCGCGGGTGTCGTGATCGCCGCCCAGACCTCGCCGAGGCCCGGCTCGAACGTGCGGTAGACGACCACGCCGACGGGGATGAAGAGCAGCGCTGCCAGGTAGCCCAGCGCGACCGTTCGCAGCCCGATGCGCGTGACGCGCTCAGAGCTCATGGCGGGCTCCCCAGCGGCCGACACCGCGGATCGCGAGCAGGATCGCGAGCGACAGCAGCAGCAGCACGACCGAGACCGCCGCCGCGGCGATCGGCGCATCGCTCTCGATCTGCTTGAACACGTAGACCGAGGCGACCTGCGTGTCGAACGGGATGTTCCCGGAGATCAGGACGATCGAGCCGAACTCGCCGACGGCGCGCGCAAAGGCCAGCGCGCAGCCGCTGATGATCGCCGGCCCG
The DNA here is from genome assembly GCA_038327125.1 of Solirubrobacterales bacterium. Taxonomy (GTDB): domain Bacteria; phylum Actinomycetota; class Thermoleophilia; order Solirubrobacterales; family Solirubrobacteraceae; genus F1-60-MAGs163. The sequence goes on from JBBQKR010000013.1 coordinate 12,622, forward strand.
AGGTTCGGCAGCACGATCCGCCGGAACGTCGTCCACCCGCCGGCGCCGAGCGAGAATGCCGCCTCCTCCATCTCGCGATCGACCTCCATCAACACCGGCTGGACGGAGCGCACGACGAACGGGAGCGTGACGAACAGCAGCGCGAGTCCGACCGCGGCCTGCGTGAAGGCGATGTCGATCCCGAGCGGGCTGTCCTTCCCGTACAGCGCCAGCAGCACGATGCCGGCGACGATCGTCGGGAGCGCGAAGGGCAGGTCGATCAGCGCGTTGACGAAGCGCTTTCCGGGGAAGGTGTCGCGCACGAGCACCCAGGCGATCAGCGTGCCCATGAGGCCGTTGATGACTGCGACCGCGAACGAGATCGTGATCGTGAAGCGCAGCGCGTCGACGGCCTGGCGGCTGGAGACCGCGTCCCAGAACGCGTCCAGGCCGCCGTCGAGCGACTTGACGACGACCGCCGACAGCGGCAGCAGGACGATCAGGCTCAGCCACAGCGTGACGATGCCGAACGCCAGCGGACCCGGGCGGCCGGCCGCACCCGCGGCCTCGCGCGTGCGGCGCCGGCCGCGGCGGGGGGCGGTGACGGGCGGCGCGGTGACGGCCGGCGTGCTCACTTCTCCGTCGAGATCCCCGCGGACTCCTCGATCTTGGCGATCGCGCCCGTCGCCGGATCGAACAGTTCCTCGTTGACCTTCGACCAGCCACCGAGGTCCTCGATCGTGAAGAGGCCGGGCGGCTCGGGGAACCTGGACGCGTTGGCCGCGAGCACGTCGGCGTTCACGGGCCGGTAGCCCCAGTCCGCGAAGCGCTCCTGTGCGGGCGCGGAGAGCACGTAGTCGAGAAACGCCTGCGCGGACTGCGGGCTCTTGGACGTCTTCGTCGTCGCGATCGTGATGTCGATCTTGATCGTGTCGTCGGGGACGACGTAGTCGACGTCCTCGCCCTTCTTCTGCGCGGTCGTCGCCTCGTACTCGTAGGAGAGGAGGACGTCACCGTTGCCGGCGACGAAGCTCTGCAGCGCCTCACGGCCCGACTTGTCCTGCACCTTGACATGGTCCTTGATCAGCTTCTCGACGTAGCCGATGCCGGCCTGCGGGTCCTTGCCGTCGCCCGAGGCCTGGCCGTAGGCGGCGAGCAGGTTCCACTTCGCCGCGCCGGAGGTGAACGGGTTCGGCGTCAGCACCTGGATGCCGGGCTTCAGCAGGTCGTCCCAGGTGCGGATGTTCTTCGGGTTGCCCTTGCGGACGATGAAGGAGACGACCGATGTCGTGACGAGGCCGTCGCCCGGCGTGTCGGCCCAGCCTGAGGCGACGATCCCGGCCTTCACGAGCCGCTCCATGTCCGGCTCGATCGAGAAGGTCGCGACGTCGGCGGGCAGGCCGGCCTCGACGGAGCGGCTCTGGTCGCCGCTGGCGCCGAACGAGGTCTTGATGCGGACGCCCTGGCCCGCCGGCGTCTTCTGGAAGCCGGGGATCACGTCGTCGTAGACGATCTGGGGCGTGGAGTAGGCGACGAGCGAGATCGTCGCCTTGTCACCGCTGGAGCCGGAGTCGCCGGCGTCGCCGGACCTCGCGTCGCTGGCGCCGCCGCAGCCGGCGAGCGCCAGCGCGGACAGGGCGACCAGTGGCAGGAGGGTGCGGCGTGCGGCAGAGATCATCGAATAGTCCGAAAGCGGATCAAGAATAGGCTGAATAGCGCAGCCTAGCAAGTCGATTGATCCGGTGGGGAACTGCGCTGACGCCCCCGCCGCCAGCCGCGCTAGCCTCCGCCGCCCGTGGAGTACCCCGTCGAGACGTTCACCGAAGCGCAGGCAGCCCGGCTGGCGCCCCATGTGACGAGCCTCGACCAGCCGGTCTTCGCGCTCGTGAACCTGCCGGAGACGGTCAAGGGCGCGCTGTTCGCGCGCTACTCGCGCTATCAGGGGACGTTGCGGCAGCTGTTCCTGGACGAGTTCGCCGAGTCGCTCCCCGAGGTCCCAGGCGGGGCGTTCGACGGCGACGAGGGCGACCGCGCCGCGCAGCTGTACGAGCGGATCTTCGTCGGCTACGGCGACGACTCCGTGGCCCAGCTCGGCGGCGCGCACATCGCCTGCGAGTGGGTCTCGAACGTGCTCACGAAGGTGCTGCAGCGCCCGCGGCTGGGTGCCTACCTCGAGCAGTCCACGCGCTACATCGCCTACGACGCTCCGATGCCGGACGGCGGCTACCGCTACTACCGCGATCCCTCACTCGGCCACGAGTACGAGGCCGCGATGGACGCGGTGTTCGGTATCTACTCCGCCGCGCTCCCGCGCGTGAGCGCGTGGGCCGAGGGGCAGTTCGCCCGCGCCGAGGGGGAGTCCGAGGCGGCGCACGCGCGCGCCTGCCAGGCCAAGGCGCTGGACCTGCTGCGCGGCCTGCTGCCGGCCGCGTCGCTGTCGCACATGGGCATCTTCGCCACGGGGCAGACCTACGAGCAGCTCGTCCTGCACCTGCTCGCGCATCCGCTGCCCGAGGCCCGGCACTACGGCCGGATGATCCTCGACACGCTGCAGCAGGTGATGCCGAGCTTCGTCTCACGCGTCGAGCGCCCGGACCGCGGCGGCGACTGGATCAGCTTCCTGCAGGAGCGCGAGAGCACCGCACGCCGCTGGGTCGCGCGGCTCGGACTCGACCGCGAGCCCGGCGAGGCGGCTGACGGCGCGGGCGGCCCGTCTGTCAGGCTGCTCCACGTCGACGGGGACGAGGAGGCGCTGCTGGCCTCGCTGCTGTTCGAGGCGGCCGGGGCGCCCGAGGAGGTCACGCGTACGCGGCTGGCCGCGCTCAGCGCCCAGCAGCGCAGCGAGCTGCTGAGCGACCTGGTCGGCGAGCGCCGCAACCGCAGGCATCGTCCGGGCCGCGGGTTCGAGGCGCTGCGCTACCGCTTCGAGGTCGTCTCGGACTACGGCGCCTTCCGCGACCTGCAGCGCCACCGGATGCTCACCGTGCAGTGGCAGACGCTCGGCCCGCACCTCGGCGCGGGCGTGCCGGACGAGCTGCACGAGGCCGGGGTCGCGGACGAGTACCGGCGCGCGCTCGACATCTCACACGGCGCGTGGGAGCGCCTGGCGGGCGAGGGACGCGAGCGCGAGGCGCTCTACGCGCTCTGCCTGGGCTACCGGATCCGCTACGTCCTGGACCTCAACGCGCGTGAGGCGATGCAGCTGATCGAGCTGCGCTCCGGCCGCGAGGGCCATCCGAGCTACCGCGCCGTCGCACACGAGATGCACCGGCTGATCGAGCAGGTGCACCCGGCCGTGGCGGGCGCGATGACCCACGTGGACCGTGACACCGAGCCGCGCCTGGAGCGGATCCTCAGCGAGATGCGCACGCAGGCCAAGCTCGACGCGCTCAGCGCGCGCTGAACTTCAGCGTCTGGGTCCTCGCCGCGTTGCCTGCCGCGTCGCGCGCGGCGATCCGCACCGCGTAGCGGCCGCGGCGCAGCTTCAGCTTCCTGGCGAACAGCGTGATCGTGTTCTTCCCCTCGACGCCGCGGACGACGAGCCGGCGCGGGGCGACGAGCTTCTTCCCCTTCGCACGGCCGACGGTCAGCGTGATCGTCGCCGCCTCGGACAGGGTGAGGCGCAGGCGGATCGACCCGCGCCGGAGCCGGATCCGTGCCGCGTCCAGGCGGGCGCTGCGGATGCTCGGAGCGATGCGGTCGAGTGAGGGCGCCGGGGTGCCGGCCCCGGGGCCGGCACCCGTTTCCGGCGGCAGCGCCGCCGCCGCGATCGGCCGGCTCGCCGAGGCCGAGCAGTCCCAGCGCGGATCGCGCGCGGTCAGCGTCGCCGCCGACGGCAGCGCGCTGAACGCATGCGTCGCGGTCGCCGCGGTGCCCCCGTCAGCCCCGTCGGCGAAGGTCCAGTGCAGCTCCAGTCCCGGGGCGCTCGTTACCACGGTGAACGTCGCGGGTGCGCCGGGGGCAACGGCGTCAGGCCCGGTGATGGCGATCTGCGGGGTGGGCCGGTAGCGCTCGAACGCCCCCTTGTCGCGCCGGCCCGGGCCGGCGTCGCAGGCGTTGGTGCTCGCGGCGGTGCGCAGGCGCCCGAGGCGGTCGGCCGGCGATTCGCCCGGCCCCAGGCCGGCGGGGTTGCCGGCGTCGATCGCCGGCGATCCGGGCAGCGGCGCGAGGTCGGCTCCGAGCTGCAGCTCAGCGGTCGTGAGCTTCGTGTTGCCCGCGGCGTTGCCGGCCGTCGTCGGGCAATTGACCGCGTTCCCGCTGAGCGTGAGGTTCGAGAACGCGCAGGCGACCGTCGCGCCGTTCGTCGCGCGCGCGGAGCGCCCGACGAGCAAGGAGCTGTCGATCGTCCCCTGCACGGCCGACGCAGCCGCGTTGGGCTGCACGTCGACACTCCAGCCGGTGCTCGCGGCCGCCGTGGCGAACGTCGTGCCGCGCAGCGCGAGCTTGGACGCCGCGGTGCCCAGGTCGAAGCGGGCGGCGCTGCGCCCGCCCTGCACGACGGAGGAGTCGACGACGATGTTCAGCGCATCGGTCTGGTTGGAGACCCGCAGCGCGTAGCCCGCATCCGCGTTGCCATGGACGATCGTCGAGCGCAGCACGGTCAGCGGGCCGCGCGCATAGAGCGCCGCCGAGAGACCCGTTGCGGTGTGGGTGATCGTGGAGTCGCGAACGATCGCCGGGCCGCCGGCGTTGACGGCCGCGACCGCCTGATCGGCGGTCTGCGTGTCGGCCAGCACCTCGACGCCGTCGAGCGTCAGGGCCTGCGCCGCCATGTCCGCGTCGATCGCCGGGGCCTGCTTCGGCGTCACGCCCGTCTGCACGATCCGCACGCGGCGCAGGGACAGCGCCGCAAGGCGGCTGCGCAGCGGGCTGGCGAACGTCCCGGCGCCGGTGCCGTCGAGCGTCAGATCCTCGAGCGCCATCGTGCCGCCCCCGGCGCCGAGCTCGACCATCGGGGCGTCGGCGGGCGGCGCCGCAGCGATGATCGTCGCGGCGATCCCGGCGCCGTCGAGCGTGACGTCGGTGTCGGCGGCGTTGGTGGCGCTCACGGGGGTGGTGTAGGTGCCCGCGGCGAGGTGGATCACGTCGGCGCCCGGGGCTGCTCGCGCGGCCAGCAGCGCCGCACTCACGCTGCACGGAGCGGCCGCGACGGCGCAGTCCGGGCCGCTGCCGCCGGCCTGGGCGGCGAACAGCTCCGTCGCGCTCGCAGCGCCCGGCGCCGACGCCAGGGCGACGAGGGCGAGCGCGGTGAGCGGAAGGAGGCGTCTGGGCACGAGCGGTTCTCCGGTGAGGGCGGCTGCTCGCAGTGTCGGCATCAGCCTGTGGGCACTGCAGCCGGAGCGCGGGTCCGCAGCGTTTTCGCCCCGAAACGCGCCGCTCTCACTCCTCGTCCCCGCGCCCGGCCATGCTGGCGGTGAGCTGCTGCATCACGGCGGGGTCGCGCAGGGTGGTGACGTCGCCGAGCTCGCGGCCCTCGGCGATGTCGCGCAGCAGCCGGCGCATGATCTTGCCCGAGCGCGTCTTGGGCAGGTCACCGGCCCAGATGATCCGCCGCGGGCGTGCGAGCTTGCCGATGCGCACCGCGACGTGGTCGCGGATCTCGGCGATCAGCTCGTCGCTGCCGTCGAGGTCGCCGCGCAGCGTCACGAACGCGCACACCGAGTGGCCGGTGTCCTCGTCGGCCTGACCGATCACCGCGGCCTCGGCGACCTTCGGATGGCTGACGATCGCCGACTCGATCTCAGCGGTCGACATCCGGTGGCCCGAGACGTTCAGCACGTCATCCACGCGCCCGATCACCCAGAAGTAGCCGTCGTGATCCTGCCGGCTGGCGTCGCCGACGAAGTAGTTCGGGGCGCCGAAGCGCTCCCAGTAGCCGGTCACGAAGCGGTCGGGCTCCCTGAACAGCGTGCGCAGCATGCCGGGCCAGGGGTGGCGCAGCGTGAGCAGTCCCTGCACATCGCGCTGGGCCTCGGCGCCGTCGTTGTCGACGACCTTCGCGGCGATACCCGGGAGCGGCGTGCCCGCCGAGCCGGGCTTCATGCGCTGCGCGCCGGGCAGCGTCGTGATCATGATCTGCCCGGTCTCGGTCTGCCACCAGGTGTCCACGACCGGGCAGCGCCCGCCGCCGACGACGTGCCAGTACCAGGCCCAGGCCTTCGGGTTGATCGGCTCGCCGACGGTTCCCAGCAGTCGCAGCTTGGAGAGGTCGTGCCTGCCGACCTCGTCCGCGCCCCACTTCATGCAGGTGCGGATCGCAGTCGGCGCGGTGTAGAAGATGCTCACGCCGTAGCGCGCGCACAGTTCCCACCAGATGCCTTTGTGGGGGTAGTCGGGCGCGCCCTCGAACATCACCGATGTCGCGCCGTTGGCGAGCGGGCCGTAGACGATGTAGCTGTGACCGGTGATCCAGCCCACGTCGGCGCTGCACCAGAAGACGTCCCGCTCGGGCTTCAGGTCGAAGACGTGCTTGAACGTCCAGGCCACGCCGGTCAGGTAGCCGCCGGTCGTGTGCTGGATGCCCTTGGGCTTCGCCGTCGAGCCCGACGAATAGAGGATGAACAGCGGGTGCTCGGCGTCCAGCGGCTCGGCGGGGCAGACCGGGTCAGCTGCCGCCAGCGCCTCGTCCCACCAGATGTCGCGCCCCTCCTGCAGCTCGCACGGCTCACCGGTGTGGCGCACGACGACGATCGTCTCCAGGTGCGAGAGGTGGCCCATCTCGCGGTCCACCTCGCTCTTGACCGCTGCGGTCTTCCCCTTGCGCCGCGCCCCGTCGACGGTGATCAGCGCGCTCGCGTTGGAGAACGCCATCCGCTCATGCACCGACTCGGCGCTGAACCCGCCGAAGACGACGTTGTGCGGCGCGCCGATGCGCGTGCACGCGAGCATCGCCACGACGACCTCGGGGATCATCGGCAGGTAGATCCCGACGACGTCGCCGGGCCCCACGCCGCGTGCCTTCAGGGCGTTCGCGCAGCGCTGGACGTCGGCGAGCAGCTCGGCGTACGTGATCGCGCGCGTCTCACCCTCCTCGCCGTGCCAGTGCAGCGCGACACGGTCACCCAGGCCGGCCTCCACGTGGCGGTCCAGGCAGTTGTGCGACACGTTCAGCTTGCCGCCCGTGAACCAGCGATAGAACGGCGCGTCCGCGTCGTCAAGCGCTCGCTCCCATGGCTCGAACCAGTCCAGCGCGCGGGCCTGCTGCTCCCACCAGCCCACCGGGTCACGCTCAGCCGCGGCATGCTCGGACAGGTCCGTGATCAGCGCGTCGCGAACGAACTCCTCGGGCGGATCGAACCACTCGCGCTGCAGCAGCGCCTCGAGCTCGGCCTCAAGCGTGCGATCGTCTTGCATGCTGCTCACCTTACGCCGCGCCGCCGGCGCGCGCGGCCGTTCAGGAGCGCTTGCGCTTCTTGCGCCGCTGGCCCTGCGTGAGGCCGTCCGCGGGGACGGTCGGCGCGGGCGTATCGGGCGCGGGCAGCGGCTCGCCCGAGCGCTGGGCGCGCATGTCGCGCGTGCTCGGCCATGGCGCGGCACGACCCGACTCCCACGCCGGGACCGGGCTCGGCCAGCGGCGCGCGATCAGGAAGCCGACGGCGCCGAGCCAGAACGAGCGGATGATCCCCTGCTGGTCGAGGGGGATCACGAAGGTCGCGCCGGCGATCATGCCGAGGATCCCCATGAAGCGGGTGAGCAGGCCGACGCGCATGGCGTTCAGCCCGATCAGGACGAAGGCGAACCCGAGGCTCAGCGAGCCCAGCAGCTGGATGACGGTTCCCGCGACGATCGGCCCGGAGCCGATCGCGTCGAGCGCGGCCGCGTTCGTGGCGCCGGCGGCGAGGTTCGATCCCTCGACGACGCGCATCACGCCAACGAGCGCGGTCCCGAGGGCGTAGGAGACGGCGCCCGCGCCGATCGCGATCAGGACGACCCGCGGGAGTGGCCCGCCGCGCGCCGTCGTGGCGCGGAACAGGAACGCGAGGACGAAGTAGATCAGCAGGCCGCCGATCGCCGACAGCACGGGCCCCGCCAGGAACGCCGCGGGGTGATCGCCGATGTACGTGAGCTGCGCGACCGCCCGCCCCGGCGGGATCGGCTGGCCGCCGACGAGGTTGCCGAGCGCGTCGCTGATGCTGACGACACGCTCGTCGTACTCCGGGAGGCCGCCGAATGCCAGGCCGCTGACGATCGCACCGGAGAGCGTGCAGATCGCCGCCAGCCACGCCGCGATCGACGTGCGGCCCCGTGTGGCGTCCTCGGTGGCGAGGACCTCGTCGGGCGTGGGCAGGGGCGTGGAAGCAGGCTGGGCCATGAAGAGCGACGATTCTAGGGAGCAGCGCCGCCGTGAGGGGGTAGCATCGCGGCACGATGGTGATTCGCGACGTCATGACCAGCACGCTCGTCACCGCGTCGCCCCACACGACGGTGCGCGAAGTGGCGGAGATCATGCGTGAGCGCAACGTCGGCGCCGTGATCCTCTGTGGCCCCGACGGGGCGCCGGTCGGCTTCATCACCGACCGTGACGTCGCCGTCAGCGTCGTGGCCGACGGCTGCGACGCCGCCGGGACCGCCGGCGAGCACGCCTCGTCACCGGTCGTGACCGGCGAGCCGGAGATGGACCTGCGCGAGGCGGCGACGCTGATGGCGCGATTCGGCATCCGCCGGCTGCCGGTGCTCGAGGACGGCCGCCTGGCCGGGATCGTGACGCTGGACGACATCGCCGTGCGCACCTCGGACCCCGAGCTGCAGAGCTCGCTGACGGCCACGATCACGCGCAGCGCGATGCCGGAGTTCTATTTCCACCAACGAGGCGGCTGATTGCGGGGCGGCACTCCCGCGGCGCCGGGGAGCACCACCCCGGGTCGGGGTCAGACGCTCAACAACGACGCGGTGGCGCCGGCGAGGTCGCCGTCGTGGGTGCGGGTGACGTTCGGGAGCAGCGCGGCGAGTGCGTCGGCGGCTTCGATGGTGCCCGCGGACGACGCGGGGCCCGTCACGACGACCACCGGCTGCTGGATCGCGCGCAGGCCGGAGCGTGTGACGGGGAGGCTGGCGAAACCGGCGACGTCGGCGTAGAACGCCCCATGGGCGGCGCTCACGCGCTCGATCGTGTCGGCGTCGGCGCGGCCGTCCAGCCAGCGCTCGACCCCGGCTGCGGGTCCGCCGGCGGCGACGGCGTCGCGCAGCGCCTCGTACCACTCCGCCAACTCGCGGGTGGCGCTCGGGGCCAGCGCGTAGAGCGGCGGTTCGCTCAGCACCGCGGCGCGCACGCGGTCGCCGTGGCGCAGCAGCAGGTCAAGCGCGATCAGCGCTCCGAAGCCGTCACCTGCAACGACTGCGTCCGCGACGTCCAGCCCGCTGAGCAGCGCCGCCGCGTCCTGCGCCTGCTCGGCGACGGTCGTCCCGAGATAGGGCTCCGGCGCGGTGCTCCCGGCGTAGCCCCGGCGCGAGTAGGCGATCAGGCACGCGCCCGCTCCGGCGATCTCCACGGCGACGGGGGCGAGCGTCTCCAGGTCACCGGCGAGGCCGTGCACGAGCAGGACCGCGGGGCCGCTCCCATACCGCTCGTACGCCAGATCGACGCCCTGGCCGGGCACACTCGCAGACACGAGTACGATTCAAGCATGGAAGGCACGGGCGGATTCGGGGATCTCTTCGGTGATCCGGAGGAGTTGCAGAAGCGCATGGCGGAGTTCGCCGAGCAGCTCTCCAGCCAACAGTCGCTGGCGTGGGCGGACAACGCGATCAAGCTGGCGGTCGACATGACCGTCGCGGCGATCAACCGCATCAACGTTCAGGGCACGACGGCGGAGCAGGCCGAGCAGATCCGCGCGACGATGGCCCTGATCTTCCCTGAGGCCGTCACGCTCGTGCGCGAAGCCCGCCAGGGCCTGCGCTAGCTGCCCGCGCGCTAGGTCGGCTGCGCGTCGGCCCGCTTCTCGGCGGCCCGGTGCTCTCGGCCGGCCGCCGCGACGTCCTTGAACGAGCGGAAGCCGAACACGAAGAACAGGGCGCCGAACCCGACGGAGAGCGAGATGAAGGCGATCGCGATCTGCTGCCCGACGGAGTAGGCGGCGACCGTCGCGCCCGTCGCCGCACCGGCGAACACCTTCACCAGCAGCGCCTGCTGAACCCCGGCGCCGCCGGGCGTGAACGGCACGAGTGCTGCGACCGCGTTGACGCCGAGCACCAGCAGCACGTTGTGCACCGAGCCGCCGACGCCGAAGGCGTCCAGCAGCAGCCAGAACGCCGTGAAGCGCAGCAGCCAGCCGGCGAACTGCACGAGCCAGACCTCACGGACATAGCGGCGGCGGTCGAACAGGACGGTCAGGCCCTGGCGGACGTTCTGCCAGAACGCCACGACGCGCCGCGAGAGCCACGCGAACAGCGCGAGCACGAGCACCGCGAGCGCGGTGATCACGAACAGCGTCAGCTGCGGGTTGGAGGCAAAGAACGACAGGTCGAACGCGTTCAGCTGCGAGAAGTCCGGCGGCTTCGGGAAGACGCCCTGCGTGAACGCGAACAGCAGCACCGGCACGGCCATCGTCAGATCGAAGATCTGCTCGACGCCGAAGGCCGCCGCGACCGCCGGATAGCGCGAGCCCGGAACGGACGTCTTGACGAGGAACAGCTTGATGACGTCCCCGCCGCGCGCGGGGACGAGGTTGTTGAAGCCGTAGGCCGCGATGTACGCGCCCCAGATCAGCTTGTAGGGGATCGGCTCGCCCGGGTAGGCGGCGCGCAGCGCGTTGTGCAGCGCCTTGGCGCGCAGCGACAGATACGCGACGAACGCGAGCAGGCCCAGCAGCAGCGGCACGAGGCTGACCGATGCGAGGCTGTCGAAGAAGCTTCCGACTGCGTCGAAGAACGTCTCCGCGCCGTCCAGGATCGAGGCGAGCGCCACGCGGGCGAGGGTACCCGGGGCGCCCATCGTAAGCTCCCGCGCTGATGGGAATCGTGATCGGGACGCCCGCGGGCGCCAATGCCGTCCGGCTCGTCCTGCTCGGGTCGGGTGAGCTCGGGCGCGAGGTCGTGCTCGAGGCCAAGCGCCTGGGCTGCGAGGTCCTCGCCGTGGACCGCTACGCGGGCGCGCCGGCGATGCAGGTGGCCGATCGGGCCGCCGTCATCGACATGACGGACCCCGCCGCGCTGCGCACACTGCTGCGCGCAGAGCGCGAGCGCCCGTGCGCCGAGTTGCTGATCGTGCCCGAGATCGAGGCGATCGCGACCCCGGTGCTCGAGGAGCTGGAGGCCGAGGGTCTGCACGTCGTTCCGACGGCGCGCGCCGCTCGCCTGACGATGGACCGCGAAGGGATCCGGCGCCTCGCGGCCGAGGAGCTCGCCCTGCCGACCTCGCCCTACCGCTTCTGCGACAGCCTCGGGGAACTCGAGCAGGCGGTCGCGGCGCTCGGGACGCCGTGCGTCGTCAAGCCCGTGATGTCGTCGAGCGGCAAGGGCCAGTCCGTGGTGCGCACGCCGGCCGACGCACAGGCGTCCTGGGAGTATGCGCAGACCGGCGGGCGCTCCGGCGCAGGCCGCGTGATCGCGGAGGGCTTCGTCGACTTCGACTACGAGATCACGCTGCTGACCGTCCGTCACGCGGGCGGGACGTCCTTCTGCGCACCGATCGGGCACGTACAGGTCGACGGCGACTATCGCGAGAGCTGGCAGCCACAGCCGATGAGCGCGGCGGCGCGCGCGCGTGCCGGTGATGTCGCGGGGGCGGTCACGGAGGCGCTCGGTGGGACCGGGATCTTCGGCGTCGAGCTGTTCGTGCGCGGTGACGAGGTCCTCTTCAGCGAGGTCTCACCTCGGCCGCACGACACGGGAATGGTGACGATGGCGACACAGACGCTGAGCGAGTTCGCACTGCACGTGCGCGCGATCCTGGGGCTGCCCGTTCCGGCGGGGGAGATCCCGCTGATCGCGCCGGGCGCCAGTGCCGTGATCCTCGCCGAGGGGCCCGGCGACGCGCCGCAGTACACCGGTCTCCACATGGCGCTCGCCGCCGGCGATGACGTCCAGGTGCGCCTGTTCGGCAAGCCCGACGCGCGGCCGGGACGGCGGATGGGCGTGGCGCTCGCCGCCGGGGCGGACCTGGACGAGGCCCGTGACCGGGCGCGCGCGGCCGCCGGCGCGGTGCGCGTCGTCGCGGGCTGAGAGCTCGGCGGGTGCCGCAGACGCCGACACCGACGCCCGGCCACCGGCTCCCCGTCTGGCCGGAGCCGCCCGCCGTCACGCCCGAGGAGCAGGCCCGGCTCGAAGCGCTTGCCGAACGCGAGCTCGAGGAGCGCGAGCGCCGCGCGCCGCGCCGCACGGGGCGGCAGGTGCTGCGCATCACGCTGCTGCTCACCCTTGTCCTGCTGACGCTCTACGTGCTCGGGCCCGGGCTCGTCGAGGTGCTCTCGTCGGCTCCGCGCCTGGCCGAGATCGGCTGGTGGTGGTTCCCGCTGATGCTCGTCCTCGAGGCCGGCAGCTTCGTCTGCATGTGGGCTGTCCAGTGGGTGGCGATCCGGCGCGCGAGCTGGTGGCAGATCAGCACCTCGCAGCTGGCGAGCAACGCGTTCGGGCGCATCGTCCCCGGCGGCGGTGCCGCGGCCGGAGCGTTGCAGTATCGGATGCTCGTCGATGCCGGGGCCCCGCGCGGCGCGACCGCGACCGGCCTGACCGCCACGAACCTGCTGACGTTCGGCGTGCTCCTCGGTCTTCCGGTGCTGGCGATCCCCGCCGTCCTCGACGGGCGCGTGGACGACGCGATCCGGTCGCTCCTGCTGTGGGCGGGGATGATCCTGGTCGGCCTCGTGGCAGGCGGGGTCGTGCTCGTCGTCACCGACAAGCCGCTGCGCCGCGTCGGCACCGTCGCGCAGCGCGTGCGCAATCGCCTGCGGCGCAGCCGCGCGCCGATGACCGGGCTGCCCGACCGGCTCGTCGAGGAGCGCGACCTGATCGTGCGCGTCGTGGGGGCGCGCTGGAAGCAGGCACTCGCAGCGAGCCTGGGCAAGTACCTGCTCGACTTCGCGGTGCTGCTCGTCGCGCTCGAGGCGGTGGGGGCACAGCCCCCGCTGTCGCTCGTCCTGCTGGCGTACTTCGCCGCGCAGCTGCTGGTGCTGATACCGATCACCCCGGGCGGCCTGGGCTTCGTCGAGGCCGGCCTCACCGGCTCCCTGGCGATCGCGGGCGTCGCCGGCGGCGACGCGGTGCTCGCGACCCTGGCCTACCGCCTGTTCTCGTACTGGCTGCCGATCCCGATCGGCGGGGTCTGCTGGTGGCTGTTCCGCCGGCGCCACCCGTCGCGCGGTCCCGCGACCGGTCAACTCCCGCCGGCCGGCGGCTGAAGCCCCAGCTCGCGCCACAGCGCGGGATCCTCAAGCGTGCTGAAGCTCGCGTCGACGCTCGCATCGAGCGAGACGCCGGGAACCGAAGGAACCCCGAGCACGCGCATGCCGGCGGCGCGCGCGCTGGCCGCACCGGTCGGCGAGTCCTCGAGCGCGATGCACGCCGTGGGCTCCACGCCGAGTCCCGCAGCCGCCGCGAGGTAGGGATCGGGGGCGGGCTTGCCGCGGGCCACCTCGTCACCGGCGATCGTGACGGTGAACGTGCCGTCCAGCGCTGACCCGCGCAGCGCGGCATCGACGATCCGTCGCGGCGAGTTCGAGCACAGCGCGAACGGGGTGCCGGCCGCGCGCAGCGCAGCGATCAGCGCGAGCGCTCCGGGCATCGGCGTGCAGCCCCGCGCCAGCTCCGCGACGACGAGGTCGCCGAGCTCGTCGAGGATCGCCGCTCCGCTGCCGGTGGGGACGTCGAGCATGCGCTCGAGCTTTGCGGCCGCCTGCGGCCCGGCGGACCCGACGAGCTCGAGCTTGTGCGCGTGCGTGAACTCGCGGCCGCGGCGCTCGAACAGCAGGACCTCCGCGCGGGTCCAGACGCTCTCGCTGTCGAGGGTCAGGCCATCGTTGTCGAGGATCACGGCAGCGGGCACGATCACGGGACCGCCTCATCGGAGCGCCGCAGCAGCACGCGCAGCACCGGCGGGACGATCAGGGTCGTGATCACGGCCATGCCGACGATCACCGCGAACAGCTCGTCCGTGATCACGCCGGCGGTCGCGCCGATGCCTGCGACGATGATGCCGACCTCACCGCGCGGGACCATCCCGACGCCGACGACCAGCGCTTCGCGCGCGCCCAGCTGCCGCGCGCCCAGCCAGCCGCCGGCCAGCTTCGTGACGACCGCCAGGGCGGTGACGCCGGTCAGCAGCAGCAACGTCGGGCCGTCAGCGAGCGCGCCGAGATCGAGCTGGATGCCGATCGAGGCGAAGAAGAACGGGGGGAAGAACGCGTACAGCGCGCCGACCTCGCTCTCGACCGCCTCGCGTTCGCTGGACTCGGCGATCACCATGCCGGCGAGGAAGGCACCGATGATGCCGGCCAGCCCGATCTCACCGGCCACCACGGCGAGCCCGAGACACAGCAGCACGGCGGGCAGCAACGGGGAGTCGGCGAACCGCGGTGCGGTCAGGAGCTGTGGGCGCCGGCGCAGCAGCGACCCGCCGCCGAGCGCCACGAACGCGACGAACGCGGCCGACAGCGCAGCCGTCAGACCCAGGTCGCCGACGTCGATGCCGCCGGTCTCCGCGATGCTCACCGCGACCGCGAGCACCAGCAGCGCGAGGACGTCATCGACGACTGCGGCGGCCAGGATCGTGCGCCCCGGCACCGTCTTCACGGCGCGCAGCTCAGTCAGCACGGCCGACGTGATTCCCACGCTCGTCGCGGCGAGCGCCGCCGCGAAGAAGACGCTCGTCGCCGTGTCCTCGCCGCGAACCACGCCGAGCGCGACGCCGGCGGCGCCGGGGAACAGCACGCCCAGCAAGGCGACGAGCAGGGCGATTCGCCCGACGGCGCGCAGGTCGGAGAGCCGCGTCTCCAGCCCGACCCAGAACAGCAGGAAGATCACGCCGAGCTCGGCGAAGAGCTCGAGGATCTGGGAGAGGTCGACGAGCCCCAGCACGGACGGCCCGATCACGACGCCCGCGAGGATCTCGCCGACCACGGTCGGCTGACGGATCCGCTTGAACAGCTCGTCGCCGAGCTTTGCCGCGAGCAGCACGACGAACAGATCGAGCAGGACGCCCTCGAGGCTTCCGGCGGCGGCGAATGGGATCGGAAGGTCGGTGAGCACCGCCCTTGAGACTAGGCGGCCCGCGCCGCCGGGTGGGCCGGGCCGGACTCACCGGTGGCGAGACCGTCCGTCGCGCGCTCGACCGCGCGAGCCGATGGCCCGACGACCCACAGCGTCTCGCGGTTGCGCACGTGCGAGACCTTCCCCACGCGCCTGCCGCTGGGATCATGGATCCCGATGCGCGCGCCGACGTACCGCGGGTGGCCGACCGTCACCGGACGCACATGTCCGCGGTCGGCCAGCAGCGCCGCCAGCCCGTCTGCGTCATGGAAGCCCTCGTCGCTGAACGACAGGACGATCCACGGTGAGCGCAGTGATGTCACGAGGCGCTCGAGCGCGCTCCAGGCCTCGCGCTTGCGGTTGAAGGGGGACTTGGTCGTCCGGCAGTCCAGGCGCTTGCACGCGATCCCATAGGTCTCCGGGGCGTCCCAGCGAATCAGGGTCTCCCACACGTGGTAGTTGGAGAAGTAGGAATGCTGGTTGTAGGGCGGGTCGAGGTAGACGAGGTCCGTGTCCCCGAGCGCCGGTGCAAGGTCCAGCGCGTCGAGCCGGCTCACGGTGCCGGCGGGACCGGCGACCGCCACCGGCTCGCGCAGCTCCAGCTGGCGGTGGGAGCGCTGCGCCCACCGCTTGATGTAGGCCATCTGCACGCCGCAGGTGGAGTCCACGCGGTCCGCCGCCTCGAGCAGGCTCGTCAGCACGGCGCCGCGCTCCACGGCGGTGAGCTCGAGGCCGTCGATCGCGTCGCGGATCGCATCGATCCGGCGGCCGTTGTGCGGCTGGAAGAACCGCGCCTCCTCGCAGAACGTGCGCGTCACGTAGCCGTCGCGGCCGGGCACGGAGGAGAGCTCGGCCAGCAGCGTGCGCAGGCGCACGCGGTCGAGCGTGTCCGCGTCGGCGGCGATGTACGCCTGCCCCAGCACCTCGCTGTAGGTCGCCAGGTCGTTGGAGTGCACGACGAGCCCGGCGCGGCGCAGCTCCTGGCCGACGCGCGTCGTCCCCGCGAACAGGTCGCAGGCGGTGCGCGCGGGGATGCGCCGCGCGAGCTCGCCGATCAGCGGAACGAGCTGGCGCTTGGATCCGAGGTACTTGACCACCGCGGCGGAGGGTATGGATGGTGGGGGACGCAGGGGCGGTCGCCGGTTGACGGGCGCCTGGCATCCGTGTTGACTGCGAGGACCGACCCGCCGGTCCGACAGGGGGCAGACAGTGCCGTTCTTCAACGCGCTTCGCACAGCGGCCGTGGCAACCGTCGTCTCCGCATGCTTCACCGCAGCCCCGGCGGTCGCCGGATTCACCGAGGCCGGCGTGCTCGGGACCGGGCTGGGAGCGGGGGCCGGCCAGATGGACGGTCCCTACCGGGCCGACGTCGGCCCGGACGGCTCGGTCTACGTCGTCGACCGCAACAACGTACGGATCGTGAAGTTCGGTCCGGGCGGCGGCTTCGAGCGTGCCTGGGGGAAGGGCGTGAATCCGCTGGTCGGCGGCAACGCCTTCGAGGTCTGCACGACAACCTGTCAGGCCGGAACCGCCGGATCGGCAGCTGGGGAGCTGAACTTCCTCTGGGACGTTGCAGTCTCCCCGGACGGCAACGCGGTCTATGTCTCCGACTACTTCAACCGGCGCGTCAACCAGTACAACCCTGACGGGACCTTCGTGCGATCCTGGGGGTGGGATGTCGACCCCACCGGGGGCACGGGCACGGGGTTCGAGTCCTGCACCACCGCCACCACCTGCAAGGCCGGGTCGATCGGGGCCGCGGCGGGACAGCTCAACCGGCCCGGCGGCATCTCCGTCGGCCCGTCAGGCGACGTCTACGTGACGGAGAGCGTCAACAACCGCGCCTCGCAGTTCACCGCGACGGGCGCATTCGTGCGGGCCTTCGGCGGCAACGTCGATCCGGGCGGCGGGACGGGTATGGAGACCTGTGTGGCGACGTGCCAGGCGGGATCGGGCGCAGGCAATCTGGCCGGTCCGTTTGGGATGGCCACGACCGCCGCCGGCGAGGTGCTCGTCGGCGGTGACGGTCTCGGCGTCGGTCGCTACTCCTCGGCTGGCGCGTACGCCGGGGAGTTCACGAGTCCCCAGCTGAACGACCCCCGCTCGATCGACGTCGGGCCCGGCGGCGAGATCCTCGTGGGGCAGATCTCGACTCCCAAGGGCATCTTCCGCTTCCGCGCGGACTTTGCGCTGCTCGAACTCTTCGCGCCGTCGGCGAGCCTCATCGAGTCGCCGTACGACGTCGCATTCGGACCCGACGGCTCGGTCTACGTGCCCCAGTTCTACAGCCTGACGGGGCGCGTGGTCCGCTACACGCTCACCCCCGTGGCGGGTCCACCGCCCGTCGTTCCGCCCCCCACCCCGGAGCCTGAGCCGGCACCCGCGCCGCCGCCGGCACCGGCTCCCGCAAAGCCCGTGCTCGCAACGCTGCCGAAGGCCTCCGCGGTGATCGTGCTGCCGTCGGCGAAGGGATGTGTGAGCCGGCGAAACTTCCGGATCCGCCTGAAGCAGCCCAAGGGATTCAAGCTCAAGAGCGCGTACGTGAACGTGAACGGCAAGCGTGCGGCGACCGTCACCGGAAAGCGCGTCACCGCACCGGTCGATCTGCGCGGGCTGCCGAAGGGGCGCTTCACGGTCAAGATCAGCGTCACGCTGACCGACGGGCGCAAGGTTGCGAGCACCCGCAAGTACAGGACCTGCGTCCCGAAGCGCCGCTGACGCTCAGGCCGGAGCGAGCTCGCCGAGCGCCGTCAGGACCTCATCGTCGTGCGTCTTCGGTGAGACCTTCGGGATCACGTGGCGAATCACGCCGTCCGCGTCGATGATGAACGTCGCCCGCAGCGCCCCCCAGTAGGTCTTGCCGTACATCGACTTCTCCGCCCAGACGCCGTACGCCTCGCTGATGGCGTGATCCTCGTCGGCCAGGAGCGTGAAGTTCAGTCCCTCGTCGTCATGGAACGTCTTCACCTTCTTGACGGGGTCGGGCGAGACGCCGATGACGACGGCGTTCGCGTCCTCGTAGGCGGGGAGATGGTCACGCACGCCGCAAGCCTGCTTCGTGCAGCCCGGGGTCGAGGCGCGCGGGTAGAAGTACAGCACCACCGGGCGGCCGCGCAGGTCGGCCAGGCTGACCTGGTCGCCGTCCTGGTCGGGGAGGGTGAAGCCGGGTGCGGCGTCGCCTTGCTCAAGCATGGAGGGTCCTTTCGGGAATGGCTCGCTCATTTCAGCAGCCGTGAAAGGCGCCGGTCCTTGAGGACTCGCCCCCCGGTCTGATCCGTGGGGCAGTAGCAGAGCACGTAGCTCTCGTAGTGGATCGCCTCGATCGTCGTGCCGCAGCGCGGGCATGGCTCGCCGGCGTGGCGATGCACCTGCAGCGGGAGCGGCAGCTTGTCGGGGATCGGCAGCGCGACGACCTGCTCGTAGTGATCGATCGCGCCGCCGAGGCGCTCGATCGTCGCCTCGCGCAGTGCCTGCCCCTGCGCCGCGTCGAGCTCACCCGCGCGCTGGAAGGGGGAGAGACAGGCGGTCCAGAGGATCTCGTCGACCCACGAGCGCCCGATGCCCGTGATCACCCGCTGGTCGCGGAGCACGGCCTGCAGCGGGCGCGCGCCCTGTGGCGCCAGCAGCTCCGCCAGGTCGGGCGGATCGGGCCAGGCCTCCGGCCCGAGCGTCGCGATCGCGGGGTCCTCCTCGACCGCCGCCGTCGCGAGCAGCTTCACCCACGCAGCCTGGCGCGTTCCGAATTCGCGCAGTCGCAGCTCGCGCCCGTCCGCCAGCCGGACGAGCAGCCGCGACGTGCGATCGCGCGGGGCGGCGCGCTTGTCATAGAGCTGCAGGCGCCCCGCGGACATCAGGTGCATGAGCAGCGACAGGTCGCCGCTGACGTCGACGACGAGGTGCTTGCCGCGACGCCGCACTCCCGCCACGGTCCGGCCCGCGAGGACCTCCAGCGGTGGATCGAACGTCTTCAGCGCGTTGATGCCGGGCGCAAGCGCGGATTCGATGGCTGTTCCACGCAAGGCCGCATCGAGCAGACGCGCCGAAACCTCGACTTCTGGAAGCTCGGGCACCGTCCGAGTGTGACACCCTGGGAAACGGTCGCACTGCCGCCGCGACCGGGTCCAGACGAGAGCCGCCAGGGGGGAAACCTGGGCGGGCTCGGGTCTAGACGAGCACAACGAGCCCCACTCCAGGGGGCATCTCCGACCAAGGACGGTCCAATGTCGTTCCCCGTGTCTTCCGGCGCGCGCCTGTGCGCTGCCGTGTCCATCGCCCTGCTGCTGGGTCTGCTCGTCGTGTCGCAGTCCTTCGCCGGCACGTATCAGGTGCGCGCTTGCGATGGCTCGAACATCAATCGTTCCTGGTCGGCCTATGGCGACACCGGCCTCGTCGCCGCCGACGCGTCGTGTCTCGCCGACCCGGCGCGCGGGATGAAGGTCCGCAACAGCCTGCGCGGGGCCGGACAGGTCCCGGTACTCGCGCCGTCAGGCGCGACCGGCGGCCTGCAGGCGATCGCGCCCGTCGGCACGGTCATCACCGGTGTCCATGCCGACGCCACCGCCTACGACGAGAAGGGCAGCTCCAACGTCGACGGCTGGCGCGCCGGCATCCGCGTGAACGGGACCGTGGACACCTGGTGCGGCTTCCAGCATGCGTGCTCGTGGATCGGTCCGCCGACGCTGCGGATCGACCTGCCGATCTGGGCGTCGAGCATCCAGCTGGCGGCGATCTGCGGGCTCAGCACCGGCTGTCAGCGCGATCGCGTCCGCGCCGCGACGACGCTGCGCAACCTCACGCTCGACGTGCGCGACGACGTCGGTCCCGAGCTGTGGGTACGGCGCGGAACGCTGTGGGGCAGCGGGATCTGGGTGGCCGGCGACTCGGCGCTCGGCTTCGATGCCAGCGACAACGCCGGCGTGCGCTCGCTGTCGATCGAGGCGGGCGGTCTCAGCGTCGGCACGCGCGCGATGCCGTGCGACGACTATGCGATGACCCCGTGCCCAGCGACGGGCTCGCTCGACGCATCGATCGATACCACGCGGCTGCCCGACGGGCCCAGCCCGGTGATCGCCCGCGTCGTCGACAGCAGCGGCAACGTCGCCGATCAGCGCTCGACCGTCCTCGTCGACAACACCCCGTCGACGGTGGCGATCCCGGTGATCCGCGGCGGATCGGGGTGGCGCTCCACCAACAGCTTCGAGCTCGGGATCGACGCGCGCGACGGCGCGCACGGCTCAGGCGTGACCTGGGTGGCATGGCAGGTCTGCCGCGTCGACGGGACGGCGTGCTTCGTGAGCAGCAGGTTCGGCGTCCCATCAACCGTGGCGATCACCGTCCCGGCCGCCGGGGAGTGGAAGGTCCGCGCGTGGTCTGCGGACCTCGTGCGCATCGGGCCCAAGAGCGCGTGGTCGGAGCCGATGCGCTTTGACGACACGATCCCGGGCTCGGCCAAGGTCGACGCCGGCGCCGGCTGGGTCAACGGCGAGCGTGCCTCGAACGTGGTCGTCAGCTTCCCCGCGACATCGGTGAGCGGCCCCTCAGGTGTGTCCGGCTTCGCGGTGATGCGCGGCGGCGGCGACCCGTCCACGGTGGTGACCGATCGCGGGGAGCGGGTGCTCGTGAGCCTCGGCGCCCTGCCCGAGGGCATCACCCGCGTGCGGGCACGCGCGATCAGCGGCGCCGGTCTGGCCTCCGGGCAGGTCGACGAGGGGTTGGTCCGGATCGATCGGACTGCGCCCGTCGTACGGCTCACGACCGACGGTGCGCCGCTGGTCGCGCCAGAGGGCGAATGGTTGCGTCAGGGCGTGCGGCTCACCGCCCGCGCCACCGATCAGGAGCAGCTGTCCGGCATGGCCCCAGCCCCCGATGGCGAGCCGGTCGAGCGTGGCGCATACCTCGAGTACCAGGTCGACGAGGCGCCGCTGGTGCGGGTCCGCGCGGCGGCGGAGACGATCGAGCTTCCCCACGACGGAACGCACGTCGTGACGGTGCGCGCGGTGGACGCGGCCGGCAACGCCAGCGGCCCGCAGCGAGCGAGCTTCCGCGTCGACCGCAACAACCCCGCCGGGACCGTCGAGCCGCTCGACCACCTGGCTCCGCGGCGGATCCGCGCCGCGGTCGCCGAGGAGTGCATCGACAGCGCGACGCTCGAGCTGCGGGCCACCGGCGCGCGCGAGTGGCGCAGCTTCCCGGCCCAGCCGGAGAAGCGCGCCGTGACCGGGGTCATCCCGGACGAGCGCCTGCCGGCAGGCGGCTACCTCGTGCGCTTCCGCGTCCGGGACTGCGCCGGCAACGAAGGGCTGATCGTCTACGGCGGAGCGGCCAGCCCGACCGCCGTGCGCCTGCCGCTGCGGGAGACCGTTGTCATCGACGCCGGGATCACCGCGGGCGCGCATGTGGGCGCGGCCCACGCGACGGTCCGCGCGGGCATCGCCGTGCTCGTCCGCGGACGCGTGGCGACGCTCGACGGGCGCTTCGTGACCGGTCGCCGGGTCGAGTTCCAGCAGCGGATCGGCACGGGCGACTGGCGCGTCCGCGCCGTCCGCATCAGTGACGACACCGGACGGGTGGGGGCGACGTTGCCGCCCGGACCGAGTACCCGGGTCCGGCTCGTCGTCGCCGACAACGAGCAGACGATCGGCGCAGCGAGCCGCCTGCTGGCGGTCGCGGTGCCGGCGCGCGTCACGCTGCGCGCCAGTCGCGGCCGGCTGCGCAACGGTCAGGCCGTCGAGTTCTCCGGCCGGGTGCTCGGCGGCTACGTCCCGCGCACCGGACGCGAACTCGAGCTGCAGGGCTACAACCCACTGAAGGGCCGCTGGCAGCCCGTTCGCACCCAGGGTCTGCGGACGACGCGCACGGGACGCTGGCGGACGACCTATCGGTTCACCGCGACCGTCGGCGCGACGGTCACCTATCGCTTCCGCATTCGCGTCGCACCGCGCCCGGATCATCCGTTCGCCGAAGGGTTCAGCCGCGTCGTCGCCGTGACGGTCCGGGGCTGAACGGCCGCGGCGAGCGGATCCCGAAAGCACGAGAGCCCGCCGGTGGGCGGGCTCTCGATGACTCTCGTCTGCGCCGCCGAGGCGACGCGGTAAGCGTTGGCTACGCGGCCTCGCGCAGTGCTGCGACGCGGTCCAGGCGGGCCAGGCGGCTCAGGGCACGCTCCTCGAGACGCTGAGCCTCGGCGGTGCTCACACCGAGCTTGCGGCCGGTCTGCGCGACGGTGTGCGGCTGCTCGCCCTTGCGGCCGAAGCGCAGCTCGATGACCTGGCGCTCCTCGGCAGGCAGCTCCTGCAGCGCCTTGTCGAGCTGATCGGCGACGTCATCGCGGCCGACCTCCTCCTCGGGCGTCAGGGCGTTGCTGTCGAGCAGCTCGCCGAGCGACGCGGAGTCGTCGTCGCCGACGCGCGCGTCAAGGCTTGCGGGACGCGAGTCCAGCTTGCGCAGGCGCTCGACCTCGTCGGGCTCAAAGCCCGTCTCGGCCGCGATCTCCTCCGCCGTCGGATCCCGCTCGAGCTTCGCCGCCAGGTCGGCCGCCACGCGGTCCACCTTGCGGGTCTGCTGGGCGACGTTCGCCGGCAGGCGCACCGTACGGGCCGTGTTGTCCAGGCCACGCTGGATCGCCTGACGGATCCACAGCGTCGCGTAGGTCGAGAAGCGGAAACCCTTGCGCCAGTCGAACTTCTCGGCCGCGCGGATCAGGCCGATCATGCCCTCCTGGACAAGGTCGGACATGCCGAGGCCGAGACCCTGGTAGCGCCGGGCGATCGAGACGACCAGGCGCAGGTTGGAGTTGATCAGCAGCTCCTAGGCGCGCAGGTCGCCGCGCTCGATGCGCTTGGCGAGCTCGAGCTCTTCTGCCGGACGGAGCAGCCGGTACTGCGCCGCACGGCGCAGCAGCTGGTCGACGGGGTCGGCGACCGTGGTCGGCTCCCGGATCTCGTCCGGAAGGTTCTTCGAAAGTGTCAGCGTGGTGAGTTCCATGTGTTCCTATATCCGATCTTCAGAGCCGGATTTTAGCGCAGGTTGGTTGCGGATGCAACATCCCCGATCCGGTGCTGGCCAACCGGATGCTCGCCGTTGGCGGGCATTTTCCGAGCAAGACGGAGAGGGGGGTCGCGGCTGCGCGAGCCGCTGACCCGCGCATGCTCCCGTACGGTCGTTAAGCGGACCTCAATCCTGACGGTCAGCCCTGGCCACGTACGAATTCCTACACCGCGGGTTCGGTAATGGTACGCCATCTCCTGCTCGGCTGCGTTTTCGGGGTGGGTGGCATTCATCCATGGAACGGTCGAGCGGCCGAAACGGATCGCTCCACGGTCTGCGGGGAATCACCGATCACCGGGCGCCGGGGCCGGAGTACGCTCGCGGCAGGGCGCCGCGATCCTTGCGCCGGACCACTGGAGACGATCCATGCGACAGCTCACGAGCCTCGATGCGCAGTTCCTTGCGCTGGAGAACGACCGCACCCACGGTCACGTCGGGAGCATGGGGATCTACGATCCCTCCACGGCGCCCGGCGGGACGCTCACGGTCGCCGACGTGCGCGCCCTCCTGGCCGCGCGACTCCACCTGCTGACGCCGTTCCGCTGGCGGCTCGTCGAGGTGCCGCTCGGTCTGGATCACCCGTTCTGGATCGAGGAGACGGACGTCGACCTCGAGTACCACGTTCGCGAGCTCGCCCTGCCGGCGCCGGGGAACCTCCGGCAGCTCGCCGAGCAGGGCGCGCGGATCTTCGAGCGGCGCCTGGATCGCAGCCGGCCGCTGTGGGAGATGTACGTGATCCAGGGCGTGGAGGACGGAGCCAAGGTCGGGCTGCTGACGAAGGTCCATCACGCAGCGCTCGACGGGTTGTCGGGCGCGGAGATCCTCGTCACGCTGATGGACCTGGAACCGTGCGGGCGCGTGATCCCGTCGCCGGAGCCCGGGAGAACCCCCGAGCCGGCGCCCGGTCGCCTCGAGCTGCTCGCCCGCTCGCTCACCGCCGTGCCGCGCCATTCGGCTCGGGCGCTGCGCACGATGCCCTCGACGCTTCCGAATCTCGACCTCGTCCCGACGCTGCGCAGCATGCCCGGTGTCAATGCGATCTCCGTCGGCGCACGCCGTCTCGGCGGGCTGATCCCCGGTGGCGGGCCCGGCCTCCCGATCGAGCGGATGATCGCGCCGAAGACGAGCCTGAACCGCCGGATCTCCGCGCATCGCCGGTGCGCGTTCACGTCGGTCTCGCTGGCTGACGTCAAACGCATCAAGAACCACTTCGGGGTGACGGTCAACGACGTCGTCGTCGCGATCACGGCGGGCGCGCTGCGCGAATGGCTGATCGTGCACGACGAGCTGCCGTCCGATCCGCTCCTGGCGATGATCCCGATCTCCGTCCGGCTGCCGGCCGAGATCGGCACGTTCGGCAACCGCGTCTCGATGATGACCGTGCCGATCCCGACGAACGAGCACGAGCCGGCGCAGCGCGTCGCGGCGGTGCACGAGGCGATGGGCCAGGCCAAGGCCCGCCACAACACGACGCCGCGCATGCTCCTCCAGGAGGCCAACGAGGGGATTCCGCCGATGATCCTCGCGCGCACGGCGCAGACGCTCCTCAGCGTCGGCGGCGGCGGCGCGCTCCATCCGCCGCTCAACGTCGTGATCTCCAACGTCCCGGGATCCCCGGTGCCGCTCTACTGCGCCGGCGCGCGTCTGGAAGCGAACTATCCGCTCTCGGTGATCACCGATGGGATGGGGCTCAACCTGACGATCCTCAGCTACCGGGACCGGATCGACTTCGGCATCGTCGGCGATCGCGAGGAGGTCCCCGACGTGTGGTTCCTCGCCCAGGAGGTCGACAACGCGTTCCGCGAGCTGCTGGATCTGGTGCCGGCCCCGAAACGGGCGCGGAAGGCACGCACGGCTCAGCCGCGGGCGCGCAGCAGCGCCCGCACCTGACGGGCTGCGCGCTCGCCGCTCTCGACGGCGCCCTCGAGGCTGCCCGGAGCCCGCGTCGACGTGTGCTCGCCGGCGAACACGAGACCGGCAGCCGGACGCTGCAGCAGCCCCCAGAACTCCGTGACCTGGCCGGGCCGGAGGGCGGCGGCGGATCCGGCGGTCCAGTGGTCGCGGTGCCAGGTGTCCAGCCACGCCTCACCGGTCGCGGCCTGCCGGATTCCGGGTGCAACGGCCTCGAGCGCAGCCAGGGTCTCGCGCACCAGCGCGTCGGGGGCGGGCCGGTGCGCCGCGGCGGGGGAACGGCGGCGGGCCGCGGCGCCCGCGGTGGAGACCGTCAGCAGGCCCTGCCGAATCGACGGCTGCTGGGCCAGTGAGGTGTCCCACGTCTGCAGCAGCGGGTCGTCGGCCAGCAGCGCGCCGGACCAGCCGCCGTACGTGGGTGCTCGCCTGCGCAGGCCCACCAGCAGCCGCGTGTGCGTCCCCATGCCGACCTCGTTGATCGCGCGCCGGTAGCGGGCGGGGAGGCCCGAGGCCGACAGGTCGGCGGACCGCAGCGCGGGCAGCGGCTGCGTGAGGACGATGAGGTCCGCGTGGACCGGGTTGCGGTAGCGGTCGAGCAGCAGCTCGTACCCGCCGCCGCGGCGCCGGCGCAGGCCCTGCATCGCCGAGCCGACACGCAGCTCCTTCTCCGGCAGCCCCGCCGCGAGCTTGCGCGGGAGTTGGTCGTTCCCGCCGCGCACGTGAAAGCGTCCGCGCGCGCCGCGCTCCGGCGCGGCATACCGCTGCACCAGCGTGATCGCGCTGAGGTCCTGCGGGTCGAGGCCGTAGTGGGCGGTCAGCTCGGCTGCGACGGTGCGGCCCAGCAACGAATCCGCGCCGCCCGCGACGTTGGCCTGCAGCCAGTCGCGTGCCGAGCGCTCGTCGAGCGCGCGGGCGGCGGCGGTCGCCTGGCCGGACCGGTAGGAGCCGATGCGCGCCGCCTCGCTGCGCAGCTGGGCGGCCAGGTCGTCGGTGCTCGCCCGCACCGCGGCCGCGCTCCGGGCGCGACCGCCGATCACGAGCGCGTCGTCCGCGCTGGACGCGCGCGCGGCGGCGAGCCGGTCCTCGAGCGGCAGACCCAGCTCACCCGCGAGCGCGCGCACGCGCCGGTGCCCCCCGTCGATCAGCTCGCCGCCGTGCTCCCCGACGAGCCCGGGCACGACCGCGCGGGTGGACCAGCAGCGGCCGCCGACGCGCTGCTGGGCCTCGAAGACCGTTGACCCGACGCCGGCCTGGCGCAGGCGGTGGGCGCAGGTGAGCCCGGCGAGACCGGCGCCGACGACGATCACGCGGGGGGTGCCTGCGTCAGCGGCGGAGCCGCATGCGGAGAGGAGCCCGCCGCCCGCGGCGACGCCCGCGAGCGTCACGCCACGTCCGAGAGCCTCGCGCCGGGTGATCCGCTCCATCGGCGCAGGACCGTAGCGCGTGAAGGACCTGATCACGCCACCTTGACACAAGTAAATACTTAGCTATACTTAGCTGTGCAACAAAGAAAGGAACACCACATGTCGAATCACGACAACACTCCAGAGCAGGATCCCGCGCCCACGACGCGGGCGATCACCGTCGAGGTGCCGGCGCATCGCGTTGCGCAGTTCGAGCGGTTCCACCAGCGTTTCCTCGCCATGGCCGCTCACTGGGACTCCCAGGTCGGCAACGAGGACGTGCGCGGGCCGCGTGGGCGCCGCGGACGACATCGCCACGGCGGACGCCACGGCGGCGAGGGCCGCGGGCGCTGCGGCAGCCGCACCCCTGCGGACACCGCCGACACGCAGGCCGCGGGCTGATGGGCGACAAGCCCGTCACGGTCGAGGTCGCGGAGGACCGCGTTCCCGAGTTCTATCTCTGGTTCGCGGCCTTCCTGGCCTCGCCTCCGGGCTCAGGGCCGCCACGCCTGGGGCGCGGCGGCCCGCGTCGCGGCGGGCCGTTCGGTCCGCACGACCACCAGGACCGGCGCGCCTGGACCGCGAACGATCTCGACGACGCTCGCTGGCTCTACGCCCGGCTTTCCGACCCCGCGCGCGAGCTGTTCGATCTGCTGATCGACACGCCGGGTGAGCGCCACTCGGGCAACGAGGTCGCGGCGCGGCTGGGGCTCGAGAAGGGCGCCCACGGGCTCGCGGGCATCGTCGCCTGGCCGGGCCGCTGGTGCCGCAAGCTCGGCCTCGACTTCCCGATCACGACCACGGCGCGCGACGACGGCGGCACCGACTACGCGATGCAGCCTGAGCTCGCCGAGCTCTTCGCGCGCGCCCGTCGGCCGGTCTGACGCAACGTCGCGGCGCAGCCGGCTCGCGAGCGTGCGGACAGCCGGGCTCAGGAGGGCCTACGGAAGCAGCGTGAACGTGTCGCGCACGGTCAGCGAGGCTTTGCCCCCAGCGCTCGTGGCGGTCACCGCGACGCGATAGCGCCCGGGCTTCAGCGTCCGCTTCGCCGACACGCGGCCGGCGAACAGCACACCTTGAGCACCCCGGCCCAGCCGGCGGCTGAACGCCCCCGGGACCGTCCGGTAGCGCTTCCCCGAGCGGCGGGCGAACCGCATCGTGACCTTCGTGGTCCGGCTCAGCGTCAGGCGGAAGGTCGCGTTCGCCGCGGGGACCGCGGTCGGGAGGCTGAGCCCGGAGCGGATGCGGCCCTCGGCGGACAGCGCGCTGATCACCGACTCCTTCTTGCAGACCAGGACGCGCCTGCCGGTGGTCTTCGACCTGCGGGGGATGCAGCGCTTCGCCGAACTGCCCGTCCTGCCCCTGTCGGTGCCCGTCGGACCGTCGCCCGGGCCGCTGCCGGCGTCGGCGTCGGCGCCGTTCTTTGAGACCAGCGGTGAGAGCGGCGCGATCGGCCCGCCGATGATGTCGCCGAACGTTCCCTCGGCGTAGTACGGCGAGGAGATGCCCTCGGCGAAGGCGGCCCGTGCCGTCGGCGAGCTCTCGATCGGCCAGTCCTGGTCCTCCCACTTCTCGAACCAGACGACGCCCTTCACGTTCTGGAAGTTGCGCGGAATCTGGACCGACAGCATGTCCTTGATCCAGGCGGCCTTCGACCCGCCCTTCTCGGTCGACGCGGTCTCGCCGATCAGCAGCGGCTTGGTCGGGGCGATCGCCTGCATCGCGTCATACGTCGGCCCGAGCATCTCGCTGAACGAGGTCCACTTGTAGTCCCAGTTGTAGGCGTCGATGCAGGACCAGTCGACGTACTCATCGCCGGGATACAGGCCCTTCAGCGGCAGCGACCCCAGATACTCGCCCGCAGCGCACCAGACCCAGGTGACGTTCGACGCGCCCTGCGCGCGGAAGATGTCGTGGACGTGGCGCCACGCCCTCACGAAGTCGCCCTGCTTGTTGCCGTTCACGGACTCCGAGTACGGCCACAGGCCGTTGATGTTCATCTCCCAGTTGAAGTTCAGGAAGAACGGATGCCCCCACGCCTTCGCGTCGGCGGCCCACCTGCGGATGTAGTCGTCGTACGTGCCGTTCGTGATCTTCGAGAGCGTGAAGTCCGGCTCGATCATGGTGAGTGGCTGTGAGTAGGAGGCCCAGCCGAAGACGGGGATCGCGCCGCGCCGGCGGATCGCCTCCATCTGGGCCGTGGGGAACGGTGTGAAGGTGCAGGGCTGCGAGTGGCAGTGGGCCCACGGGAGCGAGAACTCGATCAGCGACATGCGCTTGTTGCCGGCCAGCCCCTCGAAGGCGTCGGCGGCCGTCATGTCGTAGGGCGCGGTGGCCCCGGTCAGGTGCGGGCCGATGTTGGCGCCCCAGTACACGGACGCTGCGCCGGCGGGCGCAGCAAAGCCGGCCGCGACGCATGTCGCGACAACCACAGCCGCAACGATGTTCCTGAGGCGCGTCAACATCCCGATAACACACAGGGTACCTCGGGGTTTCGGTCGCGGGTCCTGGTTGGACGAAGGGACGCGATCGCCCGAAGCCCGTCCAGCGGCGCCTGGACGGCGCCGCTGGGCTATGCGAGCGCGGCGTCGATCCGCTCGAGCATCTGCTGCTCGCCGGCGCTGACCTGCTCGGCGCGGAATCCCATGAAGCCACCCTCCTTGGCGGCGTCGGCGGAGCGCCGGGCCGCCGTCTTCAGCAGTGCACGGAAGCCCTCCGCCTCGTCAGGCGCGCCCGCCGCCGTGACGAGACCGTTGACCCGCGTCAGCTCGTCGAGGAGCTCCTGCGGGTTCTTCGGCTTGTAGCCCTTGACCGGGTTGTGGCGGTCCTTGGCCTGCGCCTCGAAATCGGCGCGGATCGCGGCGACGAGCGCCGGCTGGTCGCCGCCAACCGGCTCGAGCACCGACTTCATCGCGGCCATCGACTCCTTCGTGAGCTCGATCGGACCGCCGATGTCGGCGAGCGAGATCGCCAGCCCGGCGATCAGCGGAGCGCGCACGAGCGCTGCCCAGTCGTCGGGGGAGAAATCGTCCTTCGTGGCCATCGATGCTCCTTGGTCTCGGTCGGACGGCGAAGTGTCGCAGGCCTACCGCCGCTTCGGATCGCGCTCGCCGGGGTCGACGCGGCCGTTGTGGTTGCGGTCCTCACGGCCGTCGGACACGCCGTCGCGGTCCGTGTCGCGGCGCCGCGGGCTGGTGTGGGTGCGCGGATCGGCGTCGGCGCGAAAGCGGCGGCGGTCGGTGCCGCGTGCCGTGCCCGCGGGGTCCGCGACGCCGCGCGTGATGCCGAGCTCCAGGCCGTCGGTGAGCCCGTCGCGGTCCGTGTCCCGGCGCCGCGGGCTCGTGTGGGTGCGCCGGACCTCGCGCCCATCGCTGAGGCCGTCGTCATCGCTGTCGCGGTCGATCGGCGACGTGTGCAGGCGCCGCTCGCGCGCGTCGCTGAGACCGTCGCGGTCGCGGTCGCACAGCTGCGATCGGGGGATGCGCGGGCAGGTCGCCGCGCCGCCAGGGGCCGGCGGGGACGGTGTGACGGACGGCTCGGGGACCGGCGAGCCCGGCTGCGTCACCGGAACGGTCTGCCAGTCCGGAGACTCCTCCTTGCCGGCCGGCAGCGCAGCAAGCGGTCGCTGGTCGCTGCCGTCGGCGGCCATCGTCCACACGTCGCTGCTGCCCGAGCGGGTGCTCGTGAACGCGATCCGCGCGCCGCTGGGCGACCAGCTCGGGCCTTCATCGAGCCCCGGGGCCGTCGTCAGCCGGAGCTCGTCGCTGCCGTCTGCAGCCATCGACCACACGTCGTTGGCGGCGTCGTCGCCGGCGGGCCCGCGCTCGAAGGCGATGCGCCGCCCGTCGGGCGACCACGAGGGTGAGGAGTCGAAGATCGCGTTGTTCGTGAGCGTCGTCACGCCTGGGCCGCCGACCGGCGCGATGGCGATCTCCACGTCTTCGAGGGGCGACAGGTGGGTCGTCAGCGCGAGCAGCCGTCCGTCAGGGGAGAGCGAGGGATAGCGCTCGTCCCCCGGGAGTGCAAGCAGCTCGTGGGGTGCCGACCCGTCGGCGCCCATGACCCAGATGTCGCCGCTGAGGTTCTCGCCCGGGATGCTGCGACGGAAGACGATCTGGCGGCCGTCCGGCGACCAGGCGGGCTGCGAGCTGTGGAGGTCGCCGCTCGTGACGAGGGTGCGGCCGCTGCCGTCGGCGTTCATCACGGCGATCTGCAGCACGTCCGTGGTGCCGGCGCTTCCGACGCGGAAGGCGACGCGCGTTCCGTCGGGCGACCACGCCGCCTGCGCCTCCTCGACGCCCGCTGTCGCGGTCAGCGACTGGAGCGCGGACCCGTCGGGCAGGACGCTGTGCAGGTCGCCGCCGCTGGAGAACAGCACGCGCCCATCGCTGCCAGGAAGCGCCGCGCCGGCCGGAGTCGCGACAAGCAGCGCGAGCAGGACGACCGTGGGAGCGAGCGCACGACGCATGACGCACAGGCTAGGCTCCTGCGATGCCGCTGCCCTGGCTCAGGATCGCGCAGGCGATCGCAACGTGCGCGGCGGCAGGCGCGGTGAGCGCCGCACCGGCGCTCGCGCGGGGCGATCAGATCGCCTACCGGTGCGACGTCGACATCTGCATCGTCGACCCTGACGCGCCCGCCGCAGTCACGAACCTGACCGACAACGGCACCACGAGCCTGGACGGCACGCCCGCCTGGTCGCCCGACGGATCGAAGGTCGCGTTCGTCAGCACGTTCGGGGCCGGCGGGCGCAACGTCTTCGTGATGGACCCCGATGCGCAGGGCAACGCGCTGAACCTCGCCACGCAGCTGACGTTCTATCCCAACGTTGGGGGCTTTCTCGCGAAGCCGGTCTGGTCACGGGACGGAACGAAGGTCGCGTTCGAGCGCAACGCCGGCGTCTTCGTCGTCAACTCGGACGGGACGACCGTGACGCCCGTGACGGTCACCGCGGATGGCGCACATCCGACCTGGTCGCCGGATGGCACCAGCATCGCGTTCTCGAAGGGCGAGCAGGTCTACCTGGCAAGCGCCGCCGGTGGCGGCACACCGGTCCCGCTCGCGAACGGCGGGGGACATGATCCGGTGTGGTCACCCGACGGCACGAGGATCGCGTTCGACGCGATCAGCCCGATCGGGCACGACCCGTTCGTCGATCTGCACGTCGTACGGGTGGACGGCAGCGGCACGCCGGTCGTGACGCCGATCAACTACACGCAGTGGACGTTCGCCGCGTGGTCCCCGGACGGGACGACGCTCGCCTACCGGTCGACGACCGGGAACGACGGCCACATCCGCGTCGTCCGCGGCGACGGGACCCGGGACATGGGGCTCGCGAGCGCCGTCAACGAGAACGACTACGAGCCGGTGTGGTCACCTGATGGCGCGCGCGTCGCCTTCCACGGCTACCGGTACAGCCTGACCGACCCCACGGTGCAGAGCAACGAGGTCTACGTCGCGAAGACCTCCGACGGGTCCGGTGTGCCGCAGGTCGTCACGACCGGCGGCAAGAACTACGAACCGGCCTGGCGTCCTGATCCGCTGCGCACGCCGTTCGTGCCGATCCTCACGCCGCCGGGCCCCGCCGCGCCCGCTCCCGCAGCCGGTTCGCCCGCGCCCGCGCCGGCGCGCCGGCCCACGGTCGTCTGGATCACGAAGCGGATCCCGTACGTCCCGGGGAGTTTGAACCTGTTCGTCGGAAACTACGGGTGCGGCGGCCCCGCGTGCTCGGTCAACTCGACGGGAACGGCCAAGGGCGGCACGAAGTCCCGCGGAGCCTCGGCGGCGGCGAAGAAGCGCAAGCCGAAGCCGAAGGCGATCGTCGTCGGGCGCGGCAAGATGGTTGTGCCGGCCGACAGCACGCGTCCACTGAAGCTGAAGCTGACGCGCGCGGGCATCGCGTTACTGCGCAGCCGCGGAAACCTCACGATCACGGTGACCGTCGTCACGACCGGCGCGGCCCGGCCGAGGACCACCGAGACGAAACAGGTCCGCGTGAGGTACGTGCGGCCGAAGCCCAAGCGCTGAACAGGGCCGCCGGGCATCGCCGGTGCTTTCCACCTCGGATGCTGCGGGAAAGCCCTCTGTGACATTGGGCCACCAACCCGTACCGTCGATGGATGCCGTTCGCCGCACCCGGCCGCAGCCGAGTCACAATCAGCCTGGGCGTGCTGTTCGCGCTGCTGACGGCGACCTTCGCGGCTGGCGCTCCCACCGCTGACGCCAAGCGGCGCACGCCCGGGCCGCGCCACGGCGGCACTGTCCGGTCCGCCTGGCCGCAGCTCGCCGGCGCGCACCAGTCGCGCAACCGCCTCGTCCGTTCGCTCGCTCGCCAGGTTGGCCCACGGAAGCGCAAGCGTCGTCCGGCCGCGAGCACGAGGCGGGTGCCGGCGGCCCTCGCCCGCGCAGCGGTCGGCAGGGCCAGCGCCGTGAAGAACGTCCAGATCCCCGCGGCGTCTGCTGAGACGGCCGGCGCGCTCGCGCTCGTGCGCTCGTTCGACGTGCCGCTCAAGGACCCGGCGCACGTGCGGATGCTGAACCTGAGCTTCACCTACGACTCGGCCCTGGCCGCGGTCGCGTTCGTCCACGCCGACCAGCAGGCCCAGGCCGCACGACTGCTCGACCAGCTTGCCGCGCTGCAGCATCGCGACGGATCGCTCGCGCTCGTCTACGACACCCGCAGCGGCGCCGAGACCCCGCTCTACTACGCCGGCCCGGTCGCCTGGGTGGGGCTCGCAGCCGTCACCTACGAGCGTCGCTACGGCGGGGGCCGCTACGAGGCCCTGGCGCAGTCCGCGGCGAACTGGCTGATGCGCCTGGTCAACTCGCGGACGGGCCTCGTGCGCGGCGGTCCGGCCGCGCACTGGACCTCGACGCAGCACAACATTCTGGCCTACTTCTTCCTGCGGGACCTGTCGGACCTCAAGGCCCGGACGGAGGCCGTGGACGAGGCCCAGGCCGAGGACGGCGAAGCCGCCAACGGGATCGGCGACGGCATCAAGCGCTATCTCGTCGCCGACCGCTTCACGCCCACGGAGCATCTGCTCCAAGGCCTGAACGACGGGGTGCAGGCACTCGACGTGCAGGCGCTCGGCGCGGCCTTCTTCGCCGCCTGCGGCTGTGCGGGCGATGGCCGAGCGATCCTGGAGAATGCCCGATCGCAGTTCGCCGTCGGCGACCGCTCGATCGAGTTCTCCGACGACGCCAACAGCTTCAACCTCTCGTATCGCGCGCCCGGACCGTTCCAGGGCTTCCGCCCCTACCTGGAATCCTCGACGCCCGACGTCATCTGGATGGAGGGGACCGGCGAGATGCGGTTCATGCTGGACCGGTTCGGATTCGACACGACCGAGCTCCGTCGCAGCATCGAGGCCTGGACCGCCGAGACGGCCGGCAACGACACCGGCCTGCTGGGCTCCGACCGGACGGTCTCCGACAGCCATGTCGGCGAGTACCACGTGTGGCCGACATCGGCCGCGACGAGCTGGGCGCTGATCGCCGCGCTGGGCAACTCCGACTTCCTGGCGGCGAGCTGACCGTGCGCTCGTTCCGCCTGCAACTGACCGCGTCGACTCGGCCGAAGATGCCGTCCGGGCCCCGCAAGGGGTCCGGGCGGCTCCTTGGGCCGAGCGACGCGAGGGCCGGAGGTGACCGGGCATGGACGTGATCTCACGACGGGCCATGCTCGTGCGCGGAGGTGTCCTACTGGCGGCGGCCTCGCCGCTGCTGCGGGCTGCGACCGCACTCGGCGCGCCGAGCACGCACGTCTACAAGCTCGTGCCCTCACGCACCTGCAAGGCCTGCTCGGCCTGCAAGCGCCACGGTCACAACAAGCTGTTCGCCTCGGCGGCCGCCGCTGAGGACGGCCGCGCGCACAAGGGCTGTCGCTGCCGCGTGCGCCGCACGCGCAGCGTGAGCACCGCACGGCGCGTAAAGCTGTTCGACGCCGACGGCAAGGCCGACCGCACCGTCGTCGACCGGCGCTGGCCGTGGGTGGCCAAAGCCCTGCGGTGAGCTGCTGGTCCGTGTCGCCTCTGCATGATCGGTGGCGTTCGGTCCCGCTCAGCGGGACGAATCCCGACCCATCCGGACAAGCACTGGGCGCTGTCGCGCTACGCCCATTCCTCGACGAGGGATGAACGTATTGGGTGTCTCGATGGCCTCGTAGCGGACGTAGCTCTGGCAGGCATCCTCGGCGCGAGATGGGGGGCACCGCATCGATGAGCGCGAGCCAGCGCTCACGCGCCTCCGGCTTGACCGGTAGCACCGCGCGCAGGGTGACCACGATGCGTTGCTTCGTTCGGCGGGGTCCGGCGCGAGCATCTCCGATGCTGGCAGCGCGCCGCCTCGCACACGGCACGTTATGGGCACGGCTGGGCTCGAACCAGCGACCTCTCGCGTGTGAAGCGAGCGCTCTCCCGCTGAGCTACGCGCCCTCAGTACAGGCGCCGAGTGTACGGCACCCGATCGCCTCGTGGGTCCGTCGCGGCGGCGTCCGCAGGCCTCCGTAGCCTTGCGCCCCATGTCCACTCCCCAGGACCCCGGACAGCCGCCCACGCAGCCGTTCGGGGGACAGCCGGGCTACCCGCAGCAGGGTGGCTACGGCGCGCCGCCGCCGCGTGACTCGAACCCCTGGCCGTGGGTCATCGCGGGCGTGGCGATCATCGTCGCCGGCGTGATCGCGGCGCTGCTGATCACGGGCGGCGGTGAGGACTCGCCGAAGACGACGAACACGACGACGATCACCAGGACGGCGCCGACGATCCCGACGACGACGTTGACGACGACGCAGACACAGACGCAGCCGCCGACGACGACGACAACGACGACGCCCACCGTCACGACCACCTCGACGACGAGCGGCGGCACGGAAGCTCCCTGACCTTTCACCACCGTGGCGCCGCCTCGGCACGATGCCGCCGGCGCGACGAATCGGCACGGCGCGCCGCGTAGTCCCCCCGGCGGCGCGCCGTGCCCCCTTCTTCATCAGGGGTACACTCGCCCTGGACCGTGCTAGGCGGGGAGATAGCGGTGCCCTGTACTCGCAATCCGCTCTAGCGGGGCTGAATTCCCTTCCGAGGGGTGATGCCCGCGGTGTCGCCGCGCCGAGCACGGTGTCGATGGCCCGGGTCCCGTACGACGTCGAGCCGTGAACCAGGTCAGGTCCGGAAGGACGCAGCCTTAAGCGGTCACCGGCGGGCGTGGCGGGATTCCCCGAGCCGGAGCCGCGCCCCGGTACCGGCGTCCGCGAGCCCACTTCGAAGCAGGGTGCACGGTCCACTCAGCTGCTGGCGTCACTCCCCGCGCAGGATGCGCACGTCCGGGGCGCAGCGCTTGAAGACGAGCCAGGAGCGGTTTCCGGCGACGAGGTTGAACGCCGCCGGCGGCGGCGGGATCGCCTTGTCGAGGTCACGCGGGTCCAGGACGTAGTCGCGTGCGACGCGCGGCGTCGCGGGCCGGGCGTAGGCGCCGCGGGCGATCGAGCGCTCCTGCAGGCTGACGACGCGCGCGGGATCGACGTTCAGCCACAGCGCCAGCAGCGGAACGGGGCGGTGGTTGGGCACGCCGACCGGCGTGCAGTCCCGGCTCAGCGCACCCGGCGGCTCGTGGACGAGCGCACGCAGATCGTCCTGGATCGTGTCCTGGATGCGCAGCGCGTCGCGCAGGTCGGAGATGCGGCCGGCCTGTGCCGGGACGAACGCGAGCAGCAGCACCAGCGTGACCACGCCGAACCACGCCCACGGGCGCCGGCGCGGGTCGCCCTCGGGCAGCGATCGCCAGCCGAACGCGCCGGCCGCGCAGAGGATCGCCCCGATCGCCGCGGGCAGCAGCAGGTAGCGGCCGAGGATCGGCAGCCCGGCCGCGGCCAGGACGCAGAAGGCCGCCAGCGCGAGCACGGCCGCGACGATCGCCGGCCGCACGCGGTCGCGCAGCCACAGCCACGACAGGACCAGCCCGCCTGCCGCGCCGATCAGGACCGGCTCGCGCAGGATCTCGCCGAGGCGGCGCGGCACCGTCAGCGGCACGTCGTCCAGGCCGGTCACGCGGCCGAGGGTGGCCGCGGTGTCGCGCGTACCGGTCAGCGAGTGCAGCGGCGCACCGGCGATCACCCAGTCGGCCAGCATCCACAGCAGCGGCCCGCTCGCGGCGACCGCGCCGAGCAGCAGCAGGCGCCGGTGGTCGCGCTCGCCGCGCCACACGAGGTAGGCGAGGTAGGCGAACGCGAACAGCCATGCCTCGGGCCGGATCAGTCCTGCGACGGCGAGCAGCGCGAGCACCGGCAGTCCGGCGCGCGGGCGACGCGTCTCGACGAGCAGCGCCCCGAGGACGAGCGCGACGTAGGGGATGTCGACGTACGCACGCGCGCCGAAGTCGAGCACGGGCCTGCGGGTCAGGACGATCGCCGCGGCGAGCACGCCGACCCACGGATCGAACCAGGCGGTCCCGAGCGCGTAGACCACCCAGCCCAGGACGGCGAGTGCGAGGAACGCGACGACGATCGTCGCGGTCTGCGCGGCCTCGCCGTGGACGCCGGCGTCACTGGCGACGCTGAGCGGGGCCGCGACGATGCCGGCCAGCGTCGCGAGCGGGTGCGGCGTGGGCGCAAGCAGCGCGTCGAGATCGGGCGTGCGTCCCTGCGCGATCTCGCGGCCCCAGACGAGCGAGTAGAGCGTGTCGTAGTTGACCAGGCCGCGGCCGACGAGTGCCCACAGCAGCGCCGCGAGCGCGGCGATCCCGGCAGTCAGCCGTGCGGCGCGGACCACGGCGGACCGCGTCAGCCCCGGGGCAGCGCGGCGAGCGTGCGCAGCAGCTCGCGGCCCGCGCGCTCGCAGAGCTCGAGGCTCTCCAGGCGGAAGGACTCGTTCGGCGCGTGGATGTCGTCCTCGGCGGTGGCGAAGCCGCTGACGATCACCGGCCAGCCACGCGCGGCCATCGTCGCGACCACCGGGATCGATCCACCGGAGCGCACGAGCGCGCAGGTCATCCCGGTCGCGCGCTCGATCGCGGCGCGCGCGAGGCTGACGGCGGGCAGGTCGGCGTCGACGAGCGTGGGCGCCGCGAGCTGGTAGGCCGCCTGGAGCTCAGCGCCATCAGGGAGGGCGTGGCGCAGCAGCCCGTCGAGCACGTCGCGCATGCGGCCGGGGTCCTGGCGCGGCGCGAGCCGCAGCGTCAGGTACGCGCGCGCCTGCGCCGGCACGATCGTCCGCTCGGCGCCGGTCGCGAGCATGTTCACGTCGAGCGAGGCGTCCGCGCCGGTCCGCTCGCGCCAGAGCGCCCCGGCGCCGGGGGCGACCGGCTGCGCGCCGATCTCGTCGAGCGCGACCTGCGCGGGCCGCAGCTGGGCCCACGACTCGAGCTCGGCCGCCGACGGGGGGACGATGCCCTCCCGCAGCTCGTCGCGCAGGACGCCGTCGGGCCCCGGAAGCACCGCCGCGAGGATCCTGTGCAGGACATGCGCGGCGTTCAGCGTGACGCCGCCGTACATGCCGGAATGCAGGTCGCGCGGCTGGGCCGTGACGGTCAGCGAGGCCGCCACGACGCCGCGCAGCCCGAGCGTGATCGCGGGCGTGTGCACGTCCTCCATGCCCGAGTCGAACACGATCGCGCAGTCGGCGCCGCGATCGTCGTCCTTCACCCACTGCTCGACGCTCGCGCCGCCGGCCTCCTCCTCGCCCTCGACGAGGACGCGGACGTTGACCGGCAGCTCACCGGCGGCGGCCAGCGAACAGGCCGCGTGCAGCAGCGGCAGGAAGTTGCCCTTGTCGTCGGATGCGCCGCGCGCATAGATGCGCCCGCCGCGCTGCGCGGGCTCGAACGGGGGTGACTCCCAGGCGTCCAGGTCGCCGACGCCCTGGACGTCGTAGTGGCCGTAGATGAGGACCGTCGGCGCGCCGGGATCGGCGGCCCGCAGGTCGCCGACCGCGAGCGGATTGCCGTCACCGATGGTCACCAGCTCGGCTTCACCCCCGGCCGCGCGCACCCGCTCGCAGACCCACTCAGCGGCGCGGCGCAGGTCCGCGGGATCGCCGCCGCCGGTCGAGATCGAGGGGATCCGCAGCCAGTCCAGCAGGTTCTCGTGGAGCGCCTGATCCATGTCCCCTGACCCTATCTGCGCGGGTCCCGGCCGCGCCGCGCGGACGTGTACCCTCGGCCTTCGTGTCCGCCGGCCCCTCGCTCTACCGTCGTCACCGTCCCCGCACGTTCGCCGATGTCGTCGGGCAGGAGCACGTCGTCCGCACCCTCAGCAACGCGGTGCAGCAGGACAAGGTGCATCACGCCTACCTGTTCGTGGGCTCGCGCGGGACCGGGAAGACGTCGATGGCCAAGATCCTCGCCGCCTGCCTGAACTGCGTCAACGGGCCGACGATCGAGCCGTGCGGGGTCTGCGATGCGTGCGTGGCGATCCAGAATGCGACCTCGCTCGACGTGATCGAGATGGACGCGGCGTCGCACAACTCCGTCGACGACATCCGCGAGCTGCGCGACAAGGTGGCGTTCGCGCCGATCTCCGGCGGCGCGAAGATCTACATCCTGGACGAGGCGCACATGCTCACCTCGCAGGCGTGGAACGCGTTCCTCAAGACGCTGGAGGAGCCGCCGCCGGGGACGATCTTCGTGCTCGCGACGACCGAGGCGCAGAAGGTGCTGCCGACGGTCGTCGACCGCTGTCACCGCTTCGACTTCGGCCGGCCGACGGTCGAGCAGCTCGCGTCGGTGTTGCAGCGCGTCGCCGCCCAGGAGCAGATCGCGATCGCGCCCGACGCGCTGGCCCTGCTCGCCCGGCACGCGACCGGATCCTTCCGCGACGCGCTCGGCACGCTCGAGCAGCTCGTCACGTACTCCGGGACGAACATCACCGTCGGTGACGTGCAGGCGGTGCTCGGCGCGGTCGACGACGACCTGC
Source organism: Solirubrobacterales bacterium (assembly GCA_038327125.1). Lineage (GTDB taxonomy): Bacteria > Actinomycetota > Thermoleophilia > Solirubrobacterales > Solirubrobacteraceae > F1-60-MAGs163. The sequence goes on from JBBQKR010000013.1 coordinate 52,045, forward strand.
TGTTCGGCAGCCTCGACGCGATTGCGACGCACGACGCGGCGGTGACCCTGCACGTGGCCGCGCAGCTCGCCGGCACCGGCCGCGACCTCGTCGCAGGGATGCGCGACATCGAGGCGCATGCGCGCGAGCTGCTCGTGGTGCGCACGCTCGGCGCCGTTCCCGCCGAGCTGCGCGTGACGCCCGAGCGCGACGCGCGCCTGTCCGATCAGGCGCAGCGCCTGGAGGCGGCCGACCTCGTGCGCCTGCTCGAACTGCTCGGCACCGCGCTGCGGGCGGTCAAGGACGGCGCGGACCCGCGCACGCGGATGGAGCTGGCGCTCGTGCAGGCGGCGACGCCCGAGGTGGACGCATCGACCAAGGCGCTGCTCGCGCGGATCGGCCGCCTGGAGGCCGCGCTGCAGGGCGCAGCCGCTCCCGCGCCCGGCGGAGCGCTGACCGCCGTCCCGGACGCTCCACCGGCCGCGCCGCTGCAGGCGGTCCCGCCGCAGTCTCAGGAGGCCCCGCCGGCCCCGCCGCAGCCTTCGGCCGTCGCCTCCGTGCCTGCGCCGGCCGCCGTCGCCGACGAGCCGGCCCCGCCGCCGCCCGTCGCGCCCCCGCCCGCTCCGGCGCCGACGCGCACGGCCATCACGCTCGCAGAGGTCATCGACGTCTGGCCCGCGGCGCTCGAGACCGTCGGGGCGGACTACGCGCTGCTGGCCGCAGCGCTCATGAACGCGCGCCCGGTCGAGATCTCCGATGGCACGCTGATCCTCGCCTTCGCGGCCGATGACACGTTCAACCGCCGGATGGCGGCGGAGAACCAGGAGCACCGCCGGGCGCTGCACGAGGCGCTGCTCGCGTTGACGGGTGCCCAGCTGCGGCTGGCCTATGAGCTGCGCGACCTCGGTGAGCCCGAGCGCCCGCCGGAGCTGGCCGGCGACGAGCTCGTGGCCCGCATCGTGCAAGAGTTCGACGCTGAGGAGATCGTCCCCGAACCCGAGCCCCAAGGACCCGCCTGATGCCCCAGCCGAACATGCAGCAGATGCTCAAGCAGGTCCAGAAGATGCAGGCGGACATGCTGGCCGCGCAGGAGCAGCTCAAGGAGGAGGAGGTCGAGGCCTCGGCCGGCGGTGGGATGGTCACGGTCAAGGTCAGTGGCGATCTGGTCGTGAAGGCCGTGATCATCGATCCCGAGGCGATCGATCCCGAGGACCCGGAGCTGCTGCAGGACATGGTCACCGCGGCCACCAACGAGGCGCTCCGCGCCGCGCAGCAGCTCGCCGCCGACCGCATGGGCCCGATCGCCGGCGGCCTCGGCGGAGCGGGTGGCCTCGGTGGGCTCGGCCTGCCCGGAATGTGAGCCACGCACCGCCAGTCCAGCGTCTGATCACCGAGCTCGGCAAGTTGCCGGGCGTCGGCCCGCGGACCGCGCAGCGGCTCGCATTCGACGTCCTGCGCCGCTCGCCCGAGGACGCGATCGCGCTGGCCGACGCGATCCGCGACGTCAAGGAGAAGATCGGCTTCTGTGAGGTCTGCTTCAACCTCGCCGAGGGCCCGCGCTGCACGATCTGCCAGGACGAGCGCCGCGACGGCTCCGTGCTCTGCGTCGTCGAGGAGCCCGCCGACGTCATCCCGATCGAGCGCACCCACGAGTTCCGCGGGCGCTACCACGTGCTCGGAGGAGCGCTGTCGCCGATCGACGGGATCGACCCGGAGAACCTGCGCATCGAGGAGCTCTATACGCGGGTCGCCGGCGGCGAGGTCAAGGAGGTCGTCCTCGCGACGAACCCGACGACGACGGGGGAGGCGACGGCGCTGCACATCGCTCGCGGCCTGCACGAGCGCTCGGATGAGATCTCCGTCACGCGCCTGGCGAGCGGGCTGCCCGTCGGCGCGGACCTGGAGTACGCCGACGAGGTCACGCTCGGGCGGGCGATGATGGGCCGCCGCGCGGTCTGAGCTCGCAGCGCCTCGTATCCTCCATCGCTCGATGAGCCTGGGCACGATCGTCATGAAGTTCGGCGGCACATCGGTCGCCGACGCAGAGCGCCTGAAGCGCGCGGCCGGCCGGATCGTGCGCAAGCGCGAGGACGGGCATCGCGTCGTCGCGGTGCTCAGCGCGCGCGGCCTGGAGACCGACCGCCTGATCGAGGACGCCTTCGAGGTCTCCGACAACCCGCACCCGCGTGAGATGGACATGCTGCTCTCGACCGGTGAGCGCGTCTCTTGTGCGCTCTGCGCGATGGCCATCAACGACCTCGGGCACCGTGCGATCTCACACACCGGCTCGCAGGCGGGCATCGTCACCGACACCTCGCACACGAAGGCGCGGATCCTCGACGTGCGCGCCGATCGCATCATGGCGGCGCTCGACGAGGACGCGATCGTGCTCGTCGCGGGCTTCCAGGGCGTCTCGACCTCGAAGGACGTCACTACGCTCGGTCGCGGCGGCTCGGACACGACGGCGGTCGCGCTCGCCGCCGCCGTCGGCGCCGAGGTCTGCGAGATCTACACCGACGTGCCGGGCGTGTTCAGCGCCGACCCGCGGATCGTCCCCGACGCCCGCAAGCTGAATGTCGTCTCGTTCGAGGAGATGCTCGAGATGAGCGCCTCGGGCGCCGGCGTCCTGCAGCTGCGGGCCGTCGAGTATGCGCGCAACCACGGCGTCCGGATCCACTGCCGCTCGAGCTTCGACGACGCACCGGGAACGATCATCGTCTCGGAGAGGGAGACCATGGAACATCCACTGATCACCGCCGTCACCCATTCGACGGGCGAGGCCCGCGTCACGCTCACCGGCGTGCCGGACACACCCGGGATCGCCGGCCGGATCGCCACGACGCTCGCCGAGGCCAACGTCAACGTGGACATGATCATCCAGAACGAGCCCGTCTCCGAGGGCTCGCGCGCCGACATGTCGTTCACCATCCCGCGCGAGGACCTGCGGACCGCGCGCGCGGCGCTGGAGCCGCTCGTCGCCGAGTTGTCGATCGGCGGCCTGCAGGCCGACGAGTCGATGGGGAAGGTGTCGATCGTCGGCGCGGGAATGAAGACGCATCCCGGCGTCGCAGCCAAGGTCTTCACCGTCCTCGGCGAGCGCGGCATCAACATCGAGATGATCTCCACCTCGCCGATCAAGATCTCCTGCGTCGTCCCGGGCGAGAAGGTTCCCGAGGCCGTACGCGCGCTGCACAGCGCGTTCGAGCTCCAGGGCGATGACACGATCCGTCCCGAGCAGCCGTTCGGGGAGTTCGCGTCATGAGGGTCGCGGTCGTCGGCGCCACCGGAGCTGTGGGGGGGATCATGCTGCGCACGCTCGAGCGCCGCGGCTTCCAGGCGGACGCGATCGTGCCGTTCGCGAGCGAGCGCTCGGCGGGCAGGGAGCTCGCCGGGTACGGCGTGATCCAGCCGCTGAGCCCCGAGACGGTGCAGGGCTACGACCTCGCGCTGTTCTCCGCGGGCGGTTCGACCTCGAAGGCCTGGGCGGAGCAGTTCGTCGCCGGCGGCGCGGTCGTCGTCGACAACTCGTCCGCGTGGCGGATGGACCCGGATGTGCCGCTCGTCGTCAGCGAGGTCAACCCTGACGCGATCGACGCCGCCCGCAAGGGGATCATCGCCAACCCGAACTGCACGACGATGGTCGTGATGCTGCCCGCGAAGGCGCTGCACGACGCCTTCGGCATGAGGGCGATGGTCGCAACGAGCTACCAGGCGGCCGGCGGCGCGGGGCAGAAGGGGATCGACGAGCTGGCCTTCCAGGTGCCGGTGCTGCACGACGACATCGACATGCTCGTCAACGACGGCGCGCAGGCGGCGCGCCGCGTCGAGTCGAGCATCCACGAGAACACGCTCGCCTACAACGTCGTGCCGCTGCTGGGGACGCTCGGCGACAACGGCTACACCGACGAGGAGATGAAGCTCCAGAACGAGAGCCGCAAGATCCTCGCGCTGCCGGACCTCGCCGTGTCGCCGACCTGCGTGCGCGTGC
>JBBQKR010000014.1:0-54868 GCA_038327125.1 Solirubrobacterales bacterium
CAGCGGTCTACAAGGACCTCGCCGGCCAGACCAGGAGCGAGAGATCGTGGATGCATGAGGTTCACCGGCAAGGGGGTGCTGTGCCGATAGGCACCGCCCGCCGCAGCCGGGGAGCCTCAGGCGCCACGAGATCCGCGACCATCAAGCGCTGGGAGTGACGCGGTAGGCGTCGAAGACACCGTCGACGTTCCGCAGCCGCGTCACCGTCGACTTCAGGACCTGCGTATCCCCGACCTCAACGACGAATCGATTACTCGTCATGGGGCGATTGACGATGCAGCGTGCCTCGACGATATCGACCCCCGCCTCGGAGATCGTCCGGGTGAGATCTTCGAGCAGGCGGTGACGGTCGTAGCCATCGACCTGGATCTCGACCTTGAAGCCGTTCTCGTGCTCGCCCTCCCAGTGGACGGACACGAAGCGCTCGGGGTCCTTGCGCAGCGCCGCCACGTTGGGACAGTCATCGCGATGGATCGTGATCCCGCGACCGAGTGAGACGTAGCCGACGATCGGGTCGCCGGGGACCGGGTGGCAGCACTTCGCCAGGCGCAGCATGACGTCCTCGACGCCTTCGACGCGGATCCCGTAGGCGCCGGAGGACCCGGTCGGCATCCGGCGGCGACGGCGGTCGTGGACGAGCGTGTCGGCGACGCCGCTCTCCTCCTCCGCTGCCTCACCCTGCTTGAGTCGCTGCAGAATCTTGTTGACGACGACCTTGGGGCTGATCTTCGCGCCGCCGAGTGCGATGTAGAAGTCCTCGCCCTTGCGGAAGCCCATCTCGCGGATCACGTCCGCCAGCAGCGGCGAGCCGGTGATCTTCTGCGCCGGGAGGCCCGCCTTGCGCAGGTGCTCCTGCAGCAGCTCGCGTCCCGTGTGCTCGGCGTCCTGGCGGCCCTCGGCCTTGAAGAACTGCTTGATCTTGTTGCGGGCGCGCGTCGTCTTGACGACCGCCAGCCAGTCCCGGGACGGCCCGTGGTCGCGCTTGCTCGTGAGCACCTCGACGCGATCGCCCGAGCGCAACTGGTAGTTGAGCGGGACGATCTTGCCGTTGACCTTGGCGCCGACGCAGCGGTGCCCCAGCTCGGTGTGGATCTCGTAGGCGAAGTCCAGCGGCGTCGCGCCGGCGGCGAGCGACTTGACCTCACCCTTGGGCGTGAAGACGAAGACCTCCTCGTCGAACAGGTCGACCTTGAGGTTCTCGACGAACTCCTTGGGGTCGCTCAACTCCTGCTGCCAGTCGAGCATCGAGCGCAGCCAGCGGTTCTTCGCCTCGCCCTCGGGTGCCTTGATCCGCTTGCCGCCCGGAGCGGCCTTGTACATCCAGTGCGCGGCGACGCCGAACTCCGCCATGTCGTGCATCTCACGCGTGCGGATCTGGATCTCGAGCGGGAGACCTTCGGGCCCGATCACCGTCGTGTGCAGCGACTGGTACATGTTGAACTTCGGCATCGCGATGAAGTCCTTGAAGCGCCCCGGCAGCGGCTTCCACAGCGAGTGGATGACGCCCACCGCGCCGTAGCAGTCCTTCACCGACTCGACCGTCACGCGCATGGCGGTGAGGTCGTAGATCTCGTTGAACTCGCGGCCCTTGCGGGTCATCTTCGAGTAGATCGAGTAGAAGTGCTTGGCGCGCCCGGAGATGTCGGCGCTGATGCCCAGCGCCTCGAGCTCGCCGGACAGCGTCGCGCCCGCGTGCGTGACGTAGTCCTCACGCTCGTCCCGCTGCTGATTGACCAGGCCCTTGATCTCCTGGTACTTGCGCGGGTGCAGCGAGGCGAAGGCGAGGTCCTCCAGCTCCCACTTGATCGCGTGGATGCCGAGCCGGTGCGCGATCGGCGCGTAGATCTCCAGCGTCTCCTTGGCCTTCTCGATCTGCTTCTGCTTGGCCAGCGCGCCGATCGTGCGCATGTTGTGCAGGCGGTCGGCGAGCTTGATCAGGATGACCCGGATGTCCGTGGCCATCGCGACCATCATCTTGCGGTAGTTCTCGGCCTGCGCCTCGTCGCGCGAGGTGAACGTGATGCCCTCGAGCTTGGTGACGCCGTCGACGAGCGTCGCGACCTCCTCGCCGAAGGTCTCGCGGACCTCGGTCAGCTCGGCGCTGGTGTCCTCGACCGTGTCGTGGAGCAGCGCCGCGCACAGCGTCTCGGTGTCCAGGCGCAGCCCGGCGCAGATCTTCGCGACGCCGACGGGATGGACGATGAAGTCCTCCCCCGACTTGCGCCGCTGGTCGGCGTGGTGACGGCAGGAGAACAGGAACGCCTCGACGACCCGGTCGCGGTCGACCGGCATCGCGGTCTCGTCGGCGTGCTCCTCGACGATCGCGAACAGGTCGGAGAGCAGGCGCTGCTCGGTCGTCGTGAGGTCGGCGGTGTCGACCGCGGGACCTTCGACTCCGCCGGGGCCGGTGGAACCGACCGGAGCGCGCGGCGCAACGCGCATCACGGGTGCGTCCGGGTCGGCGGTCAGGCCGCCTGCGTGCTGGCGCGGCTCAACCATCGCCGTGCCTCCTGCAGCCGGAGATCGTAGGCGCGGTAGGCCGGCGAGCGCTCGAGCTTGGTCGGCTCGGCTGTGGGCAGATCAAAGGCGCCGGTCGCGGGGTCCACGACGACGAGACCGAGCTCGACGAGCACGCGCAGGAGCCGGCCCGCGTGCGCCGGACGGCGCTCGGCCTGTTCGGACCCGCGCAGCACGTCCTCGAGCGCAGCGCCGGGCGTGTCGCGCAGGGCCGTGTAGAGCGCGGTGAGCGCTGCCCGTGAGGCGATGTCGTGCGCGAGAACATCCTCGGTGAAGCGTAGCTCAGGCGAGCCCCAGGCCAGGTGGGCTGTCCGGCCGCGTGCAGCGACCTGCAGCGCATGCTCGTGCGCGGCGAGAACCGGGGGATCGAGCGCGACGACATGAGCGAATTCATCGGCGCGCGCGGCCGCCCGCTCCAGTTCGTCCCACGAGCAGAGCGCGAAGCCCCCGAGCCGGCCCTCCATGTGACGTGCGCGACGGGCGGCGCAGGCCGCGACGACGAGCACGGGCTCCCCGCTCGCGACGAGCGCGCTGATCGTGGCGGCGATGCCGCACCCGCGGCGATCACGCTCCAGTGCCGGACGCCCGTGCGGCGTTTCCGCGCCCGGCTCGAGCGGCGCCTCGAGCTCGGCGAGCGCCTCAGCCAGCCAGCCGCCTGCGGGCGCGCCCCAGCGGATCACGGGCGCCGCACGCGGCAGCGCCGCAGCGCGCAGGACGAGCCGGGCCTCCTCCGCCCCGTTCCAGCGGTTGACCTCGAGCGAGAAGGCCGCGTCGAGCCCGTCCTCGTGACCGTCGGGCAGCCGTGCGCGCCCGAACGCGACCGCGCTGGCGCGGCCGGCCCCGGAGGCGACCGTGAAGCGCATGTGCTTGCCCTCCCCCATCGTCCGCGCGTCGGCCATGCGCGCGCCCGGGACGAGCAGCACCGGCCGCGGATTGCCGATCCCGAACGGCGCGAGCCGCCCCAGCTCCTCGGCGAGCACGAGGCCGGTCTCCTCGACCGAGACGATCGCATCGACCCGCTGGGCGGGGACGAGGTCCTCGGGCAACAGGGTCGCGGCGGCGTGTGCGGCGAACGCCGTGCGCAGCGCATCCACCTGGCCGGCTTCGACGGTGCAGCCCGCGGCCGCGCGGTGGCCACCGTGGCGGATCAAATGGCTCGCACAGGCATCCAGGCCGCCGAGCAGGTCGAATGCGGGGATCGAGCGGCCCGATCCCGTGCCCCGCTCGCCGTCGAGCGCGATCATCAGGACCGGCCGGTGGTGGCGTTCCGCCAGGCGCGAGGCGACGATGCCGATCACGCCCGGGTGCCAGTCCTCGCCCGCAAGCACATACGCGGGCTGTTCTCCGGCGGCGGCGACCTGCGCCTCGGCCTCGAACAGGATCCGCGTCTCAACGTGCCGGCGGCGCACGTTCGCCTCGTCCAGCTCGCCTGCGATCGCGGTCGCGCGCTCCTCGTCGCCGGTCAGCAGAAGCTCGACGCCGGCATCGGCGCGGTGCATGCGGCCCGCCGCGTTGAGCCGCGGCGCGAGGCGGAAGCCCACCGTCTGTTCGTCGACCGCGCCGGCATCCGACTGGCTGACGCGCATCAGCGCGCGCAGGCCTTCGCGCCGGGTCCTCGACAGCGCCACGAGCCCTTCGCGGACGAGCCGGCGGTTCTCCCCGCGCAGCGGGACGCAGTCGGCGATCGTCGCGAGCGCGACGATGTCCAGGTCGCGGTCGGCGAGCGCCGGGTCGCGCCCGGCGGCGCGCAGCAGCGCGCCCGACAGCTTGTACGCGACGCCCGCGGCGCACAGGTCGGCGCAGGGGTAGCCGCAGAGCAGCGGATGCACCATCGGGGCGTCGGGCAGCACGCCGTCCGAGCGCGGCTGGTGATGATCGGTCACGACGACGTCGAGGCCCAACTGACGCGCGAGCGCGACCTCGTCGACAGCCGTCACGCCGCAGTCCGCCGTGATCAGCAGCGCGGCGCCCTCGGCGGCGAGCCGCTCAACGGTCGCGGCGCTGAGGCCGTAGCCGTCCTCCGTGCGGCTGGGCAGGAACCACGACGCCTGGGCGCCCAGCTCGCGCAGCGTCCGGATCAGGATCGAGGTGGCGCTGATCCCATCGCAGTCGTAGTCGCCGTGGACGACCATCGATGAGCCGCGCTGAACGTGACCGAGGATCAGCGCGACAGCCGTGTCGATGCCCGCGAACCTTGCGGGATCATGCTGGTCGGCGGCGTCCAGGAATCCGCGTGCGACGTCGAGGTCCCCGAGGCCACGGCGGACCAGGACCTGCGCGACCGGCCCGCTGAGGCCCAGCTGCTGCTCGAGCGCAAGCTGCGCCGCAAACGGCGCAGGCACGATGTCGAATCGGACGTCGTCCACCACTGCACCCTAGGTGCCGCGGACGACGGAACCGCCCCACCCGGGGCGGGAGCCCGGCCAGTACGCGTGGTCCGCTAAACGTGGACCGCGACGTTGCCCTTGCGCACGCCGATGAAGTACGAGAGGCCGAGGCCGATGAGGGCGCCGGGAATCCCCTCCAGCGCCGTCAGCAGCGTGACGTCGTCCTGCGGAGGGATGGTGAATCCCGTGAGGGCGAACCCAAACAGCACCGAGAAGAAGGCGGCGAAGACGAAGCTGCCAACGATCCCGCCCCAGTAGCGGTCGGGGACGTAGATCGCGAAGTGCCAGATCGCGATGCCCATCGTGACCCATGCGAGAATGGCCATTGCACTACCTCCCGTGGCGGCGATTACGCGCCCGCTTCGGCTTCGGGGTTTTCGGTTCGTCCTTCATCACGAGGTCTTCGGGGCGCAGATCCGCGCCGCTGCCGGGTTCCGGCTCGTCGGGCTCGGCGGTCGCGGTCGGGGCCTGCTTGGCCTCGTCCTCGAGGCCCAGGTCGCCGACGAGCTCCTGGAACTCCTCGCGGCCGACGGTCATGTTCGGGTCGTCGGGCGCGGTCAGGCGGCGGCGGGGCTTCTTGGCCTCGTCGATGTCGACCTCGGTGGCAGCGCCCCCGGCCGCCGTCACGTACGCCGGCACTTCGCCGGCGTTGGCGAGGGCCACGCGGGCACGGCGCTTGCGCCAGACCGGCTCGGCCTCCTTCCAGTGCATGAGCACCGGGGTGGCGATGAAGATCGACGAGTAGGTGCCGGAGAGCACGCCGATCGCGAGGGCGAAGGCGAAGTCCTTCAGCGTCTCCCCGCCGAAGAACAGCAGCGCGAGGATCGGCAGCAGCGTCGAGAACGACGTCGCCAGGGACCGCATGAGCACTTCGCTCATCGACCGGTTGAGGATCTGCGAGAAGGCGGCCCGGGGCATTCGCGGGATGTTCTCGCGCACACGGTCGAACACGATGATCGTGTCGTACAGGGAATAGCCGAGGATCGTCAGCAAGGCGGCGACCGTGGCGGTCGTCACCTCGAATCCGAAGAGCGCATACACGCCCGCCGTGATGAGCAGGTCGTGTACCACCGCAATCAGCACCGGCACCGCGAATTTCCACTCGAATCGGAGCGCGATGTAGCTGCTGATCACGATCAGCGACGCGATGATCGCGATGATCGCGCCCTTCGCCACCGTGTTCCCGAAGGTGGGGCCGATCGTCTGGAAGCTGTACGTGCCGCCCCCGAACTCCTTGTTCAGGGCCTGCTCGACCTGGCCGCGCTCGGCGGGCTCGAGTGTCTCCGTCGAGATCTGGAACGCCTCGTTGCTGCGGAACTCGGCGCCGCTGATCCGCTGGATCTTCGCCTTCCTGAGGCCGAGCGGGGTGAGCGTGTCGCGAATCTCGCTCTCCGTCGCGCTCTGGTTGAGCTCGGCGACCACGCGGGAGCCCGAGGTGAAGTCGATGCCCAGGTTCAGGCCCTTGTTCCCGATCGCCAGCGCCCCGATGGCCAGGATCAGGCCGGACAGGGCGAAGAAGGTCTTCGAGCGCCCCATGTAGTCCCAGCGGAACCGCTGGCGCGTGGACTGCGCACCGAGCGCGGACGGATGGCCCATCACCCGTGTGCGCCCGAGCGCGCCGAGAACGGCCTGCGTGAGCAGTACAGCGGTCAGGAACGAGACGATCACGCCGATGCCGAGCGTGAAGGCGAATCCCTTGACCCCGGCCGTGGCGAGGATGAAGAGGATGAACGCCACCATGAACGTGACGACGTTCGCGTCGACGATCGCGGTGAGGCCCTTCTTGTAGCCCTGGCTGATGGCGACCGGGATCGATCTGCCCGCCCGGACCTCCTCCTTGACACGTTCGAAGATGACGATGTTCGCGTCCGCCGCGACGCCGATCGTCAGGATCAGACCCGCGATGCCCGGCAGCGTCATCGTTATCGGGATGAGCTTGATCATCGCGAACATGAACAGCGAGTAGACGGCGAGCGCGCCGACCGCGACGACACCGAGGACCCGGTAGAAGAGCAGCAGGAACAGCGATACGAGGATCAGGCCGGCGATCCCGGCGATCAGACCCTGGTCGAGCGCCTGCTTGCCGAGCGTCGCCGAGACCTGGCTCGAGGAGATCAGCTCGAGCCGGATCGGCAGCGCGCCGGTCTTGAGCAGGTTCGCGAGGTTCTGCGCGGACTTGATCGTGAAGCCGCCGGAGATCTCGGAGCCGTTGGCCGCGTCGATGCCGTCGGGGTTCTGCTGGAAGTCGATGTACGGCGCCGAGATGATCTCGTCGTCGAGCACGATCGCGAAGTGCTGGAACGCGTTGTTGGCGCTGCCGCCGAAGAAGTTCTCCTGACCGCGCTGGGCGATCTCACGCGTCGTCTCCTGCCAGGCCTTCTTGCCCTTGTCGGTGAAGTCGAAGGTGACGTTCGGCGCGCCGGTTCCGCCCGGGCCGCTGTCGAAGTTCTGCTCGGGGTTCTTGATGTCCAGGCCGCCGAGCGCCGGCTGGTCCTTCAACACGTAGTAGCGCCCGGCCGGGTTGCCGCCCGACCCTTCGGCCGCGACGACCACGGTGCCCTGCGGGATCTTCACGACCTCGGTGTCCGGGCCCTCGGCGACCGTCTTGTCCTTGCTGGCCTCGACCTCGGCGGTCAGATCGGCCCGCGTCTCCGCGGGACCGGCGAGGACCTTCTCGGTCTTCGTGTTGACGAGGTAGTACGCCCCTCTCGTCGTCTCCTTGCCGGTGTTCGTCGGCTTGCAGGTCGAGGCACGGCGCACCGCGTCGTACTGGGACAGCGCGCCGGTGCCGTTGCCCGCCGAGGGACCGCCCGTCACCGACTGGTTGGTCGGATCGGGCTTGCACCCCGGGCCCAGGACGTTGGGCTCGTAGTCGTAGAAGTACATCTGCGCGGTCTTGCCGACCTGGTTGCGCGCCTGGTCGGCGTTCTCCACGCCGGGGAGCGAGACGTCGATCTGATCCGTGCCCGTCCGCTGGATCTCCGGCTCGGCGACACCGAACTTGTCGATGCGGTCGCGCATGATCTCGATCGTCCGCTCGACCGAGTCGGCGGTGACCTGGGACTGCTTGGTCGGCTTGGCCTGGAAAACCAGCGACGTGCCGCCCTTGAGGTCGAGGCCGAGCTTCGTCGGCTTCGTCGCGACGACGAAGGCCGACGCGGCGATCAGCCCGGCGATGAACAGCAGGATGAAGAGGTTGCGACGACGATTGGTCATGCGGCGGGTGCTCTCACTTCTTTGGAGTCAGGACGAGCAGCATGCCGCCGTCGTCGTCGTAGGCCGGGAACAGGTCGGCGGTCGCGCGGGCGGGAAGATCGCCCTCGGCGCGCACCTCGACGGGCTTGGAGAGCTTGCGCACACCCCACTCCAGGACGGTGTCGACGGGATCCTCCCCGTCATCGAAGACGAGTCCGAGGACATCGCGCACCGGCCGCCCGATGACGCGCTCATCGTCGAGGCCGGTGAGCTCGAAGGCGCCGCGGCCGCATGCGATCACGCGCGCCTGCTGATCGCAGACGAAGAATGCGGCGTCGGGTGCGGGGTAGTAGTCGTCGAGCAATTCGATCAGGAATCCGAAGCCGCACTTCGAGCAGCCCTTGGGGGCCGACCGGAAGCCGGCGGTGCGCTCAGTCGCGGCGGAGCGGTTGCCGCAGTTGGGACAGATGAAGAGATGGGCCATGAAACTCCCCGCGGGAAGGGTAGGGGTCGGGCGCACGCCATGCGCCGCCGCGACCGCGGGCGACGGGGTCAGAACAGCGGCTGTTCCCCCGGTGCCTCCAGGCCCAGGTGCTCGTATGCGCGGACGGTCGCCGCGCGCCCGCGCGGGGTGCGCCGCAGCAGTCCGCGCTGCAGCAGGTAGGGCTCGTACACGTCCTCGATCGTGTCGGCCTCCTCGCCGACGGCGATGGCCAGCGTCGAGAGCCCGACGGGCGCGCCCGAAAACGTCGTACAGAGGGCCGCGAGGATGTCGCGGTCGAGACGGTCGAGGCCCTCGTGATCGACCTCGAGCAGCGCGAGCGCCTCGTCGGCCGCAGCGTCGGTGACGACCCCGGTCCCGCGCACCTCCGCCCAGTCGCGCACGCGCCGCAGCAGCCGGTTGGCCACGCGGGGCGTGCCGCGGCTGCGCGCGGCGATAGCCAGCGCGCCGGCCTCGTCGATCCGCACCCCGAGGATGTCGGCCGAGCGGTGCACGATGCGCGCCAGGTCGGCGGGCGCGTAGACGTCGAGGCGATGCTGGATGCCGAACCGGTCGCGCAGCGGGGTCGAGAGCAGGCCGGCCCGCGTCGTGGCACCGACGAGCGTGAACGGCGGCAGGTCGAGCGTGACGACCCGCGCCCCGGCGCCCTGACCGATCGTGATCGGCAGCCGCGCGTCCTCCATCGCCGGGTAGAAGGTCTCCTCCAGCGCGCGGTTCAACCGGTGGATCTCGTCGACGAAGAACACGGCGCGCGGCTCCAGCGCGGTGAGCAGCGCGGCGATGTCGCCCTTGCGCTCGAGCGCCGGGCCCGCCGTCATCACGAACGGCGCGTCCAGCTCGGACGCGATGATCTGCGCGAGCGAGGTCTTGCCGAGGCCGGGCGGGCCGGCGAGCAGCACGTGGTCGAGTGCCTCGCCGCGCGCAGCCGCGGCCTGCAGCGACACCGCGAGCTGCTGCTTGACGCCCTCCTGCCCGACGAAATCCTCGAGCGTGCGCGGGCGCAGCGAGCGGTCGAGCTCGTCCTCCCCGGTCAGTGCGCCAGGCGTCTGGATGCGCGGCGGCTCCACGAAGTCCTCCATGTCAGCGCCTCGCGGCCTTCAGGGCGCTCTGGAGCAGCTCCTCGGGGCTCTCCCCCTCTGCGACCGCGAGCAGCGCGTCGACCTCGGCGGGCGGAAACCCGAGCTCGAGCAGGCCGTCGCGCGCAAGGCGCCGCGGATCGTCGCCGCGAGTGACAAGGATCGCCGGCTCGGTGCCGTCGACCGGCGCGACCTTCTCGCGCAGCTCGACGATGATCCGCTCGGCGGTCCGCTTCCCGATGCCCGGCACCGCCTGGAAGCGCGCCGCGTCGCCGGCCGCCAGCGCGCCGGCCAGTTCGCGCGGGGTTCCGCCGCTGAGAATCGCGAGCGCGACCTTCGGGCCGACGCCTTGGACGCCGAGCAGCATCAGGAAGAGGTCGCGCTCCTCCTCGGTCGCAAAGCCGTACAGCGACATCGTGTCGTCGCGCACGACGAGGTGCGCGTGGAGCGAGACGGGCCGGCCGACCGCCGGGACCTGGCGCAGCGTCTCGGCCGAGACGGCGAGCCGGTAGCCGACGCCGCCGGCCGTCTCGAGCACGACGTGGTCGGCGCGGCGCACCGCGACCTCGCCCGCGACGAGCGCGATCACCGGACACCCGCCAGGTCGGCCGAGGCACGCAGCGGTGCGTGGTTGGCATGGCAGATCGCGACAGCGAGCGCGTCGGCGGCGTGGTCGGGCGTCGGAGGCTCGGGCAGTGCCAGCAGCGCCTGAACCATCCGCGTCACCTGCGCCTTGTCGGCGCGGCCGCTCCCGCAGACGGCGCCCTTGACCTGCTGGGGCGTGTAGTCCGCGCAGGCGATCCCGCGGCGGCCGGCCGCGCAGAGGACCACGCCGCGCGCCTGGCCGACGGCGAAGGCCGTGCGCACGTTCTGACCGAAGTAGAGGGCCTCGAGCGCGACCGCATCCGGCTCGTGGCGCAGCAGCAGGTCGTCGATGCCGGTGAACAGCTCCGCCAGCCGGCGCTCCGGCGCGACACCGGCGCGCGTGGTGAGCACGCCGCCGTCGAGCGCGACGACGCTCCCGCTGCGACGGCGCACCACGCCGAAGCCGCAATTCGCCAAGCCGGGATCGATGCCGAGGACCACCATTCCGAGTGGATTCTGCGTGCCACGCCGGATGCCTCCGCCGTGGTGGCTGACGTTGATGCCCATCAGAACGCGGTGGCGGCGCAGTGGCGGCGCGTGCAAGGGCTCGGTTGGCGGTGGCTTTGGGCGTGGTGGCGTGGCGTCGATGCCCATCAGAACACGCCTGCGGCGCGTTCTGTCCTGCCAGGGGGCCGTTGCATTGGTGGCAGAGACGCTCGGCTCTACCGAGCGTCTCCCCCAACGCCTAGTGGTGCAGCGGTTTCGGCCCTGGCTCTTCGGCACCCCGACCATCAGGCTTGAGCCCAAACGCACCCGGCAGCGGTCTACGAGGACCTCGCTGGCCAGACGCGGAGCGAGAGATCATGGATGCCTGGGGTGGTCGGCGGACCGGGGCAAGTACGCATGTACGGCCCCGGTCCGACGGGCGCGCCAGGCGCCGCGAGATCCGCGATCACGCGCGGCGTGTGAGCCTGACGCCGTCGCTGACGCGATCCATGCCGAGCCAGCAGAACTCCATCGCGCGATCGAGGACGGTCTCGCGCGAAACGTGCTGATGGTCGTGCCACCAGTTGCCGAGTGCCTGGATCGCCCCGGCGAGCAGCTGCGCGTAGGCCTCGAGCGCGAGCGCCCGCTGCCCTGGATCGCCCTCGGGGTCCTCGCGCACATCCGGATCGGACGCCATCAGCTCGGCGATCACGCCCACCGCCTGCTGCTGGACGCCGGCGATCGCCTCGGCGACCTCCGGGTCGGAGGCGTCGCGGAACAGCGCTCGCCAGGCGTCGCGGTGCTCCTCGACGAACGACAGGAACGCGTCGATCCCGCCGCGCAGGCGCTCCTCGCCCGTCCCGCCCGTCTCGGCCATCGCCTGCAGGCGGCGGAAGATCTCGGTCGCGTGCGCATCGACCAGCTCGGCGTGCAACTCGCGCTTGGAGGCGAAGTGCTCGTAGATCAGGGCCTTCGAGACGCCGGCGGTCTGCGCGATCTCCTCGAGCGAGGCACCGTGGTATCCGGCGCGGGCGAACACCTCGCTGGCGGCTGCCAGCAACTCGTCGCGACGCTCGGCTGCGCTGAGGCGACGGCGCGGACGGTCGGGCATCTCGCTCATGCCCGCAGGATAGGCGTCGGCGCATAGGGTTCAGCCATGGAGCTCGACGAGGCGGCCTGGGAGCGCGAGGGACTGCTCGACGACGTCGCCCCTGAGCGCCGCGCCGGGCGCGTCGCACTGCTCGGCCGGCTGGCCGCGGACGGCTACCGGCTTGATGAGCTGCGCGCGGCCGTGCATGACGGGACGCTGACCGCGCTGCCGACGCTGCTGCGCCTCGGCGGGCCTGCGCGCCACTCGGCGCGCGAGGCCGCGGCGGGCTCGGGGCTCGACCTGGGCTTCGTGCTCGAGGTGCGGCGCGCGAACGGCGTCGCCGTCACCGACCCCGACGCCCCGGCGCTCAGCGAGGCGGACCTCGTGGTCGGTGCGCTGACGCGGGCGGCGACCGAGGCCGGGGTGACCCGTGAGCAGGTGCTGGCGACTGCGCGCGTCATGGGCCACGCGCTGCGCCAGCTCGCCGACCAGTTCAGCGACATCATCTTCGAGCTCTCCTACGAGCCCGGCCTCGACGAGGCCGTGCTCGCGGAGCGCTTCGCCGCGCAGGTCGGTGCGTTCCAGCCGCTGATCGACGAGCTGCTGGCCAGCGGGCTGCGGGTGCACTTCCGCGATGCGGTTCGCGACGCGGCGATCGCGGCCGCCGAGCAGACGACGCGCGGCGGCCTCCAGGGCAGCCGCGAGGTGGCGGTCGCGTTCGCCGACCTCGTCGGCTTCACGCGGCTCGGTGAGGAGCTGTCCCCTGCGGAGCTGGAGCGCGTCGCCTCGCGCCTCGCCGACCTGGCCACCAGCGTGACGGCGCCGCCGGTGCGCTTCGTCAAGACGATCGGCGACGCGGTGATGCTCGTGTCGCCCGAGCCCGGGCCGCTCGTGGAGACGATGCTCGCGCTCGCCGGGCTGGCGGACTCCGAGGGCAACGGCTTCCCGCAGCTGCGGATCGGCATCGCATCGGGCCGGGCGATGACGCGCGGCGGGGACTGGTACGGACGCCCCGTCAACCTCGCCAGCCGCCTGAGCTCGATCGCGCGCGGCGGCAGCGTGCTGACGACCGACGCGGTCCGCGACGCGGTGCCCGACCAGTTCCGCTGGTCGCAGGCGGGGCTGCGGCGCATCCGCGGCGTGCAGGGAACGGTCCCCGTGCACCGCGCGCGGCCGCTCGACTACATACCGGCCGCTGACGCCGCCGCATCGTAGGCCGGCTCGGAGTCCGGCGGCCGGCGCACGCGCCGCACCGCGGGCACCGACAGGCATGCGATCGCCGCCACCACGCCGACGACGGTCCCCGCGCGCATCGTCGTCTCGAGCCCGATCGTCGCGGCGATCGGGCCGGAGATCAGCAGCCCGATCGGCATCAGGCCGGCGGCGGCGGCCCAGTCGTAGGCGCTCACGCGCGCGGTCGCGTCCGGCGGGACCTGCTGCTGCACGGTCAGGTCCCAGAGCGTGAAGAACAGCGAGACGCCGATCCCGGCGGCGGCCTCGAGCGCCGCGATCGCGGCCACGCTCAGGCCGGAGGCGACGATCGCTCCCTGCGAACACGCGATCAGCATCGCGCCGAAGCAGACGATCAGGGTCCGGTCGAACCGCACGCGGTAGGCGACGATGCTCCCCACGACCGCGCCGAGGCCGAACGACGTCGAGATGATCGCCCAGTCCGTCGCCCCGCCGAGCTGCTCTTCGGCCAGCACGGGCCCGAGCACGAAGATCGACGGCAGCACGAACACCGTGTAGGCGACGAGCGCGCCGATCCCGGGAAGGATCCAGCCGGAGCCGCGGACGATCGACCAGCCGGTGCGCAGGCCCTCGAGGACGCCGTGCGGGCCGTCTTCCCCGGCCTCGCCGTGTGCAAGCTCGGCGGGACGCAGCCGCGCGAGAAACAGCGCGCTGACGACGAACGTCAGTGAGTCGATCGCGATCGCCTGGCCGGTGCCCATCAGCGCGATCAGAAGGCCGGCGAGCGCCGGCCCGATCACCATGCCGGCGTTCTGCACGAGCCCGAACAGCGCGTTGGCCTCCTGCAGCCGCGAGGTCGCGACGGTCTGCGGGATCAGCCCCACCATCGCCGGTCCGAAGAACGCCTCGCCGATGCCGAACAGGCCCGCGAGCACCGCGAGCATCCAGACCTCAGCGGTGCCGGTGAGCAGCAGCACCGCCATCACCGCCTGGACGGCGGCCCGCCCCACGTCGGCGGCGATCATCGTCTCGCGGCGGCCGAAGCGGTCGGCCACCGAGCCGGCGGGGATCGCGACGACCAGGAACGGGAGCGACAGCGCGGCGGTCACGATCGCCAGGTCGCTGAGATCGCCGATCGCCAGGACCGCGAACGGCAGCGCGATGAACGTGATCCGGTCGCCGATCAGCGACAGGATCTGCCCGGCGAACAGCAGTCGGTAGCGCGGCTCCTCGCGGAGCACCGCGGGAAGCGCGATCTGCATGACGCCCCGCGCTACCCGGCCGCGACCCGCTCGAGCACCGCGGCGTCGACGTCGAAGTTGGCATGCACATCGCCGACGTCGTCGTTGTCCTCGAGCGTGTCGATCAGGCGCATCAGCTTCGCGGCGGTCGACTCGTCGATCTCGATGCGCGTCGACGGGAGATAGGTCACGTCGGCGGACCGGAACTCGATGCCCGCACCCTCGAGCGCGGCGCGGATCGCGGCCAGGTCGGCCGGCTCGCTGACGACCTCGTAGACGTCGTCGTCGAGCGCGATGTCCTCCGCGCCCGCGTCGATCGCGACGATCAGGTCGTCCTCGGTGTAGCTGCCCGCGTCGATCACGACGACGCCCTTCTTCTCGAACAGGTAGGAGACCGAGCCGGGCTCGCCGAGGTTGCCGCCGTGCTTGCTGAACGCGTGGCGCACGTCGCTGCCCGTCCGGTTGCGATTGTCGGTCAGCGCTTCGACGAGCACGGCGATCCCGCCCGGGCCGTAGCCCTCGTAGAGCACCGCCTCGAAGTTCTCCGCATCGGCGCCGGCGCCGGTCCCGCGCTGGATCGCGCGCTCGATGTTGTCCTTGGGCATCGAGGCGTCCTTGGCCTTCTGCACCGCCAGGGCCAGCGATGGGTTGCCCTCGATGTCACCGCCACCCTCCTTGGCGGCGACGGTGATGTGGCGCGCGAGCTTGGTGAAGAGCTTCCCGCGACGCGCGTCGACGATCGCCTTCTTGTGCTTGATCCCCGCCCACTTGGAATGCCCGGCCATGAGACAAGCCTAGAGACACGCGGGGTTGGCGCGGTACCAGTCGATCGTCAGCCGCAGACCCTCGTCGAGGCCGACCTGCGGCTGCCAGCCGCTGAGCCCGGCGAGCTTCGACGGATCGACCCACTGGCGGTCGATCTCCCCGCCCGGCACCCCGGTGCCGCGCACGTCCGGCGCGAGGTCGACGCCCGCCGCCGCGCACACCGCGGCGACCACGTCGAGGACGCGCCGCGGAACCCCGGAGCCGCCGTTGAAGGCCTCGCCCCCTGCCGCCCCCGCGTCCAGCAGGTCGGCGATCGCCAGGTAGGCCTCCACGGCGTCCTGCACGTAGAGGAAGTCGCGCTCGGGCGAGCCGTCGGAACGCACGACGGGTGCGCGTCCGTGCAGCACCGCCGCGATCGCCTCGGGGACCAGGCGCGAGCGATTCTGGTCGCCGCCGCCGTAGAGGTTCGCGAAGCGCGTCACCGCGACCGGCAGTCCGTAGGTGTGCCAGTAGGAGCGCGCGATCAGGTCCGCGGCGGCCTTCGAGGCGTCGTAGGGATGCTGGGCGCGCAACGGCAGATCCTCGGTGTACGGCAGCACATCGCTTGGGCCGTAGGCCTTGTCGGATGCCGCCACGATCGTGCGCGCCACGCCGTGCAGCCGACAGGCCTCGAGCACGTTCCACGTCCCGCGGACGTTCGACTCGAACGTGGAGCGCGGCGAGCGGTTGGCGGTGGGCACGATCGTCTGCGCGGCGAGGTGCAGGACCGTGTCGATCTCGTGCTCGCCGACGGCCCGCTCCATCAGCTCGGCGTCGAGCAGGTCGCCGTGCACGACGCTGCAGCGCCGTTCGTTGCCCTCCAGCACGAGCGCACTGCCCGGCCGCTCGTCACGGCGCAGGACGACGACCGTGGCGCCGCGCTCCAGCAGCGCCTTGCAGAGCCACGACCCGAGCAGGCCGTAGGCGCCGGTGACGAACACCCGACGGCCGGCGAAGGCGGTGCCGTAGGGCGCGCTCACCAGCGGCGCCATGGGGCCTCCCCCCGCTCGCAGAGGTCGTTCAGCAGGACGGCGTCCTTGTAGGTGTCCATGCAGTCCCAGAAGCCCTCGTGGCGGTGGGCGCGCAGCTCACCGGCGGCGGCCAGCGCGCGCAGCGGGCCCTGCTCGAGCACGTCGTCCGGCCCGATCCGGTCGAGTGCGGCCGGCTCCAGGCAGAGGAAGCCGCCGTTGACCCAGTCCTGCGAGCGCGGCTTCTCACGGAACCCGGTGATCCGCCCGTCGCCGGCGATCTGCGCGATGCCGAACTGCAGCTCCGGGCGCACGACCGTCATCGTCGCCTGCAGGCCCGCGGCGGTGTGCCCGTCGAGCAGCGCCGTGAGGTCGATGTCGGCGACGCCGTCCGCGTAGGTGACGCAGCACGTCCCACCGCGCAGATGTTCGGCCGCGCGCGCGACGCGCCCGCCGGTCGGGGTCGCGTCGCCGGTGTCCAGGCACCTCACGCGCACACCGGGCGGCCAGCGCTCGCCGTCCGCGAACGCCCGCACCTGATCGCCGAGATAGCCGGTCAGCAACAGCACGTCGCGGAACCCCTGGGTGACGTAGAGCTGGATGACGTGCCAGACGATCGGCCGCCCGCCGATCTCGACGAGCGCCTTGGGGATCGCGTGCGTGTGCTCCTGCAGGCGGGTGCCGCGACCGCCGCAGAGGATCGCGACGGGAGTCTCGTGCGGGCGCGCCATGCGGTCGCTGATGCTCGCACGGCGCAGGATGCGGCGTCGCGCGGGCCGCAGACGGCGGTGGGCGCTCGAGTGCTCGCACTAGGATCGGCGCCCATATGAGCGTTCCGGCGGAGATCTTCAAGGCGTATGACGTGCGTGGCCTCTACGGCGACCAGATCGACGGCGACATCGCCGAGCAGATCGGTCGCGCGTTCGCGCGGGTGCTGGGCGATCTCGCCGGCCGGCCGACCAATGAGCTGGGCGTCGGCCTGGGCCGCGACATGCGCCTGCAGGCACCGGAGCTGAGTGAGCGGTACAAGGCCGGATTGATGGCCGAGGGCGTCCACGTCATCGACGCCGGCATGGTCGGGAGCGAGATGCTCTACTGGCTCGTCGGCTCGCGGGAGCTCGACGGCGGCCTGATGTGCACCGCCTCGCACAACCCGAAGGCCTACACGGGCGCCAAGCTCGTCAAGAAGGGCGCGATCGCGCTGTCGGGCGACGCCGGAATCCAGGACATCCGCCGCGCGATCGAAGCGGGGATGCCGAAGGCCCCCGGCGGCGGGACGAGCGAGAAGGTCGACATCTGGTCGAAGTTCCAGAACGCGGCGCTCGCGTTCATCGACCCCGCGGTCATCAAGCCGCTGAAGGTCGTCGTCGACGGCGGCAACGGCATGGCCGGGCCGATGGTCGGGCCGCTCCTGCGCCACCTGAAGCTCGACCTCGTCGAGACGTACTTCACGCCCGACGGCAACTTCCCGGGCCATGAGCCCAACCCGCTGCTGCCCGAGAACCGCCAGTTCATCATGGACAAGGTGATCGCCGAGGGCGCGGACCTGGGCATCGCCTGGGACGGTGACGCGGACCGCTGCTTCTTCATCGACGACACCGGCACATTCGTCGACGGTGACTTCCTCACCGCGCTGCTCGCCGAATCGCTGCTCGCCAAGGTTCCGAGCTCGACGATCCTCTACGACGTGCGCGCCTCGTGGGGCGTGCCGCGCACCGTCGAACGCCTCGGCGGCACCGCGCTGCCCAACCGCGTCGGCCACGCGTTCTTCAAGACGCGGATGCGCGAGGAGGACGCCGTCTTCGGCGGCGAGGTCAGCGGGCACTACTACTTCCGCGACTTCTACTGCGCCGACTCGGGGACGATCCCGGCGCTGCTGATGCTCGAGCTGCTGTCGACGGCCGGCAAGCGCCTCAGCGAGCTGCTCGAGCCCTACCGCTCGACGTACTTCATCTCCGGGGAGATCAACTCGCAGGTCGGCGACGCCGAGGCGAAGATGGCCGACATCGCCGCGCGCTACGAGGAGCAGGGCGCCCGCATCGGCCATCTCGACGGCGTCAGCGTCGACTTCGACGACTGGCACTTCAACGTGCGCTCCTCGAACACCGAGCCGCTGCTGCGCCTGTGCCTGGAGTCGCTCGTCTCCGTCGAGGACATGGAGTGCCGGCGTGACGAGGTGCTCGAGCTGATCCGCTCGTGAGCCAGTCGCCCCCAGCCGGCGCCCCGCTCTCGCAGTGGGACCCGGGGAGCGATGCCGCGCGTGCCGCGGTCGCGCAGGGCATCCGCTGCGTCCCGATCCCGACGCCGTTCGCCGTCGGACGGGTCAACGTCTACCTGCTGGAGGACGAGCCGCTCACGCTGCTCGACACGGGACCGAACTCCGGCCGCGCGCTGGATGAGCTCGAGCAGGGCCTGCGCGCACTCGGGCACCGCGTCGAGGACCTCGGGCTGATCATCGTCAGCCACCAGCACATGGACCACATGGGGCTCGTGAACATCCTCGCGCGCCGCTCCGGCGCCGAGGTCGCGGCGCTCGACCTGCTCGCCCCGTGGCTGGCCCGCTACGGCGAGTTCCAGGACGCCGACGACGCGTTCGCCGAGGCGATCATGGCGCGCAACGGAATCCCGGGCGAGACGCGGCTCGCGCTCAGCACGGTGTCGAAGTCCTTCCGCGCCTGGGGCGCCCAGGCGACCGTCACGCGCCAACTGCGGGAGGGCGACGAGCTGGTGCTGCGCGACCGCACGCTCGCCGTGCACCACCGGCCGGGGCACTCGCCCTCGGACACCGTCTTCCACGACGCGGCCACGGGCACGCTGCTGGCCGCCGACCATCTGATCAGGCACATCTCGTCGAACCCGCTGATCGCCCGGCCGCTGGACGCGCCGCTGGATGACGCCGACGTCGCGCGCGGGCTCGCCCGCCCGCAGTCGCTGCGGATCTACCTCGACTCGCTCGCGCAGACGCGCGCAATGGACGACGTGCGCCTGATCCTCCCCGGCCACGGGCAGGCGTTCGGCGAGCATGTCGCGCTGATCGACGAGCGCACGCGCCTCCACGCCCGGCGCGCGAAGCGCATCCACCGGATGATCGCCGAGCAGCCGCGGACCGCGTTCGACATCGCCCAGAGCATGTGGGGCAACGTCGCCGTCACGCAGGCCTACCTCACGCTGAGCGAGGTGCTCGGACACGTCGACCTGCTGCTCAACGACGGGCTCGTGGCGGAGACCGCCGCAGACGACGGCGTCGTGCGCTTCGAGAGCCTGGCTCAGCCCGAGGACTGAACGCGACGATCTCCCAGCGCACGTCCTGCGGTTCTCGACCGTCCGCCATCCGGCGCAATCTACCTCGCCCGCAAGCGCCCACGACCCGCAGGACGCTGGGGGTAGTGTCCCGGAGGTGGACGGCGCCGCGCTCGAGCCGCAGGTCCAGGAGGTCGGCCGCGAGCTGGCGGACGCACTGCCACGCGGGAAGCGGGGCCCGTTGCGGGTGATGGACGACCGCGCGATGGAGTTCGCCTCGGCCGACGCGGAACTGCGGTCAGCGCTGTTTCGCTTCGTCGACGTCGTTCCAGCCTGCCGCGGCGTGGACGACCTCGCGCGGCATCTGACGGGCTTTCTCGACGACGTCGAGGACCCGCCGCCACCGATCGACGCCGCGATGCGGATGGGTTCGACGCGCGCCGGTCGCGCGGCGCTCGGCGCGGCGGCGACCGTCGGCGTCAAGCGCATGGCCCACCGGTTCATCGTCGGCGAGAGCACCCGGGACGCACGCCGCGTGCTGCGCGGGCTCTGGGGCGAGGGCGTCGCCTCGTCCGTCGACCTGCTCGGCGAGGCGACCGTCACCGCGGCCGAGGCCGACCGCTACGCCGCGCGCTGCAGCGCAGCGCTCGACGACCTGCGCGACGTGTATGACGGGCTTCCGGCGATCGCGCTGCTGGAGCGTGACGGCGGCGGCCCGACGCCGCGCGTCAACCTGTCCGTCAAGACGTCCGCGCTGACGCCGCTGCTGCGGCCCGATGCACCCGACCTCGGGCGCCGCGACGCCGCCGAGCGCCTGCGCCCGCTCCTGCGCCAGGCGCGCGACGCCGGCGCGCACCTGCACGTCGACATGGAGAGCCTGGACTCCCGCGAGGCCGTGACGGACCTCGTCCTCAGCGTGCTCGCGGAGGACGAGTTCTCGGGCGGTCCCTCCGCCGGCGTCGTCCTGCAGGCCTATCTGCGCGACGCGCCCGTGCTCGCCGGGCGGATCCTCGAGTTCTGCGCGGCGCATCAGCGCACCAGCCCGTTGACGGTGCGGCTGGTCAAGGGCGCCTACTGGGATCACGAGATCATCGAGGCGCGGCAGCACGGCTGGACGGCGCCGGTGTTCGAAGTCAAGGCCGACAGCGACCGCATGTTCGAGACGCTGACGCGGCAGCTCCTCGATGCGCGCGCGTCCGGGACGGCCGTGCGGGTCGCGATCGCCTCGCACAACCTGCGCTCGGTCGCGCACGCGATCGCCGCCAACAGGGCGCTCGGCGGCGGGCCGGCGGACGTGGAGATCCAGGTCCTGCGCGGCCTGGGAGACGACCTTCAGCATGCGCTGTCGGCGACCGGCCACCGCGTGCGCACCTACTGCCCGGTCGGCGATCTCGTCGCGGGGATGGCCTATCTCGTGCGGCGGCTGCTGGAGAACACGAGCAACGACAGCTTCCTGCACGACCAGGTGACGGGCGTGCCGATCGAGGAGCTGCTGCGCGCGCCATGACGCCGCTGCCGCCGTTCGCCAACGAGCCGCTCGCCGAGCTGCGCCGCGCGCCGCAGCGGGAGCTGCTGATCGACGCGCTCGCTGAGCTCGACGCGACCCTCCCCCTGCGCGTGCCGGTCTGGATCGGCATGGATCGCCGCGAGGGCGACGAGCTCGTCTCGACCGATCCGGGCACGCCGTCGCGTCAGGTCGCCGTGGCCGCGTGCGCGACGAGCGCCGAGGTCGACGCCGCGGTCGACGTCGCCGCGCGAGCCTTTCCCGACTGGTCCGCGCGCCCGGCGCGCGAGCGCGCGGCCGCGCTCCTGCGAGCCGCCGATGTCCTGCGGCGGGAACGGGCCCGGCTGACGGCGCTCGCCGTGCGCGAGTGCGCGAAGCCGTGGGACCAGGCCGATGCAGACGTCTGCGAGGCGATCGACTTCCTCGAGTACTACGCGCGCGGCGCGATCGAGCTCGAGGACCAGGCGGTGGGACTGTTGCAGCTGCCGGGCGAGCGCAACACGATGGCCTACCGCCCGCGCGGCGTCTGCGCCGTGATCGCGCCGTGGAACTTCCCGCTGGCGATCGCGCTCGGGATGAGCGCCGCAGCACTCGCGACCGGCAACACCGTGCTGCTCAAGCCCGCCGAGCAGTCACCCGGCTGCGCGCTCGAGCTCGTGCGGGCGCTGCGCGAGGGCGGCGTGCCGGCCGAAGCGATCGCGCTGCTGCCGGGAGCCGGCGAGACGGGTGCCGCGCTCGCCCGGCACCCCGGCGTGCAGACGATCGCGTTCACCGGCTCGGTTCCCGTCGGCCTCGAGATCCTGGCCGCCGCTGCCGCCGCGCCCGGCCTCGGCGCGCATCACCTGCCGCGCGTCATCGCGGAGCTCGGCGGCAAGAACTGCGTGATCGTCGACGGCGACGCCGACCTTGACGACGTCGTCCCGGGAATCATCGACTCGGCGTTCGCCTACGGCGGGCAGAAGTGCTCGGCGGCCTCGCGCGTCCTGGTTCACGAGGCCGTCGTCGACACGCTCGTCGAGCGGCTCGCCGGCGCCGCCGACGTGCTCGTCACCGCTCAGGCGGACGCATTCGGAACGACCGTCCCGCCGGTCATCGAGGAGAGCGCCCAGGAGCGCGTTCGCCACTACGCGGCGCTCGCCGAGCAGAGCGGCCGCGTCGTCTCGCGGACGGACGCCCCGCTGCCCGAAGCCGGCTGGTTCTGCGCGCCCGTCATCGCGACGCAGCTCCCGGGCGACTCGCCGCTGCTGTTCGACGAGATCTTCGGCCCGGTCCTCGCCGTCGAGCCCGTCGCAAGCGTCGACGCGGCCTGCGATCGCGTGGACGAGCTGCGGTTCGCGCTGACCGGCGGCCTGTACTCACGCAGCCCACGCACGGTCGAGCACGTCATCCGCCGCTCACCAGTCGGCAACCTCTACGTCAATCGCCCGATCACCGGCGCGATGGTCGGCCGGCAGCCGTTCGGCGGGAACCGCATCTCCGGCACCGGCACGAAAGCCGGCGGGCCGGGGTATCTCCTGCAGTTCGTCGAGCCGCATGTCGTGACGGAGAACACCGTCCGCCACGGCCTCGTCGTCTGAGCCGGACAGGGCCCTTCTACGCGACGGCGTCGCGCACGTCGGCGAGGAACCACTCGTGGATCCTTACGTCGCCGGAGAGCTCCGGGTGAAAGCTGATCGCCAGCACCCGCCCCTCGCGCACGGCGACCGGATGCCCATCGACCTCGGCGAGCACCTCCACGCCCGGCCCGTGCTCCCGCACCCAAGGGGCGCGGATGAAGACCGCGCGCACCGGACCGCCGTCGAGCCCGAGGTCGAGATCCGCTTCGAAGCTGTGCACCTGGCGCCCGAACGCATTGCGGTCGCAGGCGACATCGAGGATCCCCAGGTGCGCACGGTCGAGCATGATCAGCCCGGCGCAGGTGCCGAAGATCGGCCGGCCCGCCGCGTGAAACGCCCGCAGCGGCTCCGCCAGGCCCTCACGCTCGATGCCGAGCGTCATCGTCGTCGACTCGCCGCCCGGCATGACGAGGCCGTCGAGGCCCTCCAGGTCATGCGGGACGCGCACCTCGTCCACATGCGCACCGAGACCCTCGAGGATGCGGCGATGCGCCTCGAAGTCGCCCTGCAGCGCCAGCACGCCGACGCGGACGCCGGCGCTCGCGCTCACCAGCCGCGACTCGAGAGGATCTGGTCCTGCTCGAGCTTGCGCGCCTCGAGCGACCGCATCGGCTCGCCGAGCCCCTCGCTCGCCTTCAGGACGCGCTCCCAGTCCTGGTGGTGCGTCGTCGCCTCGACGACCGCGGCCGCGCGCGTCTCAGGGTCCTCGCTCTTGAAGATGCCCGAGCCGACGAAGACGCCCTCGGCGCCCAAGTGCATCACGAGCGCCGCGTCAGCGGGGGTCGCGATGCCGCCGGCGCAGAACATCACGACGGGCAGCCGGCCGGCGGCAGCCGTGGCGCGCACGAGGTCCAGCGGCGCGCCGTGCTCCTTGGCGGCGGTCGCCAGCTCGGCGTCGTCCAGCCCCTGGAGCCGGCGGATCTCACCGCTGATCGTGCGCAGGTGCCGAACGGCCTCGACGATGTCGCCGGTGCCCGCCTCACCCTTGGAGCGGATCATCGCGGCGCCCTCGCCGACGCGCCGCAGCGCCTCGCCGAGATTCGTGGCGCCGCAGACGAACGGCACCTTGTACGGCCACTTGTCGATGTGGTTGGCCTCGTCGGCCGGGGTCAGGACCTCGGATTCGTCGATGTAGTCGACCTCGAGCGCCTCGAGCACGCGCGCCTCGGCGAAGTGACCGATCCGCGCCTTCGCCATCACCGGAATCGTGACGGCCTCCTGGATTCCGCGGATCATCTCCGGGTCGCTCATGCGGGCCACGCCGCCATCGCGGCGGATGTCGGCCGGAACGCGTTCCAGCGCCATCACCGCGCAGGCACCCGCGGCCTCGGCGATCTTCGCCTGCTCAGCGTCGACGACGTCCATGATGACGCCGCCCTTGAGCATCTCGGCAAGGCCGGCCTTGACCCGGAACGTGGCTTCGTCGCGCATCCTGAGGATTGTACGAAGGGGCGTCGTGCCGGGATGGCGCAGGGTGCGCCGTTACTTCAGCCGGAACGCCTTGATCCGGTCCGCGTACTTGTCGGTGTCGCGGGCGTAGACGCCGTATGCGAGTGCCTGGATGATGCTCAGGAGGGCCGTGTGGGAGCGGACGTATGCGGGTGAGTTGGACGAGTAGTAGAGCTGGACCTGGGAGAGCTTGGCGACCTCGGACAGGGTGGCATCGGTGATCGCGATCGCGCGGCCCTTGCGGTGGCGGGCGATCTTCATCGCGCGCACGACGAGCGGGTGCGGGCGACCGGCGGACAAACCGATGACGACGGTGTCCTCGTCGATCCGCCCAAGGCGGCTGAGCGCCTCCTGGGACGGGCTGACGACAATGTCGGCCTGCACGTCGAGCAGCATCAGCAGATGCCGCAGATAGCTCGCGAAGAAGGCCATCTGGTCGGTGCCGACGACGAGCACGCGGGTCGACTCCGAGATCGCCTCGACGCAGGTCTCGACATCCGACCGCGACACCCTTCTGGCGGTCTCCTCGACGTTGACGTGATCGGCTGCGATCGCCGTCTCGAACTCGTTCTGGTCGAGCGAGAACAGCGGCTGGGCTGACGAGCCGCCGCCGGCCTGCCCCGACGCGACGGCGCGGCGGTACTCCTCGCGCGCCGACGTCTGCAGCTCCGGGAATCCCTCGAAGCCGAGCGCCTGTGAGAACCGCACGACCGTCGACGACGAGGTGTTCGCGCGTCGCGCGAGCTCCTCCGCCGTCTGGAAGGCGACCTCGTCCAGGTGATCGACGATGTACTGCGCGACGTCCTTCTGTGATCGCGAGAACTCGTCGAAGCGTGCCTGGATGTAGGCGGAGAGGGACTGGTGGCCGCTGGCCTCGTGGGGCGCGGCTGGGGTCGTCGGTGCGGTGCGCTTCATGGGCGTCCGAAGGATTCGACGGCGGGGCGCCTCCTTCCTTCTCGGGCCGGCGGATCGGCCGTCAGGGAGCCGCCGTCAGGGGTAGCCTCGGGGCATGCCCGACCGCATCGAGCTCGAGCCGGCCGCCGTCGAGCGGATGATCCGCAGCGCAGCGCTGGAGGACCTGCGGCACGAGACGCCGCTCCCCGAGCGCGAGCGCTCGCTGGCCCGCGCGGCCACGGCGCTCGACGCGCTCTGTGGCGCGTGCGACCGCGACGGGCCTGACGCCGTCTGGGACGTCCTCGAGCAACTCGACCGCCGGCAGCTGCTGACGTTCGCGACCTACGCGGTGGGCGAGCTGGCCGGCACGCAGTGGATCAGCCCCCGCGAGTGACGCCACGCCGGGTGTCGCTCCGCAGCGATAACTGACCCGCTGGTCAGTTATCGTCCGGGTATGAGCGCCACCGAGGTGGGTCCCCCAGTGCTTCGGCACGGTCGACGAGCCCGCCGTCGCGGCGTTCTGCTCGTCCGAGCCGAACGCGCGCTCCGATGTCTCGAACATCCGCACGCGCGCACGCTTCGACGAGGCGACCGGCGAATGGGTGCTCAACGGGCAGAAGGCGTGGGCGACCAACGGCGGGATCGCCGGCGTGCCGTGATCATCGCGACCGCCGACCCCGAGCTGGGCTCGCGCGGGCACGCCGCCTTCATCGTCCCGCCCGGAGCACCGGGCCTCACGATGGGCGCGAAGGTCGAGAAGCACGGGCTGCGCGCCTCGCATACCGCGGACGTCCACCTCGACGACTGCCGCGTGCCCGGTGCCTGCCTCCTCGGCGGCAGGGAGAAGCTCGACGAGCGGCTCGCGCGAGTGCGCGAGGGGGACCAGTGAGATCCAGCGGCTCGTCATCGCACGCGCGATCAGCGGCGTGCAGGTGCGCTGATCCTGGGCTCTGCGGTTGCGCGAGCGCACCGTGATCAGGCAGAATCGGCGGGTGGGGTTGCGTCTGAGGGGGCGAGTGACCGGCGCGGCGGCCGCCGCGCTGCTGCTCGCCGCCGCGCCCGCCGCGGCCGCTCCGGTCGTCGAGACGCTCGACGCCGGGAGCGTCACGCCGCACACGGCCCGGGTCGGCGGCACGATCGACCCGGCCGGCACCGCCACGGACGCCATCGTCCAGTGGGGCGTCGCCCCCGCGATCGGGAACACGATCCTGGGGCCGACGTTCACGGGCACGGGCGCGCAGCTGGAGACGCAGCAGCTGACCGGCCTGTCGCCGTCGACGTCCTACAGCTTCCGGCTCGTCGGTCAGCAGGGTCCGACGCCCACCAACGGCGTCACGCGCACCTTCACGACGCCGGCGGAGCCGGTCCTGGCGACGACCGCTCCGGCGCCGGGCGCGATCGGCTGGAACACCGCGACCGTCGGCGGGACGATCGACCCGCAGGACGGTGACGTCCACTGGGCGATCGAGTACGGCCCGAGCGCGCCGGACTACGGCAGCTTCGACGGCTACGGCACCGTGCCGGCGCTGACGGCTGCGGGGCCGGTGAGCGCCCGCCTGAGCGGGCTGGACCCCGGGACGACCTACCACTTTCGCCTCGTCGCATTCGAGCAGGGCGCGGTGACGTGGGCCGGCGCCGACCGGTCGTTCACGACGCGCGGCGAGCAGCCGGCCGCCGACGTCGCCCGCGCGATGGCCGTCGATCCCGCCCAGGTCGTCGGCGCCAGCTGGCTCGCGCGTCCGCCCTCGGTCGTGACCGGTGCGCTGCTCGGCGGCCCGCTGTCCGGGTTCCCGCTCGACGGGGGCGACTTCGCGGCGATCAGCAGCGGGACGGTCGATGACGTCGATGCCGCCGGTCAGGATGCGATCGCAAACGCGGACGGAGGCGGCGGCCAGCTGCCGGACCGGGGCGCCGGCGCCTACGACGTCAGCGTGCTCCAGGTCGGGCTGCAGGTCCCGCCCGGTGCAAGCTGCCTGAGCTTCGCCTTCCGCTTCCTCTCGGAGGAGTTCCCGCAGGCGTCCAACCCCTTCGATGACGCCTTCATCGCCGAGCTCGACACGACGAGCTGGACCTCGAGCGCGTCGGCGATCACCGCGCCGCTGAACTTCGCGCTCGGGCCCGGCGGGCGGGTCGTGAGCGTCAACGGCCTCGGCGCGGCCACGACGAGCGAGGCGGGCGGTGCGGGCACGCGCTTCGATCACGGCACGGCGATCCTGCGCGCGTCCGCCCCGATCACGCCCGGGCCGCACACGCTCTACCTCTCGCTCTTCGACCAGGGCGACGGCATCTTCGACTCGGCGGTGCTGATCGACCGGCTGCAGTTCACGGCCACGCCTGCCGGCGCCTGTCAGGGCGCGGTCGTCGACGACAGCACGCCGATCTTGACGGGCACTCCCGCCTCAGGATCCGGCAGCGTGCCGGGCGCGAGCGCCGGCGTCGCCGCCGAGACGCCGGCTCCGTCCCCGGCTCCCGTGCTCGGAAAGCAGGTCGTTGGGGCGGCGACGCAGGGCACCGTGCTCGTCACCCGCCCGCGCGGCAGGCCCGTCCGGCTGACGGGCTCGGCGCCGATCCCGCTCGGTTCGACCGTCGACACGCGCAAGGGGCGCGTGCGGATCACGGCGGCGGGCGACACCGGCGACGGCCGCCTCAGCGGCGAGTTCTACGGCGGCGTCTTCGTCGTCACACAGGACCGCAGGGCGCCGGTGACAACGGTGCTGCGCCTGACGGAGGACGTCGGCCTCGATGCCTGCCCGCGGGTCAAGCGCGCGCGGAGCAGCGGCAAGCGCCGCAGGAAGCCGGGCAAGCGCTTCGTCTGGGGTGACGGCAAGGGCCGCTTCCGCACGACCGGGTCGTACGGCGCGGCGACGGTGCGCGGGACGAAGTGGCTCGTCCAGGACTCCTGCGCGGGCACACTCGTGAAGGCCGAGCGGGGGGTTGTAGAGGCACGCGACTTCGCCAAGCGCAAGACCGTCACCGTCGGCGCCGGGCGCAGCTACCTCGCGCGCCGGGCGCGATAGAAGTCGCAGCTGGAACCACCCGCATGCAGATGGGACCGGATGAGCACCACAGCGACGACGGCCGGCGCGTGAGCGCCGTGCGCATCACCCACATCGGCGGACCGACGGCGCTGATCGAGGCCGGCGGCTGGCGGCTGCTGACCGATCCGACGTTCGACCCGGCCGGCAAGCGCTACTTCTTCGGCTGGGGCACGGTGTCGCGCAAGCTCGCCGGACCGGCGATCGCGGGAGCGGACCTGCTGCCGATCGACGCCGTCCTGCTCAGCCACGAGCACCACGGCGACAACCTCGACCCCGCCGGTCGCCGGCTGCTGCCGTCGGCGGGCGTCGTGGTGACGACCGTGTCCGGGGCGAAGAAGCTCGGCGGCTCGGCGCGCGGGCTGGACGACTGGCAGACCACGACGCTCGAGGCGCCCGGGAAGCCGACGATCGAGATCACCGCCACCCCGTGCCGCCACGGCCCGCCGGGGAGCCATCCGATCGTCGGCGACGTGATCGGCTTCGCGCTGAAGTGGGACGGCCAGGAGCACGGCGTGCTGTGGATCTCCGGCGACACGGTGCTCTACGACGGCGTGCGCGAGGTCGCTGACCGGTTGCAGGTCGACACCGCGATCCTGCACCTCGGCGGCGTGCAGTTCCCGGTCAGCGGGCCCATTCGGTACACGATGACCGCCAAGGACGCCGTGGAGCTGAGCGGGCTGGTCGAGCCGCGCACCGTGATCCCGATCCACTACGAGGGCTGGAAGCACTTCCGGCAGGGACGCGAGGCGATCGAGGCCGCGTGGGCGACCGCCCCGCAGGACTTCCGCGATCGCGTCCGATGGCTGAAGATCGGCGCGCCGACCGAGATCGGCTGAGGGCATCGGCGCACACCCGCGGCGACTTTTCTATTTTTCTGGCATGTCGATTCCCACGGGCGGCCTCGCCACGTTCCTGGTCGTCGCCGGGCTGGCCTTCGGCGCTTGCGGCAGCGACGACGGAGCAGCAACGGCAACGACCGTCGTGACGGTGCCCGCCACGGCCGCGCAGACGACGACCCAGCAGCAGACGACGGCCAAGGCGCCGTCGCAGACCACGCGGCCCGCGACGACCCAGACGGCGACGACGCCGGCGACCACCCAGAAGACGCAGACGACCGCGCCGGCGGCCACCCCGAAGCCTGCGCCGGCCAAGGAGACGACGGCCGGCCCCTGCGAGCCCATCGGCGTCGGCGCCCGAGACGGCGACGTCGACGTGACCTACGCGCGGATCACGCAGAAGACCAACCTCACGTGCGCACAGGCATCCGGCGTCGTCGCCCAGTGGGGCGCTCAGCAGATCGGCACCGACAAGGCGCTGCTGCCGGTCGGGTGGAAGTGCACAAGCGGCAACGTCTGCCGCAGCGGCAAGCAGCGCGTGAGCTTCGTGCTGGAGCAGCCGCGGGACAGCTGACAGGCATCAGTCAGCCCACCAGTCGCGCCGGCCATTCATCCGCCCGCTCCTACGCACGACCACGCATACGGCACCCCTGGCTGGGGTCTGCCCGATGGGCCGGCCACGACTCGAACGTGGATCGGACGGATTATGAGTCCGCGGCTCTGACCAATTGAGCTACCGGCCCCGGTGCGGGCCGGATGGTACGTCAGCCGGCCTACTGGACCCGGCGTACCGCGGCCTCGAGCTCGGCGACGGAGAACGCGCCCTCGATGCGCTCGGCCACGCGGCCCTGACGGTCGAGCACGAAGAGCCACGGCTCGGTCGGCAGCCGGTAGGCCGCGGGCTGCGGGCGCAGCCCCTGGTCGACGCGGTTGTCCTTGTAGATCTCGTTGGCGATGAACGCGACGTTCTCGTCACCGAGCTGCGAGCGCGCCTGCTCCATCACATCGACGACGGGGCCGCAGACGCGGCTCTGGCACAGCGCCGGCGTGGCGAACAGCAGCGCGACCGGCTTCTTGCCGTAGACATCGGCGAGGTTCGTCTGCAGCAGATCCAGCGCGGGCGGGGTGCGCGTCGAGATGCGCTCCGCGTCGCCGGCGACATCGTCGGTGGTGGGCGTCTCGACCTTGGGCGCGGCCTCGCCGACGCGGGGCGGCATGCCCTTCTGGCCGCGCGGGGTCACGTCGGCGGTGAACGACGACGAGCTGACCGGGCGCCCGTCGAGCCTGGTGATCGCGGTGACGCGGTAGCGGCCGGGCTTGGCGAACGGCACCTGCGCGACGTAGACGCTCTTGGCGGCGTCGGGATCGGAGGCGGTCGTGCGGCTCTCGAACTGCGGCTTGACGGCGAGCGACTCGCTGCGCGCGAGGTAGGGGCCGCGCAGCGCGGTCCCGTCGTTGCGCGAGATATAGATCGCGACCGGGGCCTCGGCGACCTGCTTGCGCGCCGCGTCGAACAGCGCGAAGCCGTAGCGGTTGGTGCCCGGCTGCAGCACGGACACGCTCGGAGCGAGGATCAGCCCCTCCTGCATGCCCTGCCGCAGCTCGCCGAGGGTCTTGCCGGCGGGCTTGGGAAAGTCCGCGCTCGTCGCCTTGACGGCGACCTGGGTGGGCGCCGCCGGCGTCGTCGCGGTCGTCTTCTCGGGAGCGTCGCCGCAGCCCGTGGCGAGAGCTAGTGCCGCAAGGGCGCAGGCGAGGACGAAGGCGATCCGCACGACGCGGCAGTGTAGGCACCGCCTCGCGCAGGCGAGCCGGTTCCGGGCCGAGGGCCGCGGTGTGATGGGATACCGCGCGCCACAGCAGGCAGAGCAAGCGAGCAGGAGGAGCGGCACATGGCGGAACGGGCGGCAATCGTGACGGGGGCATCCAGCGGCATCGGGCTGGCGATCGCCGACGTGCTCGGCGCCGAGGGCTACGGCCTGACGGTCGCCGCAAGGCGACCGGAGAAGCTCGAGGCCGCGGCCGACGGCCTGCGCGCCAAGGGCTACGACCTGCAGCACATCGCCGGGAACCTCGGCGACGAGGAGACGATCGCGTCGGTCGTCAAGGCGCACGAGGAGCGCTTCGGGCGGCTCGACGTCCTCGTCAACAACGCCGGAGTCGGGATCGGCGAGGTCGTCGACGACCTGACGACCAAGAAGATCGACATCCAGCTGAACACGAACCTGCGCTCGATCTTCCTGTTCTACCGCGAGGCGATGCCGATGCTGCGACGGGCCGGCGAGGAGCACCACAACGCGCTCGTCGTCAACACCGCCTCGATCTCCGGCATCCGCGGCGAGGGCTGGCTGTCGGTCTACTCGGCGACCAAGCACGGTGTCGTCGGCTTCACCCAGGCGATGAACAAGGAGCTGAGCACGGCGGGGATCAAGAACACCGCCCTCTGCCCCGGCTTCGTCGACACGCCGATGACGGAGTTCGTCAAGGAGCACGTGCCCGCGGAGACGATGATCACGCCCGGCGACGTCGCCGAATCCGTGCGCTACCTGCTGCGCACCAGCCCCGGCTGCGTGATCCCCGAGATCCGCTTCGAGCAGCCCGGCGGCGCCCTGGTCCCCGGTCAGTAGAAAGGCATCACATGAAGCTCGGAGTGCACATCGGATACTGGGGCCTGGGCCTCACCAGCGAGGACCAGCTCGGCATCGTCCAGGAGGCTGAGAGGCTCGGCTACGACTCCGTCTGGGCCGCCGAGGCCTACGGCTCGGACACCGCGACGATCCTCGCGTGGCTGGCCGGGCAGACGACGACGATCCGGCTCGCCTCAGGCATCTTCCAGATGCCCGGCCGCTCCCCCGCGATGACCGCGATGACCGCGGCGACGATCGACCAGCTCTCCGCGGGACGGATGATCCTCGGCATCGGCTCGTCGGGCCCGCAGGTCAGCGAGGGCTGGCACGGCGTGCGCTTCGGCAAGCAGCTGGCGCGCACGCGCGACTACGTCGCGGTGCTGCGGATGGCGCTCGCACGGGAGCGGGTGCACTACAAGGGCGAGACGCTCGAGCTGCCGCTGCCCGACGGCCCCGGCAAGGCGCTGAAGCTGACGATCTCCACGGTGCAGGAGCAGATCCCGATCTACATCGCGGCGATCGGCCCGAAGAACACGCAGCTCGCCGGCGAGATCGCCGACGGCGTGATCCCGACGCTGTTCTCCCCCGAGCACGTCTCGGTCATGCGTGAGGAGCTGCAGACCGGCATCGACCGCGCGGGCGGGACCAAGACGCTCGCCGACGTGGAGATCGCCCCGGGCGTACAGGTGTACGTCGGCGATGACGCCAAGGCCGCGCGTGACCTGATGCGCCCGTTCATCGCGCTGTACGTCGGCGGGATGGGCTCACGCACGCAGAACTTCTACAACCAGCTCGTGCAGCGCTACGGCTTCGAGGACGCGGCGCAGGAGATCCAGGACCTCTACCTCGACGGCAGGAAGGACGAGGCGATGGCCGCGATCCCCGACGAGCTGATCGACACGGTCGCGCTGTGCGGGACCGCCGACCAGGTGCGCGACCGCCTCGCCGCCTACCGCGACGCGGGTGTCGGGACGCTCGGCGTGACGCCGATGGCGTGGACGAAGGACGACCGGATCAAGCAGCTGCGGCTCGTCGCCGAGCTGAACGCGGCGTAGGGCGCGCCGCGAGGAGACGCGCGTGCGGGTCCTGCTCGGCGCGTTCGGCGATCCGGGCCACGCGTTCCCGATGATCGCGCTGGCCCGCGGCCTGCGGGCGCGCGGCCACGAGGTGACGCTGCAGACCGCGGAGCGCTGGCGGGCGGATGTGGAGGCCGAGGGCGTCGCGTTCGCCGCGGCGCCCGAATACCACGTCTTCCCCACCCAGGAACAGCCGCTGAAGCCCTATGCGGCCGTCGTGCGGGCGACCGGCTCGACGCTCGAGCTCGTGCGCTCGGTCGCGCCGGACGTGGTCGTGGCGGACGTGCTGACGCTCGCCCCCGCGCTGGCCGCCGAGCTGGCGGGCGTGCGCGTCGCGACGCTGATCCCGCACGTCGACCCGCGGCCGTCGCCCGGATTCGCGCCGTACTCGCTGGGGGCGCGGCTGCCGCGGACGCGGATCGGGCGCGCGTGGTGGTCGGCGTTCGATCCCGTCATCGGGCGCGGCCTGGAGCTGGGGCGCCGCGAGCTGGATGAGACGCGCCGGCGGCTCGGCCTGCCGCCCTCCGGGCGGGTCCACGGCGGCATCTCACGGGAGCTGGCGCTCGTTGCGACCTTCCCGCAGCTCGAGTACCCGCGCAGCGTCCCCGAGCCGGCCACGCACGTCGTGGGACCGCTGCTGTGGGAGCCGGCGTTCGGCGACGTCGACCTGCCCCCCGGTGACGGGCCGCTCGTGCTCGTCGCCCCCTCGACGGCGCAGGACACCCACCACCGGCTGCTGCGCGCCGCGCTGAAGGGCCTCGGCGACATGCCGGGCGTCCGGGTGCTTGCGACATGGAATCGCCGGCCGCTGGACGCGGGTGACGGCCCGTGGCGCGTCGCGGAGAACACGCGGCTCGTGGAGTGGGTCAGCTACGCGCGCACGATGCCGCTGTGTGATGTCGTGGTCACGCACGGCGGGCACGGGACGCTCGTGCGGGCGCTGGCGAGCGGGTGTGCGGTGGTGTGCGCGCCCGCAGCCGGCGACATGAACGAGAACGCGGCGCGCGTGGACTGGGCGGGTGCAGGCGTGCGGATTCCACGGCGGCTCACCGGCCCGCGATCGGTGCGACTGGCCGTCGAGCGGGCGCTCGGCGAGCCGGAGCTGCGGGCCTCCGCGCGTGAGGTTGCCGGCTGGCTGGCGGTGCGGGATCCGGCGGCGCGAGCGGCGGAGCTGGTGGAGCGGCTCGGCAGCTGAGCCACTCCGGGATCCGTCCGCAATACGAACTAGTGTTCGCATCGCGATGGACCGGCAACTGCTCGAGGCGCTGCTCGCCGACGGCCACTCACTCGAGGAGGTCGGCCGGCGCGTCGGACGGCATCCGTCGACCGTGTCGTACTGGCTCGAGAAGTACGGGCTGCGGGCGACGGGAAGCGAGCGTCACCGGTCGCGAGGGTCACTGGACCGCGAGAGCCTCCACGCGCTCGTCGCGGAGGGACGGACAGTCGCCGAGATCGCGCGCGTGGTCGACCGCAGCGTGACGACCGTGCGGTACTGGCTCAGGTTCCATGGTCTGGAGACCCGTCGCAGCGCGCGGCTCCGGGCCGGTGGCCGGCCATCCGCAGCCACTCCCGCAGTCGCGGACATTGCATGCTCGGTTCACGGGCTGACGACCCACACCGTGCGTGGCGGCCGTTACCGCTGCCGTCGGTGCAACAGCGAGGCGGTGACCCGGTTCCGGCGCAGCGTCAAGCGCCGCCTTGTCGACGAGGCCGGCGGCTGCTGCGTCATCTGCGGGTACTCACGGTCAATGGTTGCGCTGCAGTTTCACCATGTCGATCCATCGACGAAACGGTTCAATCTGGGCATGAAGGGCATCTCGCGATCCTTGGAGACCGTGCGAGCGGAGGCCGCCAAGTGCGTTCTCCTCTGCGCAAACTGCCATGCCGAGGTCGAGGCGGGGATCTCTATACTTCCCGATGCAGCAGGCTCCGATCGGGGGTAATTCAATGGCAGAATGCTCGGCTGTTAACCGAGTCGTTGTGGGTTCGAGTCCCACCCCCCGAGCTTTTGACCGATTCGCGCGCTGTCATCCTCAGTCCGCGTGCTTCGTCTGCGCCAGCGTCTCTTCCAGCTCGCGCTCCATCAGCGACTGAAGCTCCTCCCTGCGGAGTGCCAGCTCGACGACGTTGCCCTCGCCCCCGGCCCTCGCGGCGTTGATCCGGCGGTCCAGCGTCGCGAGCTCCAGCCGCAGGCGCTCGGCCTCGAGCGCAGCTCGTGACGGGGCCTCGCGCGCGGCGCGCACCTGCAGCTCCGCGAGCACGCGGGCGAGCTCCTCCTCGCCGTCCGGCGCCTGGATCGCCTCACCCTCGTTGGCGATCAGGAACGCGGCGGCGCGGCGGTAGCCGGGCGTGAGGATGTCGTGCTCGAGGTCGAGTGTCGCGAGGGCTGCGCGGCCCTCCTTCGGCAGCGCCATGCACTGCACGAGGAACGAGCGCTCAACGCGGGCCGACGGGCTCACGATCGTGCGCGTGGGCGGCGGCGCCGGCTCCGCGGCGCCGGGATCGGGTCCGCCATCCCTGGGGGCACTGCGACGCGTGGGCTGCCGGGCCGCCGGCTGCCCCGGCTGCGCCAGCCACTGCGCGAGCTTGTCGGGCAGGACGTCCAGCCGGTCGGCCGCCAGTGCGAGCAGCTCGTCGCGCAGCGCGCTCGCCGCCAGCGACCCGAGGACCGGCCGCAACTCCTCGACCGCGCCGTCCTTGCCCTCGGCGCTCGCGAGGTCCGCACCGCCCAGCACCCGTTCCACGCGGAAGCGCACGAAGGGGACCGATGCGGCCGCGCGCTCGCGCATCCCGTCGGGCCCCTCGGAGACCAGCAGGTCCGCGGGATCCTGCCCGGGCGGCAGCACCACGACGCGCAGCTCCAGCCGGCGACCGGCCGCGACCTTCGCGGCGCGCAGCATCGCCTCCTGCCCCGCGCTGTCGGCGTCGAGCGCCAGCAGCACCACCGGAGCCAGCCGCGCGAGCTCGCCGACCTGGTCCTCGGTCAGCGCCGTGCCCATCAGGCCGACGGTGTTGCGCAGTCCCGCCTGATGCAGCGCGATGACGTCCGTGTAGCCCTCGCAGAGGACGACCTGGCCGGCCTTCGCCGCCGCGGTGCGCGCAAGGTCGGCGCCGAAGACGTGGCGGCCCTTGTGGTAGACGACGTTGTCGGTGGAGTTCACGTACTTCGGCTTCTGGTCGGGGCCGACGGCACGCCCGCCGAACCCGAGCACGCGGCCGCGTGCGTCGCAGAGCGGGAACTGCACCCTGCGGCGGAAGAAGTCGTAGACGTTGCCCTTCTGGTTGCGCCCCACCAGGCCGGCATCCAGCAGGTCGCGCTCGCTGAAGCCCGCCCGCCGCGAGGCCACCAGCACCGCGTCCCACGCGCTGGGCGCGTAGCCCACCCGGAACTCGCGCAGCGCCTGCTCCTCGAGCCCGCGCCCCGCCAGGTACTCCCGCGGGCCGGCGGCCTCGTCGCTCTCCCACAGCTGCCGCACGTACCAGGTGCCGGTGCGCTCCAGCAGCTCGAGCAGCCGCTCGCGCCGCTGGCGGCGCTCCGCCGCCTGCGGATCCTCGTCGGCGAGGTCGAGCGTCACGCCGTAGCGGTCGGCCAGCTGCTCCAGCGACTCGCGGAACGGGAGCCCTTCGGTCAGCTCGACGAACTTGAAGAGGTCTCCCCCCTCTCCGCAGCCGAAGCAGTGGAAGACCTTGTCACCCGCGTTGACGCTGAACGACGGCGTGCGCTCGTCGTGGAACGGGCACGTGCCCATCCACTGGTGCCCGGATCGCCGCAGCTCGGTCTTGGCGCCGACGAGGTCGAGCATGTCGACCGCCTGGCGAACGCGCTCGATCGAGTCATCGGTGTACCGGGCCACGCCTGCAGCCTACGCGGCGAACGACTCGGGAACGGTGAGCTCTTCGAAGACCCGGATGCAGTACCGATCGGTCATTCCGGCGAGGTAGTCGATGACGCGCTGGCCCTCGTCGGCGCCCGGCGCCCCGCCATCGTCCGGGATCAGGTCGGGGGCCTGCGAATAGTGCGCGAACAGCGTGCTCAGCACGCGCTCGATGCGCGCGTGCTCGGTCCGCGCGATCGGCCCGAGATAGACGTTGTCGAACATCCACGTGCGCAGCTCGTCCATCGCCGCGCCGGCATCCCGGCCCTGGACGATGTCCTGCGCGGGAGCGGAATGCTCGACGAGGTCGTGAACGAGCGCGTCGATCCGCGCGGACCCCGTGGCCCCGAGCACGGCGATCGGCCCCTCCGGCAGGTCCTGCGCGGCGATCACGCCGGCCCGCAGCGCGTCGTCGATGTCGTGGTTGATGTAGGCGACGCGATCCACGAGCCGCACGATGCGGCCCTCGAGCGTGCGCGGCATCGGCGCCCGTCCGGAGTGGCAGGCGATGCCGTCGCGCACGTCCTCCGTCAGGTTCAGTCCGGCGCCGTCGCGCTCGAGCACGTCGACGACGCGCAGCGAGTGCTCGTAATGGCGGAACTCACGCCCGTAGCGCTCCTGGAGCGCGCTGTCGAGCACGCCCTCGCCGATGTGCCCGAACGGCGGGTGACCCAGGTCGTGGCCGAGTCCGACGGCCTCCGCCAGGTCCTCGTTGAGCCGCAGGGCCCGCGCGGCCGTGCGCGCGATCTGCGTGACCTCGATCGTGTGGGTGAGGCGGGTGCGGTAGTGGTCGCCCTCCGGCGCCACGAACACCTGCGTCTTGTGCTTGAGACGCCTGAAGGCCTTGCTGTGGACGATCCGGTCGCGGTCGCGCTGCAGCGGCGAGCGCAGGCCGCAGTCGTCCTCCGCGACCCGCCGCCGCGCAGGCCAGGAGCGGGCTGCAGCCGGCGCCAGCGTCTGCTCCTCCAGCGCGGCGCACCGCTCGGCGAACGCGGTGGCGACCGGTCCGGGATTGGCGTGTGGATCCACGCCTTCGATCCTACGCGGCGGCCCGCAGCCGCACGTGGGCGTGATGGGCGGCCGTCTCGATGACCGCGCGATCGGCGAGCCGCCGGGTGCGCTCGTCGGCGGGCGGGGCCTGCGCCAGCGAGTTGCCGAGCGCCTGCGTCAGGAACGTGTGCGTCGTCTCGTCGAGCGGGAACGAACCGGCCTCGCAGGCGCTGCACACGACCCCGCCGGCAGCGGGCGAGAACCCTGTCAGCCCGTCGGCCTCACCGCAGGTCGCGCAGGCCGACAGCTGCGGTGCCAGCCCCGCCGCGAGCAGCAGCTTCAGCCGGAACGCCAGCCGCCGCTCCGGCGCCGCTCCGGCGGCGGGATCGGCCTCGAGCAGCGTCAGCATCGTGCAGAGCAGGTTGAAGACCTCGGGATGCGGGTCGGCGGTCTCGAACAGCCGCGAGACCGCGTCGCACGAGCGCGCCGCGGCGTCGAGTGCGTCGGCGCTTTCGCGCAGGCGGGGATGGCCGGCGAGCGTGTCGGCGCTGGTCACCGTCAGCAGGTCGCTGCGACCCTCGTGCAGCCCGAGCCGCAGGCGGAAGAACGGTTCCAGGCGTCCGCCGAAACGGCTGCGCGAGCGGCGCACCCCCTTGGCGATCGCGCTGACGCGGCCGCGCATCGGCGTGTAGACGTGGAGGATCCGGTCGGCCTCGCCGAAGCGCATCGAGCGCAGGACGACGGCCTCCGTCGTCAGCGGCCCGGACAACGGAAGCGCCTTCCTATACTTTGTGAAGCAGTGGCCGACATCATCGTGTACTCCACAGATCCCTGCTCGTTCTGCGCCCGCGCCAAGGACCTGCTGACCAAGCGCGGCATCGCGTACGAGGAGGTCAATCTGGCAAAGGACCCGGAGGGACGAGCGGCGCTGCACCAGCGCACCGGCATGTTGAGCTTCCCCCAGATCGTCGTCGGCGACGAGGTTCTCGGGGGCTTCCGCGAACTGATCATGGCCGACCAGAGCGGGCGGCTCGAGGAGCTCGCGCAGGCCGGCTGACGCCCCGCGGGCGCGGCTGGCAGCGCTCGCACACGTAGGTTCCGCGCCCGGCGACGACCATCTTCACGATCTCGCGCCCGCAGCGCGGGCAGTCCTCGCCCTCGCGCCGATGCACGAGGAACTCGTGCTGGAAGCTCCCCTGCACCCCGTCCGGGTGACGGAAGTCGTCGATCGTCGCGCCGCCTCCCGCGAGGCCCGCCTCGAGCGCATCGCGAATGCTCGCGGCGAGCGCGTCGCCCTGCGGCCCGGTGAGCGAGCCGGCCCGCCGCAGCGGGTGGATGCGCGCGCGAAACAGCGCCTCGTCGGCGTAGATGTTGCCCACGCCCGCGATCCGGCGCTGGTCGAGCAGGAACGCCTTGACCGGGGCACGGCTCCCACGCGCGAGCCGGCGCAGCGCCGGCCCGTCCAGCTCGTCGCCCAGCGGCTCGATGCCGACCCGGGCGGCGAAGAACGCCTCGAGCGCGGGCTCACCGAAGGCCAGCTCCCCCGTGCCGAATCGCCGCGGGTCGCAGAAGCGCAGCTCGTGGCCGTCGGAGAGCTGCATCCGGACGCGCTCGTAGGGCGCCTGGGGGACGGCGTCGTAGAGGAACGCGCCGGTCATCCGCAGGTGCGCGATCAGGAAGACTTCGCCCGCGAGCACGAAGATCAGCCACTTCCCGCGGCGCTCCAGCGCCTCGATCTCGCGACCCAGCACGGCGTCGCCGAGCTCCTCGGGCGCCAGCGGCGCGCACCAGCGCGGATCGCTGATCGCCAGGTCCGTGATCGCTCGCCCCACGAGCAGCGGCTCGAGGCTGCGGCGGACGGTCTCGACCTCGGGAAGCTCGGGCACGTCCCGAGCATAGGGTCAGGTGAAGGCGGATCCGGGGAGCCCGGGCTCCTGCCGGCCGGCCAGCCACTGCAGCGCCGACGCACCGACATCGGCCATCGGCCCGTCCTGCCGGCGCCCCCCGTCGCCGGCGAACCGTGCCAGCAGCGGGACGCGCTCACGCGTGTGGTCGCTGTGCTCCATCACGGGGTCCACGCCGTGGTCGGCGGTGATGACGAGCAGGTCGCCCG
The DNA here is from genome assembly GCA_038327125.1 of Solirubrobacterales bacterium. Taxonomy (GTDB): domain Bacteria; phylum Actinomycetota; class Thermoleophilia; order Solirubrobacterales; family Solirubrobacteraceae; genus F1-60-MAGs163. The sequence goes on from JBBQKR010000014.1 coordinate 39,298, forward strand.
GGCCCATGCGAGCGACCCAGCGCCCGACCGCCTCGTCGATCTCGCGCAGCGCGCCGTGGAAGCCCTCGACGTCCTTGCGATGGCCGAAGACCTGGTCGGTCTCGATCAGGTTCGCGAACGCCAGACCGTGCTCGAGCTCGCCGACGAGCATGTCGAGCGACGCCAGTGCCGCGGCGTTCGTGGCTCCGGGGTGCGCCTCATCGATTCCGCGGCCGGCGAACAGGTCGTCGACCTTGCCGACCGCATGCACCGGCACCTCGGCCTCCTGGAGCGCGTCGAGGTAGGACGGCGTCGGCGGCTCGAGCGAGAAGTCGCGCCGGCCCACGGTGCGCTCGAACGCCCCCGGCCTGCCGCGAAACGGGCGCGCGATGACGCGCCCGACCGCGTCGGGACCACGCAGCTCGATCCGCGCCGCGGCGCAGGCGTCCTCGAGCTCCAGCTGACCGGCGACGTCGACGTGCGCGGCCAGCTGGACGACCGAGTCGACGGACGTGTACGCGATCAGCTCCCCGGTGCGCAGGTGCCGCTCCCCGTGACGCTCGATCGCGTCGAGGCCGTCGAGGACCTCGCCGCCGCAGAGACGGTGACCGGTCGCGGCCTCCAGGCGCGCGAGCAGCTCGGGCGGCAGGCCGTCGTCGTAGACCGGCAGCGGCGTGGGCGTCACGACGCCCATCAGCTCCCAGTGGCCGGACGTCGAGTCCTTCCCGGGCCCGAGGTGGTGCAGCAGGCCGTGGAGCGCCGGATGCTCGGAGCGTGGCAGGCCGCGCACGGGGCCGAGATTCCCGAGCCCGAGGCGCTGCAGGGCCGGCAGCTGCAGCCCTCCGACGGCGTCGGCCAGGTGCCGCAGGGTGTGCGCGCCCGCGTCGCCGTAGGCGGCGGCGTCCGGCTCGGCGCCGGCCCCGAGCGCGTCGATCACCACCACGAAGGCGCGGCGCGCGTCGTTGTCGGCTGGACCCGGCGCCATTCCCCGATGCTGACAGAGGCACCCGCGGGATCGACGGCTTCCCGACGGACGTTGCTGATACAACTACCCCGATGGAGCCGACCGCCGCGAACGTCCACAAGGGCCTGCTGCTCGCGCTGCTCGCCATGAGCCAGTTCGTCGTCGTGCTCGACGCCTCGATCACGAACGTCGCACTGCCGTCGATCGGCCGCGACCTGGGCCTCTCCCAGGACTCGCTCTCGTGGGTCGTCAATGCCTACACGCTCACGTTCGGCGGCTTCCTGCTGCTCGGCGGGCGCCTGGCGGACATCCTCGGGCGCCGGCGCATCTACATCGCCGGGCTGGTCCTGTTCGGGGCCGCGTCGTTCGTCGGCGGCTTCTCGCAGTCGGAGGAGATGCTGGTCGCCGCACGCGCGTTCCAGGGACTCGGCGCCGCGCTGCTCTCGCCCGCCGCGCTCTCGATCCTCACGACGACCTTCCGCGAGGGCGCCGAGCGCAACCGCGCGCTCGGCGTCTGGGGCGCCGTCGCGGGCGCGGGCGGCGCGGCGGGCGTGCTGCTCGGCGGGGTGCTGACCGAGTACCTCAGCTGGCGCTGGGTCCTGTTCGTCAACGCCCCGATCGCTGTCGGAGCCGTGTTCCTGGCTCCGCGCCTGGTTCCCGAGAGCCGCGACGAGCGCCAGCGCAAGGGCTTCGACGTCGCGGGCGCATTCACCGTGACCGCAGGCCTCGCGATCCTGATCTACGGACTGGTCGAGGCCAACGGCGCCGGCTGGGGATCGGCGAGGACGATCAGCCTGCTCGTCGCCGCGGCGATCCTGCTGATCGCATTCGTCGTCGTCGAGTCGCGCTCGCGCGCTCCGCTGGTGCCATTCGACGTCTTCAGCTCGCGCACCCGGACCGGCGCCTACGTCGTCGGGCTGCTGGTCGGCGCCTCGCTGTTCTCGATGTTCTTCTTCATCTCGCTCTACATGCAGCAGGTCCTCGGCTGGGACGCGCTGAAGTCCGGGCTCTCCTACCTGCCGCTCGCGGTCACGATCATCATCTCCGCGGGCATCGCGTCGCAGCTCGTCACGAAGATCGGCTTCAAACCCGTGCTGATCGCCGGGATGCTGTTCGTGGCAGCGGGTCTGTTCCTGTTCGCGCAGATCTCCGCGGGCGGCTCGTTCACCGGCGACGTCCTGGTCCCGTCGCTGCTGGCGGCCGCCGGCCTGGGCTTCTCCTTCGTCCCGGTGACGATCGGCGGGACGAGCGGCATCAGCCAGGACGAGGCGGGCCTGGCGAGCGGCCTGATCAATGCCGGTCAGCAGGTCGGCGGCGCACTCGGCCTGGCGATCCTCGCGGCGATCGCCGCCGCGCGGACCAACGACGTGTTCACGGGACCCGGGGATCCCGACGCCGCGGCGCTCACCGAGGGCTTCCAGGCGGCATTCATGGGCGGAGCGCTGTTCGCCGTGATCGGAGCGCTCGCCGCGATGATCCTGATCCGCTCCTCGGACAGCCGCGCGATGATCGGGCAGGCGCCCGAGCCGGTGGGCTAACCGGCGGGGAGCGTCGCCCGCGGGTGCGCCGCGAAGTACTGGTCCCTGAGGTGATCGGTGCTGAGGTGGGTGTACAGCTGGGTCGTCGCGATGTCCGCGTGACCGAGCATCTCCTGCAGCGCGCGCAGGTCGCAGCCCCCGGCGAGCAGGTGCGTGGCGAAGGTGTGGCGCAGCGTGTGAGGGCTCATGCGGCCCTGCAGCCCTGCCGCAGCGGCGTGCCCCTGGACGATCTTGTAGAGCCCCTGACGGCTGAGGCCCCCGCCGCGCTGGTTGACGAACAGGTGCGGCTCATCGCGCAGGCCGACGAGCTGCGGGCGCCCGTCGCGCAGGTAGGCGCGCACCGCCGCGAGCGCCTCGCGCCCGATCGGCACCAGCCGCTCCTTGGAGCCCTTGCCGCGCGCGCGCAGCACGCCTGCGTGCAGGTCGACGTCGCCGACGAGCATGCCGGTCGCCTCGCTCGCGCGCAGGCCACAGGCGTACATCAACTCCAGCAGCGCGCGGTCGCGGCGCGCCGCGGGGCCGTTGCCACGCGGCGCTCCGAGCAGCCGGACGACCTCGTCGCGGCTGAGCACCTGCGGCAGCCGGCGCCCTGCGCGCGGCCCGCGCAGGTCGGCCGTCGGGTCGCCCTCGAGGATCTCCTCGCGCCGCAGGTGGCGGTAGAACGAGCGCAGGCAGGCCGTCTTGCGCTGCAGCGTCGCCGGGGCGGCCGCGGGACGCCTCTCGGAGCCCTGGGCCAGCTCGTCGAGGAAGCCCGCCAGGTCGCTGTGGGTGACTTCGAGCGGGTCCAGGTCGCGGCGCTCGAGGTAGGAGCCGTACTGCAGGAGGTCTGAGCGGTAGGCCTCGAGCGTGTTGCGCGAGAGCCCGCGCTCGAGCTCGAGGTAGGCGAGGAAGTCGAGCACATGGTGCTCGTACGGGCGGACCGCCGCGGGTCCGGTGACGGACGTCATGCGGGTGGTCTTCGCCCTCGGCGCCCTGCGCCCCGCCGCTGCAACCGGGCGTGCGTCAGGCGACGCCGTCGGGCAGCGGCGAGGACCCGTGATGGCGCAGGCGCTCGCGCAGCCACATCAGGCCGATCAGCGTCTTGGCGTCGATGGTGGCGGCGATCGCCGCGTCGAGGTGCTCGAGCGGCCACGCGACCACTTCGATCCGCTCGTGTGGGTCCGGCTGGACGCCGCTCCCGGCCTCGCGCAGCCCGGTCGCGTGGAACAGATGAACGATCTCGTCCATCACGCCGATGCTCGTCGCGTACTCCAGGATCGGTGCCCAGTGATCGGCGTCCTTGCCGACCTCCTCGGCCAGCTCGCGGCGCGCACAGTCCAGCGGCGGCTCACCGGGGACGTCGAGCTTGCCGGCCGGGATCTCCAGCGCGTCGGGATCGCCGACGGTCTCGCGCGGCTGGCGCACGAGCCAGACGTGCAGGTCGTCGTGCGCGACGATCCCCGCAGCCCCGGGATGCCTGACGATCTCGCGCTCGACCTCCTCCCCGTCGGCGTAGCGAAAGCGGTCCTGGTCGACATGCACGATGCGGCCCTCCCACACCGTCGAGCCCCCGATCCGCTCGAACTCGCGGCTGCGCCCTTCGTCACTCATGCCCGTCCTCCATGCTCGCCAGCACGCTCCCGGCGGCCAGCGCCGCCGCGAAGAACATCCGGTCCTCTTCCAGGCCGCGGCCCATCGTCCGTGCCGGCAGCCCGCTCTCGGTGTAGCCCTCAAGGTCGAACGGCGCCTCGCGGACGCTGTGCCGGCCCGCCGCGCCGGCGACGATGCCCGCGTCCCCGGCCGGTGCGGCGACGGTCACCGGCGCGAGCAGCAGCTCCAGCACCGTGCGGGTGTGGTGCGAGATGCCCTGATGACGGGGCCGTGGATCTCCGCTGGACATCCGTGGGCACACGACCACGTCGCAGCCGAGCGCGAGCGCCGTGTGCGCGGAGTCGAGCGCCGCCATGCCGCCATGCCCGAGCGGGGTCGTGGAGCCGAGGATGCCGGGACCGGGCCCGCACACGGCCGCATCCCATCCCAGCGCGCGCAGGCCGTGATCCAGCGCGCCCGCCGTGCTGATGCTCTCCGCCTCGCCGCCGTATGCGGGGCCCGCCGTCAGATGGCCCGCGAGCAGCCCGCGCTCGCGCAGGTCGCGCACCACCTGCGAGTGGCTGCCCGGCAGCGCGCCGCCCGCCGTCTGGACGTAGCCCAGCCGCGCTGTCGGCCGCTCCGCGCCATACGCCCACGCCAGCGGCGCCAGCTGCCCGTGCAGGGCCAGAACGGCGACCGGCCGGCGCAGCGGCCAGCCGGCGTCGTCCGCCTCGACGAGGTCGACCGCGTGCTGCAGCGAGCTGTAGTTCAGCTTCATCACATGGGCACCCGCGACCCCGGGCCCGTCGAGCCCGCGCGTGAGGTTCACGTGGACGACGTCGAAGCCGCCCGAGCCGAGCGCCAGGTCCGCCGCCTGCGTGTTGACGACGACCTCGTCGCCCGGCTGCGCGAGGCCGACGAGCGCGACGTCGGCGATCGCGGCGCGCTCGCCGCGGCCTGCGACGTCGACGACGAGCGCCTGCTCGGGCCCGTCGCCGTCGGCTGCCCGCACGACCCGCCCGCGGCGCAGGACGAGCCGCTGGGGCCCGGGCGCCATCAGCCCGCCCCGAGCTCGTCGAGCAGCGCGTAGGTGACGTCGAGCATGCCCTCCAGCGCCGCCTGGCTGACCCGCTCGGTCGGCTGATGCGCGCGCTCGGTGCCGTTGGCGACGTTCACGCACGTGAACCCGGCGGACTGGAAGGCGTTGGCGTCCGAGCCGCCACCGCTGAGGATCCGCTTCGGCGCGTACCCGCGCTCGCGCAGCGCCGCCTCGGCGGCCTGCACCGGCGGCGTTGACGTCTTGTGGCGGTACCCGTCGAACAGCCGCTCGACCGTCAGGTCGAGATCGCATGAGCAGTCCGGGTCGTTCGCGGCGTCGTGCAGCTCGTCGACGATCTCGGCCATCACCTGCTCGAGCGCGCCCTCCGAGAGCGAGCGCGCCTCGCCGATCACCGTGCAATGCTCGGGCACGACGTTCGTGCCCGCGACGCCGCCGTCGATCTGGGCGACGTTGACCGTCGTCTCGTCATCGATCCGCCCCTGTGGCAGCGCGGCGATCGCCTTGGCAGCGGCGAGGATCGCGCTGCGTCCCTCCTCAGGATGGATCCCGGCGTGCGCGGCCTGCCCGGTGAACGCCGCCTCCCAGCGCATGTACGTCGGCGATGCGACCACGACCTCGCCGATCGGGCTCGCGTGGTCGAAGACGAAGCCGAACGGGCTCTGCAGCGCCTGAAGGTCGAACGCCTTGGCGCCCGCCAGCGCCTGTTCCTCGCAGACGGTGAAGAGCAGCTCCACGCCGACGGGCGAGCCTTCGATCGCCGTGCGCCGTGCGAGCTCGAGCAGCATCGCGACGGTCGCCTTGTTGTCCGCGCCGAGGATCGTGTCGCCGCCGCTCTCCCAGCCGCCGTCGACGAGCACCGGCTCGATCGGGCGCGTGTGCGGGACGGTGTCCAGGTGCGCGCACAGCAGCACGCTGTTCTGCGAGCGCCCTGGGATCCGGGCGAGCAGGTTGCCGGCCTCCGACCCCACCTGCGGGCCCGCCCCGTCCTCGATCACCTCGAGCCCGAGCGCGCGCAGCTCAGCCGCCACGTGATCGGCGATCGCGCGCTCGCGGCCCGATGGGCTCGGGATCGCGCAGAGTGCCGCGAACGTGTCGTTCAGCCGCCGGCGCTCGACCTCTGATGCCGGTCGCACGGCCCGCCGGTCAGGCCGCGCTGCGGCTGGCGCGCACCGCGCCGCCCTCAGGCACGTCGGCGCGCTGCTCGCGCGCGTGGTCCAGCGCCGCAGCCACGAAGTCACGGAACAGCGGCGCCGGCCGCTCGGGCCGGGACTTGAACTCGGGGTGGTACTGGGATGCGACGAAGAACGGATGCTCGCCGCGCGGCAGCTCGACGACCTCGACCAGGCGCTCGTCCGGCGAGGTGCCGGAGACGACGAGCCCCGCCGCCTCCAGCCGCTTGCGCAGGCTGATCGACACCTCGTAGCGGTGACGGTGGCGCTCGTAGACGACCGCCTCGCCGTAGATCTCCCGTGCCCGCGTGTCGGCGTGCAGCTTGATCGGGTCGGCGCCCAGGCGCATCGTCCCGCCGAGGTCGCTGACCTCCTTCTGCTCGGGCAGCAGGTCGATGACCGGCCACTCCGTCTCGGGGTCGAACTCCGTCGAGTTGGCGCCCGGCATGCCGGCCACGTCGCGCGCGAACTCACAGACCGCCATCTGCATGCCCAGGCAGATCCCGAGATAGGGGATCCCATCTTCGCGGGCGACCTGCACGGCGCGGATCTTGCCCTCGATCCCGCGGCCGCCGAACCCGCCGGGCACGAGGATGCCGTCGGCCTGCGCGAGCCGCTCACGCGCCGCCTCCTCGTCCTGCAGCTGCTCGGAGTCGACCCAGTCGATCTCCACCCGCCCGCCCGCATGCGTCGCGCTGTGGCGCAGCGCCTCACTGACGGACTTGTAGGCGTCCTCGAGCTGGACGTACTTGCCGACCAGCGCGATCCGCACCGGGTCGGATGCCTGCGCGCTGCGCTCGACCACGTCGCGCCACTCGCTCAGATCGGCCTCGCGAGCTTCGATCCCGAAGTGCTCGCAGATGAAGTCGTCGACGTGCTGCTCGTGATACCAGAGCGGCACCTCGTAGATGTCGCCCACGTCCTTGGCGGAGATCACCGCGTCCATCGGCAGCGAGGCGAACAGCGCGATCTTCTTGCGGATGTCGGCCGACAGCTCGCCCTCACTGCGGCACAGCAGCATGTCCGGCTGGATGCCGATGCGCCGCAGCTCGTTGACGGAGTGCTGCGTGGGCTTCGTCTTCAGCTCTCCGGCATGACCGATGTACGGAACGAGCGTCAGGTGGATGTACATGCAGTCACGGCGGCCGACGTCGACCGGGAACTGGCGGATCGCCTCCAGGAACGGCAGCGACTCGATGTCGCCGACGGTCCCGCCGATCTCGGTGATCACGACGTCCACGTCGCTCGTCTCGGCGATCAGCCGCACGCGCTGCTTGATCTCGTCGGTGATGTGCGGGACGACCTGCACGGTCGCGCCGAGGTAGTCGCCGCGGCGCTCGCGGCGGATCACGCTGTTGTAGATCCCGCCTGCGGTGACATTGGAGGCGCGCGAGGTGTTCGCGTCCGTGTAGCGCTCGTAGTGCCCGAGATCCAGGTCGGTCTCCGCGCCGTCCTCGGTGACGAACACCTCACCGTGCTGGTAGGGCGACATCGTGCCGGGGTCGACGTTGATGTACGGATCGAACTTCTGCAGGCCCACGCGCAGGCCGCGAGCGACGAGCAGTCGCCCGATCGACGCGGCGGCGATCCCCTTTCCAAGGGACGAGACGACGCCACCGGTGATGAAGATGTAGCGGGGCTTGCGTGGGGCGTCAGGCACGGTGCGTCCTTCCGAACGAGTCTAGGTGACGAAGACCGGGAGCGCGTTCGACCAGGGTGTTGATCGAGCGCAGCTCACCGTAGAGGGTGATGACTGCGAGCACGGCGGTGGCGATCGCCAGCCCCGTGACGTCCAGCGTGAGCACCAGCCAGATGCCGGCGACGGCGCCGATCGCGTTGGACCCGGTGTCGCCGAGCATCCCGCGCTCGCGCAGGTCCAGGGCGCCCGCGATCAGGATCGGCCCGACCCAGATGCCCAGGTCGAGCAGCGGGCCGGTGTCCATCGAGCCGACCGTCAGGGCGATGCCCAGCACCACGAACGCCTTGACGGAGCGGCCGGGCCGCAGGTCCAACAGGTTGAAGAGGTTCGTCGCCAGCACGAGGACGGCTGCGGCGAGCAGGAACCGCGCGGCGTCGTCCTGCGTCAGCGCGCTCCAGGCGAGCGCCAGGCCGAGCGTCCCGACCGCCTTCAGGCCGCCTGTGCTGAACGATCCGTGGAGCGCCTGGGCGCCGTGACCGCGCAGCCCGCGCGACGGACCGGCGTAGGCGTCGTCGGCAAGGCCCAGCGCCGCGACGGGCAACACGAAGTAGAGGCCGGCGATCGCCAGGGTCTCGCTGTCGAACAGCCCGTTGAGCAGCGCGAGCGGGATCAGCGCGACCAGCGCGGCGGCCGGGATCAGCAGGCCGAGCGGGCAGGGAAGCGCGGCTTCGCGATAGTTCGCACGCAGGTGCCCGTTCTCCTGGAGGAACGCGATCAGCGGGCGAGCGAGAGCCAGCGCGGCGACCGTCGAGAGGATCAGGGGCAGCGCGCGCATCCGGGCAACCTAGCGACCCGTGGCGATGGAACGCCGGGGGCGCGTAACGTCCGGGCGAGCCACGTGACCGTATCCACAGAGGAACCCACGAAAGGCATCAATGGACTCCAAGCAGAGCACTGAGAAGGTCGTCCGCAGCGACGGCGAGTGGCGCGCCCAGCTCGACCCTGACGCCTACGCCGTGCTGCGCCAGGCGGCGACCGAGGCCCCCTTCACCGGCGCCTACGTCGACGAGAAGTCCGACGGCACCTACCGCTGCCGCGGCTGCGCGGCGGAGCTGTTCGCGTCGGACACGAAGTTCGACTCGCGCTCGGGCTGGCCGAGCTTCACCGACCCGCTGATCGCTGATGCGGTCGAGCTGGTGACCGACAGCTCGCACGGCATGGTTCGCACCGAGGTGCTCTGCGCCCGCTGCGGCGGCCACCTCGGGCACGTCTTCGACGACGGCCCCGGCGAGAGCGGTCAGCGGTTCTGCATCAACTCCGCGGCGCTGGAGCTGGACAACCGCGCAGGCGACTAGGGAACAAGACTCTCCGGACCGGGCAGCAGCGCCTCGGCGTGCGGCCCGGTCCCGAAGCTGCCGGTGGCGCCGGCGAGCGCGAAGACGAGGGCTGCCTGGCCGGCACGCTCGTCGATGTCGTCGACGCTCGACAGGCCCCGGTCGCGGAACCAGACGATCTGTGAGGGATCCGAGCCGGCCGGCTCGACCCCGACCGCGGCGACCGCGTTCTCGGCGAGCCCGCGCACGATGCCGCTCTCGAGCTGGTCGGCCTGCGTCTTGGCATCACCCTCCAGATCGGGCTCGGCCCGCGCCACGACGACGGAGTCGAACGGCCCGAGCCCGCCGGCCCGCGCGGAGAACAGCGCTTCGGCCTCGGAGCGCAGCAGCGCCCCGCCCGCGACCAGCTGAATGCCGATCCGCTTGCCGAACGGCTCCAGCAGATCCGGGTCCTCCTCGAGGTTCGCGTAGCGCGTCGGCCCGGCGGCGCCCGCCAGCGCCGAGAGGTCCGGCGGACGGCGCACCGCGAGCGTGCCCGCGAGCCGACCACCGGTCTCCGTCAGTGCCGACCGCACGTCGGCGGCGATCGCCTCCGACGGCTTGCCGAGGAACAGCAGGCCGACCCGCTGCCCGCTCAGGCGACCGGCCGCCAGCAGCGGGAACGCCGCCGCCGAGTAGCGGCGCTCGGCGTCCAGCTCGCGCTGCGTGGCCCGCCGCGCGTCGCGGGCGCTGTTGACGTCGGCGCGCAGCGACGCGCGAACCGATTTCTCCGCGGAGGACACGAGGCCGGCATCCCCGATCGCCACGCCGAGCAGCACGCCGACGACGAGCGCCACGAGCACCGCGACGAGTGAGACGGCGTGGTAGCGGAAGTCGAACATCTAGATCTCGCCGCCGAGCAGCAGCTGCAGCTTGAGCCAGAGCAGGTCGGCGACGTCACGCAGGCCGGGTGTGACCAGCACCACGGCGACGAGCCCGAGCAGCCCGACAGCGAGGATCAGCGCGACCGGGGCGATCCCGGGGTTCGGGCGGTAGAGGCGGCTGACGCCCTTTGCATCGACGATCTTCTCGCCCAGCCGCAGCCGCGTGAGGAACGTCGACGACATCCCCTGGCGGTTCTTGTCGAGGAACTCCACGAGGTTGAACTGCGAGCCGACGGAGATGATCAGCTGCGCGCCCTTCTCCCCCGCGATCAGCATCGCGACGTTCTGGCTGGTGCCCGGGGCCGGGACGACCTTGTGCGGCAGCTCGAGCTGCTGAAGCAGCTCGCGGCCGGGCGCGCGACCGTCGGAGTAGGCGTGAACGACGAGCTCTGCGCCGCAGCGCAGCGTGGCCTCCGCCGCGGAGTCCATGTCGCCGACGATCATGTCCGGCTGGAAGCCCGCGTCGAGAATCGCGTTGGCCCCACCGTCGACCCCCACCAGGACGGGACCCACGTCGCGGATGTAGGGCCGCAGCGCGTTGAGGTCGGCGCGATGGTCGACGCCGCGCACGACGATCAGGGCCGGCCGGTCGCGAAAGTCGGTGTCGAACCGCGGCAGCTCGATCTTGCCCGACAGCAGATCCTGCTCCTCGACCATGTGCTCGACGGTGTTCTGCGCGAAGGCCGCGAGCGCACCGCCGATCTCCTGGCGGCGCAGCTCGGTGGCCTCGAGCACCGCAGCGGGCTCCTGCAGCTCACCGCGCGCCAGCAGCTGGCCGGCGGCGAGCACGTCGCCGCCGCGCAGCTCGATCGGATCGCCGTCGCGCACCGCGTCGAACAGCGCGTCGTCCGGCATGTCGACGAGCGGGATGCCCGCCTGGACGAGCAGCAGCGGGCCCATGTTCGGGTAGGTGCCCGTCGAGGACGGACGGCAGTTGAGGACGCCGCCCACCTGTGCGGCCACGAGGTCCTCCGCGGACACGCGGTCGAGGTTGAGGTGGTCGATGACCGCGATCTCCCCCGGGTGCAGCTTCTTGACGAGCAGCTTCGTTCGCCGGCCCCGGCGCACGGGGCCGCGCACGGCAGGGGCCTGCGGGGCGACGGAGCGCTCCATTGCCGCGAGTCTATGCGGCCTTCAGCAGCTCGCGCGCATGGCGGCGGGCCGCCGCATCGTCGGCGTCAGCGCCGAGCATCCGCACGATCTCCCCCACCACCTCGCGGTCGGCGAGTTGCGTGACGGTCGTGAGCGCCGGTTCGGCGCGCGCGTCCTTGGCGATCGAGAAGTGCCGGTCGGCAAGCGAGGCGATCTGCGGGAGATGGGTGATGCAGAGCACCTGCCGCCCACCGGCCAGCTCCCGCAGGCGCGCTCCGACCGCCCGTGCCGTCTGTCCGCCGATGCCCGCATCGACCTCGTCGAAGACGAGCGTGGCGGCGGATCCGTCGTTTGCCACGCCGAGCAGCGCCAGCATCACGCGCGAGAGCTCACCGCCGGACGCGCTCTCGCGAATCGGAGCCGCCGGCACGCCGCTGTTCGGCGCGAGCAGGAACTCGACGGCGTCGGCACCGGCGGGGCCGGCGTCGCGAGCGGTCAGCGTGACCTCGAACTGCGCGCCCTCCATCGCCAGGTCCGCGAGCGCCGAGGCGACGGCGGCTGCGAGCTTCGGCGCGGCCTGCGCGCGGGCGCCATGCAGCTCGGCGGCGAGGCGCTCGCGAGCGAGCGTCGCCTCGGACAGGCGTGCCGCCGCCTGCTCCAGGGCGACCTCCGCGTTCGCGAGCTCGGCGTGGCGCCGGCGACACGTCTCGGCGTGCTCGAGCACAGCCTCGATCGAGCCCCCGTGCTTGCGCTTGAGACGGTCCATCGCCGCGAGCCGCTCCTCGGCCGCCTCCAGCGCGCCCGGCTCGGCATCGAGCCCCTCCGCGTAGCCGCGCAGCTCCGCCGACAGGTCGCCGGCCTCGTAGACCAGCCCGCGCCAGCGCTCGGCGAGCCCGTCCAGCGCCGCGTCGACGCCGGCCGCGCCGTCCAGCGCCGCGCCGCCGCCCGCCAGCAGGCCCATCGCTCCGGCTCCGTCATCGGGCTCGAGCGCCTGCGCGGCCCCGAACGCCGCGGCGCGCAGCGCCTCGACGTGCCGCAGCCGCTCCCGCGCGGCCAGCAGGTCGCGCTCCTCGGCGGCGTCGGGCGCCACGTCGTCGATCTCCTGCAGCTCATACGCGAGCAGGTCGAGCTCACGCTCACGCGCCCCAGCGAGGCCTGAGAGGTCCTCCAGCGCCTGCTCAGCGGCGCGGACGGCGGAGTGAGCCTCCGCGCAGGCCGCGCGCCGCTGGGCCTGCTCGGGCCCGCAGGACGCGTCCAGCAGCTCGAGCTGCGCCGAGGCCAGCGTCAGGCGCCGGTGCTCGTGCTGGCCGTAGAACGACAGCAGCGCCGCCGCGGCCTCGCGCAGCTCCGTGACGTTCGCCGAGCGGCCGTTGACCAGCGCGCGCGTGCGGCCGTCCGCCCCCACGCGCCGCGCCAGGACCAGCTCGTCCGCGTCGTCGGACAGCCGGTCGCCGAGGCTCGCGCGCACGTCGTCCGGCAGGTCGAAGACACCCTCGACATAGGCCTCCGCAGCGCCGGGCCGCACGATCCCGGCGCGCGGCTTGCCGCCGAGGAGGAGGTCGAGCGCGTGTGCGAGGACGGTCTTGCCTGCGCCGGTCTCCCCCGTCAGCACGTTGAGGCCCGGGACCAGGCGCAGCTCGGCACGGTCGATCAGCAGCAGGTTCTCGACTCGGAGCTCGCGCAGCACCCGATTGGGATATCAGCCGAGCAGGACGGACGGAGGGCCGTCAGGGCGGTGGCGGCGCGGTGGCGGCGGCGCAGTGCCGGCGGCGCAGTGCCGGCGACTGTGGGCGTCCCGGCGTGGCGTTGATGCCCATCAGAACACGCCGGCGGCGCGTTCTGTTATCCCTACCCGCCCGCCGGCCGTTCCATTGGTGGCAGAGACGCTCGGCCCTGCCGCGCGCCTCCCCCAACGCCCAGGGGTGCAGCGGTTTCGGCGTGGCGCTCCGACACCCCGACCAGCACGCGTGAGCCCAAACGCACCCCGCAGCGGTCTACAAGGACCCCGCTGGCCAGACCAGGAGCGAGAGATCGTGGATGCCTGGGGCCGCACGTCAAGGGGGTGCTGTGCGCAAGCACTGCCCCCCGCAGACGGGCGGACCCAGGCGCCACGAGATCCGCGACCATCCCGCCCTACGAAGAGGCGAGACGGCCGAAGGTCTCCCGCAGGCGCCTGTAAAAGGACGACCCCGGAAGCAGCGCCAGATCACTCGCCTCGCGGACGAAGCCGGCGGTGATGGTTCCATCGGGCGGTATCTCTGACGCGGGCCGGCCGTCGAGCGCGACGTCGACGGCGCTGCCGGACCGGTTGTGGACGGTCAGCAGGTCGTCGGGCGCGACCACGAGCGCCCGCGCGGTGAGCGAGTGCGGCGCGATGAACGAGACGACGAAGCCCTCCACGCCCCAGGCCATCACGGGCCCACCGTTGGCGAGGTTGTAGCCGGTGGACCCGGCCGGGGTGGCGACGACGAGCCCGTCGCAACGCACGCTCCCGACCTCCTCGCCGGAGACGGCGTAGGCGAGGTCGGCGACGCGCTCACCGACCCGGCGGGTGATCGCCACGTCGTTGACGGCGATCTGCGCCTGACCATCGAGGTCGATCGCGATCGCCGGCAGCGTCAGCGTCTCGAAGTCACCGCTGAGCGCGCGCTCGAAGGCGGCGGGCCCTTCGTCGCGGTCGACGGTCGCGAGGAATCCGATCTCGCCGTAGTTGACGCCGAACACCGGCACGCTGGTGCCGGCGAACTGGCGCAGCGCCCGCAGGATCGTCCCGTCGCCGCCCAGCGCGATCGCGATGTCCACGTCGTCGGTGTGCTCTGCCCCGATCTCGACCCCGGGGCCCGGCGCGATCGACGGATGCTTCTGCGCTTCGTCGGCGTCGAGCCGCACGACGAGGCCGTGCTCGTGGGCGAGCGCGATCAGCTGGCGCAGCGCGTCGTCGGTCTCCTGCGGCCGTGCATGGGAGAAGACCGCGATCGAGCGCGCCGTCGTCACACCGTCACCCCGTCTAGCGCGGCATCGAGGTCGTCGATCGCCTCGGCACGCCCGCCTTCGGCGAGCCAGACGAAGGTCTCGATGTTGCCCTTGGGCCCGGGCAGGCCGGACGGCGCGAATCCCAGGACGCTTGCGCCGCAGCTCTCGCGTGCGAACCGCGCGACGCCCGCGACGGCCTCGCGGCGCAGCACCGGGTCGCGCACGACGCCGCCCTTGCCCACGCGCGAGCGGCCGACCTCGAACTGCGGCTTGACCATCACGAGCGCGTCGTGGCGCGGCGCGCACACGCCCAGCACGGCCGGCAGCACCTTCGTCAGCGAGATGAACGACAGGTCGGCGACGAGCAGGTCCGGCGCGTAGCCGAACTCGTCGCGGCGCACCTCGCGCGCGTTGCGGCGCTCGACGACCGTCACGCGCTCGTCCTCACGCAGTGACCACGCCAGCTCGCCGTACGCCACGTCCAGCGCGATCACGTGCGTCGCGCCGCGTTGCAGCAGGCAGTCGGTGAAGCCGCCGGTCGAGGCGCCGACGTCCAGGGCCATGCGCCCGGCGACGTCCAGCTGGAGCGCGTCGAGCGCGTTGGCGAGCTTCGTGCCGCCACGGGAGACGTGGCGCGGCGCCTCGTCGACGACCAGCTCCACGTCCTCGGCGACCATCTGCCCGGGCTTGGCGGTGCGGGTCCCGCCCGTTCCGAGCCGCACCTCGCCGGCCATCACCGACGCGGCGGCCCGCGCGCGCGAGGGGAACAGGCCGCGCTGGGCGAGCAGGGTGTCGAGGCGGACCTTTGCTGCCGTCATCCGGTCGCGAACGGTACTTCCCCGACCCCAGCCGCGCCGGTTTTGCACCGTATGTGACGCGCCTCACGCATGTACCATAGGTGTATAATGACTGCGCATGGCGAGCAGATATGGACCACCGACGACATCGAGCGGCTGGTCGGCGAGGTGGAGGAACTGGCCGGTTACCTGCGGGTCGGTACCTGTGAGGAATCCGACGGCGAGATGGAGGCCTGGGAGGAAGCGCGCGCCCTCGTGCGGGGCTACAGAGCAGCGGTCGCCGAGATGTCTTCGCAGGCGTGAACGCAGACGTTGTGTAGCCCGACGAGCGTTGGAAGCACGCGCAGCCGAAGGCCCTCGAAGTACCAGTCGATGTAGACGTTCGAGGCCGTCTCACGTTCGACCCAGAGGCCCTTCCACTCCGAATCTACGAGCAGGTCATTTTCACATGGCGGGGGCGGCACCACACTTGGATCGGCAACTAGCACGACTGGCCACGACTGGAAGTCGCGTACCTCCTGCATCGTGAAGTTG
>JBBQKR010000015.1:0-54796 GCA_038327125.1 Solirubrobacterales bacterium
CACCACGCCACCGTCCTGCAAATCGACGGCGACAGCTACCGCATGCGCACACACCGCGCCCGCCTCACCACGCTCCGAGCCGGCCTCAACGCCCCCGAACAAGGTGGGGAAAACTCACGATCGGACCTGGGGAATTCTCACGATCGTTGACAGTGGGCTGTTGGCGTGGCGTTGATGCCCATCAGCCCGCGCCTGCGGCGCGGGCTGTCCTGCCAGGGGGCCGTTCCCGGGTGAGGATCCGGCCGGCATGCCGGCCGGATCCCCCGCCAGCTTCCCGAGGGCTCACCATCCCGCGCACGTTCAACTGGGATCGGCGCGCCCACACAAGCGCCGAACCCAAACGCGCCACCAATGACGCCGCTGGGCTCCGACACCCCGACCAGCACGCCCGAACCCAAACGCACCCAGCAGCGGTCTACAAGGACCTCGCTGGCCGGACGCGGAGCGAGAGATCGTGGATGCCTGGGGCCGAACGTCAAGGGGGTGCTGTGCGCAAGCACTGCCCCCCGAAGACGGGCGGCCCCAGGCGCCACGAGATCCGCGACCACCGGTGCCGCCGCCCCCCGCGGCAGCACCGGGACCGTCGCGCGTAGCGCCTACTTGCCCTTCGGCGTGCAGGTCTTGAACTTGCGCGTGTAGGTCAGGACGCGCCCGTTCGAGTACTTCGTCTTGATCCGGACCGTGTACCGGCCCTTCTTCAGGCCCTTGAGCGTGACGGTCGCCGTGATCCGCTTGCCCTTGCGGGTCGTGGTCTTCTTGCCGTTCACGAAGACCGTGGCCGAGACGGCCCTGAAGCCGCCCTTGATCTTCTTGACGCGGATCCGGAAGGACCGGCGGCTCACGCAGGCCTTCTTCTTCGTCGTGTTGGACGGCGACACGCCGGTTCCGGGCGTCGTCCCCGCCTTCGCCTTGACCGTGTAGTTCACGGTCTTGGTGGCCTTGTTGCCGGCCTGGTCCTCCGCGTTGACGGTGAAGCTGAACGACCCGCCCTTGGACGTGTCGACCGGCCCGGTCGCGCCGCCCTGGCGGATGCAGGACTTGAGGTCCCCGTCCGGATCGGTGCACGAGTAGCTCGGAGCGACGACCTGACCCTGTGTGTACGACGCGTTGTTCGTGGGTGAGGTGATCGTGACCTCGGGCGGCCCGCCGATGACCGTGTAGCTCACCGTCTTGGCCGTGCTGTTGCCGGCCTGGTCGGTACACGTCACGGTGAACGACTTGACGCCCATCGTGCTCGTGTTGATCGGGTTGCCCACAGGGACGGTGGCCACCTTGGTCTTGACGTCGCCATCCCCGTCGGGGTCGGTGCAGGACCAGCTCGCCGGGTTCGAGGAGCCACGCTGGTAGGTGCCGCCGTCGACCGGCACGGCGATCGCGACGATCGGCGGGTTGCCGTCGACGTAGTACGACACGGACTTGTTCCCGACATTTCCGGACTTGTCCGTGCAGGTGACGTCGAAGGTCTTCAGGATCGTCTGCCCCAGCGTCCCGGCCGTGTCGATCTGCACACCGACCGGGAACGAGCCGAACGTCTTGTTCTCGTCGGGGTCGATGTCCGAGTACCCCGGGGGCTTGTTGTCGTCGGGATCCGTGCAGGTCCACCCCGCGAGCGCCGGCGCCTTGCCGATCGTGAAGCGCTCGCCGTTCAGCGGCGAGGTGATCGCCGCAACCGGTGGGTTCTGGTCGGCGACCGTGTACGTCACGTTCGTGGTCGTCGTGTTGCCGGCCTTGTCCGTGCAGGTCACGCTGAACGGCTTCTGGACCGGAGCTCCGCCGCCGGGCAGGAGCGTGTCGATCCCCTGACCGACCGGCAGCGTGCCGAAGGTCTTGTCCGGAGCGGTGTCGATGTCCGACGCGCCGTCCGGATCGACGCAGATCCAGTCCGCAGGCTCGAGGGAATTGCGGTTGTACGTCTCCCCGTTGACCGGCGTCGAGATGACCGCCTGCGGTGGATTGCCGTCGACGACGTAGTTGACGGTCTTCGTCGCGGTGTTCCCGGCGTTGTCCGTGCAGGTGACGGTGAACGACTTCGACTGCGTGGTTCCCGCAGGGACGGACGTGTTGATCGGCTGACCCACCGGCGTCGTGGCGGTCGTCAGCGCCGTATTGACGTCGCTGTCGGGATCGGTGCACGTCCACGCCGCGGGCAGCACCTGATCCTTGCGGTAGCGGGCACCGTCCTGGGGAGTCGTGATCGTGATCAGCGGCGGGCTGATGTCGCCGCAGACGTTGTTGGCGAGGCGCGCGTTGTCGTTGGTCGGGGCGTAGGGGCCGCCGCCGCCGTCGGAGAACACGTTCGAGTCACCGGCGTAGACGAACTTGCCGGCACCCAGCACGCGCAGGGCGAGGAAGACACCGGGCGGCGGGTCGGAGAGCACGGGCTGGACCGTTCTCACCATCGCGATCGCGGGCGCGGTGACCGTGAGCGACGTGGTGGCAGAGAACCTGACCCTGCTGACACCCGCCGTCCAACTGGAGGCAAGCACGTCCGTCGTGGTCGTGGGACCCTGGTTGGCCGTCGTGTTCAGCGCCTGGATTCCCGTGCCCGACGCGAGGTTGTTCAGTGCCGTCACGGACGCCGGGCCGATGATCTGGCTGTTGTCCGCGTTGAGGTGCTCGGCGAGCGCAACGACCGTGCCGCCCCGCTGCATGTACGAGTTCAAGGCGGCACCCTGCGACGGCGTGAAGCCCACCTGCGGAACCGGCAGCACGACGCAGGCGTAGGTGTCCCACTGCGCGTCGGTCGCCGGCAGCGTCGACGAGGTGACCTGGGTCCTCCCCGCGGCCGCGGCGAACCCCGCGTAGCCCTCGTTGATCGCACCGTTCCCGGTGTAGACGAGCAGCGGCCCCGCGGCCCTGGCCGCGGACGACAGCGACAGGCCGACGGCTACCGCGACTACCGTTCCGACGATCAGCTTCAGGCGATCCGGCCGTCGGCGAGCGTCCGTGCTTTCAGGTTGCATGAGTCCCTTCCTCCTCCGACCGCCCACCGTACAGACACCGCCGTCAGCCGACAAGGGGCAACTGCAGGGCAACTGCCACACGGGCGCCGCCGGATGCGGCATCATCCGTTCACGCGCGATCTGTCGGCGCGACCGAAACTTCTGTCCCTCGGGGTTGTCTACTCAGTGATGCGCCATCCGATCATCAGCGCGCGCTCCGTCGCCGTCGCTCTCATCCTCGCCCTGTCCCTCGCCGCCGGCATCAGCGCGACCGCCGGCGCGACGTCGCCGATGGGCAAGCTCTCGGCCAAGCAGCGCGTCGCCGCGGATTCGGCAGCGCTGTTCGGGAGCATCGCGACTGCGCCCAAGCAGGACCCGCGCGACGCGGCCATCAAGGCGAAGATCGCCGCGACCGAGGGCAACTGCACGGCGCTGATCCTCAGCCGCGAGGGCAAGCTCGTCACGCTCTTCACGCGCGTCTACAAGTACAAGTTCGCGAAGATCAAGAAGGGCAGGAACAAGGGCAAGTTCCAGCGCAAGATCGTGCGCGTGAAGGTCGCCGTCCGCATCGCCTGCGCCAAGCAGTGCGTGCAGGTCAAGAAGAAGAAGGGCAAGTACCAGTCGATCTACAGGATCAAGAAGATCAAGGTGAAGGTCAAGAAGCGCGGCCGCATCGTCACCGTCAAGCGCCGCGCCCGCGTCTACAAGTTCGGCAGCTGCAAGAACCTCCCGAGCGCGGAGGAGCTGGGCGTCCCCGTCAAGGTCACGATCCTGCCCGGCAGCTACGCCCTGCTGGACTTCGGCTCGTTCACGCGGCAGGCGGCCATCAACGGTTCGCTGCGCGGCTTCATCCCGGGCCGGTTCAAGCCGAACACCGACATCCAGGTGACGCTCACGAAGGCCGCCATCAGCATCGGCACGACGAACGTCTTCATCGATGACGCGTGCAACGGCCAGGTGTCCGCCGCGATTCGCACCGGCAACCCGACACGGGTGCTGCTCGACTCCGGCAAGACGAGCACGACGACCCTGTTCGCCAGCGGGACGGCCACCGCGATCGTCTACACGCGCATCCAGCTGCCGCTCGATCTGCGCAACGAGGACACCGGCTGCAACGACCCGTACGTCACCACCGGCTACGGCGAGTTCACGCAGACGTTCTTCTTCCGCGGCAAGGTCGGCCCGAAGGGCCTGCTCGCCCTGCAGGTCAGCTCGCCGCCGGACATCCTGTCCGTCGTCGCGTGCCTGGCGCCCGGCATCCCGACCCAGCCGTGCAACGGCTTCCAGGTGCCGGTGCCGATCATGGTCAGCGTCAAGACCATCGTGAACGTGGACCTGTCCGGCAAGGGCTGATGCGCCGCTCACGCCTGATCCTCTCGGCGCTGACCGCGAGCGTCGCGCTCGCCGCTCCCGCAACGGCCTCAGCAGCCGACGCGGGCGTGCTCGCGACCGCGTCCAGCCGGGCGGCGCTTCCCGGCTCGCCGTCGTTCGTGACGCAGCTCGGCGAGGGCCTGCGGGTGTACGCGCTGCCCACGCCCGCGTGGACGAGCTCCGAGGCCTACGCCGACGCGCTGGGGAAGCGCCCCGGCGTCTTCGCCGCGCAGGTCAACCGCAGGATGAAGGCCGCAGGCCTCGCCCAGGCGTGTGCAGACGTTCCCGACGCCAACCAGTCGCAGCGTCTGGTCAGCGCGGTCGCCGCTGCCGCGATCGTGGCGCCGGAGACGACCAAGCCGATCGCCATCCTCGACACCGGTGTCGATCCGAACACCAGCGAGCTGCGCGGCCGCGTCCTCCCGGGCTTCAACGCGTCGACCGGCTCGGACGAAACGTCGGACGTCGACGCGCACGGGACCGAGGTCGCAGCGGTCGCCGCCGCGCGCGCCGGGCGCTTCCAGGGCATCTCCCCCACGAGCCCGATCCTGCCCATCAAGATCTACAACCGCTCGTCCGAGACGACGGCCGCATGGGTCGTCCGCGGCATCCAGGAGGCGGCGGCCCGCGGGGCCGGCGTGATCAACCTGTCGAGCAGCAACCCCACCGCCGACGTCGACCCGAAGGACGCCGCCGTCCTGCAGCAGGCGATCACCGCGGCGTTTGCGAAGGGCACGATCACCGTCGTCTCCGCCGGGAACGAGGGCAAGGGCGACTCCGCCGTTCCGGGTAGCCTCGAGCGCGTTCTCACCGTCGGCTCGGCGACCGCCGACGGCACGCGCGACGCCTTCTCCAATTTCGGGCCCTGGATCGACATCGTCAGCCCGGGGGCGAACCTGATCCTTCCGGCGCCACTCGATGTGTGCAGCACCGGCTATGGCGTCGCGTCGGGCACGTCGTTCTCGGCGCCGGCCGTCGCAGGCGCCGCCGCGCTGATCTGGTCGCAGCGTCCGCAGCTCAACGCACAGCAGCTGTACGACGTCATGCGGATGGGCGCCGTCAAGGACCTCTACCAGGGCGGTCGCGACGACGATTCCGGGTTCGGCCTGCTTGACGTGGCGACCGGCATCAGCAGCGCAGCGCCGATCAAGCAGACGACCGAGGTCGACGACGACGTCTTCTGGCTCAAGCAGGACCCCAAGAAGCACCCGACGTACCTGAGGAAGACCCGCAAGGCCACGATCAAGAGCGCGGTCGAGGTCGGCAAGGACCCGCAGGACGTCTTCCCCGTCTACCTCAAGCGCGGCCAGACGCTCACCGCAAGCGGCGAGGCCAAGGGCGGCGAGGTCGGCATGAGCATCTGGCGTCCGACCACCGGCTCGTTCGACATCGGCAGCGGTCGCACGACATACCTCGTCGACGACAGCGAGGGAATCACGCCGTCGCCGCGCGCGAGCGCGAAGGTCACGCGCACCGGCACCTACTACGTCAGCGTCGAGGCTCCGGACCTTCCGGATCCCAAGGACGACCTGACGGCCGGCGACAAGGTCGTCCCCCAGACGACCTACACGCTCAAGCTGCGCGCGTCGACGACGCCGAAGAAGAAGGCCACGAAGAAGAAGGCCAAGAAGAAGTAGGCGCCGTGGCTACCGCGACAGCGCGTGGTAGCAGGCGACCGCTTCCGTGCGGTTGGCCACCTCGAGCTTGCGCAATACGCCGCGAACGTGCGTCTTCACGGTCGCCTGGCTGACGACCAGCGTCGCGGCGATCGAGTTGTTGCTCGCTCCGCTCGCCAGCAGGACGAGAACCTCGCGCTCACGGGGAGTCAGCTGCGCAAGGCGGTCGTCGACGATCGGCGGCAGCTCACCCTCCGCCCAGCCGCCGGGCACGGTCGCAAGGTCATGGACGAGGCTCGCAAGCCGCGACTCCACCACATCGCTCGGCGTCGTCGCAATGCCGGACGGCGTGTCGTAGTGGTGCGCCACGGCAGCATCGCGCAGCGCCCAGCCCAGGCCGGTGGCGAACAGCCACAGGAGCTCGCGATCGACCTCGGTGAGCGGGATGCGCGACCCGTAACGGTCACCATGGACGAGGCCGACGACGCGCCCGGCATGCACGATCGGAGCGACGACGTACTCGCTCACGTCGAGCAGTTCGACGACGGTCTTGATCAGCGGCGAGTCCTGGCCCTCCGGGGCCCGGACGAGGACCGGGAGCTGTGTCGTGACCGCCTCGAGCTCCGGCGCAGTGTCGACGAGATCTGCGCGCACCGTCCGCGCCAGCCGGCGGAACTGCTCGGTCTCCCGCGGATCGTGACGGTTGAGACTCGTCGCGACGGCGATGTGCCCGTCACGGACATGACTGACCATCGCGCGATCCAGATCGCATGCCTCGCAGGCCAGTCGCGGCGCCGCGGTGACGATGTCCGCGACACCGCCGACCTGTGGCAGGCCGAGAACGATCTGCTGGACGCAGCGCAGGCGTGTCGCAAACTCGGCGTCGACATCCTGCTGCAGTGGTGCTCCCGGAACGGTGGTCATGGATTCGCGCGCCTCCCTGCGCCGGACCTGCGGCTCGAGCCTACCCGACTGGCAGGCGTCGCGCAGCAGAATCTGGACCATCGGTACAACCCGCGCGGGGAGCGCTACTCCTTCGGGGCTGCGTAGTGCGCCTCGGCGAGGTCGCCTTCGGGCATCCCCTCCGGCGTCGGAACTTCGGGCGTGTCGCGCAGGTACCACTCAGCGTCGAGCGCCGCCTGACAGCCCGATCCGGCTGCCGTGATCGCCTGGCGATAGGTGTGGTCGACGAGGTCGCCGGCGGCGAACACGCCCGGGAGTCCGGTGCGCGTCGAGCGCCCCTCGACGACGACGTACCCCTCGCCGTCGAGTTGTACGCCCTGCCCGGCGAGGATCTCCGACTGCGGGACGTGGCCGACCGCGATGAACGCGCCGGCGACGGGCAGCTCACGCGTCTCGCCCGTCTCCGCGTTGCGCAGCAGCGCGCGCTCCAGCGAGCCGCCCTCATCACCGCTGAACTCGTCGACGAGGTAGGGCGTCAGCCATTCGATGTTCGCAGCCTCGCGCGCGCGCTCGAGCATGATCTTCGATGCGCGGAACTCGTCACGGCGGTTGACGATGGTGACCTTGGAGGCGAACTTCGCCAGGAAGATCGCCTCCTCCATCGCGGAGTCGCCGCCGCCGACGATCATCGTGTCCTTGCCGGCGAAGAACGCGGCGTCGCAGGTGGCGCAGTACGAGACGCCGCGGCCGCTGAGGAGCTCCTCGCCCGGCGCGCCGATCTTCTTGTGCTCGGCGCCCATCGCGAGCACCACCGAGCGCGCCCGGATCGTCTCGTCGCCGACGCGCACGGTGTGGATGCCGCCCGGCTCGTGGGCCAGCTCGATGCCGGTCGCCAGATCCGTGATGAAGCGCGTGCCGAAGCGCTCGGCCTGATCGCGCATCTGCTGCATCAGCTCGGGGCCCATGATGCCCTGCGGGAAGCCGGGGTAGTTCTCGACGTCGGTCGTCTGCTGGAGCAGCCCACCCCAGAGGAAGCCCTCGACCACGACCGGGTGCAGGTTGGCACGCGAGGTGTACAGCGCGGCGGTGTAGCCGGCCGGTCCACTGCCGACGATGACGACGTTCTCGATCTCGCTCATGGGGTCTGTGTCCTCTGCGTGGGGATGGTCACTTCACTTTGTATAGTACCCTGCTCCGCCGCGGCACGGCGTTCCTGCGTCCACACCTGGACGGTCTTGCGCAGCTGCAGGTAGGCGATGCCGCCGGGAATCGTCGGCAGCCAGAACGAGAACACGCGGTACGTCAGGACCGAGACGATCGCGAGGCTGTCCGGCACGCCGAAGGCGATCAGCGCACCGATCATGCCGCCGTCCACTGCGCCGATGCCGCCGGGGAGCGGCAGGACGTTCGCGAGCATGCCGACGTAGTAGGCCATCACGAGCGCGGCGAACGGCGGTGGCTCGCCGAACGCATGGAACGCCGCCCACAGGGTGAGGATGTCGAACAGCCACCAGATGACAGCGCCGGACACCCCCCACTCCTTCGCCTTCATCAGGCGCAGCGCCTCGCGCACCCCGTCGCCGATTGCGGCAGGGATCTTCGATGCCTGCGCGACCGCGACTGCCAGGCGCCCGGAGCCCTGCGCCCAGTGCGCCATGCGCCGGTCGATCTGTCCCGGGATCAGCGTGCAGCCGAGCGCGAGGGTGAGCACGCTGAGACCGAACATCGCCGGCACGACGGTCAGCGCGAAGTCGTCGCTGCCGGCGAAGATCCCGAACCACATGCCCAGGCCGCAGATGACCATCGCGAGCATGTAGACGCCGTAGAGGAGCGCGTACTGCGCGACCATCCGCGACGCGATCGTCCGCGCCCGCATCCCCGAACGCCGCAGCGCCCATGCGGTCAGCGCTGCACCCCCGGCGCCCGCCGCCGCGAACAGCCGCGTGGCGGCCAGGCCGGCCATCGTGATCTCGTAGCTCGCGCGCCAGCCGATCCGGCTGTTGCCGTGCACGAAGACGGCGCGGAACAGCCAGATGTAGCCGCCGAACGAGGCCACCTCGAACACCAGGCAGACGAACAGCCACCACGGGTCGCCTTCGCGCACGCGCTCGAGCGTGTCGTCGAGACCGGCGAGCCGCGGCAGGCCGAAGTACAGGAACGCGACGACCGCCACGGCGAAGACACCGAACAGCACCGCCTGCCGGCGGGTGATCCGCGTCCGCGGCATCTCGGCGTCGTCGGCGTCCTCCTCGGGGAGATCGTCGGGGCCGACGGGCGCGGTGCTCATGTCGCCTGTGCTCGCCGTTCGAGCGCCTGCACGGCACGGGAGAATCGCCGGAACGCCGGTGTGGCCGCGGGCTCCAGCGCGCGCACGCCCTCGGCGAGCGCGAGGCCGGCGAGCAGGTCGACGACGTAGTGCTCACCGAGGTAGACGAGCGCAAAGCCGAGCGTGCTCGCGTAGGCCCACCCGATCGCGCCCTCGACCGGACCCACGTCCGCGAGGACATGGGCGGCCATCACCGAGGTGGCGAAGTGCAGGGAGGGCATGGCGGCCAGCGGGTTCCCGGCGAGCCCATCGTAAAGGGCGTCCCAGCGGTCACCCCAGAATTGCTCGCCGTAGTCGAGCATCAAACGTCGAAGCCGCGGGATCCGCTGGTCGCCGTTGCTGCCCAGCCGTCCGTGATCGGCCGCGTACCAGGGCGGCGCGGTCGGGATCAGCCAGTAGCAGAGCACCCCGAGGTTGAAGGTCGCGTAGATCAGCGACGCCGAGCGCGGAAAGCGGTCCCGGTGACGGGCGAGCACATAGACCGCTGTGCCATGGGGCACGGTGAACCAGATCCAGTGCGCCCACACCAGCACCTGCTCCGGCCGGCGGACGCGCGGCGGATCGGCGAAGCGCCGCTGCAGCCGCACGCCGGGC
Organism: Solirubrobacterales bacterium; assembly: GCA_038327125.1. Taxonomy (GTDB): domain Bacteria; phylum Actinomycetota; class Thermoleophilia; order Solirubrobacterales; family Solirubrobacteraceae; genus F1-60-MAGs163. The sequence continues at coordinate 9,753 of JBBQKR010000015.1, forward strand.
AACTCGCCGAGCCCGATGATCCGGTCGATGATGACCGGGTAGCCGACCTTGACGCGCGCCTCGAGCTGCTCGGGATCGTCGTTGGGCATCTCGTACATCGCGACGTACGCCCACATCTGCAGCACGCCGGTGCCGACGTCGCGCGCGCGTGAGCGAGGGACGGCGACGCAGAGGGCCACGGGCGCCGCCCACGCAGCGGCAGCGACCGCGGGACGCGGCAGGCGCAGCCGCCGGCGCACGGCCGGGGCGGCGACTCCGGCGGCGACGAGCGCCCACGCCGAGGCTCGCAGGGCTCTCGACAGGCGCACAGTGTGGGCGAGTATAGGTTCGGGATCGGACTCCCCGGCGACCGAGGCACGCGGCGACGGGACCCGCTACGGTCCGCGCCGGGATGGGTGCGGCTTCCAACAGGCCAGGCAAGGCTCCGCTGCGCGCCGAGAGCGCTGAGAGCTCCTGGGATGCCTTCAAACGCTGGACGGGCATCGAGGACCCCGAGGCCGACGCGCTGCTCGACGCCGAACCAGGCGCTCAGCCGGCCGCCGGGCGCGGCCCGCACTGGCTGCCGCTCGCACTGCTGTTCGCGCTGTACGGCTTCGCGGTCCTCGTCTACATCATCCTCGGAAGCCGTCAGCCGCTGCCGCAGGTCGCCCCGGACGAGTATCAGTACTCGGCGCTCGCACGCAGCGTCGCCGACGGCAACGGGCTGACCTACAACAGCGGGTCGATCGGCATCCGCTGGGCGCTCTACATCTACGCGATCTCGCCTGCCTGGCTCGTGACGGACTCGCTGACGCAGGCCTACGCGATCGCCAAGGCCATGAGCGCCTTCATGGTCTGCGCCGTCGTGTTCCCGACTTGGCTGCTCGCCCGGCGGTACATGCCGCCGCTCGTCGCGCTCGTGCCCGCCGTCCTGATCCTCGCCGGATCCTGGATGAGCAGCGCGGGGCAGCTGATCCTGGAGAACATGGCGTTTCCGTTTGCGGCCGCGTCGCTTGCCGCGCTCGTCGTGGCACTCACGCGCCCCGGCTCACGCTGGGTGTTCATCTCGCTCGGATTCGCGGCGCTCGCGACCGGGGCGCGGGCTCAGCTCGCCGTGCTCTTCCTCATCGTCTTCCTCACGCTGGCCGTCGACATCGCGCTGCAGGGCGCCGGCTGGCGCGAGCGACTGCGCGACCGCCGCTGGGGCGCGGGCGTGATCCTCGCTATCTGCGTGGTAGGAGCGTTCGTCGTTCTGGCCGACCCGTCGGCGCTCGGCGCGTACAGCGAGCTGCAGGCCAAGTCCGATCTGGGCCGGGGGCTCCCGCTGGCCGGTCGCCAGGCGCTCGCGTTCATCGCTATGGCGGCCGTTCTGCCGTTCATCTTCGCGCTCGCCGTGTCGCTCCGCCGCCGCGCCTGGGATGAGACACAGCTGCGCCCCCTGCTGATCGTCTTCTGGGTGGGGACGATCACCCTCGTGATCGTGACCGGCATCCTCACGACCGCGTTCGACAATGTCGACTGGAGCATTCAGCGCTACGTCGAGTACACGCTTCCGCTCCTCTACGTCGTCGTCGTCGCAGGCATCTGGCGCGGCCTCATCGCGACGCGCCTCGTGCTCCTCGTCACCGGCCTGGTCGCCGGCGTCCTGCTGTTCACGCCCGGGCTCCAGAACATCCAGGAGCAGCGCGGGGTCTTCGGGCTGCTGCGGCGCAGCGACCAGCTGCTCGGCCTCAGCCCCGGCCCGACGATGGCGCTGCTCGCCCTGGTCGTCGGGCTCGGCACGCTGCTCGTCGTTCGGCTCGTCCGCGGCCCCTCCACCCGCGCGACGCTGCTCGCCGTGATGGTCGCCTTCACCGGCCTGGTGTTCGCCGTCCAGAACGAGGCGGGCTGGACCTGGCAGATCAAGCAGGCGCGCGTGTGGCGCGACGGCTTCCCGAAGAACATGTCGTGGATCGACGCGGCGACGGACGAGCCGCTCGCACGGATCGTCGTCTTCTACAACCCGTTCCGCACCCCACAGACCGAGCTGTTCAACCGGCGGATCACACGCACCTACGTGCCGGCCACCCCGGTCGGCGGAGCTCCGGTCAACGGGTTCACCTGCACCTGGAGCGCCGACGCCGAGGGCGCCATGACCTTTGATCCCAAGTGCGGCGCGCAGCCGACGGCGTTCTACCTGAACGACGATCTCGCGAAGCTGACGTTCGTCGACCAGACGGTGATCGCGCAGAAGCCGGGCATCGGCCGCGTGGTGAAGGTCGACGTCAAGCCGCCGGCCAAGCCGGCCCTGCGGGCGGTCGTGAACCCCCCGTGCCTCTCGCCCATCGCCACGCAGGACCTCAAGACCGGCGGGATCAACCCTCCGAGGGCCATTTGCGGCGGCTCCGCACAGGGGACGCTCTACCTCGACAAGCCCGCCACGCTCGTGCTGCGCTTCCGCGGCGGGCAGAACGAGCAGCGCGTCCAGACGCAGGGCAGCTGGTCCCAGGAGCAGCCGCTCACGACGGTCCCTCCGCGCACGACGACCGACATCACGCTGCGCGCGCCGGCCGGCGCCCAGCAGTGGCAGGCCGCGTTCGACTGGCAGGGTGCGCCGCCCGCGGTTCCGGCGCTGACGTCGGTGCTGCTCAAGCAGGGCGGCACGACCGCCGAGCTTCTGTACTAGGACCGATGACCGGCGCTCGCATCGCCGTCACCGGCGCGGGCGGCTTCATCGGGCGGGCGGTCTGCGAGCGGCTCGCCGCGGACGGCGCTCAGGTCGTCGGGCTCGACATCGCCCCGGCGGCGCGGGCACGCGTGGAGGCCACGGGCTCGACGTTCGCGGTCTGCGACACGACGGACGCCGGCGGCGTCGCCCGTGCGCTCGACGGGGTCAGCGGCGTCGTCCACACCGCCGCGATCCTCGGCGACCGCGGCGACATGGCCGAGCAGCTGCGCGTCAACGTCCGCGGCACGCTGCACGTCCTCGACGGCGCCCGGGCCGTCGGCGCCGAGCGCGTCGTGCACGTCTCGTCGGTCGCGACCTGGGGCTATGACTTCACGCGCGACCTGCCGAGCGAGGACTCCCCGGCACGCGTCTGCGGCGCCCCCTACGTCGATACGAAGACCGCCTCGCAGGAGCTCGCGCTCAGTCGCGGGGCGGCCGTCGTGCGGCCCGGTGACGTCTACGGCCCGGGATCGGTCCCCTGGACGCTGCGGCCGCTGCAGGCGATCCGCGCAGGCACGTTCGTCCTCCCCGGCCACGGCGAGGGGCTCCTGACGCTCGTCTACATTGACGACCTCGTCGACTGCATCGCGCGCACTCTGGTCACCCCGGGCGCCGCCGGAGCGGCGGTGACCGCCTGGGACGGCGTGGCGGTCACCGCGAAGGCGTACTTCGACGCCTACGCACGCATGCTCGGCCGCGACGGCGTGCGCTGTGCCCCGGCGCCGCTGCTGCGCGCCGCCGCCGGGCTGATGGAGCTGCGCGCCCGTGTCAGCGGAGAGCCGGCCGACGTGACGCGCGAGGCGATCCGCTACATCACCCGGCGCGCCGTCTACCCCAACGACCGCGCACGCGAGCTGCTCGGCTGGGAGCCGCGCGTGGACCTGGCCGAGGGCCTGCGCCGGACCGAGGCCTGGCTGCGCTCCGAGGACCTGCTCTGAGGTCAGCCGGCGACGCGCCCGGCACGCGCCGCCGCGCAGGCCGCGACGAACGCACCGATCACCGGCGAATCCGGATCGACCTCCGGGTGCCACTGCACGCCGAGCACGAACCGGCGGCCCGGCAGCTCGACCGCCTCGGGCAGCTCGTCGATCGCCGACCAGCCGGTCACGACGAGGCCCTCGCCGAGCGCGTCCACGCCCTGATGGTGGTGCTGCTTGGTGAGGTGGACCGACTCGCCCGCGGCGTGCGCGGCAAGTGAGCCGTCAGTGAGCCGCACGTCGTGCTCGGACCCGTCGAAGGACCCGGGGTTCGGCCGGTGCCCGTCGTGCCCGTGCGTTTCGGGCAGGTGCTGGATCAGTGTGCCGCCGCGCGCGACGTTCAAGAGCTGCATGCCGCGGCAGATACCCAGAACAGGCATGTCGCGCTCGATCGCCGCGCGGGTCAGCGCGATCTCCGCCTCGTCACGTCCAGGGGCGGTGCCCGTGGTCGCCGGATGCGGCGAGGCGCCGTAGAACGAGGGATCGACGTCGGCCCCGCCGGCGAGGATCAGCCCGTCGAGCTCGTCGAGGATCTGCCCGGGCACGGTGCCGAACTCAGGGTCCGGCGGCACGATCAGCGCAAGCCCGCCCGCCACCTGCACTGCACGCACGTAGTCCAGCGGCGTCAGGACGGCGGGGCTGTCCCAGACGCCCCAGCGCGCGGACTCGACCGCGCCGCAGATCCCGATCACCGGCCGCATTGGCCTGACGAGCATACCTCTGGCTCCGTCCATAGGATCACGGCATGGCCCTCGCCTACGACCTCGCGACCACTCATGAGACCGTCAATCTCTGGCGCGCAGGACCGGCCGCGAAGATCGAGCTCAATCGGCCGGACTCGCTGAACTCCTGGAACACGCAGCTCAGCAAGGACCTCTGGGCCGCGTTCGAGGCCGTCCGTGACGACGCCGAGGTCCGTGCGGTCCTCCTCACGGGCGCCGGGCGCGCGTTCTGCTCCGGCGCCGACCTCAAGGACATGAGCACGCGCGACTGGCGCAAGGACGACGGCTCGCCGGACCTGCAGCGCTCGCTGCGCGAGCGCTACCACCCGGTGCTGACCGGACTGCGGCGGATGGAGAAGCCGGTCGTCTCCGCGGTCAACGGCCCCGCCGTGGGCGTGGGACTGAGCCTCGCGCTGACCGCCGACCTCGTCGTCGCGAAGCCCTCCGCCTACTTCCTCCTGGCATTCGTGAACATCGGCCTCGTCCCGGACGGTGGCTCGTCCGCGTTCGTTCCCGAGCGGATCGGTGTCGCCCGAGCGAACGAGATGGCGATGCTCGGCGAGCGCGTCGGCGCCGAGACCGCGCTCGGCTGGGGACTGATCAACCGCGTGATCGACGACGCGGACTGGGACGCCGAAGTGGACGCGCTGATCGAGCGCCTGGCGACCGGCCCGACGCGCTCATATGCCGGATCCAAGCGCCAGCTGAACGCCTGGGCCTACGAGCGGCTGGACGAGCAGCTCGAGCTCGAGGCCGCCATCCAGCAGGAGATGGCGGGCTCAGCGGACTTCGCCGAGGGCGTCTCGGCGTTCCTGCAGAAGCGCCGAGCCACGTTCACCGGGCGCTGAGCCGCGCTTCATCCCGCCTTCATCCGAGATACGATGCCGCGCGTCGTGCGAGACCTCCTGCGCTTTCCCGTCCAGCGTCGCTTCCTCGTGGCCGCGTCGCTCTCACTGCTGGCCCTCGCGGTGCTCGCGCTGGCTGCCGGGCCGGCCGTCGCCGGGCCGATCGCGCCGGACGACAGCAGCGGCTCCCCGAACGCCGAGGGGATCAGGCAGCTCTACCTGATCATCTTCGCCCTCGGGATGATCATCTTCTTCGGCGTCGGTGGCCTGCTGGCCTACACGCTGATCAGGTTCCGCGCGAAGAAGGGCGCCGTCCCGGCCCAGATCCACGGCAGCACGCGGATGGAGGTCACGTGGACCGTGGGCGCCGCCCTGCTGCTCGTCGTGATCGCCGTCGTGACCTTCGCCAAGCTCGGGCAGATCAACGACCCACCGAATTCGGGCCCTGACGGCTTCCCCGTCACCAAGAGCGCGGCATCGTTCCCGGCGACCGGCGGCGCCAAGCAGCGCCTCCCACCCGACGGCAAGTCGCTCTCGATCGACGTCAACGGCCAGCAGTACATCTGGCGCTACACATACGAGGACGGTGACGGGAACAACCTCAACAACGTCTTCTCCTACCAGCAGATGGTCGTTCCCGCGAACACGACGGTGACGCTCCAGATCCGCTCACAGGACGTGGCGCACTCGTGGTGGATCCCCTCGCTCGGCGGCAAGTTCGACGCGATCCCCGGATCGACGAACTACACCTGGTTCAAGGCGTCGCGCGTCGGCACGTACACCGGGCAGTGCGCCGAGCTCTGCGGCCGCAACCACGCCAACATGACGGCGCAGGTCGTGGTCCTGCCCCCGGCGCAGTACGCAACCTGGTTCGCGCGCCAGAAGGCTGCGATCCGCGCGGCCGATCTCGGCGCAGCGGCCTCGCGCGCGGCGCTGCTGCGCGAACAGAAGGCCCTCCTCCGCGGCGTCCAGGCGTCGGCCACCCCGTAACCGTCCAGGAGCGAGCGACCAACCGAAATGGCCACCACGCAGAGCGCCCCCGACACGACCGCGACCCCGGTCCCCCAGATCGTCGCGCACGACGTCCAGCGCGAGCAGCGCGGCTGGGTCTCGTGGCTGACGACCACGGACCACAAGCGGATCGGCATCATGTATGTCGTCGCGTCGTGGGTCTTCTTCATGGTCGGCGGCGTCGAAGCGCTGTTGATGCGCCTGCAGCTCGCGCAGGCCGACAACACGCTGATCAGCCCGCAGACGTACAACGCGCTGCTGACGCTGCACGGGACGACGATGGTCTTCCTGTTCCTGATGCCGATGATCGCCGGCTTCGCGAACTACCTGGTGCCGCTGATGATCGGCGCCCGCGACATGGCGTTCCCGCGCCTGAACGCGCTGTCGTTCTGGCTGTTCATCGCCGGCGGCGCCGTCTTCTGCGGCTCGATCCTGTTCAGCCCGCCGGAGTGCGGCTGGACGTGTTACGCCCCGCTCTCGGAGAAGGCCTACTCACCCACGGGCGGCGTGGACGCCTGGATCTTCATGGTCCACCTGCTCGGCATCGGCTCGTTCGTCGGCGCACTCAACATCTTCGTGACGATCGCGAACATGCGCGCGCCCGGCATGGGCTGGGGCCGCCTGCCGTTGTACTGCTGGGCGATGCTGACCCAGTCGATCCTGCTGATCATCAGCCTCCCCGTGATCGCCGGCGCCGTGACGCTGCTGCTGACCGACCGGCACTTCGGCACGCATTTCTACGACGCGACCAACGGCGGCTCGCCGATCCTCTGGCAGCATCTGTTCTGGTTCTTCGGTCATCCCGAGGTCTACATCCTCGTGCTGCCCGGCTTCGGGATCATCTCCGAGGTCCTCCCGGTCTTTGCGCGCAAGCCGATCTTCGGCTACAAGGCGATCGCCGCCGCGACGCTCGGCATCGCATTCATCGGCTCGCTCGTCTGGGCGCACCACATGTTCTCGGTGCCGATGCCCTACTTCGTGCTCGTCTTCTTCACGCTCGCGACCTACCTCGTCGCGATCCCCACCGGCGTCAAGATCTTCAACTGGATCTTCACCCTTTGGCGCGGGACGATCGAATTCACGACCCCCATGTACTTCGCGGCCGGGTTCCTCGGGACGTTCCTGCTCGGCGGCGTGACCGGCATCTTCGTCGCGACGTTCCCGGTCGACTGGCAGCTCCATGACACCTACTTCGTCGTCGCGCACTTCCACTACACGATCGTCGGCGGCGCGGTCCTCGCGTTCTTCGCGGGCATCTACTACTGGTTCCCGAAGATGACCGGGAGGATGCTCAGCGAGCGGATGGGCAAGACGAGCTTCTGGCTGATCCTGGTCGGCTTCTGGGTGACGTTCCTGATCCAGCACTCCGCGGGCCTCGCAGGCATGCCGCGCCGCGTGTACGAGTACGCCGACGTCAACCACCTCGAGACCTACAACCTGATCTCCACGATCGGGTCGTTCATCCTCGCCGCCGGCGTGCTGCTCACCGGCTACAACGTCGTGCGCAGCCTCAAGAAGGGCGCCGTCGCCGGCCCGGACCCGTGGAAGGCGAACACGCTCGAGTGGTTCACGACGTCGCCGCCGCCGGTCAACAACTTCGACACCGTCCCGCGCGTGCGCTCGGTCGAGCCGATGAAGGACATCCGCCGGCAGATCGAACGCCAGTCGCGCACCCCCGAGCAGACGCCCGCGGGCGTCTGAGGCCCGAGGACGCCACCGTGCGCGCCACACCCGCCATGACGGCGCAGGCAGCCGCCCTCACCGGCGCGCGGCAGGTCGTCGCGGACTACTTCGCGCTGACGAAGCCGAAGGTCCAGAGCCTGCTGCTGTTCACGACGGTCTGCGCGATGTTCATCGCGGGGACGCCGTCGGCGTGGCTCGTGCTCGCGACCGTGATCGGCGGCTACCTCTCCGCCGGCGGCTCAGGAGCGATCAACCACTGGTACGACCGCGACATCGACCTGCGGATGAGCCGGACGGCCGACCGGCCCGTCCCCAGCGGCCGCGTCTCGCCGCGTGCCGCGCTCACCTTCGGGCTGGTGCTCGGGGCCGTCTCGATGGTCTGGCTTGCGGTACTCGTCAACCCGCTCGCGGCGGGCCTGTCCGCCACCGGGTTCGTCGGCTACACGGTCGGCTACACGATGCTGCTCAAGCGCCACACATGGCAGAACATCATCTGGGGCGGCGCCGCCGGAGCGGTGCCGCCGCTCGTCGGCTGGGCAGCCGTCGATGGCCAGATCACCGGGCTGGCGATCTTCCTGTTCTTCATCGTGTTCTTCTGGACGCCGCCGCACTTCTGGGCGCTCAGCCTGCTGATGAAGGACGAGTACGCGAAGGTCGGCGTGCCGATGCTGCCCGTCGTCCGCGGTGAGGACGAGACGCGCCGGCAGATCCTGCTCTACACCGTCCTGCTCTACGCCGTGACGCAGCTGCCGTTCTGCGCAGGCGGCCTGAGCGCGTTCTACCTCGTCACCTCGCTCGGCCTGGGCATCGCGTTCATCGCGCTGTCCGTCCAGTTGCGGCGCCGCGCCGATCGCGCGTCGGCGCTGCGCGTCTACCTCTTCTCGCTCGGGTACCTTGCGGCGCTGTTCGCCGCTATGGTGGCCGACGTTCACCTGTTCTGAACCCGACCACCCGGACCTGATCACATGGACCGCAATCTCGCCAGGAAGAACATCCGCGCTGGACTGGTCGTCACCGCGCTCGGGTTCTTCCTCTTCGGCCTGACGTTCGTCGCCGCAGCGCTCTACGTCTCATGAGCCCGTCCGAGACACCGGCCCCGCCGGTCGGCGAGGAGCTGCACCTCCCGGGCCCGAGCCTCCAGCCGGCGCTGATCGCGGTGAGCCTCGTGATGCTGCTGCTCGGCCTGGTCGAGATGTGGCCGGTCGCGCTGCTCGGCGTGCTGCTGCTCGTCGCCGCCTCGGTCTCGTGGATCCGCGCAGCCCGGCGCGAGCTGCTCGAGCTACCTCCCGGTCACTGACGGACGCAGCGCGACCGCCCGCCGGTCAGCTCTGCCAGCTCGTCTCGACGGAGCGCAGACCGCGCCGCCCGTCCCCTCCCGGGGCCGATTGCACGCCGACCGGCGCCGGGAGCTCACAGCTGGAGCCGTCGTCGGTCCACACGCGCACGATGTCGCGCATCGACAGCACGCCGGCCAGCTCGCCGGAGTCGATGACGACGAGGTGCCGGAAGCCGGCACGGACCATCGTCACGGCGGCCTCCTCGAGCGACCAGTCGGGTGCCGCGTAGACGATGTCGGTCGACATGTGATCGGCGACGCGTGCGCTGTCGGGGTCATGGCCCTCGCCCAGGCCGCGAGCCAGGTCCCGCTCGGTGATGATCCCCGGCGCAAGCCGGTCCGGGTCCATGACGACGGCGGCGCCGACGCGGCGCTCGGCCATCAGGCGTGCCGCCTCGCGCAGCGTGTGCCCGGGTCCCACGACCAGCACCACCCGGCTCATTCCGTCCCGTACCTGCATCGCTTCCGACCCCTCCCCTCGCCGCTTGACCCGTCCCGACATCGTAACGAATCGCACGATCCTGTTGTGACGATCGGCGCAATGTACCGAGGCCCGCCGGTGTCGTCCAGCGTGGGTGACCGGCGCACGTCATCCGTCCTGCGGTCATCGTTCGTATACAGGGAACGATGCAGCGACCGACCACGATCCGCTTCCGCACCAGCCTCTACGAGGACGCCTCGGCGATCGTGCACGCCGAGTACGCCGACGACCTCTCGCTGGACGACCTCGCGCGCCGCGTGGCGTCCTCGCGCCGGCAGCTGCAGCGGGCGTTCGCCGAGATCGGCGGCACGACGTTCCGCGAGCACCTCACCAACGTGCGGATGGACCGGGCCGCAGACCTCCTGACCGAGCGTGAGATGACCGTCCGGGAGGTCGCACACCGCGTCGGCTACCGGCAGCCCGCCCAGTTCGCGAAGGCCTTCCGGCGGCGCCACGGCGCCGCCCCCTCGATGTTCCGCAGCCAGGCTCGTTTCGCCGCCGCCCGCGACGGCGCCCGGGCAGCCGCGTACCAGGCCGCGTAGGCCGTCGCGGGCATCCGCGAGCGCGACTTCGGGAGGCGAGCGCGCCAGCACCCCGTGACGTCATTGCGCCTCGTCCCCGCAAGACGATAAGTTGCCGGGCAATGGGTGAGGACACACGGCGGGGTCCCGTTACGGGTCGTACGTGGGTGATGCTCGTCGTGGTGGTGCTGGTCGCCAGCGCGATCGGCATCGCCCTGGGTCTGGCGATCAACTGGTTCCCCGCGCAAGGCTCGACGATCGCGTCGGACATCGACACGTTCTGGGACGTGCTGGTGATCGCATCCGTCCCGATCTTCGTGCTCGTCACCACCGTCGTCCTGTTCGCCGTCTGGCGCTGGCGCATGCGGCCGGGCGAGGAGGACCTCGACGGTCCCCCGACCCACGGCAGCACCCGGCTCGAGGTGATCTGGACGGCAGTGCCGACGATCATCATCGCCGGCCTGTGCGCGTACGCCACAGTCCTGCTGCTCGACATCCAGGAGTCCCCCGCCAAGGGAACGCGCGTCGTCAACGTCACCGGACAGCAGTTCGCCTGGACCTTCGAGACGCAGGAGGGAGCCAAGAAACTGCGCAGCAACGTGCTCGTCCTGCCCGTCGGCGAGGCGGTGCAGTTCAAGGTCCGCTCGAAGGATGTGCTGCACGACTTCTGGGTGCCCGAGTGGCGCCTGAAGGTCGATGCCGTCCCCGGGATCACCACCCAGTACTCGCTGACGCCCTCGAAGACCGGCAAGTTCCAGGTCGTCTGCGCCGAGCTGTGCGGGCTCGGCCACGCGTTCATGCGCCAGTTCGTCACCGTCGTTCAGCCTGCCGCCTACAAGGCGTGGGTGCTCAAGCAGTCCGCGCCCGCAGCAGTCGCCGGAGGAGGCGCCGGCGGCGGTGCCGGCGCGAAGCCGGACGGCAAGCAGCTGTTCGTCGCCGGCAACACCCAGACCGGCGCCACCGCCTGCGGCAGCTGCCACATCCTGGCGGCTGCGGGCACCACCGGGCAGACGGGCCCGAACCTCGACACCGCCCTGAAGGCGGATGACGCAGCCGCGATCAAGGAGATGATCGTGGATCCCGGCAAGGAGATCGCTGCGGGCTACGGCGCGAACATCATGCCGCCGAACTACGCGCAGACGCTCAGTGCGGCTGAAGTGGACGCCCTCGTGAGCTTCATCGACCAGAGCGTTCACGGAGGGAAGTAGCAATGGCAGCGAAGCTACGCGCACCAGGCTGGTACCGGGCGGCCCTGTTCATCGTTCTGGGCATCGCCTTCGCGATCGCCCTGCTGACCTCCCTGCGCGCGGCATTCGACGTCTCGCCGGTCTACTACGGCGACGGCGTCCTGCAGGTCGCCCTGCTCACGGTCCCGCTGTGGTTCCTGGGCGGCATGGGCTGCTTCGACTACTGGCTGCGGTGGGCCAGCGGCAAGCACGTCGTCGACGACCACAAGGACCACGGCGCGCACACCTGGAAGGACTACTTCAAGGTCAACACCGACCACAAGGTCATCGGCATCCAGTACATCTGCGTGTCGGTCTTCTTCATGTTCGTCGGCGGGCTGATGGCGATGCTCGTGCGCGCCGAGCTCGCATCCCCGGGCCGCCAGTTCGTCGACGCGAGCACCTACAACGGCCTGTTCTCAGCGCACGCGACGTTCCTGATCTTCCTCTTCGTCATCCCGGTCTTCGCCGGGATCGCGAACTACGTCCTGCCGCTGATGATCGGCGCTCCGGACATGGCGTTCCCGCGGCTGAACGCGCTGTCGTTCTGGATGCTCCCCGCCGCCGGCGTCATGTTCCTGCTCGGCTTCGTCGCCCCGGGTGGGACATTCGCATCCGGCTGGACGGCGTACGCGCCGCTCTCGACGTCCGCTCCGATCGGCCAGACCTTCTTCACGATCGGCGTGCAGTTCGCCGGCGCGTCATCGATTGCGACCGCGCTCAATTTCCTGGTCACGATCATCACGATGCGCGCGCCCGGAATGACCTTCTTCCGCATGCCGCTGCTGGTCTGGGCGAACTTCTCGACCTCGCTGCTGGTCGTGATCGCCACCCCATTCATCGCGGCCTCGCAGTTCATGGTGCTGCTGGACCGCGCGCTGGGCTTCAACTTCTTCAACTACGCCAATGGCGGGGACGTGCTGATGTATCAGCACGTCTTCTGGTTCTACTCGCACCCGGCCGTCTACATCATGATGCTGCCCGGCTTCGGGATCATCAGCGAGATCCTGGCGGTGAAGTCGCGCAAACCGGTGTTCGGCTACCGGATGATGGCGTTCTCGCTGCTGGCGATCGTCGTGCTCGGGTTCACCGTCTGGGCGCACCACATGTTCGTCAGCGGCATGCAGGACTGGATCCGCATCCCGATGATGATCACGACCGCGCTGATCGCCATCCCGACCGGCATCAAGATCTTCTCCTGGCTCGGGACCCTCTGGCAGGGCGTCCTGCACATGGACACCCCGATGCTCTTCGCCATCGGCTTCCTGACGATGTTCACGCTCGGCGGCATCTCCGGGGTGATGCTCGCGATGGTGCCGCTGGACATCCACGTCAGCGACACGTACTTCATCGTCGCCCACATCCACTACGTGCTGTTCGGCGGCTCGCTGCTGACGATCTTCGCCGGGATCTACTACTGGTTCCCGAAGATGACCGGGCGGATGTACAACGAGAAGCTCGGGCGCCTGCACTTCTGGCTGACGTTCGTCTTCTTCAACATCACCTTTGCGCCGATGCACCTGATCGGCGTTCAGGGGATGCCGCGCCGCGTCTACGACTACGCCGACCAGTTCGCGACCTGGAACCTGATCATCTCGGTCTCGTCCTTCGCGCTCGGCCTCTCCTCGCTGATCTTCCTCTACAACATGATCAGCTCGTGGCGCAGCGGTCCGCGCGCCGTGGCCAACCCCTGGCGGGCGCTCACCATCGAGTGGCAGGTGTCCTCGCCCCCGCCGATCTTCAACTTCGACGCCATCCCCTCGGTCGTCGGCGGCCCGTACGAGTACGGGGTCCCGGGCGCCGTTCACGCGGTCTTCCCGACCGCTGAGCCGCCGCCCGTCCCGGCGGGCACCGAGTCGGCGGCCGGCGGCACGGCCACCGCGGTGCTGGAGAAGGAGGAGTAGTCATGCGCACGATCCTCGTCGTCGCCAACGAGACCCTCACCGGCCCCAAGCTCGTCGCCCGTGCACGCGAGGAGGCGGCCAAGGGCCCGGTGCGCGTCGTCATCTGCGTGCCGCGCAGGAACCCCTCGCACGGCAACATCATCTACGCCGACAGCGTCTACGACGCCGCCCAGGTGCGGGTCGACCTCGCACGCGGCGTGCTGCGCGAGCTCGGCATCGACGCCGTCGGCGAGGTCGGGGATCCCGACCCGTACACCGCCACGATGGACATGGTGGCCGAGTACCGGCCGGACCACGTGATCGTCTCCACCCTCCCCGCCGACAGCTCCGGCTGGCTGCGGCGCAACTTCGTCGAGCGCATCGAGGACGCCGTCGGCGTTCCGGTCGAGCACCTGATCACGGATCTGGGCGAGGAGAGCTCCCCGTTCGACATGACGCTCGTGGTCGCCAACCGGACGACCAACAGCGACGCACTGATCAACGAGCTGCGCGGCGAGGCGGCCGCCGAGCCCGAAGGCCGCGAGCGCCTGTTCATCTTCGTCGTCCCGATGGAGGGCGGCGAGGGCGTCGCACTGAAGCGTGCCCGCGCCCGCCTGGACCAGGTCATCGACCGCGCCCGCGCCAGCGAGCTCGTCGCAGCGGGCATGACCGGCGATCCCGACCCGTACACCGCGACGATGAACGCGCTCAGCTTCTTCGACGTCGACGACATCGTGATCTCCACGTACCCGGAGACCCGCTCCGGCTGGCTGCGCGCCGATCTCATCGACCGCGTGCGCAAGGCGTCCGGCAAGCCGGTCACGCACATCGTCTCCCAGCCCGAGGACGCCGGCGTCGCCGCGTAGCGGCGGAGAGGAACCCATGGAAGCTGCCGCGATCCCCGCCGCCGTCGCCCACGACGACCACCATCATGGCCCGCCCGAGGCCCATCACAGCTCCAAGGTCGAGCGTGAGCAGCTCGGCATCCTGCTCTTCATCATCTCCGAGCTCATGCTCTTCGGAGCGTTCTTCGCGGCGATGTTCTTCATCCGCGTCGTCGCCGGGGACGAGTGGCCCCCCAAGGGCGACCTGCCGATCGCCGTCGCAGCGACGAACGCCGCCGTGCTGCTGTCCTCATCGGTCACGATGCACTGGACGGACATCTCCGCGCGCCGCAACAACCAGTTCGGCATGCGGGCCGGGATCATCACGACGTTCCTGCTCGGCGCGACCTTCCTGTTCGTCCAGATCAACGAGTACCTGCACCTCGGCTTCACGCCGAAGACGAACGCCTCGGCGTCGGCGTTCTTCGGGCTGACCGGCCTGCACGGCGCGCACGTCGTGATCGGCCTGCTGCTGCTGTTCATGTCGGCCGTGCGCATCTTCAAGGGCGCCGTCGACCCCAAGAACCTCAAGGGCCTCGAGGTTGCCGGCATCTACTGGCACTTCGTCGACGTCATGTGGATCGTCGTCTTCACGACGGTCTACATCCTCGGGTGACCGACGGCCCCACGGGCGAGCCGGGCAACCAGGAGCCGCCCGCCAAGCAGCCTGTGTGGGCGCGTCTGATCGCCCCGTTGCGCAGTGAGGACGCGGCCTTCGGCGCTGTCCTGCGAGTGGCAGCGGCGGCCCTGCTCGTGATCGCCGTCGTCGTCCTCGTGCGGCTGGTGACCTGAGCCGCTGCGCCGCTCGGGCCGCGCGCGCTACTTGACGACGAGCTTGCCGACCATCCCGGCCTCACGATGGCCGGGAAGGCTGCAGAAGTACGTGAACGTGCCGGCCGTGAGCGTGCCCTTGCCGGTGGCATTCGCGTTGGTGGCGATGGGCGTCTTGACGTCGGTGTTCTCGACGTTGATGTCGTGGGCGACCGAGGACTTGTTGACCATCACGAGCTCGATCGGCCCGGCCGTCGCCTCGGCCTTCGTCTCGACGTACGCGAGCTGTCCGGTCGGATCAGCCTCGATCGTCAGGACGCCGTCCTTGGCGACCGCAGGCTTGGAGCTCGTCTGGGTCTTGACGGCGGAGGCCAGCAGGCCGGTCTCCTTGCCGGGAGCGGCCGCGGCCGACGCGACGTAGGCGGCGACGTCCTGGGCATCCTCACCCTCGACGATCTTCGCCGGCATTCCCAGCCCGATCCCCGGGTTGAGGGTCTGTGCGTAGACGACACCGCGGATCGAGTCCTCGCCCCAGCCCTCGGAGCGGCCGACCCGGAAGGCGTCGTCCAGGTTCGGCCCGACGACCCCCTTGGTCCCGGCGCGCGCCAGCGTGTGGCACGACCCGCACTTGGCGACGAACAGCTGCTTGCCGTTGACGAGATCCGCGCTCTGCGAACTGCCCCCGTTGGAGCAACCTGCAAAAGCGATGGCGGCGGCCGCGAGCGCGGCGGGGACCGCCGCGCGCGCCACCCTGGTCACAGCGTGGTTGTTCCTCCCCATGAGCGCGACGAACCCTATCCAGAGAGGCGGACCCGATGCGATCCGCCCTCCATTCCCGGCGTGCCGCCGTCCGCCGTCCGCCGCAGCAACGCGGCCACGGAACCGATCATCTAGCATCCGCCCCATGGCGTCCAAACAGCGCTACCGCCTGCGCAACCCGGCCACGGGCAACGAGATCATCGTCGAGGCAGAGCCCGACCGGGTGTACCTCGACGAGGACACGGGCGAGCGCCTGGAGATCGTCGGGAAGGTCCTGCCGCTGGCTCCGAGCCCCTCACGGCTGCCGTGGGCGGTCGAGAACCTGCGCTTCTGCAACTGGTGCGACCAGCCGGCGCAGAAGGACCTGAACGAGTGCCCCACCTGTGGGCGCCGCATGGGCCCGCTCGGCGGCTGACCGCAGGCCACTGAACGCCACCCTGCGCGCAGCGGCCGCCCGCACCGGTACCCTGCGCGCGTGATGCGCTCCGCACTCGCCGCGACCACCTGCGTCCTCGCATTGACGGCGACGGTCGGCCTGTCCGCCTGCGGCGGCGGCGACGACCCGACCGACAAGATCCCCACGAGCGCCCCGGCGCTCGTGCCGCCCGGCGACGCGAACGACCTCGCGTCCGGCACGGCGACGGCGGGAGGGACGACCACGACGAGCACGACCCCCACGACGACGACCGACAGCTCGACCGGCACGGGCGGCACGACCGACACGGGCACCGACACCGGCGCAGGGACCGGAACGGACACCGGTGCGGGCACCGGCGGAACCGGTACCGACACCGGCGGCGCGGGTACCGGCACGGACACCGGCGGGACGAACAACGGCGGGGCCACACCGAACCCCGGCGGCGTCACGCCGGACGCGACCGCCGGCGCAGGGTCCTTCCAGGGCTTCTGCGACGCCAACCCCGGCGCCTGCTGACAGCGCGCCGCGCAGGCCGCGGCGCCCGCACATCCGTCCTGGTCAGGCCTTCGGCTTGACCGGGTCCGTGATCATCGTCGCGCTGTAGTTCAGGCGCGCCGTGCGGTAGAGGCAGTAGTACTGCGA
Organism: Solirubrobacterales bacterium; assembly: GCA_038327125.1. Classification (GTDB taxonomy): domain Bacteria; phylum Actinomycetota; class Thermoleophilia; order Solirubrobacterales; family Solirubrobacteraceae; genus F1-60-MAGs163. The sequence continues at coordinate 26,598 of JBBQKR010000015.1, forward strand.
GAGCTGATTGGGCTGCAGCTGCGCGACCTGCTGGACGGAGTCGTTGCAGGTGCCCTTCTCGCGGCTCGCGCGCCACGAGGTGTCGCTGCCGAGCCCGACCGCCAGGATCGGGGCCCAGGTCTTCGACGTGATCGCGATGATCTGGCCCTTCTTGACCGGCAGGCTCTTCGCCAGCGCGAACTGGACCGTGGAGCCGAAGTAGTCGGCGACCTTGAAGGCCTCGCTGTGTGCGATCGCCCGCGAGCGCAGCTTGGTCCTGGGGTTCAGGATCGTGACCTGCACCTCGGGCACCCCGTACTGCGGCGAGTTCGCGGGAGCGCCGTCGCCACCGGTGAAGAACAGCTGCTGCTTGGGACCGGGCTTGCCGAGCACGACGGAGAACGCGACGATGCGCCCATCCTTGGGCGCCGCCATCAGGCCGCGATCGGTGCCGACCTTCGCCTGGTAGCCCGTCAGACGGGCGACGGCGAAGCACTTCGGCACGGGGCCGGGGCAGCTGGACTTGACGGCCGGATCGAGCTTGCCGATCTCGACGACGTCGGCGCCAGAGGCGGCGGGGAGGGCGAGGGCGAGGCCGCAGGAAACTGCAGCCGCCCAGACGAGGCGTCGTTGCATCACATCCATTGAACACGCTCCGTAGGCGGTTTGTTGCGGTCCGGTCGCTCGGAAATCCAGTGTATAGCTTTGCTAAGGGATCTTCGGAGCGTCCCGACGCAACCAGCCGTGCGCGTCAACGGCCTTCGTAGGTCGCCTTCCCGGGGCCGTCGGCGAGGAATGAGCGCACGGCGTCCTCCAGATCCCGGGTGCCGAACAGCGGCCCGCTGACCTCGGGGACGACCGCATCGGCCGCCCGCGCTCCCCCGCGCAGCTGCTCGCGCACGAGCCGCTTCGTCGCGGCGTGCGCCAGCGTCGGCCCGTCCGCGAGCCGGCGCGCGAATGCACGTGCCGCGTCATCGAACCCGTCGTCGGGGAGCACGCGATTGACCACGTTCCAGCGCTCGAGCGTCGCGGCGTCGAACAGCTCGCCGGTCATCACGAGCTCCTTGGCGCGCGCCGGTCCGGCGCGCTCGGCGAGGCGCTGGGGCCCGCCCATCGACGGCGTCAGCGCGACGACGGTCTCGACGAGGCCGAAGCGCGCCGACGCGGCCGCGAGCAGCACGTCACACGCCAGCGCGAGCTCGAACGCCGCGGTCAGGCACAGCGCGTGAGCAGCGAAGACCACCGGGCAGGGCAGCTCCTCCAGCAGGTGGACCGTCTCGAGCAGGTCGCGCCACAGCTCGGCGCCCTCGGCGGGCGTGACGCCGACGAAGCGATGCACGTCGACGCCGCCGCTCACCACGCGCCCCTCGGCCCGGATCAGCAGGCCGCGCGGAGGACGCGCAGCGAGCAGCGCGATCGTGCTCGTGAGCGCATCCATCATCTCCTGATCGAAGAGGTTCAGCGGCGGCGAGTCGAACGTCATCACGGCCAGCGGACCGTCCTGCTCGAGGCGCAGGGGCACGGCGGCGGTCATGCGCCCTCGCCCCGCAGCAGCGCGGCCGCGGTCGCGATCTCGCCGAGGTCGCCGGCATGCGGGATCCACGGCAGACTCAGCGGATCATCGGCGTAGCGCGGGATCACATGCACGTGGTAGTGAAAGACCGTCTGCCAGGCCGCGGGCCGGCAGGCGTTGAGCAGGTTGACGCCCTCCGCGCCGAGCTGGTCGCGGGCGCGGAGCGCCAGTCGCTGGGCGGCGACGGCGGTCGCGGCGACATCCTGCGGATCGGTCTCGTAGAGGTCTTCGGCGTGCGCCCTGGGGATCACGAGTGCGTGTCCCCTCGTCGCCGGGTTGATGTCCATGAACGACACGGTGCGCTCGTCCTCGTCGACGATCTGAGCGGGCAGCTCTCCGGCGAGGATCCGGCAGAACAGGCAGTCGGCGGCGGCTGGTGACATGGTCGGGCAGCCTAGTACCAGTGCCCCGTCACTAGGCTCCCGGCAATGGCCTCCGAGACCGAGCACGCGAGCGCCGGCGTCACTGATGCAACGCTGCGCGGCCTGGCCGAGGACGCCGTCCGGTATCTGGCGTCGTTCGACCGGCCGTCGGCCTCGGACGGAGAACGTCGCGGCGCCGACTGGATCGCCGGCCGGCTGCGCGATGAGGGCTGCAGCGCGGTCGTCGAGGAGGAGCGCGCGCACGGGACCTACTGGTGGCCGCTCGGGCTGATGACGCTGCTCGCCGGGCTCAGCGGCCTGATCAGGAGCCGGGCGTTGCGACTGCTGGCGGGCGGCACGATGGCTGCCGGCATCGCCGACGACATCTCCGGCGGCCGGCTGTGGTTCCGCCGCGCCGTGCTGCCGCAGCGCCCGACCTGGAACGTCGTGGCCGAGGCGGGCGACCCCGCCGGCGAGCGCACCGTCGTCCTCGTCGCCCATCACGACGCCGCCCATTGGAGCCTGCTGTTCGCGCCCCACGTGCCGCAGTTCTTCGGCGACCGCTTTCCCGGCGCGCTCGAGCGCTCGAAGACCACGCCGCCCGTGATGTTCCCGGTGTTCGGCGGCCCGCTGCTCGTCGCGCTCGGCGGCCTGACCGGATCGCGGCGGCTGCGGCGAGCCGGGGCCGTCGTGTCGCTCGGCGCGGCCGCGACGTTCGCCGAGATCGGCTCACGATCGACGGTTCCCGGTGCCAACGACAACCTCAGCGGCGTCGCGACGCTGCTCGGCGTCGCGCGGCTGCTGCGCGAGCGTCCCGTGCCCGGGTTGCGCGTCCTGCTCGTCTCGACCGGGTCCGAGGAGTCGTTCATGGAGGGCATGCAGGCGTTCGCCCGGCGGCACTTCGCCTCGCTCCCCGTCGACCGCACGCACGTCGTCTGCATCGACACCGTCGGGTCGCCGACGCTGATGGAGCTCGAGGGCGAGGGGATGCTGCGGATGCGCGACTACCCCGGCGACTTCAAGGACCTCGTCTCCGACGTGGCCGCGGAGGCCGGGATCCCGCTGGTCCGCGGGCTGCGCTTTCGCAACGCGACCGACGGGCTGATCGCGCTGAAGGCCGGGTACCCGACGGTGATGCTCGGGTCGCTCAACCGCTACAAGGTGCCGGACAACTACCACTGGCCCACGGACACGGCCGACAACGTCGACTACGGGACCGTCGTCGGCGCGATCCGCGTCTGCGACGGGGTCCTGCGCCGGCTCGCGCCCGGCGACTAGAGCAGCCGGCGGCCCTCGTCGATCGCCTCCGCGGCCGACGTGACCTCGCCGGCGTACTGGGCCTCGGCGATCGCTGCGAGCAGCTCACCCAGTCGTGGACCGGGGTCGATGCCGAGTGCCTCAGCGAGCTCGTCGCCGCGCACGAGCGGCGCGGGCGGGCCGTGCTCGTACCAGTCGAGCGCGTCGTCGAGCATCGGCAGGGCGACCTCGAGGTGCCGCTCGATCGCCTCCTCGTGGCGTCGCCCGCGCGTCGCAAGCCGGTCGGCGATGCCGAGCAGCGTGACGTCGGCGGCGACGGGGTCGCAGCTGACGAGGTAGCGATGGACCTGACGGCGACCCAGCGGGCGCTCGTGGACGAGGAACCCGAGCCGCAGGTGATGCCGTGCGAGCGCGGCGACGTGGGCGATCAGGCGCTCACTGGCGCGCATGCGGCCCAGGATCGCGCGCGTCATCGCCGCGCCCTCACGGTCATGGTGCGGGAAGCCGACCCGCCCGTCACCCAGGTCGGCGCGGGTGACGGGCTTGGCGATGTCGTGCAGCAGCGCGCCCCAGCGCAGCGCACCGGCGCGCGTGAGCCCGTCAGCCAGCGGCTCGGCCAGCAGCCTCGCGGCCCGCAGCCCGCGTTCGGCGCCGATCATGGCGCCGGGATCGCGCTCGAGGCCGATCGCCTGCTGCAGCACCTCGAGCGTGTGGCCGTGGACGTCGAGGTGGTGGTAGGCGGTCTGTGCGACGCCGCGCAGCGCATCGAGCTCGGGCAGGACGACGGCCGTGGCGCCGAGGCGGTCGAGCAGCGCGAGCCCGTCGAGCGCATTCGCGGCGCCGACGATGCCCCGCAGCTCGGCGAAGACCCGTTCGGCGGACACCTGCGCGAGGCCTGCGGCGCGCTCACGAGCTGCGTGGAGCGTCTGCTCGTCAACCTCGAAGCCCAGCTCGACCGCGAGCCGCGCGACGCGCAGCACGCGCAGCGGATCGTCCTCGAACGCCGCGGGCGCGACCATCCGCAGGCGCCGCGCCTCCAGGTCCGCCAGTCCGCCCGTCGGGTCGATCGGCACGCCGCCGGCAAGCGGCTGCGCGAGCGCGTTGACGGTCAGGTCGCGCCGCCGTAGGTCGGCGTCGAGGGAGTCACCCTGAAGGGGGCTCAGATCGACCTGCCATCCGCCATCTGGACCGGTGACGCGCCAGGCACCGAACTCCTCGGACAGGGGAAACGCCGCGGTGCCTCGTGGCGCGGCCGAGCGGATCGCCGCGGCGGCGGCCTCCACGTCCCCTGCGACGACCAGATCGACATCCGGGCGCGTCTCCGTGCGCTCGAGCAGCAGGTCACGGACGGCGCCCCCGACGAGCCACGCGTCCCGGCCCGCGAGCGCCGTGCGAGCAAGCGTCAGCGGGTCGGTCGCGTCGCTCACGCCGCGCCGACGTGCAGCCGCGGCACCCGGGCGCCGATCCCGCACGTCACCTCGTAGTTGATCGTTCCGAGCAGCCTGGCGACCTCCTCGGCCAGCACGCGCTCGGCGCCGCGCGCCCCGATCAGCACCGCCTCGTCTCCGGCGACCACGCCGTCGGCGGCGTCCGGGCCCAGGTCGAGCGTCACGTTGTCCATGCTGACCGTGCCCACGAGCGGCACCCGCCGACCGCCGACGAGGACCTGCGCGGCGTTCGTCAGCCCGCGCCGCCAGCCGTCGCCGTAGCCGATCGGGACCGTCGCGATCCGCGAGCCTGTCTCCGCGATGAACCGCCGCCCGTAGCCGGCGCTCTCTCCGGGCGCGATCGGCTTCACGGCGGCGACGTAGGACACGAGCTCCAGCGCCGGCTCGAGCCCGTGCGCCGCGGGATCCCGCCCGAACGGATCCATGCCGTAGAGCGCGACTCCGGGCCGCACGAGATCGAAGTGGGCGGCGGGGTCGCGGAGGGTCCCCGCGCTGTTGGCGGCGTGCAGCAGCGCCCGCGGATGCGCGGCGCGCAGCGGCTCGGCCCACGCGCGAAAGCGCTCGAGCTGCTCGGGAAAGAAGTCGTCGCCCGGCTCGTCGGCGGTCGCGAAGTGCGTCATCAGCCCGCCGACCTCGACACCGTCCGTGGCGGCGGCAAGCTCGGCCACACGCGTGGCCTGATTGGGGTCCCTGGTGCCCAGGCGGCCCATCCCGGTGTCGAGCTTGATGTGGACCCGACCGCCGCCGAGCGCGCTCACGCGCGCCACGGCCGACTCGTCCCAGACGACGACGTCGGCGCCAGCGCCGAGCGCCAGCGGCAGCTCCTCGTCGCTGAGCGCACCGAGGACCAGCAGCGGCCCGCCGATCCCCGCCCCACGCAGCTGCACGGCCTCCGCGGCGGTCGCGACGGCGAGCCATGACGCGCCGCCCGCAAGCGCCGCACGCGCGCACGGGACCATTCCATGGCCGTAGGCGTCCGCCTTGACCACCGCACAGGTCTGCGCCGCCGGTGCCGCGTGCGCAAGTCGCGCGGTGTTGCGCTTGATGGCGCCGAGATCGACCCGCGCGAGCGCCCGCAGCACGAGTTGCCCTACAGGCGGGTGTCGAAGGTCGCGGCGGCGGTCCGGCTCACGCGGGTCAGCCTATCCGTGCGCCGGGGAGCTCAGCGATCACGTCGCGGGCGATAACGCCGTCGACGCCGCGCCGCCGCGCGGCGCGCAGCCCCGCCCGGGCATGCAGCCGCACCGCGCCGGCTGCGGCGCGCTGGGCGTCGACCCCGCGCGCCAGCAACGCGCCCGTGACACCGCTGAGCACATCGCCCGTGCCCGCAGTGGCGAGCGCCGCCGTCGCTCCGGGGCTGACGAGGACCGTCCCCCCAGGGGTCGCCACCAGCGTGTCGTCGCCCTTCAGCACGACGACCGCGCCGGAGCGGCGCGCAGCCTCGCGGACGTGCAGCAGACGCTGCGCCCTGACCGCCGTGCTGTCGACCTGCAGCAGCCGCGCGAGCTCACCGTCGTGCGGGGTGAGCACCGTGGGCGCCGTGCGGCCGGAGAGCTCCTCCAGGCGTCCTGCATGGGCATTGAGGCCGTCGGCGTCCAGCAGCAGCGGGACATCGGCGCGGGCAGCCAGAGCGCGTGCGAACGCCGCGGCGCCATCGCTGCGGCCGAGGCCCGGCCCGAGCACGAGACAGCCGCCGCGCCGGGCCAGCTCGGCGAGCACGGGCTCGGCCCCCTCGGCGACGTGGTGGCCGTCGTCGTCCGGCAGCGCCAGCTGCATCACCTCGACGAGCTGCGCGGCCGCGGCGGGCTGTTGGGACGCCGGCAGACATGCGCTCACGTATCCCGCTCCGGCGCGCATGGCACCCTCACTGCTGAGGATCGCCGCTCCGAGCAGCCCGCGGGAGCCGCCGGCGACGAGCACGTGCCCGCTCGTGAACTTCGTCGCGCCGGGCCCGCGGCCCGGCAAGGTCGGCAGCAGCGCGTCGTCATCGATCAGCCCGATGTCGGCGGGCGGAGCCGGCGCGCCGGCCGGGATGCCGATGTCCACGACGCGCACCGCGCCCACGTGCTGCTTTCCCGGCGTGACGAACAGCCCGGGCTTGGGCGCGTGGAAGGTGGCCGTGGCGACCGCGTTGACGGCCGTCGCAGCAACCTCACCCGTCGACGCGTCGACGCCGCTGGGGACGTCGCAGGCGATGACCGGGAGACCGCTCGCCACGATCGCCTCGATCGCGGCGCCGACGGTCCCGCGCGGAACGCCGGAGAACCCGGTGCCCAGCAGCGCGTCGACGACGATGCCGGCGCCCTCGAGCTCGGCCGGCGCAAACGCTCGCGGCGGCTCGCCGGGGAGCCGCTCCAGCTGGGCGGCCGCGTCGCCCGTGAGCTTGGCCGGATCGCTCGCCGCGAGCACCCGAACCTCGCGCCAGGCCTCGCGCAGCAGACGGGCACAGGCGTATCCGTCGCCGCCGTTGTTCCCGCCGCCGCACACGACCGCGACGACGCCCTCGGGAGCGACCTCCCGGACCAGCTCGGCGAGCCCGGCCGACGCCCGCTCCATCAGGTCCAGGGACGGGATGCCGCGCTCGTCGATCGCCCACCGGTCCGCGGCGCGCGACGCCTCCGCGCCGAGCAGCGGTATGGCCCAGAACGGCAGGCTCATGCCGCGACCGCCACGGCGCCTGCAGTCTGCCCTGTGTGCGTGAGCGTGATGACGACCGTCGTGCCGAGCTCCCCCGCGCGCTCGGCGGCCGCGCCGATGAGCGTCACCGAGGGACGGCCCACATCGTCACGGACGACCTCGATGTCACGCGGCCGCAGGACGTCGAGCCCGAGTGCCTTCGTGACCGCCTCCTTGGCGCAGAAGCGCGCCGCGAGATGCTGCCCCGGCCGCGCATGTCCGCCCGCGTACGCAAGCTCCCCTTCGGTGAACAGCCGCGCCGCGAGCGCGGGCCGCCGCGCCAGTGCGCGCTCCAGGCGCGCGATGTCCAGCAGGTCCAGGCCTACGCCATGCACTACTCGACGGTGACGGTCTTCGCCAGGTTCCTGGGCTGGTCGACGTTGAGCCCGCGGCGACGGGCGATCCGGTAGGCCAACAGTTGCAACGGGATCACCGCGAGCAGCGGCTGGAGCATCCAGTCGGTGCGCGGCACGCGGATCACGGACTCGGCGTGCTCGCCGATGTCGAGGTTGCCCTCCGTGGCCACGGCGATCACGTGCGCACCGCGGGCACGCACCTCCTGCATGTTCGAGACGACCTTCTCGAGCACCGGGGAGTCGGTCGCAACGGTCACGACGGGCGTCGACTCGCTGAGCAGCGCGATCGGGCCGTGCTTCATCTCGCCGGCCGCGTAGGCGTCCGTGGAGATGTACGAGACCTCCTTGAGCTTCAAGGCGCCCTCGTGCGCGACGGCGACGCCGGCGTGGCGGCCGAGGTAGAGGAAGAAGCCGTCGCGCCAGTGCCGGTCGGCGACCGCCTTGATCTCCGGCTCGACGTGGGCGAGCAGCTCCTGGATCTGGCTCGGCATGCCCTTCAGCTCGCCGACGAGCTGCGTGAGGCGCTCGCGGTCGAGCGTGCCGTGCAGCTCGGCGAGCCGCAGCGCGAGCAGGTACATCACCGCGACCTGGCAGAGGAAGGTCTTCGTCGCCGCGACGGAGACCTCGAGCCCGGCGCGCGTGAACAGGACGCCGTCTGCGTCGCGCGTGGCCTGCGAGCCCATCACGTTCGTGACGGCGAGCACCGTGGCCCCGCGCTCCTTGGCGATCCGCATCGCGGCGAGCGTGTCGGCGGTCTCGCCGGACTGCGTGATCCCGATGACGAGATCGCCCGGCCCGACGATCGGGTTGCGGTAGCGGTACTCGCTCGCGATCTCGACCTCGACGGGGACGCGGGCGAACTCCTCGATCGCGTAGCGGCCGATCAGCCCGGCGTGGAACGACGTGCCGCAGGCCACGATCACGATGCGCTTCGTGCGAAGGAGCTGCTCGTCGCTGAGCGCGCCCTCGTCGTCGAGGTCGACCCCGTCGTCGCGGACGGTGCGGTCGGCGATCGTCTCGGCGATCGCGTCCGCCTGCTCGTGGATCTCCTTGAGCATGAACGTCTCGTAGCCGCCCTTCTCGGCGGTCTCCTCGTCCCAGTCGACGACCGAGACCTGGCGCTCGACGACGTCGCCGTCCGGCGTGAGGATCGTCGCCGCGCCAGGCTCGACGACCACGATCTCGCCGTTCTCGACGTACATGACGCGGCGCGTCTCGGCGAGGAACGCGGGAACCGCCGATGCCAGAAAGCCCTCGCCCTCGCCGATGCCGGCGATCAGCGGGCACTCCTTGCGCGCGCCGACCAGCAGCTCCGGGGAGTCCAGGCTCATCGCGACGAACGCGTAGTGACCCTGGAGCTCGGCGTAGGCGCCGCGCACGGCGCACGTGAGGTCGCCGTCGCAGGCGTCCAGATGTGAGGCGATCAGGTGCGCGATCACCTCGGCGTCCGTCTCGCTGGTGAACACCGCGCCGTCGCCGCGCAGGCGCTCACGCAGCGCCAGGTAGTTCTCGACGATGCCGTTGACGACGACGTGCACGCGGTCGCTCGTGTCGAAGTGCGGGTGCGCGTTCTCCTCGTTCACACGGCCGTGTGTGGCCCAGCGGGTGTGCCCGATCCCGATCGTCGCCTCGCGCGCGGCGACCGCCACCGCCCCGTCGCCCTCGCGCTGGCCGGCGATGGCCTCGCGCAGATGGTCGAGATTCCCGACCGCGCGCACCGACTCGATCGCGCCGTCGGCCATCACCGACACCCCGGCTGAGTCGTAGCCGCGGTACTCCAGCTTGGTGAGGCCCGCGAGCAGGAACTCCTGCGCCGGGCGCCGTCCGACGTAACCGACAATGCCGCACATGCCCTGGAGGGTAGTGCGGGAGCCCCTCGGCGCTGGACGAATTCGTGTCGCCGGCTCAGCCGGCGGAGTCGACCAGCGCCACGAGGCGCCCGCACACGGCCTCGCACTCATCGGCCGTCGGCGCCTCGACCATCACGCGCACGAGCTGCTCGGTGCCGCTCGGGCGCACCAGGACGCGGCCGCGGCCCTCGAGCGCCGCGTGCTCCGTCGCAGCGGCCTGCGCGACGGCCGCCATCGCCGTGTCCTTGTCGGGGACGCGGCAGTTCACCAGGGTCTGCGGCAGCTTCTGCATCGCGTGGCGGTCGGCGAGGTCACCGCCGGCGAGCGCCTCGAGCGTCAGCAGCGCGCTCGCGATGCCATCGCCGGATGGCACGAAGCCCATGTCGATGATGTGACCGGACTGCTCGCCGCCGAGCGCCCAGCCGCGCTCGCGCAGGCATTCGAGCACGTAGCGGTCGCCGACCGCGGTGGTCGCGACCTCGATGCCGGCATCCCGCATCGCCGAGTGGAAGCCGTAGTTCGTCATCACGGTGACCGCGACGCCGCCGCCCAGGCGGTCGGCGGCACGCAGGTGCAGGACGGCCAATGCGATCAGCTCGTCGCCGTCGACGACGACGCCGTTGCGGTCCGCGGCGAGCAGACGGTCTCCGTCGCCGTCGAATGCGAAGCCGACGTCGTGCCCCCCTGCGGCGACCTGGGCGGCGAGCGCATCGACGTGGGTCGAGCCCACACCGTCGTTGATGTTGCGCCCGTCGGGCTCGGTCCCGATCGTGGTGACCGTGGCCCCCAGGCGCCGGAAGATCTCCGGCGCAACGCGGTGGGTGGCGCCGTTGGCGCAGTCGAGCAGGACGTCGAGGCCGGAGAGATCCAGGCCCTGGAAGCGCACCTCGAGGGCGCGCAGGTAGTCCTCCTGGGTGCCCTGCAGCGTGCGCACGCGGCCGATCGTCGTGCAGGGCTCGACGGGCGCCCGCAGACGCTCCTCGATCGCATCCTCGTGATCGTCGGAGAGCTTGAAGCCGTCGGCGGCGAAGAACTTGATCCCGTTGTCGGCGTATGGGTTGTGGGAGGCCGAGACGACGGCGGCGAGGTCGAAGCCGTACTGGCCGAGCAGCAGTGGCGCTGCGGGCGTCGGCAGCACGCCGCCGAGGAAGACGTCGCCGCCGGTTGAGGTGACGCCCGCCGCGAGCGCGGACTCGAGCATCTCACCGGACTCGCGGGTGTCGCGGATGATCAGCACCCGCGGGCGCTCGGCGCCCGTCTCATGGGCCGCTGCGCGACCGAGGGCGAGCGCCAGATCGGCGGTCAGCCGCTCGCCGGCGACGCCGCGGACGCCGTCGGTGCCGAAGAGCTCACGGGCCATGAAGGGACGCCGGCCGGTGCGATTGCGCGCTGGCTAGCGCTTGCTGAACTGCGGCCGCTTGCGGGCCTTCTTCAGGCCGGCCTTCTTGCGCTCCTTCGCGCGTGCGTCACGCGTGAGGAAGCCGCGGCGCTTGAGCTCGCCGCGAAGGTTGGGGTCGGCCTCGAGCAGCGCCTTGGAGATGCCGTGGCGCAGGGCGCCGGACTGCGCCGAGACGCCGCCGCCGTGCATGCGCGCGACGACATCCATCTTCTCCTCGTAGCCGACCGTCTCCAGCGGCTGCCGGATGATGCGCTGCAGCGCGGGACGCGGGAAGTACTCGTTCATCGTCTTGCCGTTGATGATGTACGCGCCGGTACCGGGCTTGAGGATCACGCGGGCGACGGCGCGCTTGCGCTTGCCGGTCGCGCGGTAGCGCGCGTCGGCGGCGAGCTCGATGACCGCGGCGATCGGCTGGTCTGCGACCACATCGTCGTCGCCGTCGGCCCTCTCGTCGCCGCCGGCCTCGTCGATGTACTCGCCGTACTCGTCGCGAGCGAGCGGCTCATCGCCTTCGAGGACGATGTCGACCTCGAGGTCGGCGCCCGGAATCGCGGGCTTGACGCGCGGAGCGGGCTCCTCGTCGGCGGCTGCGACGGGCTCGGCTGCGGGAGCTTCGTCTGCGACTGACTCGGCCGCAGGAGCTTCCTCAGCGACGGGTTCGGCTGCAGGCGCTTCTTCTGCGACGGGCTCCGCTGCAGGAGCCTCCTCAGCGACGGGCTCCTCGGCTGCAGGGGCCTCCTCGGCCGGCGGCTGCGCCTCGGCGGCGGGCTGCTCGGCCGGAGCCTCCTCGGCTGCGGGCTGCTCAGTCTCCTGAGGGTCCGGGGTCGGCTCGTCAGTCGGGGTCGGCTCGTCGGCCATCAGGACCTGATCTCCATCGGGGTGGGCTTCTGCGCCACGTGCGGATGCTCGGGACCCGCGTAGACCTTCAGCTTGGTGATCTGCCGGCGCGCGAGGCGGTTGCGGGGCAGCATCCCCTTGACCGCGATCCGGATGACCTCCTCGGGGCGACGCTCGAGCATCTCCTCGAGTGTGCGCTCCTTCAGGCCGCCGGGGTAGCCGGAGTGGCGCCGGTACAGCTTCTCGCGGCGCTTGTTGCCCGTGACCGAGATCTTCTCGGCGTTGACGACGACGACGAAGTCGCCGGTGTCCACGTGCGGGGTGTACTCCGGCTTGCGCTTGCCGCGCAGCGCATCGGCGATCTGCGTGGCGAGGCGGCCGAGCGTCTGCCCGTTGGCATCGACGACCAGCCAGTTGCGCTCGCGGTCGTCGGCATTGGCGACGTAGGTCTTCGCGTTGGGTGCGTAGGTCTTCATGGCGTGAGAAAGGCGCCGCGCGGCCGGGATCGGGCGCGGCGCGAGCACGAGAGGATAGCGCTCGTCAATCGGGCAAGCGGGCCGCCCCACGGACGATCGAATCAAACCACGAGCGCCGAAGCACTCCCCACCACACCCTTCGAGCGCAGGATGGTGGATGCCTGAGGTCGCACGCCAACGGGGTGCTGTGCCGCAAGGCACCGCCCCCCGGCAGGCGGGTGGCCTCAGGCGCCGCCAGACCCGCGAACCGCTACTCCCATTCGATGGTTCCCGGGGGCTTGGACGTGATGTCCAATACGACGCGGTTGACTTCTCGCAGCTCGTTGATCATCCGGCTGGCGATCTGTTCGAGCAGGTCGTACGGCAGCCGGGCCCAGTCGGCGGTCATCGCGTCGTCGCTGGTGACGGCACGGATCACGACGACGTAGCCGTAGGTGCGCTCGTCGCCCTGCACGCCGACGGTGCGCACGTCCGGGAGCACGCAGAAGGACTGCCACAGGTCGCGGTAGAGGCCCGCATTGCGGATCTCGTCCTGGAGGATGAAGTCGGCGTCGCGCAGCAGATCGAGGCGTTCCTTGGTGGCCTCACCGCCGACGATCCGGATCGCCAGGCCGGGGCCGGGGAACGGCTGGCGCCAGACCATCCGCTCGGGCAGACCCAGCTCGGCGCCGACGGCGCGCACCTCGTCCTTGAACAGCGCGCGCAACGGCTCGACGAGGTCGAACTGCAGGTCGTCCGGCAGGCCGCCGACGTTGTGATGGGACTTGATCGTCGACGCGCCGGTGCCGCCGCCGGACTCGATCACGTCGGAGTAGAGCGTGCCCTGGACGAGGAAGTTCACGTCATCGCCGAGCTTGCGCGCCTCCTCTTCGAAGACGCGGATGAACTCGGTCCCGATGATCTTGCGCTTGCGCTCGGGCTCGGAGACGCCCGCGAGCTTCTCGAGAAAGCGCTCTTCGGCGTCGACGGCGACGAGCGGCACGCGGAAGTGGTCACGGAACGTGGCGACGACCTGGTCGCCCTCGTTCTTGCGCATCATCCCGTGGTCGACGAAGACGCAGGTGAGCTGGTCGCCGACGGCGCGGTGGACGAGCAGCGCGGCGACCGACGAATCCACGCCCCCGGACAGGCCGCAGATGACCTTGCCGTCGCCGATCTGCTCGCGAATCCGGGTGATCTGCTCCTCGACGATCGACGCGGCAGACCACGTCATGTCGCATTCGCAGACGTCGCGCAGGAAGTGCGTGAGCACGTGCTGGCCGTAGGGCGTGTGCACGACCTCGGGGTGGAACTGGATCCCGTAGATGCCGCGCTCGACCGACTCGAACGCCGCCACCGGCGACTGCGTCGACGAGGCGAGCGCGGCGAAGCCCTCGGGCGCCGCGTAGACGGTGTCGCGGTGCGACATCCAGCATGGCTGCTCGGTCGGGAGGTCCTTGAACAGCACGCCGGCCTGATGCACGGTGAGCTGTGAGCGGCCGTACTCCCCCACCTCGGCGCCCTCGACGCGGCCACCGAGGTCCAGAGCCAGGAGCTGCATGCCGTAACAGATGCCCAGCACCGGGATGCCGAGCTCGAGCAGCTCGCGATCGAGCTTCGGCGCGTCGGGCGAGTACACCGACGCGGGCCCGCCGGAGAGGATCAGGCCCTTCGGCTTGCGGCGGGCGACCTCGGCCGCGCCGACGTGGTGGGGCAGCAGCTCCGAGAAGACGCCGAGCTCCCGCACACGGCGGGCGATCAGCTGTGAATACTGCCCGCCGTAGTCGAGGACGACGACCTCGTCGACGGCACGCGGGATGTCGATCGGCGCCGACTCGTCGGCGAACCCGGTCGCCGCGACGTCGGCCGTCACCAGGCCGTGCTCGTCGCCGAGGTGGCCGTCGGTCACGCCGGCGTCGAGCTCAGCGCGGGGGCCTTGTCCGCGGGCGCGCCGTTCGCCTCGGGCGCGGAGCGTGTCGCCGCGGCGCCGCGGCTGCCCATCCCGACGCCCTGAGAGGTCTGCAGCAGCTTGCCCTCGGTCTGCAGCGACGGCGCGATCATCAGCTCGGCGCGGTTGAACTCGGCGATGTCCTGATAGCCGCAGGTGGCCATCGAGGTGCGCAGCGCGCCCATCAGGTTGAACGTGCCGTCGTTCTCGTGCGCCGGCCCCGCGATGATCTCCTCCAGCGATCCGTTCTGCACCGTCTGCACGCGCGCGCCGCGCGGGAGCGTCGGGTGGAACGTCGCCATGCCCCAGTGGTAGCCGCGCCCCGGCGCCTCGTAGGCACGCGCGAGCGGGGATCCGATCATGACGGCGTCGGCGCCGCAGGCGATCGCCTTCGCGACGTCGCCGCCGGTCCGCATGCCGCCGTCGGCGATGACCTGGACGTACTCACCGGTCTCGAGCATGTGCGTCGAGCGCGCTCCCGCGACATCGGCGATCGCCGTGGCCTGCGGGACGCCGAGCCCAAGGACGCCGCGCGTGGTGCACGCCGCTCCCGGCCCGACGCCGACGAGCACGCCGGCCGCGCCGGTGCGCATCAGGTGCAGCCCCGTGTGGTAGCTGGCGCAGCCGCCGACGATGACGGGCACCGGCTGCTCGGCGATGAACTCCTTGAGGTTCAGCGGCTCGCTGGTCTTGGACACGTGCTCCGCAGAGACGACGGTCCCCTGGATGACGAGGATGTCGAGGCCCGCATCGAGCACGAGGTCGATGTACTGCGTGACGCGCTGCGGCGTGAGCGACGCGGCCGTGACGACGCCACTGGCCTTGATCTCCTCGATCCGCTGCTTCATCAGCTCGGGCTTGATCGGTTCGCGGTAGATCGCCTGCATCTCACGCGTGGCGAGATCCTTCGGCAGCGCGGCGATGCGCTCGAGCTCGTCCTCGGCGTCCTCGTAGCGGCTGAAGATGCCCTCGAGGTTCAGAACCGCGAGACCCCCGAGACCGCCGATGATCGTCGCCGTGGTCGGCGAGACGACGCCGTCCATCGCCGACGCCAGCAGCGGAATCTCGAATCGATATGGCCCGAGCTTCCAGGACACGTCGACGTCGTCAGGATCGCGCGTGCGCCGCGAGGGCACGATTGCGATGTCGTCGAATCCGTAGGCGCGGCGTGCCTTCTTCCCGCGGCCGATCTCAAGCTCCATCAGTCGATCCTAAGCTCGTGGGCGGACGAAACGACCCCGCGGAAGCGAGGTCGGAGAGGGACCTGCGAAGCGTGGCGGGCGGCAACAGCCACGCGATTCAGAATAGCACCGGCGACCCCTCCGCCCGGCCCGGCGAGCGCCCTCCGGAAACCGTTCAGACGGTCTCAGCGGGGGTTTCGATGCGCTCGACGTCGACCTCCGCGAGCAGCCGCTCGGCGCCCTTGGGGTCGATCAGCCCGGCACCGAGCCGCTGGGTGGACTCCGCACCGCAGGCGACGCCGAAGCGCAGGCATTCCGAAGGCGCCGAGCCTGCATACCGAGCGGACACGTACCCGGCCAGGAAGGCGTCGCCGGCGCCGACGGTCGCGACCGCTTCGCGCGGCTCGATCCAGACGCGATGCAGCTCGGGGCGGCCGTCGACGAGGACGCTCGCCACGCACCCGTCGGGCAGCGTGACGATCGATTCGCGGGCGCCGAGACCGCAGAGCTCGCCGACCGCGACGATGCGATCGGCCTCGTCGTGGAACTCATGGCCCACGAGCTCCTCCGCCTCGAGCACGTTCGGCGAGACGACGTGCGGCTCGGCGCGCACGGCCAGCCGCATCGGCTCGCCCTCGGCGTCGACCACGGTCGTGACGTTCATGCGCTTCAGCTCGCGGATCAGGTCCGCGTAGATCGCCGGCTCGAGCCCGCGCGGCAGCGACCCCGCAAAGACCACGATCTCGGCGCCGCTCGCGAGATAGAGCAGCTTGTCGCGGAACAGCTCGGCCTCCTTGGCCGTCACCTCGGGACCGCGCTCGTTGATCTCGGTCTGCGTCCCGGTGGTCGGGTCGTGCACGGAGGTGTTGGTGCGCGACTCCTCGCGGATCCGGACGAAGTCGTTGAGGATCGACTCCTCGGTGAGCTGCTCGACGATGCGCGTGCCCGTTGCGCCACCGGCGAAGCCCGTGGCGATCACGGGCCGGCCGAGCGTCTTCAGGCTGCGCGCGACATTGACGCCCTTGCCGCCCGGCATCGTGCGCTGTTCAACGGTCCGGTGGCGTCGCCCGAGCCGGAAGCTCGGAACGGACAGGGACTTGTCGATGGCCGCATTGAGGGTGACGGTGATGATCACGCGGTCTCGCTCCTCGCCTGGGCGCCGCGGCGTCGGGACCGGCGGCGACCTGCGGTCAGGCTAGCGGCTCCGGCAGCCGCCATCCCCAGCACCAGCAGCCCGGCGAGCGGCAGGCGCAGCTCGCTCGTGCGCTGCCAGAGGGTCGCGCGCGCGACCCCGGTGGCCGTGACCAGCGGCACGCGATCGACGACCTTCCCGCGCCGGGTCACGACCAGCTGACCCACCCGCGTCCCCGCTGCGACGGGACCCTCGACCGCGGCCGGCAGTCCGGTCCGCCGTACGCCCAGCCGCTCGCCACGGCGCACGACCACCCGCACCGTCCGCGTGGTCGTCACCGCGACGCGGCGGTCCTGGTCGCGCACCGGCAGCCGCGCCACCGTCGCGCCGGCCGTGACCGGCGTGGCGCGGGTGTAGCGCATGAGACCCCAGCGCAGCAGCCCGAGCGTGTCCGCGTTGCGCGCCGCCTCGCTCGGCGTGCCGAGCACGACGCTCACGAGCTCCACGCCCCCACGACTGCCGGACCCCACCAGGCACCAGCCGGCAGCAGACGTGTGGCCCGTCTTGACGCCGTTGACCCACGCCACCGCCCCGACGAGCGTGTTGCGATTGGCGACGACCCGGACCCGCGACCCGCTGCGCAGCACCGCCGTCCGGCGGTCCATGACGGAGCGCGCGAACAGGTTGCGGCGCACGAGCAGCGCGAGCTTCGCCAGGTCGCGGGCGGTCGACACGTTGCGCGGGTCGTCGAGGCCGATCGGGTTGGCGTAGTGGGTCCGGGTGAGCCCGGCGCGGCGTGCGCGCTGATTCATCAGCCGGACGAAGTTGCGCGTGCTGCCACCGACGTTCACGGCGATCGTCGCGGCTGCATCGTTCGCGCTCGCCAGCAGCAGTGCGCGCAGGAGGTCGGCGGTCGTCAGCTGCTCGCCGGCGGTGAGCCCCACCACCGACTCGGCCGGGGCGCCCGCGTAGCCGACGGCCGTCATCCGGTCCGACAGCCGGCGGCGCTCGAGCGCGAGCAGGGCGGTCATGAGCTTTGTCGTCGAGGCGACCTGGCGCCGGCGGTCGGCTCCGCGCGCGTAGACGACATCGCCCGTCTGCGGCTGGACGAGGATCGCCGCCGGGGCCGAGACCGGCGGCGCGGCCGCCTGCGCTGCCGGCGAGGCAGCGCAGGCGGCGAGCACGACAGCAGCCAGCGCCCGCCGCGTCACGAGCGCAGCTTCAGTCGCTGGCCCGGCTGCAGCGCCTGGATGTCGACGTCCGGGTTGAGCCTCTGCAGGGCGGCGACCGACACGCCGGTCTCGAGCGAGATCGAGGAGAGGGTGTCACCGCTGCGCACGACGTAGGTGCGCTTCACCGTGACGGTCTTCGGGGCCTGAGTCGTGGTCCCGCCACCGGTCGTCTGTCGCGCGGCCGGGCGCGGTTTCGAAGCAGACGAGCCGCCTTCGTCACCGATCCCGGACTTGAGGATGCCGTAGGCCGTGCCGCCCACCGCGATGATGGCGAGAGGAGCAAGCCAGCGCGTGGCGCGTCGGCGACCCATGGCCCGAACTCTAGGCCAGGTCCCAGGCGGAGACGCGCAGTCGCTCGGCCTCAGCGCGCGCGGCCGAGCCGGGTTCGCCGCCGAACTGCTCGTACGCGAAGACGATCGAGCGCGACGCGGTGATGAGCCCGGCGGCGCGTCCCGGCGCGAATGCGGGCGCGAGGTCCTCGACGCGGCCGCCCTGGGCGCCCACCCCGGGCAGCAGGAACGGCGCCCGCGGCATCAGCTCGCGCAGCCGTCCGATGTGCTCCGGCGCCGTGGCGCCCACGACGGCGCCGATGTCGCTGAGCGGCCCCTCGTCCGCGTCGCCGAGCGCCGCGACGAGCGCGGCGACCCGCTCCCAGACCGTCCCGCCTCCCACGACCGGCAGGTCCTCGACGTCGGCGGCGCCCGGGTTCGACGTGCGTACGAGCACGAAGACGCCCGCTCCGCCCGCCCGCGCACCGCCGGTCAGCGACTCGAGCGTGTCCCGGCCCATGTAGGGGTTCGCGGTGAAGGCATCGGCGCCCAGGCCGGGGACGTCACCGAACGGCGTCGCGGTCGCGCCGGCCAGCGCCTGCGCGTACGCCGCCGCGGAGACGTCGATGTCGCCGCGCTTGCCGTCCGCGAGCACGAGCAACCCGGCCGCGTGGGCGTGGGCGACGGTCGCCGCGAGCGCCGCCCATCCTGGCGCTCCGAGCCGCTCGAAGCACGCGAGTTGCGGCTTCACCGCGACACACGCGGGTCCGGCGGCATCGATGACCGCCCGGCAGTGCTCCGTCACGGCGCCGGCCGCCGCGTCGGCCGGCGAGCCCGTCGCAACGTCCCGCGGCAGCGCCTGCGGCCAGAGCCGCGCCGGGTCCGGGTCGAGCCCGAGCACGACCTGCGACTCACGCCCGGCGACGGCCCGCTCGAGCCGGTCCGCGAACCGCCCGGCGGTTCGCGGTGCCGTGTCCCGGGTCAGCTGTTGACCGACTTCTTCAGGCCGGAGCCGGCCGTGAACTTCGGGGCCTTCGCCGCGGCGATCCGGATGCGCTCGCCGGTGCGCGGGTTCACGCCCTCGCGCTCGTTGCGGTGTGCGACATGGAACTTCCCGAAGCCGGAGAACGTCACCTCGCTGCCGCGCCCCAGCGCCTCCTCGATCGTGCCGAGCATCGCGTCGACGGCGTCGGCGGCCTGCTTCTTCGTGAGGTTCGCGCGACCAGCGACGTGATCGACGAACTCGGACTTCGTCACAGCGGTGCTCCTCCTGCCGGATGCTCGGGATACGCGCTGAAGTCTTCACGCGCCCCCGGACGTGACGCGCATGCGGCACGGGATGCCCGGAGAGGTGGTCGTCATCAGCGACTGGGACGATACGCGCGATGTCACTCGACCGCATCGCCTGGATCGTCACCGTCGCCGCCTGCGTGCTCGCCGCGGTGCTGCTGTTCGTGGCGGGCTATCAGGGCTACGGCGCGCTCGCGATCGCCGTGGGTGCCGCAGCGGCGATCAACCTCGCGTAGGGCCCTGCTCAGAGCGGCTCCGTGTGCACCACGACGTCCGCCACGTCCACGAGCGTGCTTTCGGCGCGCGACTCGATCCGTGCGGCAGCCTCGTGCGCGGCCGCGAGCGTGTTGCCGCCGGGAAGCTCGATCGTCATGAAGGCCACGATCCCGCGGGGCTCGCGGTGCAGGCTCAGTGAGCGCGGCGGGCGGCCCGTCACCTCGGTGGCGATCCGGCGCAGACCCGCCCGCAGGCCTTCGATCTCGTCCGGCGGCGGCACCGTGCCCTCGAGCGCACTGGCCAGTGGCTCCAGATGGACGTGCACGCGGCTGATCTGGGGTGCGGCCTCGCGGATCGCGAGCTCCACCTCGTCGGCGATGCCGTGAGCCTCCGTGAGCGTCTCCTCGGCGGGGAGCTTCACGTGCAGGCTCAGTTCGATCCGGCCCCCGTCCACGATCACCGTGCGCACGTTGTGGACCTCGCGTACCCGACGGACCGAAAGCGCCGCGCCCGTCGCCCGCTCGCGCAGGTCGGCGCTCTCGCGCTGCTCGATGTGGATCGTCACGTCGCTGCGCGGGAGCGCCTCCTGGATCGCCTCCTCGATGCTGTCCGCGACGGCATGCCCCTGGCCCACGGCGGCATCGGGAGCCACGCCGATCACCGCATCGACGAAGGCGCGCCCGCCCGCCTCGCGCACCCGCACACGCCGCACCTCGGCCGTGGGCTCGACCTCGGCGATCGCCGCACGCGCGAGCTCCGCGGCGTCGGACGGCGCCTGGTCCATCAGCACCTGCACGTTCTGGCGCATCAGCCGGACCGCCGCGAGCACCACCAGGGACGCGACGAAGATCGCCGCCCAGGCATCGGCGGAGGTGTACCCGGCGCGCACGAGCACCAGGCCGGCGACGACCGCGAGCGTGCCGCCGAAGTCCGAGGCGAAATGCACGGCGTTGGCCGCCAGCGCGGCGCTGGAGTAGCGCCGCGCTGCGCGCCAGGACACGACGGCGCGGGAGACGTCGACGATCAGCACGACACCGAGGACCACGAACGCCCACCACGCCGCATCGACCTCGGTGGTGCGGCTGCCCGTCAGCCGCCCGATCGACTCGAAGACGATCACGGCGCTGACCGCGAGCAGGAACGCGCCTTCCGCGAGAGCGGCCAGGTGCTCGGCCTTGCCGTGGCCATAGGTGTGGTCGCGGTCGGGCGGGCGGATCGCGACGCGCAGCGCATAGAAGGTCAGCAGCGCGGCGACGAGGTCTGTGCCTGAGTGCGCCGCCTCGGCGACCAGCGCGAGCGAGCCGGTGAGCAGGCCGGTGACGAGCTTGAGCGCAACGAGGAAGACCGCCGCGGCGATCGAGAACAGGGCCGATCGCTGCGGGGCCGCCATCCGGCCCCGCGGCGCCTCAGGCGCCGCGGTCAACGTGTCGTCAGCCATGTCAGGAGCGCCCGCACCGCGCGCCCGCGGTGGCTGATCGCATCCTTCTCGGCGGGGGTGAGCTCGGCCATCGTGCGGCCGCTGTGGTCGTCGAGCGGGACGAACGCCGGGTCGTACCCGAACCCGCCGCTCCCGCGCGGGTCGATCGTCATGACGCCGCGGCAGCGGCCCTCGAACGTCTCCTCGACGCCGGCGGCCGGATCCACGAAGGCGACTGCGCAGACGTACTCGAGCTCGGCGCCGTCGGATGCGCGCTCCAGCAGCAGTTCGAGGTTCTCGGCGTCGCTCGCGTCCTCGCCCGCCCAGCGTGCGGAGCGCACCCCTGGCGCGCCGCCGAGCGCGGGCACGCAGATGCCGGAGTCGTCCGCGATTGCGGCCGCGCCCATGGCCGCGGCCGCAACACGGGCCTTGACGAGCGCGTTCTCGGCGAACGTCTCCCCCGTCTCCGGGGGAAGCTCGACGTCATCGCGCAGCGCCAGCACGGTGTGCCCGGGCAGCAGCTCGGTGAACTCGCGCAGCTTGTGCAGGTTGCGTGTCGCGAGCACGAACCGCATCAGCCGGCGCTGCCCTCGCCCACCGCGCGTTCCTGGGCTTCGCGCAGCTCCGCGATCCCCTTCGCCGCGAGCGTCAGCAGATCGTCGAGGTGCGTGCGCTCGAGCGGCATGCCCTCGGCGGTCGCCTGCACTTCGACCAGCGATCCCTCACCGGTCATCACGACGTTCGCGTCCACCTCGGCGCTGGAATCCTCCGGGTAGTCGAGGTCCAGCAGCGGAGTGTCACCCACGATGCCGCACGAGACGGCCGCGACGGCGCCGATCAGCGGCAGGCGCTCGATGCGCCCCTCGGCGAGCAGCCGCGAACAGCCGAGCGCGATCGCGACGTAGGCTCCCGTGATCGAGGCGCAGCGGGTCCCGCCGTCGGCCTCGAGCACGTCGCAGTCGACGTAGATCGTGCGCTCCCCGAGTGCCGCCGGGTCCACGACGCCGCGCAGCGAGCGCCCGATCAGCCGCTGGATCTCGACCGTGCGGCCATCGGGTCGTCCACGCGTGACGTCCCGCTGCTTGCGATCGCCCGTCGACGCGGGGAGCATCCCGTACTCGGCCGTGACCCACCCGAGGCCCGAACCCGTGCGCCAGCGCGGAACGCCCTCCTGGATCGACGCCGTGCAGATGACACGGGTTCCTCCGCAGGCGATCAGCGCCGAGCCGGTCGCCGTGCTGACGAACCCCGGCTGGATCGTGACGGGCCGCAGCTCGTCCGGCGCGCGTCCGCCCGAGCGCTCGGGGACCGCGGCGCTCACGCCGTCGCCCCGAGCGGAAGCTGGACCTGCTCGACGGTGCCGAGCGGGAGTTGCAGGAAACGGGTGCCGAGCATGCGGAAGGCCTCTGGGTCGCCGGTTGACAGGAAGCGGTAGTCGCCCTCGCTGCGGTGCGGGCTCGCCAGCCCACGCGATCCGAGCGCGTGCTCGACCTGGCGCGCGAGCGCGCCTCCGGAGGTGACGATCTCCACACCGCGCCCCAGCATGCGCTGCAGCAGCGGGCGGATCAACGGGTAGTGCGTACAGCCGAGGATGACGGTGTCGACGTCCGCCTCGCGCAGCGGCGCGACCGCCGCGCGGACCACGTCGACGACACCGTCGTCGAACGGGAATCCGGCCTGGATGATCGGCGCGAGCTCGGGCGTGGACACGGCGATCAGGTCCACGTGCGGATCGGCGGCGTGGACGGCCTCGCCGTACGCTCCGCTCGCGACGGTCGCGGGTGTGGCGAGCAGGCCGATCCGGCCGGTGCGCGTCGTCGTCACCGCCTGCACCGCCTCCGGCTGCACGACCCCGAGCACGTCCACCCCGAGGGTCGTCTGGGCCATCCGCGCACGCAGCGCGGGCAGCGCCGCCGCGGTCGCCGAGTTGCAGGCGACCACGAGCAGCTTTGCGCGCCGTGTCAGCAGCTCCTCGGCGATCTGCAGGCTGAAGCGCTCGAGCTCATCCCGGGGACGGTCGCCGTACGGGAACCGCGCTGTGTCGCCGAGGTAGAGGAAATCCTCGTGCGGCAGCTGGACGAGCAGCTCGTGGAGCACCGTCAGCCCGCCGACGCCGGAGTCGAACACCGCGATCGGCCGTTCCCGCGGGTCGTTCGATCCGGTCACGTCCGCAGGGTACCCGCGGTCGCGGCGCGCGGGCGCCCTCAGCTCCCCTTGCCGACCTGCTCGACAGCCGTCTTCATCTTCCCCACGACCGCCTGGGCGATGCCGCCGCCCTTCAGCCCACCGGCGGCTGCGATCACGCCGGCGAGAACGCCCGCGACGAGCAGGATGAGCGCGACGTACTCAACGGTGCCCTGCCCGGCGGGACAGCCGATCCGGGTGCGCAGGTGCTGCAGGCCGGTGTGCGAACGGCCGCTCGGGTGCTGGTGCATGGGATCCTCCTGGAGGTGGTCGTGGATGCACGAGCGATCCTGCGCGAGACGGTGTGACGACTCCAGAGGACAGGTGTGGAGAATCAGCTGCGAAAGCGTGCGCTCATCGTCACGAACGCCTGCGTGACGTCCCCGGAGGGACGGTAGACTCGCCGCACGGCGGCGCCGTGTGAACGCCGTCGCCTCACCCATGGGCCTCAAGAACCGGATCCTGCGACGCGACCCCGACCCGGCGACCCAGCTCGCCGCGGACGACGCTGCCGAGACTCCCGTCGAGGCGCCGCTCGAGCCCGCCGCTCAGGGCGACCCGTTGACGGGCCCCGTGGAGCCGCTGACCGCGACCGGCGAGCCCGAGCTCGCGCCTGCCGAGCACGCGCCGCAGGGCGACACGATGGTGTTCACGTCCGCGGCCGAGCCCGTCGCAGAGTCTGCGGGCGAGCCGGAACCGGAGCCGGCCCCTGAGGCGCCCGGCGCGCCGCTCGCCCCGCGCCGTCCCGGGTTCCGCGAGCGCGGCCAGCTGCGCCGGAGGCTGCGGTTCCTGCGCGAAGCTCGCGAGCTCGGCTTCCGCGACCTCGGTGGCCTCGTGTTCGACCAGCACCGCTTCCAACGCCCGAATGCGGCGCTCGTCCAGGGCAAGGTCGCGGCGATCGACGCCGCCGACCGCGAGCTGCGGATGATCGAAGACGTCCTCGCCGCCCAGCGCCCGTACGAGGAGCTGTTCGTGGCCGGCGTGTCCGCCTGCCAGCGCTGCGGAGCGCTGCACGGCAGCGACGCACGCTTCTGCCCGCACTGCGGCCTTGCATTCGGCGGTCCTCGCGCCGTCTCCGGCGTCTGGACCGACGAGGGTGCGACGCAGACTGCGGCGAGCGCACCGCCCGGCCAGTCGGCGCTGTTCGACCCGCAGGCGCCGCGCCCCGAGGCGCCGGCGCCGCCCGCGTGAGCCTGACCCCCGTCACGCCGCCGGAGGCGGCGCCCCCCGCGGGCGCCGGCGCGTGTCCGCGCTGCGGCGAACTGCTGGCGCCCGACCAGGACTGGTGCCTGCGCTGCGGCGACCCCGCGCACACGGTGATCGCCGCCACACCCCGCTGGCGACGGCCGGTCATGGCGATCCTCGCGCTCTCAGCCGTCGCGCTCGGCGTGCTCACCGCCGCCTTCATCGGCCTCACGGACGATGACCCGCCGCCTCCGCGCACGATCGTCACGACGACGACGCTGCCCCCCGGCGCGACGCCGCCGCCCGGCGTCGGGACCGTCCAGGAGACGACGTCGGGGGCACCGGCGCAGACCACCACGAGCACGTCGGTGACGACGACCACGGCAGCGCCGACGACGACCTCAGCGCCGACGACGACCACCACGGTCACCAGCGGCGCCAACTGAGCGCCGCTGTCAGCGCGCTGCTGACGCGGATGCGAGCAGTCGTGCCGCCTCGTCCGCAAGCGGGTGCGAGGGGGCGGCATCCGCCGGCAGGTCGCCGGCGTCGCGCGCCAGCGTCTCGAGCGTGATCGCAAGCGAGCGGGCAAGCGCGACGAGGTCGTAGCCGCCTTCGAGGACCAGACCGACCGGTGCCTCCAGCTCGGCGCCGAGCCGGCGGATGCTCGCGGCCATCGCGGCGAAGCCGTCCTCCGTCACGGAGCACCCTGCGAGCGGGTCGTCCGCGTGTGCATCGAACCCGGCCGACAGCAGTACGAGCTGGGGCTCGTAGCCGCGACCCACCGGCACGACCACGTGATCGACGAGCGCCCGGAATGCGGCGTCGCCACTCCCGGCGGGCACCGGCAGGTTCAGCGTGAACCCGGTGCCGGGGCCCGACCCGCGATCGGCCGACGACCCGCTGCCGGGATAGAGCGGCCACTGGTGGATCGACACGAACAGGACGCGCGGGTCAGCGTGAAAGATCGCGTTGGTCCCGTTCCCGTGATGCACGTCCCAGTCGAGGATGAGAACCCGCTCGAGGCCGTGCGCGTCGATCGCGTGCTGCGCGGCGACGGCCACGTTGTTGAAGAGGCAGAACCCCATCGCCCGATCCGTCTCGGCGTGGTGACCGGGGGGCCGGTGCAACGAGGCGGCGACTCCGGCAGCACCGCCGAGCAGCACGTCGACCACCTCGGCGGCGCCACCGACGCCGTGCATCGCCGCTTCGTACGAGGCGCCGGAGACGATCGTGTCCGCGTCGAGCGAGCCGCCGCCGGCCGCGCATGCGGCGGCGATCGTGTCGCGGTGGCCGGACGCGTGGACCGCATCCACGAGCGCGGGGTCGGCGGCGCGGGAATCCCGCACCTCGTACCCCAGCCAGCCGCGCGCGCTCAGTTCCTGCTCGATCGCCGTCATGCGCGCAGCACGCTCCGGGTGCGCCCCGGTGTCGTGGCGCAGGGAGGACTCGTGACGCAGGATGAGCGGGCGCACGGGAGGGGTACGGTACTCGCGCATGGGCGCCGAACGGATCGACGTGGATGTCGCGGTGATCGGCGCCGGCGCCGCGGGGCTGTACGCGGCGCTCACCGCCGCCGACGCAGGCGCACGCGTTGCCGTCATCAGCGCCACGCCGCTGGCGCAGACCGCCAGCTACTGGGCACAGGGCGGGCTCGCAGCCGCGCTCGCGGTCGACGACTCGCCACAGCTGCACCTGCAGGACACCGAGCACGCGGGTCGCGGGCTGGTCCGGCACTCCGCTGCTGAGGTGCTGACGAACGAGGCGCCGGAGATGATCCTCGCGCTGCAGCGCTCCGGCGTGGTGTTCGATGCCGACCGCTACGGCAATCTCGCGCTCGGGCTCGAGGGCGGGCATTCGCGCCGGCGCATCGTCCACGCGGGCGGCAGCGCAACCGGACGCCGCGTCGCGCGGCAGCTGTCCGCCGACCTCGTCGCACGGCCGAACGTGCTGATCCTCGAGCTGACGCGAGCGGCCGACCTCTGGATCGAGGATGGGCGTGTCGTCGGCGTCCTCTGTGAGGACGGCCTCGTGGTGCGGGCGCGCGGGACGCTGATCGCCGCCGGCGGCGCCGCAGCGCTCTGGCGGCGCACGACGAACCCGCCCGGGTCGCTGGGCACCGGGTTGCTGCTGGCGCAGCGCGCGGGCGCGGCACTCGCCGACCTGGAGTTCGTGCAGTTCCATCCGACCGCCGTCACGGGCGTGCAGGGGCGTGAGGGCTTCCTGGTGACCGAGGCGATCCGGGGCGAGGGAGCGACGCTTCACGATCCGGCGGGCGAGCGATTCGTCGAGGAGCTCGCGCCGCGCGACGAGGTCTCACGCGCGATCTGGCAGGTCATGGACCGCACCGGAGCGCGCTCCGTGGACCTCGACATGCGCGCCGTCGATCCCACGCGCTTCCCGAACGTCGTCGAGGCGCTGCGCCAGTCGGGCGTGGACCCGGCGACGCAGCTGATCCCGGTCGCCCCTGCTGCGCACTACGTGATGGGCGGCGTCGTCGTCGACCTGCACGGCAGCACCGGTGTTCCCGGCCTCTACGCGATCGGGGAGTCGGCGTGCACCGGGCTCCACGGCGCCAACCGGCTGGCGTCGAACTCCCTGTCGGAATGCGCGGTCTTCGGTGCACGCGCCGCACGGGCCGCACTCGACGAGCCGCTCGCCGCCGCTACCGGCGAGCCGCCGGAACCCCAGCCGATCGTCGTGCCGGAGCGCTCCACGCAGGAGGCGATGTGGCGCGACGCGGGTCTTGTCCGTGACCGTGAGGGTCTGCAGCGGCTGCTCGGGGACCCGCACCCGCTGGCGCGCCTGGTCGCGCGCTGCGCGCTCCAGCGCGAGGAGACCCGCGGCTCCCACATACGCCGTGATTTCCCCGCAACCGACGGGAAGCTGGACCTGCACCACGTCGTCGTCCGGGACGACGACGCCGCGTTTGAGCTCTGGCGCTGACCCGCGCAGGGCCGGCGCTTCTTAACACGAACTTCATCTTCCGTGTGTTCCAGCGTTCACACGGCAGGCGGATACTCGCGCTTTGGGAGGAGGCGAGATTCCGCGACAAGGACGACCGCAGGAGGGTCCAGCCCAAGATGTATCAGGTGAGCAGGGCAATTTACCGCGAGCTTTCCGTGGATATTGCGACCGGACGCGCAGGACACGCTGAAGTGCTCCGCGCATGCGAAGGTGCCATCGAGCGCCTCGCGACCGACCGCCATTACTTCGCGCAGCCCGCACGAACGCTGTTTCGCGACATCCGTGTCAACTTCCCGCTGCAGTCCCAGCAGCGGGTGTGGTTCGTCGTGCGCGACTACGTCGACGTCGCCGAGCAGCTGCTCGCGGCGCTGACGACCCGCGGCCGCGACGCGTTCGGCAACCAGCTGCAGTGCCGCGCGACCACGCGTCGCGGGACGCCGTGCCAGCGGATGCCGGTCCACAACAACGGCTACTGCCCGTCGCATCAGCACCTCGTGGAGACCGAGGAGCTCGAGCTCGAGGCCGCGCTGGCCGCCGAGGCCGCCGCACCGCTCGCACTGGCCGCCTAGCGGCCCCGACTTCCCGAACGGATACGGGACGCGCAGGGCGCCGGGGATCCGACCCCCCGGCGCTCGTGCGTCGTATCGCCTGCTGTCAAGCCAGATCCGGCTTGTCAGCAGGCGTTTCTGCGTGGTGGCCCGGCGTTCTCAGCCGCGCATCGGCGCTGAGCGGACGGCAACGACGCAGACGTCGTCGCGGGCTGGGCCGCCGCTGAACTTCAGAACTGCATCTCTGATCTGGTCAGCCAGGACCTGGGGCGGCTGGTGCTGGTGGGCTGCAAGCACGTCGGCTAAGCGCTGCTGACCGAACAGCTGGTCCTGGCTGCGCGCCTCGGTGACCCCGTCGGTGTAGAGCACGACACACTCGGACAGCGGAAAGGCGCACTCGGCCTGCTGGTACTCGAAGCCGGGAAACGCGCCGAGCGGAAC
>JBBQKR010000016.1:0-51531 GCA_038327125.1 Solirubrobacterales bacterium
GACGCCGTAGCCGTCCCGCTCGATCTGCCGCAGGATCTCCCGGTACATGCCGGCGGCAGCCCGGGTCGCCGGACGGCCGGAGCGCAGCAGCCGCACGCCGGCGAGACCCTCGTCGAAGCGCGCGTCCGCTCGGGCGATCTGCTCTCGCAGCAGCGCCGCCCGGCGCCCAGGTTCGAGGCCTCCGCCGAACTGAGCGAGCGTTTCCTCGGGCACGTAGCAGCGCCCCGCGGCGAGATCCTCGTCGATGTCGCGCAGGATGTTCGTGCGCTGCATGGCGATCCCGAGCGCGGCAGCGTGACGGTCGGCCTCCGGGGATGTCGAGCCGAGCACCGCGGTCATGACGACGCCGACGGTCCCGGCGACGCGGTAGCAGTAGGCGTCGAGCTCGGCCTCGCTGCCGACGCGCAGACCGCCGAGGTCATCCCGCATCCCCGCGCAGAAATCGCGCAGCGCCCTTCGCGGAAGGTCGTGGCGCGTTGCGAGGTCGGCCAGGATCGCGGTCTCACGCGTCGTCACCCTGCCGGTCCCGCACCACCCTTCAACGGCCGCCACGGCCGCGGCCGCCTCTGGGTCCCCATCATCGACCAGGTCGTCGAGCGTGCGGAACACGAGGTAGAGCAGATAGACGTCGTCGCGCACTCGCCGCGGCAGCATCCGGCACGCGAGCGCGAACGTCCTGGCCGCGGAGCGCGTCGTCGCACGCGCCTCGACCAGCGTGCGCGCGCCGGCGCCGGCGGACTCACCCGGCCGCAGCAGCACTCGCCCTCCGGATCCGACCTGCCGGCCGCGGCACGTCCTCGGCGACCAGGCCGGCCGTCACCTCGGCGCCGAGCAGCACCCCGGGAATGCCGGCCCCGGGGTGCGTCCCGGCACCGACGTGATAGAGGCCACGCACCCGCGGATCGCGGTTGTGGGTGCGAAACCAGGCACTCTGGTACAACGTCGGCTCGGTCGCGAACGCGTTGCCCGCCACGGCGCCCAGGTCGCGCGCGAAGTCTTCCGGAGTCATGCGGTGTTCGACGACGATCGCCTCGCGCAGGCCCTCGAGGCGGAAGTCGCGCTCGAGGCCCTCGAGCAGCGCATCGCGCACCCGGTCGGAGGCGACGCCCCAGTCCACGGGGTCGCGCTCGAGGTTGGCGACGGGGAGCAGGATCGCGATCGAGTCGCCACCCGGCCGTGCCATCGCGGGCTCCGTGCGCGATGGCGCGTGGATGTAGGTCGAGTGGCCATCCGGCGCCCGACCGGTCCGCGTGACCGAGCGGATGAACTCGCGGTAGCCCCGGCCGACGGTCAGCGTGTGGTGGGCGAGCTGCGGAAAGCGCCGGTCGGTGCCGAGGTACAGCATGAAGCACGACATCGTCGGTCGCAGGCGACGCAGCGGCGCCCGGCGTCCGAGCAGCTCGTGCGTGCGCAGCACGTCAGCGTTCGAGATGACCACGTCGGCAGCGATCCTCTCGCCCCCCTCCAGCACAACCCCGCTGACCGCGCCGCCGACACGTTCGATGCGCACCACGCGCTCCCCGCACCGCACGTCGAGCGGCCTGGCAAGGGCCTCGACCATCGCGTAGACGCCGCCCTTCGCGTACCAGACCGCGTCGAGGAACTGCAGGTACACGAGCCCGCCGTAGATCGCAGGCACGCGGAACGGGTCGCCGCCGACGAACAGCGAGTGGAACGAGAACGCCTCACGGATTCGCTCGTCGCCGAAGTGCCGTGCGACGAATCCGTAGAGCGTGCGCAGCGCACCCAGGCGGGCCAGTCCGGGCGTGATCCGCGCGAGGTCACCGGGGCGCTGGAAGGATCGTCGCCCGGCAGCGAGGATCCCGTCCTCGTAGATGGGCCTCAGCGCCGCCATGAAACCATCGAACGCGGCGGCGTCCTTCGACGAGAACTTCGCGATCTGTTCCCTCATCCGCTCGGGTTCGCCAACGAAATCGAGGTGGCGGTCCTCGCCCTCCCAGAAGATGCGGTAGAACGGATCGAGCTTGACGAGGTCGAGCTCGGCACCCACGTCCATGCCGCCGGCGGCGAACACGTCCTCGAGCACCCACGGCATGGTGATGAGCGATGGTCCGGTGTCCCAGGTGAAACCGGCGTCGCGGAGCTGATAGGCACGTCCACCCGGTCGCTCGCGCCCCTCGACGACCGTCACGTCGTGTCCCGCGCCCTGCAGGCGAAGCGCCGCCCCCAGGCCGCCGAGGCCGGCGCCGATCACGACGACACGGCTCATGGGGGAGCGGTCCGCTGAAGGTGAGAGCCGGTGAGTGCAGCGCTCGCAGGCGCCCCCGCGGCCCACGTGGCGATCCGCAGTTGGTCGAGGAAGACACGCAGCGCCTCATCGACCCGATCGGCCTGAGCGGCCTGAAGCAGCGGCCGCGCCATCACGACGGCGACCGTTCCGAGCGCCAGGCACTTCGCCGCCTCGACGCCGTCAGGTCCGGCAGCGATTCGCAGGTGATCCGCCTTGCGATCAGCGGCGGGGCGCGGAAGGGCGTCGACCGAGGTCATCTGCCGGAGATACGGCGAAGCGGGGCGTCACGGCTCAGGCGCATGCGGGACAGGGCGGCGCTCGATTCCTGGCGCATCGCTTGGGAACGCCCCGAGGCTACTCGGCGTGTCCTTCGTTCTTCGCGATTTCGGCTTGGATCCGATCGTTCTCGCGGCCGTCTGCGATCGCGGCGAGGATGAGACCGACAATGCCACCGGCTGCGGGGATCGTGACCGCCACACCGACGAGGAAGAGCGCGAGATCACTCACGTCGGTCACCGACCATCAGCAGCGCGACGGCGCCGAACGCAAGGATCGACGGGACCCAGAGGCCGACGAATATTCCTTGGTTCTCGCTGCCGGTGAACCACAGCACGATGGAGAGCACGAATGAGGCGAACGCGGCGACGAGAATCGCCATCGTTGCGCGGAGGCGGAGCTTGCGGCGGTCCATTTGGGCGAACATCCAGTCAGTTGGGTTTAAGACAAGCCAACGCTTCTACGCGTTCGGCGCTCGCGCCGATCAGCTCGGCCCGCCCGAACAGCGTCAGCGGTCCCGCTCGAACTTCCGCAGAAGGCCCTCGAAGGTCCGGAGGTGAAGTCCTTGGACCCCGGAACCGTGCCGTACAGCTCCTTGATGCGCTTGGCGAACAGCTGGGCGTGCGCAAGCTCCTCAGCCACATCTCCCGCAAGCGACTGGACGATCTCGTGTGCACGCACCCCGTCCGCTGGGGGGCGACGAAGCACCACCGTCCACTACCCGTTGTTCGCCGAGGTCGGAGCAGATCGCTTCGTCGCCTACCACGCGCGTCACTCCGACCGCACGACGCTCGTCGTCCTGCCGGCAATGACGGTCGAGCTCGCGACATCGGTGTGGCTCGTCGTCGATCAGCCCCAGGGCACGAGCGCGGCGCTCGTCCTGGCGGGCCTTGCGCTTGCGATCTTCACATGGGTGGCCACGTTCCTGCTCGTCGTGCCGCGGCACCGGGACCTCGGCGCCGGGCTCGATCCCGTCGCGGTGCGCCGACTTGGCCGCGCCTCGTGGGTGCGCACTGCGGCTTGGACCATGCACGGCGTCGTCGTGGCCGTCCTGCTGTCCCAGGCGGCGTGACCCGAGGCGTGCCGGCTTCACCTCGTCACCGAACACTGCGCACCCGTTCAGCTGGGTCCGGCGAGCCGGCTGCGCAGGACGTCGGTCGGTGACTGCACGGCGTCGAGGAGCCGGCCGACGGGGTGGTGGCGCTCGACGGGATGGCGTAGAGGTTTCACGCGGTCGATGGTGGTGTAGGTGGTGCTGCGTCGGTGACTTCGCTGGATGTAGCCCTCGGCCTCGAGGTCGTGCAGGATCGCGGCGATCGTGGGGGAATCGAGCCCGGTTTGGTCGGCGATCTCCGGGACGTCGCTGCGCGGTTCGCGCGCGAGCAGGACGAGGACGTGGGCGTGGTCGGAGAGGAAGGTCCAGGAGGTGGTCATGGCGCTGCCTGCGGGTCGGTGGTTCATCGGGCTACGCATGTCGCCGGCTCCAGAGGCGGCGCAGGCCGCCGACGGGGCCTGCGGGTGAGCTCTGCGTGACGCGGACCGCGGCCGGCTGCGAGCCCTGCGTCTGTGGTGCGAGCGTGACGTCCAGCCGGTCGCCGGGGAAGAGGTCCGTGATTCCGGGCCGGCCGTCCCCGTCGCCGTCGCCGGCGTCAATGATTGCGTCGGCGACGTCGAGCGTGATCTCCTCGTCGGAGTCGATGTTGATGCCGCGTGCTTCGTGCACGCGAATGGTGAGCCGGGGGGCTTCGGCATCGAGCTCGACGAGTGTTCCCGTCACCCAGCCGCGCTTGTCGCGGCTGCGGCGACCGCGCTTCACGGGGGTGGCGGGGGCGGCGTTGGGGTTGCTGTGGCGGCGATTGGGCATGTCAGGTCTCCTGGGTGGTGGGAACGAGCTGCGTGAGCCGGCGAGTGCGCCAGAGCGATGCGAGGACGCCGGCAGCGAGGATCGCTGCGATCACGGGCAGTGAGATCTCCGGGCCGATCTTGCCGACGAACTCTGCGGCCGCGAGCTTGGCTCCGATGAAGATGAGCAGCGCGGCGAGCGCCGTCTTGAGGTAGTAGAGGCGCTCGACGAGATCGGCGACGAGGAAGAACAGCGGTCGCCGAGAAGATGAGCAGGAAGACGAAGACGTTGTCGAGCGACAGCGATTTCTCAACGAGGTAGCCGGCCAGGAACGCCTTCGCATCGCCTGGCTCGCCTACGCTCAGCAGTACCGCGAAGAAGGCCATCGCGATCGCGATCCAGCAGAGGCTGGCCACGGCGGCGAGGCGCAGGCTCATCTGGCCGCCGCGACCGCGGACGACCGCGAGGTCGATGACGAGCAGGACGGCGATCGCGAGGATCAGTGCGACCCAGGGGGCCGGGCCTGAACTGAGCAGGGTGGCTGAGGTGACGGGCACAGACGGGTCCTTCGCGGTTGCGGTGAGCGGTCCGCGAAGGTTTCTCCGCCCTGCAAGAGGGCCGCGAGCACCGGGCAAGCGCGCTCGGCGCCGGCCGTCTTGACGATGCTCGCCGTGGGGATACTTCCCTTCGACTGCGACGAACTTAGCGCGTTACATGTTGCACGTCAAGGGAAGCCCGATACGCATATCCGGCTACACGCCCGCTCATGGGCGGGGACGGCCAAGGCAGCGCTACGCGCTGACGGGCTGCCGGCCTTCGGGGTGCAGGACGCTGAGGATCTCGCCGATGCGGTGCCCGCGCTCGAGCGGGTGGCGCAGCGGCAGTTCGGGATGCAGCGCGTAGCGGTTGCGCCGTCCCTCGCGCGTGCGCTCCAGATATCCGGCGTCGACGAGGTCGGCGACGATGCGCTGAGCGGCACGCTCGGTGATCCCCACGCTCTGGGCCACGTCGCGCAGCCGAACGCCCGGGTCACGCGCGACACACAGCAGCACGTGCGCGTGGTTGGTCATGAAGGTCCACTCGGCCATGGCGGGAGGATACGACACACGCCAGTCGATTCCTATCTTTGCATCACCGACTCTTGACATACGTCTTTTAGTTCGTATATCGTAGAGCGTGTGATCAGCGCTGCGATGGAAGGCATCGACGTCGTCCAGACCGAGGGGCGCTCCCGCCTGGACGGCGAACTGGGCTTCTCTCCGGGGCAGTGCCGGTGAGCCTCGTCCTGCTCGCCGTTGCCGCGCTGCCGGCGCTGGCCGGCCTGGCAGCGCTGCTCCTCGGCGAATCTCGCAGCACGCTCGCCGCACGCCTCGCCGTGGCGCTCACCGCGGCTGCGTTCTGCGCCGCGCTCGCGCTCAGCGTCGCGGTTGCGCTCGACGGCCCGGTGTCGGCGGTTCTCGAACATGGCGACGGCCGCGCGGTCGGCGGCCTCTACGCCGACCGCGTCGGCGTCGTCCTGCTCCTGCTCGTCTGCGCCGTCAGCACGGTCACGCAGGCATTCGCCGGGCGCTACCTACAAGGCGACCTGCGCGCCACGCACTTCTTCGCCGCGACCGGACTGTTGACCGCGGCCACGGTTGCGATGGTCACCGCGGCGACGCTGATCGGTCTCGCAGCCGCGTGGACGCTCGCCGGCGTCGGCCTATGCCTGCTGCTTGGCCTCTACCGCGGGCTCCCGGCCGCGGCGGAGGGCGTTCGGCGCACCGTCCGCGCGTTCGCGATCGGCGATGGGGCGCTGTGGCTGGCCGTCGCGATCGCGACCGCCACCTGGGGCGACCTGGACCTGCGGCGCCTGGCCGCGCAGGCACCGAGCCTGACGAGCGACAGCGCAGCGCTCGCGCTCGTCGCCTGCCTGCTGGTCGTCGCCGCGCTGGCGCGCTCGGCCCAGCTGCCGCTGCAGGGCTGGCTGCCCGCGACGCTCGCCGCGCCCACGCCGGTCTCCGCCCTGCTGCACGCAGGGGTCGTCAACGCCGGCGGGGTCCTGCTCGTGCGCTTGAGTCCGCTGTTCGGCGCCTCCGCGCTCGCGACGTACCTGGCCTTCTTCGCCGGGGCGGCGACGCTCGTGTACGGCACCGCGCTGATGCTCGCCAAGCCCGACATCAAGGGAGCGCTCGCCCACTCCACGATGGGCCAGATGGGGTTCATGATCATGACCTGCGGCCTGGGCGCGTTCGCCGCCGCGATCTTCCACCTCGTCGCCCACGGCATGTACAAGGCGACGCTGTTCCTGGGCTCCGGGGCGGCGGTGCACCGTCACGTGCGTCACGTCAAGGCCCCTCCGGCCCCGGCGCTGGGATCCAGCGCGCGCATCACTGCCGCTGCGCTGGCGGTGCTGATTCCCGCGCTCGCCCTGGGTGCCGCGACTGCGCTGCTGCATCCGCAGGTCGGCGGCAGCACGGGCAGCGGCGCGCTGCTCGCGTTCGCCTGGGCGACGGGAGCGTGGGCGTGCTGGGGCTGGCTACGCCGTCACGCCTCACCAACGGGGGCGCTCGCAGCACTCGGCGCGATCCTCGTCGCCGCTTTCGCCTACGTCGGGGCGTTGCATGTCGTCACCGACTTCCTGGAGCCGGCCCTCTCCGGGGCCGGGGACGCGGGGGCGTCGCCCGCGTTGCTCGGCGTCGTGATCGCGCTGCTCGCCGGCGCGACCCTCCTGCGCCTGGCCCGCGCGCAGACGCGGCTCGAGGAGCTGCGCAAGACGCTCTACGTCCTGACCCTGCAGGCCGGCCACGTCACCGCCCTGCGCGTGCCTCGCGCCCCCGGCCGGCGCTGGCTCGGCGCGCTGACCGCGGGCGCGCTGGAGCCGCGCTCCGAGGGCTCGCAGCCATGAGCGCGACGCTTGCAGTCAGCCGCGGGGAGCGCTCGCGGCTGCGCGCCGACGTCACCCTGGCCGCGCGGATCCTCGCGCCGACCTGGCCGATCGAGACGTTCATCGCGATCAACCCGCTCGGTGGCCTGGAGGACCAGCCTTTCGCTGACGCGCTGGCGACGGCCGCGGAGGTCTTCGGGGCGCGCGGAACGCTCGACGAGGCGGCGTTCCGCAGCGCCTACAGGGCCGGACGGGTGACGGACGCGGATCTCCACGGTGCGCTGGCGCGTCGTCACCCGCAGGCGCTTGCGATGCAGCCGATCACGCTCGGCGGGCGCGCCGTGACGCCGCTCGAGCTGCTGCTCGCCGATCTGCTGCACGGCGAGCCGGCGCCGCCACCGCGGCGGAGCTGCGCGACACTCAGCGAGCAGATCGCGCCGCAGGTCGCGGGGACCGTCGATGCGCAGACGACGAAGTGGTGCGCAGCGTTCCTGGACGCCGGCCAGGCCGGCTGGGCGATGCCCGGCCGCGAGCTTGGGTTCTACGCCGCCTGGCGCGATCTCGCGCCGCGTGACCGCTCACTGCCGCGCGCGGTGCGTGAGCGCCTGCAGACGCTGCCCGAGCACCCGGAGGACGCCGCCCTCGCAGCGCTTGACGCGCTCGGTGTGCACGAGGGTGAGCGCCGCGACTACCTGCAGGCGCACCTGGCACGGCTGCCCGGCTGGGCCGCACACGTGCGCTGGCGCTCCGAACACCGTGCGGGAATCGACCTGGTCAGCTATCTCGCCCAGCGGCTGGTCTACGAATCCGAGCTCCTGCGCGAGCACGAGACGGCCCTCGCCGGCGCGCGCGTCGAGCAGCCCGCGCCGCGAACGCCGTCGGTGGGCGAGCGGGCGCTGGACGTTGCGCGGGCCCTGGGCCTGGGGGAGCACGTCAGCGCCGCGGAGACGACGGACATCGCACAGCTGCTCGAAGGCGTGCCGGTCTCCCGGCGCACGCTGGTCTGGTTGGACGCCTACGAGTCCCACCACCGCGACCCGCTGCTGCAGCGCCTCGCGCTCCCACCAGCTCCCGCGAGAACGGATCGACCGGCGGCGCAGCTCGTCTGCTGCATCGACGCGCGCTCGGAAGGGCTGCGGCGCCAGCTCGAGGCGACCGGGCCCTACGAGACGCTTGGCTTCGCCGGGTTCTTCGCCGTCGCGATCCAGTTCCGCGACCTGGCCGGGGGAGCGGCGAGCGCGTTGTGCCCGGTGCTGCTCGACCCGCGCAACGAGATTCACGAGCTGCCTGCCGGCGGCGCGCAGGAGCTCGCCGAGCGCCGCGTGGCCGGACAGCGGGCGCTGGCCGGCGCGCAGGAGGGCTTCCATGCCGCCAAGGACGATCTGGCTGCGCCGTTCGTGCTCGCCGAGGCGGCGGGCTGGGCGGCCGGTCCGCTGGCCGCCGCCAAGACGCTGCTCGCCGGCCCCTACGGCACGCTGCGCGGACGCCTGCACGAGCGCGCGGCGCCGCGCGCGCCCACCACGCTCACCGCCGAGCAGGGTTTCACCGCGGACGAGCGAGCGCTGTTCGCGCAGGTCGCGCTGACGATGATGGGCCTGACGCAGGGCTTCGCCCGTCTCGTCGTGCTGTGCGGCCACGGCAGCACGACCGAGAACAACCCGTACGAGGCGGCGCTCGACTGCGGGGCCTGCGGCGGCAACCGCGGCGCCCCGAACGCCCGCACCGCCGCGGCGATCCTCAACGGGGCCGATGTGCGCGAGCACCTCGCGGCGCGCGGTATCTCGATCCCGCAGGACGCGTGGTTCGTGGCCGGCGAACACGACACCGCGACCGACCGCGTCACGCTGCTGGACCGCCACCTCGTGCCGGCCGCGTACCACGCCGAGCTCGACACGCTGGCAGCGGATCTGATCGAGGCGGGCGACCGGCTCAGCGCCGAGCGCTGCGCCGTCCTCCCCGGCGCGCCCGATCGTCCCTCGCCGCGCCAGGCGGCGCGGCACGTGCGCGCGCGCTCGACCGACTGGGCGCAGGTGTTCCCGGAATGGGGTCTGGCCGGCAACGCCGCGTTCATCGTCGGCCCGCGCTCGATGACCATCGGCCTTGACCTTCAGCGACGGGCGTTCCTGCACTCCTACGAGGCTGCCGTCGACGCCGACGGCACAGCGCTGGAGACGATCCTGACGGCCCCGCTGGTCGTCGCGCAGTGGATCAACTGCCAGTACTACTTCTCGACCGTCGACCCCGTCGTCTTCGGCGCCGGCAGCAAGACCATCCACAACGTCGTGGGCGCGATCGGCGTCCTGGCCGGCCACGCCGGCGACCTGCAACCCGGCCTGCCGTGGCAGGCGCTCGCCGACGGCGAGCGCCTCGTCCACGAGCCGATGCGCCTGCTCGCCGTGGTTCAGGCGCCACCGGCGCGCATCGACGCGATCGTCGAGCGCAACACCGTCCTGCAGCAGCTCTTCGGGAACGAGTGGGTCGCACTGGCCGCACGCGAGCACCCCGGCGAGGCCTGGCTGCGCCACACCCCCCGCGGCTGGCAGCCGTGGACGACCCCGCAGGAGAGCGCCCGATGAGCCATGACGGACTGACGAAGATGACCAAGATCGAGGTCGTGGTCGCCGGCGCCGACGCCAGCGCCGTCCGCGAGCTGTTCCAGACGACCGGTGCCACCGGGTTCACCAGCCTCTCCGGTGTCTCGGGCCTGGGTCATCACGGCTACCACCAGGGTCGGCTGCTCTTCAACGAGCAGGCCACGCTCGAGCTGCTGATCACCGTCGTGCCGGACACCAGCGTCGAGGCGCTGCTCGCCGGTCTGCGGCCGTTGCTTGCCGAGTCCTCCGGCGTCATGTTCGTCTCGGACACCTACGTCAGCCGCCCGGAGTACTTCACATGACCACCCCCACCGCCGCGGCGGCGATGCGCTCCACCGTACCGTCCCGCGCCGGCGCCGTGTGCGTCGGAATGGTCGGTGGCGGGCAGCTCGCGCGCATGACGCAGCAGGCCGCGATCGACCTCGGCGTCGACCTGCTCGTGCTCGCGACGTCCAAGGACGACCCCGCCGTGCAGGCCGGCGCGCACCACCTGCTCGGCGACCCGCAGGACATCGGTGATCTGCGCGCGCTCGCGGCCGACTGCGACGTCATGACCTTCGATCACGAAGGGATCCCGCCCGAGCACCTGGAGACCCTGCAGCGCGACGCGGTCGCGCTGGCGCCGACCGCCGCGGCCAAGCTCCTGGCGCAGGACAAGCTGCACGCTCGCCGCACACTCACTGCCCGCGGCCTGCCGGTCCCCGACTTCGCGTTTGCCCGCACGGCCCACGATGTCGAGCGGTTCGCCGCCACGCATGGCTGGCCGCTGATCGCCAAGGCACCGCGCGGAGGCTACGACGGCCGCGGCGTCTGGACGCTCGGGGACGCCGTGGCAGCGCGGCAGCTGCTGGACGACCTGCCCGGCGGCATGCTGCTCGAACCGCTGCTGGCGATCGAGTGCGAGCTGGCGGTCCTGGTCGCCCGCTCCAGCAGCGGCGAGCACGTCACCTACCCGGTGGTCGAGACCGTTCAGCACGATGCCATGTGCCGCGAGATCCTCGCGCCCGCGCCGATCGCACCGGCAGTGGCCGCGCAGGCACGTGACCTGGCGCTGCAGATCGCCGACCTGATCGATGTTGTCGGCCTGCTCGCGGTCGAGTTCTTTCTCACCGCCGATGGCCTGTTCATCAACGAGCTCGCCTTGCGCCCGCACAACTCCGGCCACTACACGATCGAGGGTTGCGCGACCTCGCAGTTCGAACAGCACCTGCGCGCGATCCTCGGCTGGCCACTCGGGCTGCCCACGTTGCTCGCCCCGAGCGTTGTCTGCGTCAACGTGATCGGCCCGCCGGACGGCAGCGATCCCCGCGCGAATGTCGCCCTCGCGCTCTGCGTCCCGGGCGCCCACGTGCACCTGTACGCCAAGGCGGCCCAGGCAGGGCGCAAGCTGGGGCACGTGACCGTCTGCGGCCAAGACCTTGTCCCGACGCGCGAGGCCGCCCGTCTGGCCGCTGCCCTGCTGGAGGGGACAGCGTCATGAGCGCCCCACTGGTGGCCGTGGTGATGGGCAGTGACTCCGATCTGCCGACGATGCGCGGCGCAGCCGACGCATTGACCGAGCTGGGTATCGCACACGAGCTGCGCGTGGTCTCCGCGCATCGCACACCGCACGACATGCTCGCCTACGCCACCGCGGCCGAGGAGCGCGGCCTGCGGGTGATCATCGCCGGCGCCGGCGGCGCGGCACACCTCCCCGGCATGCTCGCCGCCGCCACCCCGCTGCCGGTGATCGGGGTGCCGGTCGCGCTGCGCCAGCTCGACGGCCTGGACTCGCTGCTGTCGATCGCGCAGATGCCCGCCGGCGTCCCGGTCGCGACCGTCGCGATCAACGGGGCCCCCAACGCGGGGCTGCTCGCCGCACGCATCCTCGCGCTCAGCGACCCCGACCTCATGCGCCGCGTCCGCCAGGCGCAGGACCAGCTTGCCGCCGAGGCCCGCGCCAAGGACGAGCGCGTCCGCAGTGCGGTTCCCGCAGACCAGTCCACCACGGAGGGAGAGCCATGCTCACCGACAAGCGCCTGATCATCACCGGTGTCGTCACCAGCGACAGCATCGCCTTCGCCGTTGCGCAGCGCGCGCAGCTCGCCGGCGCGCAGATCCTGCTGACGGCCTACCCGCGCGACCGCGCGCTCACCGAGGCCGCGACCCGCATGCTCCCGCGCGCAGCCGAGGTCGTCGATCTCGACATCACCAACTCCGCCGACCTCGATCAGCTCACGGATCACATCCGACACACCTGGGGCGCCGTCGACGGGGCACTGCACGCGATCGCCTTCGCCCCGCGCGACGCACTCGCCGGCGACCTGCTCGCCGCCAGTGCCGAAGGCGTGAACCTCGCCTTCCAGACCAGCGCGTTCTCCTACGCGTCGCTCGCGCGCGTCGTGCGCGATCTCGCGCCGCCCGAGGGCGGAGCGCTCGTGGGCCTGGACTTCGACGCCGCCGGAGCCTGGCCCGTCTACAACTGGATGGGCGTCTGCAAGGCCGCCCTGGAATCCGTCAACCGCTACCTCGCCCGCGACCTGGGACCACACAACATCCGCGCCAATCTGGTCGCCGCCGGACCGCTGCACACGCGCGCCGCGAACGGCATCCCAGCATTCCAGCAGCTGCTCGACGCCTGGGAGACCCAAGCCCCGATGCACTGGGACGCCGGCGACCCAGGCCCCGTCGCCGACGCGGCGTGCTTCCTGCTCTCCGATCACGCGCGCGCCGTCACCGGCGAGATCCTCCACGTCGACGCGGGCTACCACGCCATGGCGGGAGCCCTACGCGCACACGCCCCGGCGGAGCCCGAGGCGATCCCAGCCGCGTCATGATCCGACCTCCCGCCCGGCCGGTGCGGAAGGCTGCGGTCGTGTTCATCGCGAGCTCGGCCACAGCCGCTGCAGATCGGACAGGGTGCGCACCTTGAGCGTTGCGGCGACCGAGCGCCGCATCACGAACGTGCGCGCGTTGTAGGCCCTGGAGTACCTCAGCGGTGTCAGCCCGCGCCGTGCCAGCGCGGCCTTCAGCAGCCGTCGCACGACGACGCCCGATGTCGTCGTGGAGCTGCGCCGCAGGAACCGCAGCGACGAGGTCGCGTAGCCGATGCTCGCGTTGATCCGACCGCTGTCAAAGGCCTCGACCGTCGCCTTGCGCAGGCCGTTGACGGGCCGCACGGAGGCGGTGAACCCCGCACCCCTGAGCGCGAGCGCATAGATCCGGGCAGTGATCTCGTTCTGGCTGAATGCCTGATAGCCGAAGACGATGCGGGGGCCCCCGCGCTGGCGCGAGGGCGCCGCGAGTCCGTGACCCTCGACCCACTCGCCTGCGATCG
Source organism: Solirubrobacterales bacterium (assembly GCA_038327125.1). Taxonomy (GTDB): domain Bacteria; phylum Actinomycetota; class Thermoleophilia; order Solirubrobacterales; family Solirubrobacteraceae; genus F1-60-MAGs163. Next base: position 13,147 of record JBBQKR010000016.1, read on the forward strand.
GCTCGGCTGATCGCCCGTCGATCGCCAGCTGCTCGAGGTCGCGCAGGTCGGCCAGGCGCAGCAGGTCGCTGACCAGGGCGATCCGGTCGCGTACCGCGCCCTCGGCGCGGCCGAAGCGGCGCAGGGTCGTCATCCGGACGATCGGGACGACGTTCTCCGGGCCGATCATGGCGCGGTCGTCGCGCACGGTCAGCAGGTCGGGACGGTCGGCCAGCGGATTCGCGCTGAAGACGATCGCGACCTCGGCGCGACCGTCATCGAGCGCATCGATGCCGCCGTCGGGGTCCACCAGCGTCGTCAGGACCGAGCGGATGTCCACGTGGTAGACGCGCAGGAGCCCGCGTCCACAGCCGGAGTTGTCGATGCAGTCGGTCGGGGCGGCCAGCCGCACGGGGTCCGTCGGGGCAGATGCAGCGGTCGTCGCGGCGGCGAGCGCGACCGCGAGCACGCTGAACGTCACAAGCATTGACCGGGCTCTGACCATCAGGCCAGGGTACTGGGCCATTCACACTTTGGGCTACTGTGTTTCGTCATGAGCACCGCAGGGCGCCCGCGGCGTCCCCAACGCCGGCTGCCTCGCGTCGTCGCCCTGCTGGCGCTGATGATGCTTGTCGCGCCGTCCGTCTCCGTCGCCGCGAGTGACCCGCTCGAGCCCGAGCAGTGGGCGGTCGCACCGGGGGCGATCCTCGACCTGCCGGCGGCGTGGGAGCTCAGCCGGGGTGCCGGCGTGACGGTCGCGGTGATCGACTCGGGCATCGACCTCACGCACCCGGACCTCGCCGCGAATCTCTGGACGAACACGAAGGAGATCGCCGGCAACGGGCGCGACGACGACGGCAACGGCTACGTCGACGACGTCAACGGCATCGACCTGACGACCTCGGGCGCAGACAACACGCCCGACGACCGGAACGGCCACGGGACGCACGTCGCGGGAACCATCGCCGCGGCCCGCGACGGCCGCGGGGTCGTCGGCGTCGCCTTCAAGGCGAAGCTCATGACGATCAGGGTGCTGGATCGCAACGGGCTCGGGACCACCGAGGCCGTCGCCGCCGGCGTGCGCTATGCGGCATCCAACGGGGCGCGGATCATCAACATGAGCCTCAACGGCCCGGCGCCGAGCCAGGCGCTCACCGCTGCGGTGAACGCCGCGTGCTCGGCCAACGTGCTGCTCGTCGTCTCCGCCGGCAACGGCGGCTCGAACGTCGACACCACCGCCAGCTATCCGGTGTCGATTCCCTCGCCCTGCATGGTCGGCGTTGCGGGGACGAGCCCTGCCGGAGGCGGTCGCGACCTTGCCTCGAACTCCAACTACGGCCGCTACACGATCGCCCTCGCCGCGCCCGGAGTCGAGGTGCTCTCCACAGCGCTCGGCGGCGGCTACGAGCTGCGAACCGGCACGTCGATGGCCACCCCGCACGTCGCCGGTGTCGCAGCGCTGATGCTCGCGGTCAACCCCGCGCTCACGGCGCCCGAACTGCGTGGGCGGATCATGGGCGCGGCGCGAGCGGCGACGCTGCCGGTGATCGCGGGGTACCTCGAGGCCGCCGACGCGGTCCGTGCGGCGGCCAGCGCGGTCTCGCAGACGCTCGGTCAGCCGCCGAAGCTCGCTGCGATCAACGTTCAGGTGTCCGGCCTGACCAATCACCGGTGGCTCCAGGCGCAACTCACCGTCGCCGGTTCGCGCGCGCTCGTGCGCCGCTACGACGTGCGCGCGCGCGGACGTCGTATCGCGCTGATCCACACCCGCCGCTCGACGTTCGTCCTCCGCGTGCACGTGCGCCGGGCGCCGCGCACGATCAGCGTGGTCGCGCGTGATCGCGCCGGGCGGCCGGTGGCGAGCCTGAGCGCGAAGGTCGGCGTCCTGCGGGAGGCCAAGCCCTATCTCGGGCGCAAGAAGCCGCTGGCGACGACCTCGGGGCTGCTCTGGCGGGCTACGGGGATGCCGGCTTCGCGGCCGACCCACGCCGCGGTCGCAAAGCGGGCGCCCAACCCGTCCGCGACCGACAGCATCACGATCGGCGGCTCACAGACCGTCGGCGCGCTGGTTGCCGATCTCATCTACTACTACCGCCACGCCACCCCGGGCACGGCGCGTTTCAACATCGTGGCGGGCAGCTCGGCGATCGGGATCGCCGACGCGTATCGCGGCGTCGTGTCGATCGGCCTGGCCGCGCGCGATCGCCGGGGCTCGGATCCCCCGGGCGTGGTCTTCACGCGGATGGCCGGCAGCGCCGTCTGCGTCGCGACCAACGCCCGCAATGAACTGCGGAACATCACGGGCGCCCAGCTGCGGGAGATCGTCGCGGGCGCTCTCACCAGCTGGTCGCAGCTTCCGGCGTCGGGCATCACGGGCCCGCTCTCGATCGCCGCGGAGCCGGCGTTCGAGGGGACGCAGGACGCGTTCGACGAAGCGTTCCTCTCGCCGGATGTCGCGCGCGCCTACCGGGCGCGATACCTGCCGAGCGCGGCGCTGGTGCGGCAGGCGATCGCCCATCGGCGGTCCGCGATCGGCTGGCTCGACCTCGCCCACACGGCCGGGCTCAACGTGCCGAGCGTTGACGGGATCCCCTGCACGCTCGCGTCCGTGAGGAGCCGCCGTTACCCGGCGCGGCACGGCCTGAGCTTCGTCACGCGGGGACAGCCCAAGGGCGCGGCGGCACGCTTCATCCGCTGGGTGCGCACGAGCGGCGTCGCGCGGCGGGTGATCGCCGGGCGCTACGTCCCCGTCCGCTGAGCCGCGACGATGTAGCGTCCATGCAGATGCCCGGGCGGGATTGCGACGTCGCGATCGTCGGGGCCGGTCTCGCCGGCCTCGTCGCCGCGCGTGACCTGGAGGCGGCGGGCCGGTCGGTCGTCGTGCTCGAGGCGCGCGATCGCGTCGGCGGGCGGCTGCTGAACCATCCGATCGCCGGCACCGACCAGGTCGTCGAGATCGGCGGCCAGTGGGTCGGTCCGACCCAGCACCGGATCCTCGCGCTGGCGCGCGAGCTCGACGTCGCCACCCACCCCACGCACACGGCCGGCGAGAACCTCGTCGACTGGAACGGTCGCCTCGTGCGCTACCGCGGGTCGATCCCGCGGATCAGCCCGGCGATCCTCGCGGACGTCGGCCAGGCGCAGGCGCGCCTGGAGCGTCTGGCGCGGCGCGTGGACCCGGGCGCGCCGTGGCAGGCGCCGAAGGCGCACCAGTGGGATGCGCAGACCTTCGACACCTGGATCCGGCGCAACACCGTGACCCGCGGCGCGGCGACGCTGCTAGAGATCGCCGTCGAGGCGGTCTGGGCTGCGGAACCGTCCGACGTGTCGCTGCTGCACGTCCTGTTCTACACCGCGGCCGCCGGATCGTTCGACGCGCTGATCGGGACGGAGGGCGGTGCCCAGCAGGACCGCTTCGTCGGGGGTTCGCAGACGGTGGCGCTGCGGCTCGCCGACCGCATCGCGGGTCCAGTCGTCCTGGAGGCGCCGGTGCGCCGGATCGATCACGGCGACGACGGCGTCACCGTGCACGCCGACGGCCGCAGCGTCGCGGCGGGCGCAGTCGTCGTCGCGCTCCCGCCGACGCTGACCGCGCGGATCGATTGGCGCCCAGGGCTCCCGGCCCAGCGCGACCAGCTCGTCCAGCGGATGCCGCAGGGGACGGTCGCCAAGTGTCTGGCCGTGTACGAGCGTCCGTTCTGGCGCGAGCAGGGCCTGAGCGGCCAGGCGCTGAGCGTCGCCGGCCCCACGCGGATCCTGTTCGACAACTCGCCGCCGGATGCGAGCCGCGGTGTCCTGCTCGGGTTCCTGGAGGGACGCAACGCACGCGATCTGGGCGAGTGGGCACCCGAGGCCCGGCGCCGCGCGGTGCTCGACTGCTTCACGCGAGTGTTCGGCGCGCAGGCCGCCGAGCCGCTGGAGTACATCGAGCAGCGCTGGGCCGAGGAGGAGTGGACGCGCGGCTGCTACGGCTGCTACCTGCCGCCCGGGGCATGGACCGCACACGGCCAGTGGCTCACGCGCCCGATCGGCAGGGTCCACTGGGCCGGCGCCGAGACGGCCAGCGTGTGGGCCGGGTACATGGACGGCGCGGTGCGCTCCGGCGAGCGCGCGGCGGCGGCGGTGCACGCCCAGCTCGGATGACGTACGTGGCAGACCTCGAGCGGATCCGGGCGGACGTCGAGGCGCTCACGGCGATGACGCGCGACTCGGCGGGAGCCGGCGAACGCGCAGCGGCGGCGTGGGCTGCCGAGCGGCTGGCCGAGACGGGCGCGCGCGAGGTCCGCGTCGAGCCCTACCGCGGCCGCGCGACGAACAGCTGGAGCTTTGCGGCGCACAGCGTCGCCGGCCTCGCCGCGGTGCGCCTGGGCGGGCTGCGGGGAGCGCTGCTGGCTGCGCTGGCGGCCGTGTCGCTGGAGCGCGACGCCAGCGGACGGCGCCCATGGCGCCGGCGCGTGCTCGGCGGCGGGGCCGGCGCCAACGCGCTCGGTCGCATTCCCGCCCGCGGTGAGGCCCGGTCGACAGTGGTGCTCGTGGCTCACCTCGATGCGGCGCGGACCGGGCTCGCGTGGCATCCGGCGCTTGCGCGGATCGGCGCGGCACGGCGTGTCAGGACCCGCAGCGCCGACCCGGTGATGGCCGGGCAGGCCGTCGGACTCGCCCTCGCGTCGGCGGCCGCGCTCGCACGACCGCGAACACGCTGCCGGCGCGCCCTCGCCACTGCGGCGAACGTGCTCAACGCCGCCGCGATCGCGCTGAACGTCGACATCGCGCGCTCACCGACGGTGCCCGGAGCCAACGACGACGCGAGCGGCGTCGCCGTCGCGCTGGATCTCGCGCGGGCGCTCGTCGCCGAGCCGCTCGAGCACACCGAGGTCCTGCTCGCGCTCGTCGGCTCCGAGGAGTCCGGGATGGGCGGGTTCCACGCGGTGCTCGAATCGCACGCCGGCGCGCTGGATCCCTCGCGGACCTTCGTCGTCGGCCTGGACACGCTCGGCTGCGGCACGCCGATCGTCGCGTGCGGCGAGGGCGCGATCCTCACGCATCGCTACCGCGCGGCGGACCTCGCGGTGGCCGACGAGGGCGCGGCGTCGGCCGGCGAGCCGGCGCCGCAACGCTGGCGGATCGGCGCGTGGACCGACCCGCTGCTCGCGCTGACGCGGGGGATCCCCGCCATCTGTCTCCTGTCGATCGGGCCCGGCGGGTCGTACACGCACTACCACGTGCCGAGCGACCTGCCAGAGCACGTGGACTGGGACTCGGTCGGCGCATGTGCGCGCATCGCGGCGGGGACGCTGCGCGCCGTGGACCGGCGCGCCGCCCCCGCGCTCACCAGCCCAGCGTTCCCGGGGCGCCCTTGAACGGGCCGGTGATGTCGCCGGTGATCCAGCCGCCGTAGAAGTCGCCCGCCTGCGCCTGGACCTGCTCGTCGTCGACGAAGCAGGCCTCCATGCGCCCCGGGTAGAACGCGACGTGATCGCGCAGCGCCGCGAAGCCGTCGACCGGCTGGGGGTAGGCCCACGCGGCCGCGGCCTCGGTCACCTGACCGCCGCGCACGTCGAAGTACGAGGCCCAGCCCTTGAACTCGCAGAGCGTCGACCGCTCCGTGGCGGGCGTGAGTGTCCCGCTCAGGACATCGGCCGGGGGGATGTAGATCACCGGCGGATGACTGGTCTCCAGCACGCGCAGCGCGCGGGAGGAGTCGGCGATCGTGACGCCGCCGAGCACCACGCGCACGCGCCGCACGCACGGCTCGAGCGCCGGTGGCCGCGGGTAGTCCCAGACGCTCTCCATGCCCCGGGTACGAGCGGGTGCGGCTGCCGGACCGCCCGTGAAAGACGACGTGCGACGCGAGGATCGGGCTCCTCCTGCCAGAATCACGCGCCATGAGCTCCAAGTCGCCCAAGCGCCAGCCCGCGCAATCGAAGGTCTCGCAGGCTGAGCAGGCCCGCAAGCGCCGCAACATCATCATCGCCTCGCTGGCCGCGGTTGCGGTCGTCGCCGTGGCCGCCGTCCTGATCGCCGGCGGCGGGAGCGACAGCACGTCGGACGCAGGCACGTCCACCGGCACGGTCGCCGGGCTGGCGGAGACCAACGAGCTCCTGAAGGGCATCCCGCAGACGGCTTCGCAGCTGGGTGCGAAGGACGCGCCGATCACGCTCGTCGAGTTCGCCGACCTGCAGTGCCCCTTCTGCAAGCAGTTCGCGCTGACGACGTACCCGGTCATCGTCAACGACTACGTCCGCGACGGGAAGGTGCGGATCGAGTTCCGCACGCTGACGTTCATCGGCCCGGACTCCGAGAAGGCCGGGCGCGCAGCGGCGGCCGCCGGGGCGCAGAAGCGCGAGTCGCAGTTCAACCAGCTCTGGTACTTCAACCAGGGCCAGGAGAACTCCGGGTACGCCACCGACGCGTTCATCGAGAAGATCTGGAAGGCCGCAGGCGTCGACCCGGTGAAGGCCAAGAAGTTCGCAGACAGCCAGGCATCGCTGGCGCCGATCACGCTGGCTCAGAAGGGCGCGGAGAAGTACGGCATCGTCAGCACCCCCTCGTTCCTGATCGGCGAGACGGGCAAGCCGCTGACGAAGTTCGACGTGAACCTCGACGACGCCGATGCCTTCAAGGCCGCCTTCGACGAGCTGCTCAAGCCGACGTGAGCGGACGTAGGGTGATACCCTACGTTCAGTGAAGAAGACCAGCATCTACCTGGAGGACGACCTCGATCAGGCGCTCGCGCTGCGTGCCGCCGAGGAGGGAATCACCAAGGCTGAGTTGATCCGCCGCTCACTGCGCGGCGTGGCCGACAGGCCCCGCCGCGTGAAGCCGGCCGCCGTGGGCGTCGTCGCGAGCGGGCGCCCAGACGTCTCGGCCGACGTCGACGCGTACCTGCAGGAGACGGGCTTCGACCGGTGACGATCGTGCTCGACACCTGCGTCGTCGTCGCCCTGATGGACCGCGACGACGGCAACCACGAGCGCACCGGCCGCTGGCTGCAGACCCTCGACGACGACCTCGTCACCACGCCGCTCGCCGTCGCGGAGATGGACCACTTCGCCGGCGCGGTCGGTGCGCGCGAGGCGTTCTGGGCCGACCTGGAGCGCGGTGCCTACGTTGTGCGATGGTGGGCGGATGCGCTCAGCGAATCTCTGCGCGTCGCCCGCGCGAGCCCAGATCTCGGCATGACCGACGCCTCGCTCGTCGCACTCGCCGGCCGGCTGGACACCAGCCGCATCGCCACCTTCGACCACCGTCATTTCCGTCCGTTGACCGACACCGGCGGCGCGCCGTTCGTGCTGCTGCCGGCCGACCAGACCTGATCTCGACCCCTCCAGGAGCCCGACCGCCATGTCCACGAACAGCTTCGACGCCAAGGCCACACTCACCGTCGGCGGCCGCGACTTCGAGATCTTCCGGCTCGACGCGCTGCAGTCCAGGTTCGACGTCGCGCGCCTGCCCTACTCGTTGAAGGTCCTGCTCGAGAACCTGCTGCGGACCGAGGGGAACGGCGCGGTGAGCGCCTCCGACATCGAGGCGCTCGCCAGCTGGGATGCCAAGGCCCAGCCGAGCCGCGAGATCGCCTTCACGCCGGCCCGCGTCGTCATGCAGGACTTCACGGGCGTGCCGGCTGTGGTCGACCTCGCGGCGATGCGCGACGCGATGGCCGCGCTGGGCGGCGACCCCGCAAAGATCGAGCCGCTCGTCCCGGCCGAGCTCGTGATCGACCACTCGGTGCAGGTCGACGCCTTCGGCGGCGCGGACTCGTTCGCGATCAACGCGCAGCGCGAGTTCGAGCGCAACCGTGAGCGCTACCTGTTCCTGAAGTGGGGCCAGCAGGCGTTCGAGACGTTCAAGGTGGTGCCGCCGGACACGGGCATCGTGCACCAGGTCAACCTCGAGTATCTGGCGCGCGTCGTCTTCGTCGACGACCGCAGTGGCCAGGCCTACCCCGACACGCTCGTCGGCACGGACTCGCACACGACGATGGTCAACGGGCTCGGCCTGCTGGGCTGGGGGGTCGGCGGCATCGAGGCCGAGGCGGCGATGCTCGGCCAGCCGATGTCGATGCTGATCCCGCAGGTGATCGGCGTGCGCCTGGACGGCGACATGCCCGAGGGCGCGACCGCGACCGATCTCGTCCTGACCGTCACCGAGCTGCTGCGCCAGACCGGTGTCGTCGGCAAGTTCGTCGAGTTCTACGGCCCCGGCATCTCGCGGCTCCCGCTCGCCGACCGCGCGACGCTCGGCAACATGAGCCCCGAGTTCGGCTCGACCTGCGCGATCTTCCCGATCGACGCGGAGACGCTGCGCTACCTGGAGTTCACCGGCCGCCCGGCCGAGCAGGTGGCGCTGGTCGAGGCCTACGCCAAGGAGCAGGGCCTGTGGCATGACGAGCACGCCGAGGACCCGACGTTCACGAGCACGCTGACGCTCGACCTGAGCACGATCGAGCCCTCGCTCGCCGGCCCGCGCCGCCCGCAGGACCGGGTGCCGCTGCGCCGCGCGCAGGAGCTCTACCGCGAGGAGCTCAAGGGCTACGTCGTCGCTATGGACGCTCAGGACGAGGCCGTCTCCGAGAGCTTCCCGGCGAGCGATCCGCCCGCGAGCCAGACGCCCGGAGCGGCTGAGCCGCAGATTCTCACGGCAGCGGACCGCGCGTCGCTCGTCACCGAGGACCGTGTCCACACGGCCGTCCCGGTGACGCTCGGCAACGGCACCAGCTGCGAGCTCGATCACGGGCATGTGGTGATCGCGGCGATCACGAGCTGCACGAACACGTCGAACCCCTCGGTCATGCTCGGCGCCGGACTCGTCGCGCGCAACGCCCGCGCGAAGGGCCTGACGACGAAGCCCTGGGTCAAGACCTCGCTGGCGCCCGGCTCGAAGGTCGTCACCGACTACCTCGCCCGAGCGGAGCTGCAGGACGATCTCGATGCGCTCGGCTTCAACCTCGTCGGCTACGGCTGCACGACGTGCATCGGCAACTCCGGGCCGCTCCCCGAAGCGGTGTCGGCCGCAGTCCAGGCACACGACCTGACCGTCTGCTCGGTGCTCTCGGGCAACCGCAACTTCGAGGGCCGGATCAACCCGGACGTGAAGATGAACTACCTGGCCTCGCCGCCGCTGGTCGTGGCCTACGCGCTGGCGGGCACGATGGACATCGACCTGCTCAGCGACCCGCTCGGGCAGGACGCCGATGGCGCAGACGTGTTCCTCGCCGACATCTGGCCGTCCGAGCACGAGATCGCCGCGACCGTCGAGCACGCCGTGCAGTCGGACATGTTCCGCAAGAGCTATGCGCAGGTGTACGACGGCGACGTCAACTGGTCGGGCCTGGCCGTGCCCGACGGCGACCGCTACGCCTGGGACGACCAGTCGACCTACGTGCGCAACCCGCCGTACTTCGAGGGCATGCAGCTCGAGCCCGCGCCGGTGCAGGACATCCTCGGCGCCCGCGTGCTCGCCAAGCTCGGCGACAGCGTCACGACCGACCACATCTCGCCTGCGGGAGCGATCAAGAAGGACTCGCCCGCCGGGCACTACCTGATGAACTTCGGCGTGACCGGCGGTGGCGGCGGCGAGCCGGCCGCGGCTGCGCCGGGCACGGCCGCGGGCGGGCCCGAGTCGATGATGCGCGACGTCCACGGCGTGGACCCCAAGGACTTCAACTCCTACGGCTCGCGGCGCGGCAACCACGAGGTGATGGTCCGCGGCACGTTCGCGAACATCCGCCTGCGCAACCTGCTGGCGCCCGGCACCGAGGGCGGCGTCACGCGGCACCTGCCGCGCGGCGAGGAGATGAGCATCTACGACGCGGCCATGCGCTACCAGGCGGAGGGCACCGCGCTGATCGTGCTCGGCGGCAAGGAGTACGGCTCGGGCTCCTCGCGTGACTGGGCCGCCAAGGGAACAAGGCTGCTCGGCGTGCGTGCGGTGATCGCCGAGAGCTTCGAGCGCATCCACCGCTCGAACCTCGTGGGGATGGGTGTCCTGCCACTGCAGTTCTGCGAGGGCCACACGGCGAAGTCGCTCGGCCTGTCCGGGCAGGAGATCTTCGAGATCACGGGCCTCGCCGGGCCACTGAACGCCGGTGAGCTGCCCCGCCACGTGACCGTGAACGCCGGAAACGTCGAGTTCCAGGCGATCGTCCGGATCGACACGCCCAAGGAGGCCGAGTACTTCCGTCACGGCGGGATCCTGCCGTACGTGCTGCGACAGCTCGTGGCGTCCTGAGGCGAGCCGCTACGGCGTACGGCGCCGCAGCGTCAGGGTGCCGAGGCCGAGCGCGAGCAGGCAGAAGCCGAGCGTGACCGCGGCAGCGACCGCTGCGCCGTGCGCGTCGCCGGACGCGATGCCCGCGAGCGCCTCGTAGGCGTACGTCATGGGCAGGACGCCGGCGATCGCGTCGAGGGCGGGCGCCATCTGATCGCGCGGCACGAGCAGCCCGCAGAGCAGAAACTGCGGGAGGATGAAGGCCGGCATGAACTGCACGGCCTGGAACTCGGTCGTCGCCAGTGAGCTGAGCCCGAGGCCGAACGCCATTCCGAGCTCCGCGTTGAGCATCGCGACCCCGACGAGCGCCGCCGTCGATCCCTTCACGTCGAGGCCGAGCACGCCGACGGCGAACAGCGAAGCCAAGGCTGCCTGGACGGCCGCGACGGCGGCGAACGCGAGGGCGTATCCCGCCACGATGTCGCCCCGGCTCAACGGGAGCGTCATCAGTCGCTCGAGCGTTCCTCCGGTGCGCTCGCGCAGCATCGTCACCGATGTGACGAGGAACATCACGAGGAGCGGAAAGATGCCCAGCAGCGGAGCGGCGACGCGCTGGAATTGCGGCTCGTTGTCGGCGAACAGCAGCTTCAGCAGCCCGAGCAGGAGCAGCGGCACGAGCATGATCAGCGCGATCGTGCGCGGGTCGTGCCGGAGCTGGGCGATCAGACGGCGGGCGGTGGCGAGCGTCGCCCGTCCGCTCACGCCGTGTCGCCCGTGCGCTCGATCAGCCGCACGAACGCCTCGTCGAGATCGTCCGTGCCCGTATCGGCCCGCAGGCCCGCAGCGGTCGTCGCCGCGAGCAGCCGGCCCTCGCGCAGCAGCAGCACGTCGTCGCAGCGGCCCGCCTCGTCGAGGACATGGGTCGAGACGAGCAGCGTCGCGCCGTCATCGCGCAGGCGCTCGAACAGCTCCCAGAGGTCGCGGCGCAAGAGCGGGTCGAGACCGACGGTGGGCTCGTCGAGCACAAGCAGCTCCGGCCGGCCGAGCAGCGCTGCGGCGAGCGAGACGCGATGCCGCTGTCCGCCGGACAGGCGCGCCACCGTTCGGCCCTCGTTCCCGCTGAGCCCGACGCGGTCGATCACGCGCTGCACGTCCTGCTCGCCCTCGCCGATGACGCGCGCGACGTAGCGCACGTTCTCGCTCACCGTCAGGTCGTCGTAGACGGACCCCGACTGCGTGACGTACGCCACGCGTGAGCGGAGCGCCGGAGTCCCGGCGGGCCGGCCGAGAACGGTGACCGTCCCGCCGGCCACGACCTGCACGCCGACGACGGCGCGCATGAGGGTCGACTTGCCGCTGCCGCTCGGCCCGATGATCCCGGTCACGCGTCCGGCGGCGATGTCGAGGTCGATCCCGGGGAGCACGGTCCGCCCGCCGCGCTCGACCCGCAGCCCACGTACGCGGATGGCCGGGGACGGTGCCACCCCGCGAGGCTACCGCGGCCCCGGACGGACGGTTGCTCGCGTGCGATAGCGTCGCGCTCATGCAGATCCGCGCCGCAGTCCTCGAGGAATTCGGGAAGCCGCTCGTCGTCCAGGAGGTCGGGCTGGACGGGCCGAAGGCGGGCGAGGTCCTCGTCCGCGTGCAGGCCTGCGGCGTCTGCCACACCGACATGTACACCGCCAGCGGCGTGGACCCGTCCGGCTACGCGCCGACCGTCCTGGGCCACGAGGGCGCCGGGATCGTCGAAGCCGTCGGTGAGGGTGTGACCTCACTGCAGCCGGGCGATCACGTGCTGACGCTGTTCTCGCCGCAGTGCCGCCAGTGCGTGCACTGCATGTCGGGCAAGACGAACATCTGCGTCGCGATCCGCGAGGAGCAGAACCAGGGCTACCTCCCCGATCACACGACGCGGCTGCATCGCGGTGACGAGCGGATCCGCCACTTCATGGGGACCAGCACGTTCGCCGAGGCGACCGTGATGCCCGAGATCGCGCTGGCGAAGGTGCCCAGGGAGGCGCCGCTCGACGCGCTCTGCACCCTGGCCTGCGGCGCGACGACGGGCATCGGCGCGGCGCTCTACATCGCCGAGGTCGAACAGGGCAGCAGCGTCGCGGTGTTCGGCGCGGGGCTCGTCGGGCTGGGCGCCGTGGCGGGCGCCAAGCTCGCCGGGGCCGAGCAGATCATCATCGTGGACCCGAGCGCCGACCGGCGCGCCAAGGCGGTCGAGCTGGGCGCCACGGGCGAGCTCGAGGGCGGTGACGACGTGGTCGAGCAGATCCTCGAGCTGACCGGCGGCTTCGGCGCCGACTACACCTTCGAGGCGACGGGCCTCGTGGCCGTGATGCGCCAGGCCGTCGAGGCGGCGCGCGTGGGCTGGGGCCAGTGCGTCATCGCCGGCGTCGCCGGGAAGGGCGAGACGCTGAACGTGATCCCGCGCTACCTGATCACCGGACGGCGCATCGCCGGCGCGTCATTCGGTGGCGCGCGCGGGCGCGACGACGTCCCGGCGCTCGCACAGCTCTACCTCGACGGCAAGCTGCCGCTCGACGCGTTCATCAGCCACCACCTGCCGCTGGACCGCGTCAACGACGCGTTCGAGCTGATGCACGACCAGGACGGCATCCGCACCGTGCTGACGTTCGACTGACCGACTCTGGCAGGATGACCGCCGTGCCCATTGCCGCTGACTATCCATTCCTCGACATCCTCTGGTCGATGCTCATCTTCGTGGGCTTCGTCATGTGGATCTGGCTCGCCATCGCGGTGTTCGCGGACATCTTCCGCCGCCGCGACATGGGCGGACTCATGAAGGCCCTCTGGATCATCTTCATCATCTTCATCCCGCTGCTCGGCGTCCTCGTGTACCTCATCGCCTACCACAACGACATCGCGGAGCGGAACGCGAAGGGCCACGAGGCCTACCAGGCCGCGTTCGACCAGCAGGTCCGTCAGGCCGCCGGCAAGGGCGGCCCCGCAAGCGAGATCGAGACGGCGCAGAAGCTGCTCGACGCAGGGACCATCTCGCAGGCCGAGTACGACTCGATCAAGGCCAAGGCGCTCGCCTAGGACTGCAGGAACTGCCCGAGCACCGCGTGGTACTCGGGCACGTTCAGCAGGAACGAGTCGTGGCCCCACGGCGATGCGATGTCGACATGCTCGGCGTCGCATCCTGTCGCCTGCAGCTCGGCGGCGATGCGCGCTGAGTGCGCGTTGGAGAAGCGCCAGTCGCTGTCGAAGGAGATCGCCAGGAACCGCGTCGGGTTGCCCCGCAGACGCTCGCGCACGCCGTCCTCGGCGAACGGCGTGAAGTAGTCCATCGTGCGTGTGAGATAGAGGTAGGTCAGCGCGTCGAAGCGGGTCAGGAAGCTGGCTCCCTGGTGGTGCAGGTAGTGCTCGACCTCGAAGTCCGGCCCCAACCCGGGGGCGGCGTTCTCGTCACGCCGCGCGCGGCCGAACTTGCGCGCAAACGACTCCTCCGACAGGTAGGTGATGTGCGCGAGCATGCGCGCGACGGCCAGCCCGATGTTCGGGCCGGTGCCGCTGTCGTGGTAGCGGCCACCCTGGAACCCGGGGTCGCGCATGATCGCCTCGCGGGCCACGGTCGAGAACGCGATGTTCATCGCGGTCAGCTCGGCGCTCGCGCAGATCGGCGCGCACAGCGTCATCGCCTGCGGGTCGTCGATCGCCCACTGCAGTGCCTGCATGCCGCCGAGCGAGCCGCCGAGCGCGGCGTGCAGCCGGCCGATGCCCAGGTGATCCAGCAGCCGCCGGTGCACGGTGTTCAGGTCGCGCACGCTGAACATCGGGAACTCGAGGCCGCGCCGGCGGCCGGTCGCGGGGTCGATCGACGAGGGTCCCGTCGTCCCCCGGCAGCCCCCGAGCAGGTTCGGCGAGATGACGAAGAACCGCTCGGTGTCGACCGGTCGCCCGGGGCCGATCAGCAGATCCCACCAGCCGCGCCGGCCCGGGTCACCGTGGTGACCGGCGGCGTGCGCGTCGCCGGTCAGCGCGTGAAGGATGAAGACCGCGTTGCCACCATCGCCGTCCAGCGTGCCGTAGGTCTCGTAGGCGACCTCGACCGGGGCGAGCGTCGCACCCGACTCCAGGATCAGCGGGTCGTCCGTCGTGAACAGGACGACCCGCTGCGTCTGCACGCGGCCCAGGCCGCCGCCGGTCATGCCGCGGCTGCCGCCTGCGCGGTGGCGGCCAGCGCCTGGTCGAGGTCGGCGAGGATGTCGTCGATGTGCTCGATGCCGACCGACAGGCGGACGGTCTCCTGCGTCACCCCGGCGGCGGCCAGCTCGTCGGCGTTCAGCTGCGAATGCGTCGTGGAGGCGTTGTGGATCGCCAGCGACTTCGCGTCGCCGATGTTCGCGAGGTGGCTGAACAGCTTCAGCGACTCGATGAAGCGCTTGCCCGCCTCGGCGCCGCCCTTGATCCCGAACGTGACGAGCCCGCCATAGCCGCCGGTCAGGACGCGGTCGGCGACCTCCTTGTAGGGGCTGGAGTCCAGGCCGGGGTAGTAGACCCACTCGACGTCGTCACGCGCCTCGAGATGCTGGGCGACGGCGAGCCCGTTGGCGTTGTGGCGCTCCATCCGCAGCGGCAGCGTCTCGATGCCCTGCAGGAACAGGAAGGCATTGAACGGGGACAACGCGGCGCCGGTGTTGCGCAGCAGGACGGTGCGCACGCGGCCGATGTAGGCGGCCGGGCCGAGCGCGTCGCTCCAGACGACGCCGTGGTAGCTGGGGTCGGGCTCCGTGAGGCCGGGGTAGCGCTCCTTGTGCGCGACCCAGTCGAACGTCCCGGAGTCGACGACGGCGCCGCCGATCGAGGTGCCGTGCCCCCCGATGTACTTCGTCAGCGAGTGGACGACGATGTCGGCGCCGAGCTCGAACGCGCGCGTGCCGATGGGCGTGGGGATGGTGTTGTCGAGGATCAGCGGGACGCCGGCGGCGTGCGCGGCCTCCGCCCAGGCCGGGATGTCCACGACGTTCAGGCGCGGGTTGCCGACCGTCTCGGCGAAGACCAGCTTCGTGTTCTCGTCGACGAGCCCCGCGACGGCTCCCGGGTCGTCGGCGTCCGCCCAGCGGACCTCGATGCCGTACTGCGGCAGCGTGTGCGCAAAGAGGTTGTAGGTGCCGCCGTACAGCTGGCTGACGGAGATGATGTTGTCGCCGGCGCGCGCGACGTTCAGCACCGAGTAGGTCACCGCGGCCTGGCCGGATGCCGTGACGACGGCGGCGATGCCACCTTCAAGGTCGGCGAGGCGCTGCTCGAGCACGCCCCAGGTGGGATTCATGATGCGCGAGTAGATGTTGCCGGGCACGGCCAGGGCGAACAGGTCCGCCGCGTGCTGGGTGTCGTCGAAGACGAACGAGGTCGTCTGGTAGATCGGCACCGCGCGGGCGTTCGTCGCAGGGTCCGGCTCCTGCCCGCCGTGCAGGGCGATCGTCTCGGGACGGTGGGGCTGGTCGCTCATGGTCGGCTCCGTCTGTCGCGGTCGAGGGGGAGACGACAAAATACCCTAATCTCGATCGGCAAATGGCGCGATCGTTCCTCCGGTGCTGATCTGAGACGCTGAACGAGAACGCATGTGCGCCACAACCGATGACGGCCCGTACGACGTAGACATGGGGGAGATGCCCACCGAAGCTCTTGCGCGGCCCCAGGTCGCTCCCGCAGCACCAGTCGTCAACCCGCGGACGGGTGAGCGCGCCGCGGCGCGCCGGCCCGAGCGCGCCGAGCTGCGGCTCGCCAAGCGCCTGCGCAACGGCCATCCCGACGCGATGGCCGAGATCCACCGTGAGTACGGAGCGGTGACGTTCGGGTTCCTCCTACGCACGCTCCGTGACCGCGCGGCCGCCGAGGACGTCCAGCAGCAGGTCTTCACCGAGGTCTGGCGCCGCGCCGGCGAGTATGACCCGGCCCGTGCCGGCCTGCTCACCTGGATCATGACGATCACCCGCAGCCGTGCGATCGACCATCTGCGCCGGCGCGTGCCCGAGCCGCGCGACCCCGATGTGGCCGCGCGCACGATCGAGGCCGGTCAGGACGCCATCGCCGAGACCGATGCCCTGGCCGACCGCTGGCGGATGGCGCACTACCTCGGGCGGCTCCCGGAGGACGAGCACACGCTGCTGCGAATGCGCTTCTACGACGAGCTGAGCCAGAGCGAGATCGCCGAACGCACCGGCATCGCGATGGGGACCGTGAAGGCGCGCATGGTGCGCGGGCTGCGTCGCCTGCGTGAGCTGATCGAAGCCGAGGAAGGGGTGGTGGCGTGAGCGCGCGCATCGACCCCGCCGAGTACGTCCTCGGGATGCTCGAGGGCGAGGAGCTTCAGGAGGCCCGCCGGCTGGAGGCCCAGGACCAGGCGTTCGCGGCCGAGGTCCGGGCGCTGGGACGCGTGGGCGCCCGGCTCGACGCGCTCGAGGCCGACGAGTGGAACTCCGCCCCAGCCATCCCGCCGGTGCCCGCACCCAAGCCTGCCCCGGAGGTTCGCGGTCGTTCGTGGCGGGAGCGGCTGGGCTCCAGCTTCACCGTTCGCCCCGTCATCGCGCTGGCCTGCGCGGCACTGCTGCTGGGCGTCGGGGTGGGCGCCGGCCTGCTCGTGGCCGGGGGCGACGACGGCCCGGGCGCATCCCCGGGGCAGGTCGTGGCGCTCGAGCGCTTCGACGACGGCCCCGCGGGGGCGAGCGGACAGGCGACCGTCGCGGACATCGGCGGCGTCCCCGAGGTGACCATCGACACGCGTGGGCTTGCTCCGAGCGCCCCGGGGACGAGCTACGAGGTCTGGATGATCCGCGACGCCGAGCACATGGTCGGCCTTGGGCGCTTCAGGGTCGGCGCCGAGGGCCGGGCGACGGTCACGCTCCCGGTGACCGTCGACACGTCGGGCTACCCGATCATGGACATCTCGATCCAGCCCGACGGCGGGCCCGCGACCCACTCCGGCGTCTCGGTATTGCGGTCCCCGTCAACACCTGCCTGACAGGCTCTGGATAGGGTCCGGCGCATGTCGATCCCGCCCGTCCTGCGCACGCTCCTGACCGCCCCGGGCCCATCGGGCTATGAGAAGAACGCGGCCGCGGCGTTCCGCGACGCGGCGCGCACGCTCACCGAGGACGTCCACGGCGACGTGATGGGCAGCTCCACCGCGCGAATCCCCGGAACGGCCGGCGGCCGCGCGCTGGCGATCGTCGGCCACATCGACGAGATCGGCCTGATCGTCACGCACATCGAGGACAGCGGGTTCCTGCGCTTCACCGGTGTCGGCGGCTGGGATGCGCAGGTGCTCGTCGGCCAGCGCGTCGACGTGGCGACGCGCGGCGGCATCGTGCCCGGCGTCGTCGGCAAGAAGCCGATCCATCTGATCAAGCCCGACGAGCGCAAGACTGCGCCGGAGATCAAGGAGCTGCACATCGACATCGGCGCGGCCGACGGCGACGGCGCGCGCGAGCTCGTGCGCGTCGGGGACGTCGCGGTCATCGCGGGCGAGCCGGTCGAGCTGCTGAACGACCGCGTCATCTCCCGTGCCATGGACAACCGGCTCGGGTGCTTCGTGGCGTACGAGGTCGCCCGCCTGGTGTCCGAGGCGGGTGGGGCCCCCGGCGACGTCGTCGCCGTCGCCGGCGTCCAGGAGGAGACGGGCCTGGCGGGCGCACGGACGCTGGCGCACAGCCTGCGGCCGGACATCGCGATCGCCGTCGACGTCACGCACGCCACCGACGCTCCGGGCATCCCGGAGCAGGAGCTCGGCAAGCACCATCTCGGCAGCGGGCCGGTGATCGAGCGCGGGACGACCATGCACCCTGTCGTGAGCGAGCTCCTGATCGAAGCCGCGGAGGCTGAAGACATCCCGTACACGCTGTCGGCCTCAGGTGGCAACACGTGGACGGACGCCGACGCGATCCACATCTCGCGCGGCGGCGTGGCGACCGGGCTCGTGTCGATTCCGCTGCGCTACATGCACTCGCCGGTCGAGACGGTGCAGCTCGACGACGTCGAGAACACCGCGAAGCTGCTCGCGGCGTTCGCGCAGCGGCTGCCGGCCGACGTGTCGTTCGAGCGCTGATCGCGGCGCGGACGCTGAGCGACGTGCTGCTGCTGTTCGACATCGACGGCACGCTGCTGATCCGTGGTGCGCGCGAGCACGCGATGGCCCTGCACGACGCGATCGAGGAGGTCTGGTCGGTCGACCTGCGCGACGTGCGCGTGGAGACCGGTGGACGGACCGACCCCGACATCGCCCGCGACATCCTCTTGCGGGGCGGGGTGAACGCGCGCGCCATCGACGACGGGCTGGAACCGTTCCACGACGCGCTGATCGCCCGCTACGCCACGCTGGTCCCGGACGATCTTTCCGAGCGGTTGGCGCCGGGTGCGCTCAAGGCGCTCGACACGCTCGCGGCGGACGCGGGGATGCGCCTCTCGCTCGTGACGGGCAACGTCGAGGGCATCGCGCGACTGAAGCTGCGCGCCGCAGGGATCGGAACGTTCTTCGTGCCGGGGCAGGGCGGGTTCGGCTCGGACTCCGAGGACCGCAGCGACCTCCCGGCTGTGGCACGCAGGCGCGCCGGGACGGCCTGGAACGCAAACGCCGAATGGCCGCGCGACCGCACGGTCGTGATCGGCGACACGCCGCGCGACATCGCCTGCGCGCGCGCCGACGGCGTCCGCGTGGTCGCAGTGCCGACCGGTCCCTACCCCGCCGATCAGCTGGCCGATGCCGACGTCCTGATCACGTCGCTGCACGAGTTGCCGGCCGTGCTCGCGGCGCTTTCGATCAGCTAGGCGCCGGGCAGCGACCAGAAGCCGTCGAAGCCGACGTGCTGCTCGACGGCGACGTGGCCGAGCCGCTCCCGGGCCTCCTCGTGTGCGATGTCGCAGACGACCGCGACCTCGCGCGTGGCGAGCGGCGTGCCGGTCCACTGCAGCACCGCCTCGACGCTGGCGGGCGGCTCGCGTCGCTCGGATCCCGGGACGAGGTTCGCCAGGACCACGTCGTAGGCGGCGAACGGCTGGAAGCCGGGCACGGCGATCCTGACGCCGTCCGCGACGCGGCAGATCTCGTACGACGGGCAGGTGTAGCGCCGTCCGCCGGACCAGTTGGCGAGCTTGCTGTCCAGCACGCGGGCGGCGCTCATCGGCTGCCGTGCACGGCGCATGTCCTCGTCGAGCAGCGTGGAGACGTCGTCGCCGGCGGCCCAGGCGAGCAGCTCAGCGGGATCGATGCCCGCCTCGCGTGCCGCCGCCTCGATCGTGGCCGGCTCGTCGAGCAGGTCGCCGGAGAAGTTGTGCACGCGCAGGCGCCGCAGCAGCTTGAACTCGCGCTCGGGCGCGTGCAGCCGCGCGGCGATGACGGCGCGGCAGGCCGGGATCGTCGCCGTCATCCGCGGGCGCTCGGTCGTATCGATCGGCATCCCGTGGTCGCGTGCGATCCGCTTGAACGCCGTGGCCTGCTTGGCGGGCGTGAAGCCGCGGGCCACGTAGTCCCCAGGCGCCGCGGACAGCCCGACCATGACCGGCTTCCAGAGCACCTGGTCGCCGTAGAGCCAGTTGATCCGGCGGCGGAACGGTTCAGCCGAATACGCCCACGGGCAGCCAGGATCGGTGAACTCGAAGATGACGACCGTGGCGTCGTCGATGTCCGAGCAGCTCTCACGGTCGGCCATGCGACGCCGTCAGCTGCGCGTCAGCCGCTTGTAGCTGATCCGGTGCGGCCGGTCGGCCTCGGGGCCGAGCAGCTCGTGCCGGCGCGCCTCGTACGCCTCGAAGTTGCCTTCGAACCAGGTGACCTGCGAGTCGCCCTCGAACGCGAGCACGTGCGTGGCGACGCGGTCCAGGAACCAGCGATCGTGGGAGATGATCACCGCACAGCCGGGGAAGCCCAGCAGCGCCTCTTCGAGCGCGCGGAGGGTGTCGACGTCGAGGTCGTTGGTCGGCTCGTCGAGCAGCAGCACGTTGCCGCCGCTCTTCAGCAGCTTTGCGAGGTGCAGGCGGTTGCGCTCGCCGCCCGAGAGCTTGCCGACCTTCTTCTGCTGGTCGGAGCCCTTGAAGTTGAACCCTGCCGTGTACTGGCGGCTGTTCATCCACTGCTCGCCGACCTGGACCTGGTCCTTGCCATCGGAGATCTCCTCCCAGACGGTCTTGCCTGCGTCGAGCGCGTCACGGCTCTGATCGACGTAGGCGAGCTCGACGGTGTCGCCGACGCGCAGCGTGCCGGCGTCGGGCTGTTCCTGCCCGGTGATCATGCGGAACAGCGTCGTCTTGCCCGCGCCGTTGGCGCCGATCACGCCGACGATGCCGCCGCGCGGGAGCGCGAACGACAGGTCCTCGATCAGGAGCTTGTCGCCGAAGCCCTTGCGCAGATCATCGGACTGGACGACGAGGTCACCGAGCCGCGGTCCCGCGGGAATGTGGATCTGGACCTGGTCGAGCTTGACGTTGCGCTCCTGCGCGACCAGCTCCTCGTAGTTGTTCAGGCGCGCCTTCTGCTTCTTCTGGCGGCCCTTGGGGTTCTGCCGGACCCATTCGAGCTCCTCGGCGATCGCCTTCTGGCGGTTCTTCTCGCCCTTCTCCTCCTGCTGCAGGCGCTTCTGCTTCTGCTCGAGCCAGCTGGAGTAGTTCCCCTCGTAGGGGATGCCCTTGCCGCGGTCGAGCTCCAGGATCCAGCCCGCGACGTTGTCGAGGAAGTAGCGATCGTGGGTCACGGCGACGACGGCGCCGGCGTACTCGGCGAGGTGGCGCTCCAGCCAGGCGACGGACTCGGCGTCGAGGTGGTTGGTCGGCTCGTCGAGCAGCAGCAGGTCGGGCTTGCCGAGCAGCAGGCGGCACAGCGCCACGCGCCGGCGCTCACCGCCGGAGAGCTCGTCGACGATCTGGTCCGACGGCGGGCAGCGCAGCGCGTCCATCGCATAGTCGAGCGCCGTGTCGAGGTTCCAGGCGTCGGCGGCGTCGATCTTCGCCTGCAGGTCGGCGAACTCCTCTGCGGTCTCGTCGGAGTAGTTGGCGGCGAGCTCGTTGAAGCGGTCCAGCAGCGCCTTCGTCTCGGCGACACCCTCCTCGACGCACTCGCGGACGGTCCTGCCGGCGGTCAGCTGGGGCTCCTGCTCGAGCAGGCCGACGCTCGCGCCAGGTGCGAGCTGGGCGTCACCGCGGAAGTCGGTGTCGATGCCCGCCATGATCTTCAGCAGGCTCGACTTGCCCGAGCCGTTGTAGCCGAGCACGCCGATCTTTGCGCCGGGGTAGAACGCCAGCGTGACCTCGCTGAGGACGGTCTTGTCCGGCGGGTAGGCCTTGGTCAGGCGATGCATCGTGAAGATGTACTGGCTCGACATGGCGATGGAGGGTAGAGCGCAGCGCTGTGCGATCCTGGCCGGGTGCCGGCCGACGGACTCGCAATCCGCCTGCGCGGGGTGGTCAAGCGCTACGGCGCGATCACCGCCGTGGACGGACTGGACCTCGACGTCCCGATGGGGTCGTGCGTCGGTCTGCTCGGCCCCAACGGGGCCGGGAAGTCCACGACGATGCGCGTGCTGACCGCGCAGTCGATCCCCGACGCGGGCGAGGTGTCGGTGCTCGGCCACGAGCTGCCGCGGCGCTCGAAGGCCGCGCGCGCCGCGATGGGCGTGGTGCCCCAGCTCGACAACCTCGACACCACGCTGACCGTGGAGCAGAACCTGATCGTCTTCAGCCACCTGTACCGGGTGCCCAAGCCCGAGCGCGCCGCGGCGATCGAGCGTGTGCTCGGCATCGCCAACCTCACCGACCGCCGCGAGGCGAAGGTCGACGAGCTCTCCGGCGGGATGCGCCGCCGGCTGCTGATCGGACGCGCGCTGATCCATCGGCCGCCGCTGGTCCTGCTCGACGAGCCGACCGTCGGGCTGGACCCGCAGGTGCGCCAGGAGCTGTGGGCGCTGATCGACCTGCTGCGCAGCGAGGGCACCTCGATCCTGATGTCGACGCACTACATCGAGGAGGCCGCGCGGCTCTGCGACACCGTCACGATCATGCTGGCCGGGAAGGCCGTTGCCGTCGGCTCACCGTCCGAGCTCGTCGCCGAGCACGCGGGCCGCGAGGCGATCGAGGTCTACGGCTCGCCCGCGCGGCTGCAGGAGACGGAGGCCGAGATGGCGCGCGAGGGCTTTGCCACGCGGCGCACCGGCACGTCGATCGCGGTGCTGCGCATCGACGACGCAGGCGGCCGGGCGCCGGCGGGTGAGCGCCGCCCGGCGAACCTCGAGGATGTGTTCGTGCTGTTGACGGGAGAGGAGATCGACTGATGGCGACCACCGCGGCGACACAGGCGAAGGAGCCGGGGAGGCTGGACCGCGCCGCGCTGTCCGGCGTCCTCGTGCGCGAGATCATCAACTTCAGCTCGTACTGGCGCTCGACGACGTTCTCGTCGACCGTCGAGCCGACGATCTACCTGCTCGCGTTCGGCTTCGGCTTCGGGTCGCTCGTTGCGACGGTCGGCGGCTACGACTACGTCGACTTCGTCGGGACCGGGACGGTGGCGACCGCGGTGCTGTTCTCGAGCATCTTCCCGGCGATGTTCGGGACGTTCGTGAAGTACAAGTTCCAGCGGACCTACGACGCGATCCTCGCCGCGCCGGTGGACACCGAGGAGCTCGTCACCGGCGAGGCGCTGTGGCTGGCGATGCGCGCGTCGGTCTACGGGTGCACGCCGCTGCTCGTCGCGATGCTCTTCGGCCTGCAGCCGAGCTGGGGCATGCTCACGGTGCCGTTCATCAACTTCGTCGCGGGCTACGGCTGGGCCTGCGCGGGAATTTCGATCGCCGGGTTCCTCAAGGGCATCGAGAACTTCAACTACGTGACGAGCGCGGTCATCACACCGCTGTTCCTGCTGGCGGGTACGTTCTTCCCGCTCGCCGGCCTCCCCGACTGGGTGCAGACGCTCGCGCATCTCAACCCGCTCTACCACTGCGTCCAGCTCGTCCGGCACGCGGTCTTCGGGTTCGACGGCTGGGTCGATCTGTGGAACTGGCTGTTCCTCTTGATCTTCGGGCTGGCGATGTGGCGCCTGGCGATCTACGCCATGCAGCGCAAGCTGATCGACTAGCGCGCGGGCCCGCACACCCCCGGTTGCCGATCCCAAGTGACCGCCTGCTGCCGGGTTCACGTCGGCTCGGGCTGTCCGGGGTGTCCACCGAGCCCAGTTGCCAGCGCCTGCGTGAGCATGACCAGCAGCGCCTCCGGCTGATCCTGGATCCGTCGCCAGGTGACGCGGATCACGCGGTATCCGGCCACCTGGAGGTCGGCGTCGCGGCGGCGATCGTGCTCAAACGCCCGTCGCCCACGGTGCCATGCGTAGCCGTCCACTTCGACGACGAGTCGCGCGTCGCTCCAGAGGAGGTCGACCTCGTGACCGGCGATCCGCACGTTCGTCGCCGGCGTAGGCAGCTCACCGCGCCGGATCAGGAACATCAGCCGCCGTTCGGCCGCCGAGCGGGTCAGCCCCGGCCGGTCGTCGATCAACGCCTGGAGCGTCGTCGCTCCGCGCCGTCCCGGTGTGCGGTCCATCGCGGCGAGGACATCCGCAGGCTGGAGCAGCCGCAGGACGCGGGCGCGCTCGTAGGCCGCCTCGAGCTCGTTCCTCGAGACCGTTCCCGCGAGGTCGAGCAGGGTCCGTGCCGGCGAGGTGACGGGGAGCTCGCGGCGGCGCCCCGTGTCGCGGGGGTCCAGCATCTTCACGCGGCGGACGACCAGGCCGGGGCGGGATTGCGGTCCGCGGCGGGCGATCGTCACATGGATCGCCCGCTCGTCACGATCGGTGACATTCCAGAGGCCGCCGACGCGTGGTGACTGAGGTGTGCCCCTGACCCGACCGCCGGCAGGGCCGCGACTGCGGGACCGAGCTCCGTCGCCGCCGGGTGGCCGACCAGATAGACGCCGCGGTGAACCCGGTGCAGCAGACCCCGACGGAGCCGATGATCGATCGCCGCGCGGCTGAGCCCCAGGGCCAGGAGCTGCCGGTGCGAGACGACGCCATGCTGCCTGGCGGCGAGCTGCGCGATCGCGACATCCGGGCGCACGTCAGCCCGCATGACTGGGCTCGGCGGGGCGCGCCGACCGCCCGGTCCCTGCAGCCCGCG
This sequence comes from Solirubrobacterales bacterium, assembly GCA_038327125.1. GTDB lineage: Bacteria > Actinomycetota > Thermoleophilia > Solirubrobacterales > Solirubrobacteraceae > F1-60-MAGs163. The sequence goes on from JBBQKR010000016.1 coordinate 37,458, forward strand.
CGCCGCCGGGCGCATGTGGGATCGGCCAGCGGGGGCGCCTCGCCGATCCCTGATAGCTGCGCTGTCCGTCCATGGCGGTGGGTAGCGGCACGTGCCGTCGGTCGCGCCCCCCTTCGTGCGCGCCACGGCGCCTGAATCGTCCGCACTGCCCTGGGCTGGCGGTAGCCTGGAAGTTTCATGCCCACAGTGCTGGATATCGAGCAGTCGCTGCTCCTGCTGGAGCTCGATCCGCCGTTCGACAAGCGCGCCGTGCAGCTCGCGCGGCGCCGCCAGGCGAAGGTCTGGCACCCCGATCTCGCGCCTCCGGGCAAGCGCGTCGCGCACGAGCGCCACCTGAAGGCGATCAACGAGGCGGCGGACCAGCTCGAGCGGATCGCGGAGACCTCGCGCGGCGGAACGGTCAGCCGCAACGCCGTCAAGGTCAGCGCCGCGTCCGCGCGCAAGGCGCGCGAGGAGGAGGGCCGCCGCGCCTACGAGGAGGAGCAGCGCCGGCGCGCCGCGGAGAGCGATCGCGCGCAGCACGATCCGTTCGGATCGCAGGTGCCCGACCACTCGGTCGTGCATCGCTACGCGCGTTGTCTCTCCTACCCCGAGTGGGGCGTCGGTGAGGTCGCGGGCATCTACTTCACCGGTGGTGGCGACGACATCCAGCAGTGGGCGCGGGTGCGCTTCCAGCCCGGTGTCCGCACCGTGCCCGCCGACTCGCTGCAGTTCGTCGACTTCAGCACGCCCGACCCGGGCTCCGAGCGCGTGCAGCGGTTCGTCACCGCTGCGCAGCACGCGATCGCCGAGGGTGACTACGCGCTCGCGGCGCGGCGCCTGATCTACGCGCGCGACGCCGATCCGCGCAACCCCACCGTGCTGCGGCTGATGACGCTCGCGTTCTGGCAGGCCGGCGACCTTCCCGCGGCCGGCCGCGCCGTGCGCGACTGGGCCCGGGTTGAGCGCGACCGCCCCGCCCCGCACCGCTTCGCCGCGCGCATCTACGAGGACATGGGCGCGATCAGTCTCGCCGAGGAGGCCGCCGTTCGAGCCGTGCGCCGTGCGCCGCAGGACGCCGATGCCTGGGAGCGGGTCGGACGGCTGCGCCTGCGACTCGGGAATCGCGCGGGCGCACGCGAGGCGCTCGAGCAGGCGCGCCGGCTCGGCCCGAGCGTCGAGGGGCTGCTCGACCTCGCGCTCGTGCTGCAGCTCGCGGGCGACGTCGGCGGCGAGGTCACGGCCTGCGAGCAGGCGACGCTGCTCGACCCCCAGGCGCCGGTCGCATGGTCGCGCTACGCGCATGCGCTGGCACGCACCGACCGCGTCGGCGACGCGATCGCGGCGTGCGAGCAGGCGCTGGCGCTCGACGCGGCAGACGCCGAGGTGCGCGAGCTGCTCGGCCGCCTGCACGACCAGGTCCCGCGCGTCCTGCCGGCGGCCTGATCCGGCTCAGAACGGGTCGCCGGTGTCAACAGAACATCCGTCTACGGAGTCGTCCACGGTCGTTTGAGACTTCGCGTGCACGCGCCGATGACCAGGTGTAGATGCTGCGCCGCTGCACGCTTGCTGCCCTCGTGGTCTCGGTTGCCACCGCTGCGATCGCGGCGACCCCTGCGACCGTCCCTGCGGCCGAGACCGGGATCAACCCGATCGGCCAGAACGCCCCCGCGGCGCTCGATGCGATGGGTCAGCTCGGTGCCACCTGGGTCCGCGCGTTCCTGCGCTGGGACCAGGTCGAGCCCTCCGGTCCCGGTCGCTGGGATCCCGCCGCCCTCGCCGGCCTGGAGCAGTACACGGCACTCGCCCAGCTCAAGGGCATCAAGGTCGTCGCGGTCGTGACCGGTGCGCCGCAGTGGGCGAACGGCTCGACCGATCCGTACGTCCCGCCGCGCGACCCGGCGGACTTCGGCCGCTTCCTCGGCTCGCTCGCCGCGCGTGAGCGCGGGAAGGTCGCCGCCTGGGAGATCTGGAACGAGCCGGACGAGAATGACTTCTGGCACGGCCCGGTGGGAGCGCAGCACTACGCGCCGCTCCTGCAGGCCGCCCACCTGGCGATCAGCGAAGCCGATCCCACGACCCTCGTCCTCGCGGGCGCCTCGACCGGCAACGACTACCCGTTCCTCGAGGGCCTCTACGCGGCGGGCGCCGGCGACTCCTTTGACGGCGTGGCGGTCCACACCGACACCGCCTGTCTCGTCACCCCGCCGAACACCTATTACCGTGAGGCCGACGGCCGGGTCGGGCGCTTCAGCTTCCTCGGGTTCCGCGAGGTCCACGCGGTGCTCGAGAGGAACGGGCACGGCGACCGGCCGATCATCATGACCGAGCTCGGCTGGTCGGCGACGAAGACGCGCTGCTCGCGCGGCGCCTCCGCGGGCAAGAAGGCCGCCGGCGTCACCGAGGCCCAGCAGGCCGCCTACCTCAAGCTCGCCTACCGCTGCCTCAGCTTCTACCCGTACGTCCGCGCAGCGCTCTGGTTCAACCTCACCGACACGAGCGCACAGGACACCGAGCTGACCCGCTACGGGTTGCAGCGCGCCGACGGATCCAAGCGGCCGGCGTTCGATGCACTCACCCAGATCGGCCGCGGCAACGTCGGCAGCGAGCCGTGCGGCGACTTCACCGCGCCCTCACTCGAGGTGATCTCGCCGGCGACGGACTCGGTCTACGACCGCTCGCTGACGATCGAGGCGGTCGCCAAGGACGACCTCAGCGAGCTCGGGCGGATCTCGTTCTACGCCAACGAGAAGAAGATCCGCAGCTTCACGGGCAACGCGCTGCGCGGTGGACGCCCCGTCGGCATCGAGTGGATGGGCGCGCGAATGCTGCCCTACGGTCCGGTGCGGGTCACCGTCGAGGCGCTCGACCAGTACGGGAACACGTCGACGCGCGACATCACGGTGCGCCGCGTCAACCCGGCGTTGATGCCCGCGCAGCGTCCGCTCGTGAAGGTCAAGCTGTCCGGCACGGGACTGAAGCGCACGATCGCCGGCCGCGTCGCTGCTCCCGGCGCGGCGTTCCTGCCCGGCGGCAAGGTCGTCATCGAGTGGCAGTTCAGGCGCAAGGGCCGCTGGGTCACGCTGCACAAGCGCAGCAAGAACGCCAACCGCTCCTTCCGCTACTCGCAGCGGCTGCGCAAGAAGGGCCGCTGGCGCGTCGTCGTGCGCTACAAGGGCGTCGCGCCGTTCAAGCCGGCGCGCTCGAGGCCGGTCAGCTTCAGCGCTCGCTGAGGAACGGCCCCCCGGCAGGACAGGTCGGCGGAGCCGACCTGTTGGTTCTCACCGTTCCAGTTCGACTCTCATGGCACAAGCCAGCCCCCCGCCGAAGACGTGCACGGTGTCGCCGAAGCGCACCGACACCGGGCCTTCGAACGGCTGACGTTCCACCACGACGAGCGCGTCGCCGAGCGCGACCCCCAGGTCGGAGAGGTAGCGGAGCATCTCCGGGTCGGAGTCCGAGACGCGCACGAAGTGGCCGCGGTCGCCCGCCTGCAGGTCGGCCAGCCTGGCGGTCACGCCCTCGTCGATCTGCAGGCCGGCGTCGGGGATCGGATCGCCGTGCGGGTCGTGCGTCGGGTTCCCGAGCTTTGCTGCGATCCGCGCCTCGAGGTCCTCACTGATCACATGCTCGAGCGCCTCCGCCTCAGCGTGCACGCGGTCCCACGGGACGCCGAGATGCTCGACCAGGTAGAGCTCGAGCAGCCGGTGATGGCGCATGACCTCCAGCGCCACACGCTCGCCCTCGGGGGTCAGCTGCGCGCCGCGGTAGGGCTCGTGGACGACCAGCCCGCGGTCGGCGAGCTTCTTCACCATCGCCGACACCGAGCCGGGCGTCACGCCGAGGCGCTCGGCGAGGTCGTTGGTGGACGCGCCGCCGCCGTCACTGCGGCGCTGCAGCGCGTAGATCGCCTTCGCGTAGTCCTCGATCGCCTCGGACGGGCGGCGCGGGCCGGACGTGGCCATCAGACGCTCACCAGCAGCCCGGTGAGGAACATGATTCCCATGCCGGCGAGGATGCCGGCGACGACAACGGGATCCAATGTCCGGCCGTCGCCGCTGCGCAGGGAGGGGGCGAGCTGGACGATCACCTGGACGATCGCGCCGGCGCCGAACCCGAACAGGAACGCCGCGAGGCTCGAGTTGAAGGCCGCCGAGCCGATCCAGGCGCCCAGCACGGCGGGAGCTCCCGCGATCAGGCCGAGCCCTGCGAGCCGGGCGAGCGACGGTCGCGCGTGCGCCAGCGGGGCGACGATCGCAAGACCCTCGGTCGTGTTGTGGATCGCGAAGCCGACGACGAGGAACGCTCCGAGCGCGAGCGCCCCGACCGAGTAGGCGGCGCCGATCGCGACGCCCTCGCCGAGGTTGTGCAGGCCGATCCCGATCGCCACGAGCAGCGCGAGCGTCCCGCCCGAGACCCCCGCCGCCCGCGCCGAGCGGCGGCGGTGGGCGAGCCAGTCGGAGACCCCGCTGAGCAGCAGGTAGGAGACCGCGGCGCCGAGCACGACGAGCATCGTCCCCCCGAACGCCTGTGAGCCGGTGCCCGCGAGGTCGAAGCCCTCGAGTGCCGCGTCGATCGCCAGGAACCCCAGCAGCCCGACGGTGAGCGCCATGATCCCGCGCAGCCAGTCGGGCGGGATCCGCCGCACCCACGGGAGCCAGAGCATGCCGAGCGCGACGGGGATGACGCCGACGTAGATGCCGAGCAGCGCCATCAGCCCAAGGAACGACAGGCCGCGCGACGGCGTCTCGACGGCGATCGCGATCTGATGCGCGATCGTGCCGCCGGTCGAGGTCATGAGCACGACCTCGTAGGCCTCACCCTCGATCCACGGCTGGCTGATCCGCACCTTCGCCGTCGCGAGGCGGCCGATCGGCTCGTCGGCGCCGGTGAACTGCACGAAGGCGTCGTTGACCTGCACCTGCGCGATCGAGACCGCATCGGGGCCGTCGTTGCGCACCTGCAGCTCGATCACTCCGGGCGTCAGCGTCGTGCGCTCGACGGCGATCTCCTCGGCGGCCGGGCCACGGCGCTCGGCCACGCCCGGCCCGTCGAGCGCCGCGAACGCCCCGATCGCCGCGAGGATCAGCACCAGCGGGATCAGCCCGAGCAGCCAGGTGGGCAGCCCGCCGGTCCTTTCGGGCCGCAGATCGCGCTCGGTGGCGCCGCGACCCTCCATCAGGGCGCGGCGTCCTCGACGTCGCAGAGGAGGTCCTCGTCGCCGGGCTCGCAGACCTCGAAGAACCCCTGCCAGCCGAGCTCGGTGAACTCGGACTGGTGCGCGTGAAACATGAACTTCCCGGCGTGCGGGAAGCGCACCTCGATGATGCCGCGCTGCCCCTGGCAGAGCATCACCGTGTCGGTCAGCTCGCTCGGCCTGGCGCCGGTCCCGGTCGGGTAGTAGTCGAACAGGTTCCCGTGCAGGTGGAACGAGTTGATCAGGTCGTACTCGAGGACGTTGACGAGGTAGATGCGCACGAGCCGCTCGCGCGCGACACGGATCGGGGTGCTCATGTACGCGAACGGGATCGTGTTGGCCGCGTACAGCTCGTTGGCGCGATCGAAGTTCGTGTCGAACCCGTTCATGACCATCACGAGCTCGTCGGCCGGCTCGCGGCCGTCCTTGGGATCGATGATGAACGCGCCGTAGAGCCCCTTGGAGATGTGCTCGGCCAGCGGCCGCACGTGGCAGTGGTAGAGGTGCAGCCCGGCCGGCAGCGCGTCGAACTCGTAGACGGTCCTGCCACCCGGCTTGATCGACCCGGCGCCGATCCCGGGGACGCCGTCCATCTCGGCGGGGTGGACGCCGTGGAAGTGGATCGTGTGCGGATGCGCGGAGGCGTTGACAAAGGTGATCCGCAGCCGCTCGCCCTCGCGCGCGCGCAGCGTCGGGCCGGGCACGCGCCCGTTGTACGCCCAGGCCTCGAACTTCACGCCCGGGGCGATCTCGATCTCCTTCTGCGTGGCGACCAGCCGCCACTCACGCACGACGGTGCCGTCTGCGAGCCGGCGCGCGACGCCGCGGTCGAAGTCGCGCAGCATTTCGTGCGGGCTGAAGCCGTTGCCGGCGTGGTCGACCGTCGTCCCGTCGCGGAAGTCGGCGTGGCCGTCGTGATCGCCGATGGCGTGATCAGCGTGCTGCTCGCCGGAAACGCCGCCGGCGGTCTGCGCCGCGGCGTCGCCGCCGGGGCGCAGCAGCACCGCCGACGCGCCGAGTGCAGGGACCGCTCCGGCGAGCAGGCCGCGACGAGTGAGGCGAGCCATGCGCGGGATTATGGCATACCAAAACCTGTCGGCGCGGACCAGATGCGGTGCCGGGTGCCCAGCCGGTTGGCTTTCCCTGCATGCGCCTGATCGTCGCCCGCTGCGAGGTCACCTACACCGGCCGACTCAACGCCGTCCACCCCGAGGCGCTGCGGCTGCTGATGCTCAAGCCCGACGGGTCGGTGATGGTCCATGCCGACACCGGTGGCTTCAAGCCGCAGAACCGGCGCCAGTAGCCGCTTGCCATTCGGCGACGCGTCGTCGACGCTGCGGTTGCCTTCCCGCGGAACGGGTAGAACACTTCCGCTGAGTATGTCTGCGGAATCCAGCGGGAGGAGCCTGACTCTCACGACCGGAGGGATCACGCTGCTGGGCGTCCTGTTGAGCATCGGCGTCACGGTCGGGCTCGGCCTGAACGGGGACTGGTGGATCAGGGTGCTCGCGGCTCTTGCGACGACGGGATTGCTCGCGCTGATCGTGAAGCTGGGAACCAAATCGGGCCGTGGTCCGCTTGCGCGGCTCGTCAACTGGATGATCGAAGGGGCGGACGACCGGGAACGCCCCGGATGAGTCGGACGTGAGATGGCGTTCTACGTCGGCTCCCGCGCGTAGGGTGCGCCCACGATGCGTCTTCTGATCGTTCGCTGCACCGTCGACTACTCGGGCCGCCTCTCTACTCATCTGCCCGAGGCGGTGCGTCTCCTGATGTTCAAGCCGGACGGCGGCGTATCGGTATGGCACGACGGGGGCAGCTCGGTCAAGCCGCAGAACTGGATGACGCCCCCGACGGTGATCGAGGAGGAGGACGGGCTGATCGTCGTGCGCAAGCGCGCCGGCGCGACCGAGGACCGCCTCGACATCCGGATCGTCGAGGTGGTCTCCGACGTCATGCACGACATGGGTGAGGCCGCCGAGCTCGAGAAGGACGGCGTTGAACGACACCTGCAGGAGGCGCTCGCCGACGCGCCGCAGTTCTGCGGCGAGGGCTTCCGGCTCGTGCGCCGCGAATGGCCGACCGACATCGGCCCCGTCGACCTGATGTGCCGCGACGAGCGCGACGCGTGGGTCGCGGTCGAGATCAAGCGCGTCGCGACGATCGACGCGGTCGAACAGCTCGCCCGTTACCTCGAGCGCATCCGTCTGGACCCGGCGATGGCCGGCTGCCGCGGCGTGCTCGTCGCGCAGCAGATCAAGCCGCAGGCGCGCACGCTCGCCGAGTCGCGGGGAGTTGCCTGCGTCGAGGTCGACCTGGCTGTCGTCCGCGGCGAGCGCGAGCCGGACCTCGTGCTGTTCGGTTAGTCCGCGGGCAGCCCGGCGACGAACGCCCGGATCGCCGCCGGATCGCGCAGCGGTGGTCCGTGGCCGAAGCAAGCGACCGCGGGGTCGAGCTCGGCGAGCCGGCGCTCACTCGCGCGGTTCGTCGGGATGTCATACGTGAACAGGTCGGGCGGCTGGCGCAGGCCGTACGCGGTGGTGAGGATGTTCAGGTTGAAGAAGACGTCGCCGCAGATCAGCGTGCGGTCGCGCTCACGCCAGAACGACACGTGGCCTGGGCTGTGGCCCGGCGTGTCGAGCACGACGAACCCGTGGCCGAGCTCGTCGCCCTCGCGCAGCAGGCGCTCCGGCTCGACCGCCGGTGGGCCGGCGAAGCGCCCGATCTGCCGGACGAGGGCGTTGGCCTGCGGCGGGATCGGCGCCGTCCCGTCACGGAGGTAGGGCGCGTCGGCAGCTCCGATCCAGACCGGCACGCCCAGCGCCTCATGGACGTGCTTCGAGCCGCCGGCGTGGTCGTTGTGCACGTGCGTCAGCGCGTGCGCCCGCACCTCACGGCCGGCCACCGCTGCGACGACCTTCTTGCCGTGGAGGATGTAGCCGGCGTCGACGAGGATGTCGCCCACGAGGTAGGCGTTGAAGCCGTTGCGCGGCGTGAGCGGTATCTGCCAGACGTCGTCGGCGACCTTGTTCATGTTCGGCAGCTTAGGCTGCGAGCCATGCCCGACACCACCTCAGACGCGCCGGTCCTCACCGAGCGCCGCGACAACGTCCTGCTGATCACGCTCAACCGCCCCGACCAGCGCAACGCCGTCAACGGCGCGCTCGCCGACGGGGTGGCGAGCGCCCTCGACACGCTCGACGGGGACGACGGCCTGGCGGTCGCCGTCCTGACCGGCGCCGGCAAGGGCTTCTGCTCCGGCATGGATCTGGGCGCCTTCGCGGCGGGCGAGCGACCGTGGCACGCCGAGCGCGGCTTCGCGGGAATCGTCCAGCAGCCGCCGCGCAAGCCGATCATCGCTGCGGTGGAGGGCTTCGCCGTCGCCGGCGGGCTCGAGGTGGCGCTCGCCTGCGACCTGATCGTCGCCGCGGCCGGCGCCAAGCTCGGGATCCCGGAGGTCAAGCGCTCGCTGGTCGCTGCGGGTGGCGCGCTGCTGCGTCTGCCGCGCAGGCTCCCGGCAGGGATCGCGATGGAGCTCGCGCTGACGGGCGATCCGATCACGGCCGAGCGAGCGCACGAGCTCGGTCTCGTCAACCGGATCGCCGAGCCGGGCACCGCGGTGGACGTCGCGATCGGGCTCGCGACGACGATCGCCGGCAACGGCCCACTCGCGGTCGCCGCGACGAAGACGATCCTGAGCGAGCAGTTCAGCTGGGAGGAGCGCGACTTCTGGCACCGCCAGGGGGAGATCTCGGGGCCGGTGCTGATCTCCGAGGATGCGCGCGAGGGCGCTGTCGCCTTCAAGGAGAAGCGCGACCCGGTCTGGAAGGGCCGGTAGGCCGTGCCCCCGCTGAGTCGCGAGGAGGCGCTGGCGATGCTTGCGCAGGGACGCGTACCGGGCGGCAATCGGTGGTGTTCAGGCCCGCTGAGCGGGCTTCAGCCCGACCGATCGCCCTCAGGCCTCGCCCCACACGGTCGCCACCACCGTCCGCGCGCCACCGCGGTCGCGGTGCTCGCAGAGGGTGATGCCCTGCCAGGTGCCGAGCGCGAGGCGCCCGTCGCGCACCGGCAGCGTGAGCTCGGGGCCGGTGAGCGTGGCCTTGACGTGGGCGGGCATGTCGTCGGCGCCCTCGAGCGTGTGGGTCCAGGGAAACTGCTCCGGGACGACGGTGTCCATCCACGTGCGCAGGTCGCGCCGCACGTCGGGTGAGGCGTTCTCGTTCAGCGTCAGCGACGCGCTCGTGTGCTGCAGCAGCAGGTTGCAGAGGCCGACCTGCACCGCACCGAGCTCGGGGAGCGCGGCGAGGATCTCGCGCGTGATCAGGTGGAACCCGCGCGGCCGCGGCTCGAGGACGATCTCACGCTGGATCCACATCGCTCCACCATCGTGCCAGCCGGACGTCGACGCGCCGCGGCTCGCCGGTCAGCGGGACGCCTTCGTCGGCGAGCAGCACCGCCTGACGCTCGCCCTGTGTGAGCCTCCCGTCTGCGCGGACGACCCGATACCACGGGAGCGTGGGGTCATCGCACGCGGACAGCACCGCGCCCGCAAACCTCGGCGCGGCGCGCTCCAGGTCGGAGTACGCGGCGACCTGTCCGCGCGGGACCGCCCGGGCCCGCGCGAGCACGGCCTGAGCACGTTCGGTGGTGAGGTCGGGAGGACGGCGCACTGCGACGGGTAGATTCGCAGTCATGCGCCGCGGCACCTATTCCATCGTCGCCCACGACCCTGCGACAGGAGACCTCGGGGTCGCCGTCCAGTCGCACTGGTTCGCCGTCGGGCCGATCGTTCCGTGGGCGCGCCCCGGCGTCGGGGCGGTCGCGACGCAGTCGATCGCCGAGCCGGCCTACGGGCCGCGCCTGCTCGATCGCCTCGCCGCCGGCGAGCTTCCGCACGACGCGCTGGCCGCCGAGCTCGCCACCGATCCGCAGGCGCCCTACCGGCAGGTGGCGCTCGTCGATGCGTCCGGCCGCGTAGCGGCCCACACCGGGGCGCGCTGCATCGCCTTCGCCGGCGACGAACGCGGTGACGGGTTCAGCGCGCAGGCGAACATGATGGCCGGGCCCGAGGTCTGGCCGGCGATGGCGCACGCGTTCGCTGCTGCGAGCGGGCCGCTCGCGCGGCGGCTGCTCGCGGCGCTGCACGCCGCCGAGGCTCACGGGGGCGACGTGCGCGGGCGCCAGTCGGCGGCGCTGCTCGTCGTCCCCGCCGCGGGCGAGGCCTGGCAGACGCGCGTGGACCTGCGCGTCGACGACGACCCCGAGCCGCTCGCGACGCTCGACCGGCTGCTCGACCTGCACGACGCCTACGAGCTCGCGACGCTCGGGGACGATCTGACCGGCAGCGGCGACCACGACGCGGCAGGTGACGCGTACACGCGCGCCAGCGCACTGGCGCCCGACAACCACGAGCTGCTGTTCTGGGCAGGTTTGGCGGCGGCCCAGGCCGGGGACATGCCGCTGGCGCTGCAGCGCGTGCGCCGCGCGATCGAGCTGCGACCGGGCTGGCGCGACCTGCTGGGGCGGCTGGAAGCGGACGTCGCCCCGAGCGCGGCGGCCGTCCTGGAGGCGCTCGAGAGGGGGTGATCGGGTGGCTGGGCGCCAGACCCGGGAGATGGTTGTATGCGCAAGCATCTGTGGTACGGTGATTGCACGCACAAAGCTTGTGCACTCAATCAGCTAGCCACATTCTTCCGAGGAGAGCCCGATGACGACCACCGCCGCAACCACCACCTGGACCGCCGACCCGATTCATTCCACCGCCAACTTCGCCGTCAAGCACTCGGGCGTCGCCACGTTCCGGGGCAGCTTCGACGACGTCACCGGCACGCTCGACCTGTCCGGCGAGCCGCGCCTGACCGGTGAGGTCGACGTCCCGAGCATCCAGGTCAAGGACGAGAACCTCCACGGCCACCTCCAGGGCCCGGACTTCTTCGACACGGCGAACACCCCCAACGTGACCTTCGCGTCGACCTCCGTCACGCGCAGCGGCGACGGCGATGTCACGATCGAGGGCGACCTGACGATCAAGGGCACGACCCAGCGGGTCACCGCGACGGGCACCTGGCTCGAGATCGAGGCCGACATCACCGGCAACCCGCGCATCGGCGTCGACATCGACACGACGATCGACCGCACCGCGTTCGGGCTGAACTGGAACGCTCCGCTCCCCAAGGGCGGCGTGGCACTCGCCAACGACGTGAAGCTCAGCGTCCACCTCGAGCTCGTTCCGGCCCAGGGCTGATCGCGATGCGGATCCTGGCCATCTCCGGCTCGCTGCGCCGGGACTCGCACAACACGCAGCTCCTCCGGGCGGCGGCAGACCTGCTGCCGTCCGGGGTCGGGCTCGTGGTGCTCGACCCTGAGGCGCTGCGGGCGATCCCGCACTACGACGAGGATCTGCGCGAGGCCGGCGAGCCCGTGGCAGTCACGGCGCTGCGCCAGCGGGTCACAGAGGCGGACGCGATCCTCGTCGCGACGCCCGAGTACAACCACTCGCTCCCGGGCGCGCTGAAGAACGCGATCGACTGGCTCTCACGCCCGATCGCCGACAGTCCCTTCAAGGCCAAGCACGTCGCCGTCGTCGGCGCGAGCACCGGCATGTTCGGCGCCGTTTGGGCGCAGGCCGAGGCGCGCAAGGTGCTCGGAGCGGTCGGCGCACACGTCAGCGATGCCGAGTTGCCGATCGTGTTCGCGCACGAGCAGTTCGACGAGCGGGGCAGGCTGACCGACACCGACGTCGAGGACGCACTCAGGACGCTGCTCGCCGAGCTGGTCGGGCAGCCTACGGCGGCGCCGCTGGCCGCAGCGGCCTAGCGCTCGCCGGGAGTCTTCTTGGGATACGCGCTGACGGGCACGCCGACGTCGAGTGCCGTCGAGAGGATCCGGTGCTGCTCGGCGTTGTGCGCGGCGGGGTAGCCCTCGCCCGGTGAGGCGCGCTCGGGCCGGCCGACGTAGCCGAACTCCAGGTGGTCCGGGAGGATCTGCAGCAGGCGCGGCGACATGTAGGCGCGCGCGCCCATGTTGCGCGGCTCCTCCTGGACCCAGAGCACCTCGTCGAGGTTCGGGTAGCTGTCGATCAGCTTGCGGATGTCGCCCTCGGGGAACGGGTAGAGCAGCTCGACGCGCCCGATCGCGACGCTCTCGTTGTCCTGCCGCTGCTCGTGCCCGACGAGGTCGTAGTAGATCTTGCCGGTGCAGAGGATCAGCCGCCTGACCTTCTCGAGCGGCACGCGCGGCTCACCCAGCACAGGGAAGAACTGCGTGTCGGAGAGGTGCTCGATCCGGTTGGTCGCCTGCGGCAGGCGCAGCAGCGACTTCGGCGTCATCACGACCAGCGGGCGCTGCTTGGCGATCAGTGCCTGCCGGCGGATCAGGTGGAAGTACTGGGCCGGCGTCGTCAGGTTCGCGACGCGGATGTTGCCCTCGGCGGCGAGCTGCAGGAAGCGCTCGAGCCGCGCCGAGGAGTGCTCGGGCCCCGAGCCCTCGTACCCGTGCGGCAGCAGCAGCGTCAGTCGCGAGGACTGACCCCACTTGGCCAGACCGCTGACGATGAACTGGTCGATGATGACCTGCGCGCCGTTGGAGAAGTCGCCGAACTGCGCCTCCCACAGCACGAGGACCTCGGGCGCCTCCTGCGAGTAGCCGAACTCGAAGCCCAGGCAGGCCTGCTCCGACAGCGGGCTGTTGTGCAGCTCGATCGGCGCCTTGGCCTGGTCCAGGTGCTGGATCGGCGAGAACGTCTGACCGGTCTTCGCGTCGTGCAGCACCATGTGCCGCTGGCTGAAGGTCCCGCGCTCGACATCCTGGCCGGTCATGCGGATCGGGACGCCGTCGACGAGCAGCGATGCGAACGCCAGCGCCTCGCCCTGCGCCCAGTCGATCCCGCCCTCGGCGCCGACCGCCTCGCGCTTCTTCTCGAGCTGCTTGACGAGCTTGGGATGGACGGTGAAGCCCTCGGGCGCCGTCAGCAGCTCCTCGTTGAGAGCGCGCAGGTCGTCCGCGGGGACGGCGGTCGCGACGGTCGGGCTCGGCGAGCGGTCGAGCTGGTACTCGCCCGTCGGCTGCTCGACGGAGCCGGCCGCCTGGGCCTCCTTGATCGTCACCTTCAGCTGCTGGTGCAGGCGCGTCAGCTCGTCCCAGATGTCCTGCTGCCAGCCGTCGACCTCGGCCTTCGTCGCGACGCCGGACTCGATCAGCTTCGCGGCGTAGAGGTTGGCCGCACGCTCGTGGCGCTTGATCTCGGCGTACATCTCCGGCTGCGTGTAGGCCGGCTCGTCGGCTTCGTTGTGCCCGAAGCGCCGGTAGCCGATCAGGTCGATCAGGACGTCGTGGCCGAACTCGGCGCGGAAGGCCATCGCCAGGCGCACGGCGCTGATCGCGGCCTCCACGTCGTCGGCGTTCACGTGGATGATCGGGACGTCGAAGCCCTTCGCCAGATCCGACGCCCACTGTGTCGAGCGCGAGTCCTCGAAGTCGGTCGTGAAGCCGATCTGGTTGTTCTGCACGAGGTGCAGCGCGCCGCCGACCTGGTAGCCGTCGAGTGCCTGCAGGTTCAGGGTCTCGGCGACGATCCCCTGGCCCGGGAAGGCGGCGTCGCCGTGCAGGATGATCGGGACGGCCGCGGCCGTCCGCCGATCGGCGCGCGCGCCCTCGCGGCTGGTCTGTGCGGCGCGCGTGGCGCCGAGCACGACGGGGTCGACGAACTCCAGGTGCGAGGGGTTGGACTCGAGGTTGACGAGCACCGTGTCGCCATTCAGCAGCTCGTAGTCGCGCTGGTAGCCGTGGTGGTACTTGACGTCGCCGGTCCCGCCCTGGGGAATCTCGGTGACGGCCTTGATGACGCTGATGCTCGAGGTGCCCTCGAACTCCCCGAAGATCGTCTGGTAGGGCCGCCCG